>NZ_JAXCWE010000007.1:0-262464 GCF_034045265.1 Pedobacter sp. CFBP9032 | reverse complement strand
CAGTTTTAACTATTGTTAAAAATAGTCTTCTTTTGTTTTGTCTGTTAGACATCACCTTTAAAATAAAGCTACTTAATCATGTACTTCGATCAGTACTCCATTAAACCCGCTTTCGCTACATTGACATCTCTTTTAAGAACTTATCAGGCAAGAACCTCACGGCCGCCTTTTCTATATATATCTTCAAACTTCAGTTCGCTTAAGTCGTATTCGTCTTAGCTTGTTTTTCGTCTGTTTCAATCTTGTTTTTATAATCGTAATGACATCCGCCACCTGATCTTTTTTTCCTTCCTTTCGGTTGGGAGTGCAAAGGTAGAAATCTTTTTCCAACTTCCAAATAAAATAAATTTTATTTTTTCATTGTTATTTTTCTCTCTTGCCTTTCAATTTGCTGGTCTCTCAACCAGCGCCCCATTCCTTCCGAAGCGGGATGCAAAGGTAATGATTTTTTCCAATCCTGCAGATTTTATTTGAAATAATTTCTGCGCCTTTATCTCCCTCATCCTATCATTAAACTGCTTTTCAGCACATCCGTTTCCTCCGAAGCGGGATGCAAAGTTAGCAAAAATTAATACCCCAGCAAATGCCAGGGAGGATAAAATAAGAGGTAAATTGTAAACCACTGTAAATCATCAGGAATAATTTAAAAAAGTTAAAACATTTTTAAAAGATTGGTGTTAGCGGGAGCGGCCTGCCGAAATACTATTGGGATTATAACCATATAGGCATAGAGAACATATAGGCTTGGAATGAGGAAGTTGATTTGGAGGTTTGGTACTATATAGTAATGGCAGTAAATCGTAAGCTGCTGTAAATCATTATGTATAATATAAAAGATGAGTATGTGCAGGAGCTGTTGCCGAAATATTAGGGATTACAACCATATAGGCATAGAGAACATATAGCTTGTCGTGAGGAAGTTGATTTGGCCGTTTGCTACTATATAGTAATGACTGTAAATGGTAAAGCGCTGTCAATTATTAAGGATGAAATTAAAATATTTTGAAAAGAAAGTGGTTTGCCAGAAGAGGTTAGTTTAGGTCAGGGGTTAGAACGGCTGATTTTCATGGCTAACAAAACATCTCTATCCCCTTTCGTAACCTCTAACTGAAAACCGACAGAGTCTGTAATAGGGATTTGCACCTAGGGAAGCAGAAAGATAAAATCGAATAGCCACAATGAGTTTAATGAAGACCTATTAATAGCTTGATCAAAAGCAAGCAGTTACCCTCATTACCTTCGAAAGAAAATATATAAATCAGGCAAATAAAAAAATTTAGGACTATGTTCAACATTTAGTTACTAAAGCTATAACCTTATACTATACATAATAGGAGTAGCAACGTTAGTAAGTTTGACAGCAGTCAATTTATTTGGTGGGCGATTAAACTTCTATTTACTTACAATAATATAGCAGACATGTAAAGTATCCTTTTTATGTTAAAAATTGTTAACTCTATATTTCTACTGATTTCCTTTCCATAGCTTAGCGTCGAATTGTTTTTATTGATGTTATCGTATTATTAATTATCTTTGCAGAATGTTTAAAGTTAAACACTTAATTATTTTAGTATTTATTGCCGCATTGGGCTTTGCGGGTTGTAAAAGTCGTTTCGAGAAATTGAAGGCCAGTAATGATGTTGCCAAGAAATATCAAGAAGCACTTCGTTTATATAATAAAAGAGATTATAGTAAAGCATTGGTGCTTTTTGAAGATCTTTCTCAGAAATACCGTGGCCGTGCTGAAGCTGAAGATTTGAATTATTATTATGCTTATACTTTATACAGATTAAGTGACTTTACTACCGCGAGATATCAATTTAAAAGTTTTGCCGATACTTACCCAGCAAGTAAGAATGCTGAAGAAGCTAGATACATGGGCGCTTACTGCTATTATTTAGAATCGCCCAATTTCTCGCTTGATCAGGAAAACACTTACAAAGCCATTGATGCTTTACAATTATTTATCAACTTATACCCATCGAGTGATAGGGCTGCTGCCGCAGGAAAATACATAACCGATTTAAGGGGCAAATTGGAAGATAAGGCTTTCGAGAATGCAAAGATGTATCTAACTACCGGTCCGAGTAATGTAGATAACTATAGAGCTGCCGTTATAGCGTTGAGAAATGCGCAACGCGATTATCCGGATATTAAATATGCTGAAGAAATGGACTTTCTGATGATCAGAGCTCAATATCTTTACGCAAAAAATAGTTATGTCATCCGCCAGGAAGATCGTTATAATGAAGCACTTGCATTGTATAATGAATTTACTGAAAATCATCCAGATAGTAAATTTTCCAAGGATGCCAAGCAAGTAAAATCTGATGTAGAATCAGGAATAGTGGCTACCAAACAAGAGCTTGCACTATACGCTGCTGATCAGGAAAAATACAAACAGATGCTGATCAAAACTAAAAAAGTTAAAGATACAGTCTCTACCAAACCAACTAACGCAGACATTACAGATATTAAAAATTAAGTAACACATGAATACTAACAAACCTGCTGTACCGAATACTACAGTTACCAGAAACGTACACGATTTAGATAAAACTACAGATAACTTATACGAATCTTTAGTTGTGATTGCTAAAAGAGCAAATCAAATTTCGAACAACGTTAAAGAAGAGTTACATGGTAAATTGGCAGAATTTGCATCAAGTAACGATAACCTGGAAGAGATTTTTGAAAATCGTGAGCAAATTGAAATCAGCAAGCACTACGAACGCATGCCTAAGCCTGTTTTAGTTGCTATTGATGAATTTTTGAACGATAAAATTTATCATAGAAATCCTGCTAAAGAACAAAAGTAATAGTGGCCTGGTGCATGGAGTTTTAAGCAAAGCGTTTTGTGCATACGCTCTATGCCCTATGCTTTAAACTCTTTGCTCAATGCTTAAAAATAAAAATATAATTCTTGGCGTTTGCGGTAGTATTGCGGCTTATAAATCGGCTATTTTGGTCCGGTTATTAATCAAAGCTGGTGCAAACGTTAAGGTTATTCTTACTCCCGATGGCGCAAATTTCATTACGCCGCTTACCCTTGCTACGCTTTCTAAAAACCCTGTTTACACGCAGTACTTCGAAGAAGAAACCGGTGTGTGGAGTAACCATGTGGAGCTTGGCCTTTGGGCTGATTTAATCATAATCGCCCCTATCAGCGCAAATACATTAGCTAAACTAGCTACCGGGATTTGTGATAATTTACTCACAGCCGTTTACCTTTCTGCGAAATGCCCTGTCTATGTTGCACCAGCCATGGATTTGGATATGTGGAAACATGAAACTACCCAGGCGAATATTAAAAAGATAGAAAGTTTCGGGAATACAATTATCGAACCTGGAAGTGGCGAGTTAGCCAGTGGCCTTTATGGTGCGGGCAGAATGGCTGAACCTGAAGAAATCATTTCATTTCTGCATCATTCAATTAAACAATCAATGCCACTATTTGGGAAAAAAGCTTTAGTTACTGCTGGTCCAACTTATGAAGCTATTGATCCTGTCCGTTTTATTGGAAATCACTCTTCAGGCAAAATGGGGTTTGCTTTGGCAGATGAATTGGTTACACTCGGTGCCGAAGTGACGTTAATTTCAGGACCTACTGCTCAAAAAGAGCATCAAACACTCAAACGGATCAATGTAATTAGTGCGCAGGAAATGCTGGATGAATGTATATCCATATTTCCAGAAACAGACATCACCATTATGTGTGCAGCAGTTGCCGATTACCGTCCGAAGGTTATTGCTGATCAAAAAATTAAAAAGCAAGAAGACAACCTGGTACTGGAATTGGAAAAAACAGTGGATATCCTGGCCACGCTTGGAAAAACAAAAAATGAACAACAGATATTAGTAGGCTTCGCTTTGGAAACGAACGATGAGGAAAACTATGCAAAGGGAAAGCTGCAAAAGAAAAACCTTGACTTAGTAGTACTAAATTCGCTTAATGATAAAGGTGCTGGTTTTAAATCAGATACCAATAAAATTACTATTTTTAACAAAGCATTAGAACGAACTGTTTTTGAAACAAAACGGAAAGCAGAAGTTGCGAAGGATATTTGTATTGCTATATTAAAAATCTCAAAATAATGAAAAGGATCGTCTGGATATTGTTGTTAATCAGCTTTGGTAAATTACAGGCCCAGGAATTGAATGCCCGGGTTACTTTATTGGCACCTCAGGTTTCTAATATTAGCAAACCAACACTGGATGCATTGCAAAGAACCATTCGTGATTTTTTAAACAATAATAAATTCAGTACCGAAAACTATAAGCCTACTGAACGGATTGATTGTAGTTTCGTTATCACGATTAACTCCTGGGATGGTGGATCTGGTTATACTGCTGAAGCGCAGATACAAAGCAGCCGACCCGTATTTAACAGTTCTTACAACAGCACGCTACTAAACATGAGCGATAAAAATTTTGATTTTGCTTATAATGATGGGTCAACCATCGATTTTTCCGATCAAAACTACATCTCCAATATTAGTGCGCTCCTATCCTATTATGCCTATACGATCATTGGCATGGATAAGGATAGTTTTGCCAGAATGGGTGGAACTACCTATTACAAAAAAGCACAAAACATAATCAACCTGGCACAGGCATCTGGTAACGCAGGCTGGAAAGCTGCCGATGGTTTGAGAAACCGCTTTTGGTTTAATGAAAATGTGTTGAACCCAGTTTTTAGTGAATTGAGGGCTTTCATCTATAGCTACCATCTGAATGGCCTAGATCAACTCACAGACAATGATAAGGGCTTGAAACAAATTGTCGATGCCCTACCTGCCCTGCAACAAATGGACAAGCAGAAGTTAGGTTCAATTTTCCCAAATGTATATTTTGCGTCTAAAGCTGAAGAAGTGACAAATGTGCTATCGAAACTCAATACGCAGGAGCGCTTAAAGGCGTACAATATGCTGGCAGAAATAGATCCTGCCAATATTGGTAAATACGAAGGTTTAAAGAAATAGTATATCTACCATCCAGAAAACGGGCGCTTTAAAATAGTTACACATCTTTGCCAACAAATATTTAATGCACATATCTTTGATTTATTCAAGACATAAATCAAGATGTGAGACTTATTTGATTTAAAAGACAATTTTGCAAAGAGTTCCCGCATAAGAGATGATTATCGCAAATCTGAACATCCAATTCTGCGGAAATTTCCGAGATCTGCAGGAAAAAGCACTGATCACCTGTGTGCTAACAGTCATTAAATAGCCTTCTAATATTTCATCATTCTATGTATCCTATTATCGAATTATTAAAATAAATATTTCAAATTATTTTGATATTACGAATATCTTCGTACATTTGATTACGAAATAATTCGTACAACTTGTAACATATGGCTATTCAAAATATCAAACCAACAGAAGGTGAAATGGAAATCCTTCAGGTATTGTGGCAAAAGGGGAACGCAACGGTAAGGGAAGTTCATGAGGCATTGAACAAAAAAGACTCTGGTTATACCACTACTCTGAAATTGATGCAAATACTGCATGAGAAAGGAATGGTAGAAAGAGATACCAACCAAAAAACGCATATCTATAAAGCACTGGTAAGTCAGGATAAAACAGAAAAACACCTGGTTAATAAAATGATTGATAGTGTTTTTAATGGTTCAGCTGCTCGTTTGGTGATGCAGGCACTCGGAAATCATAAAGCCAGTGCTGATGAGATTGATGAAATTAAAAAGTATCTAGATAGTTTGAAGTAGGTTTAGGGTTTAGGGTTTAGGGTTTAGGGTTTAGGCAACTGAAAGGTTGCAAATCATGTTTTAAGTATTCTGAAGAAATATTATTTAAATACCGCATAAAAATGGAAACTTTAGTACAACAATTTATCAAGGCATTTGGCTGGAGCATTTTAAATTCACTTTGGCAAAGCGCCATCATTTACGGCATTTTGTTTATCGTAATGCTAATTTTGCCTAAACTCGGATCAAAACATAGGCATAACCTTGCTTTTTCGGCTATAGCATTAATGTTTTTTGTATTTTGTTATAATCTGGGAGAGCAATTGGTATTAACCAAACGCATTCACCAATTGCCTGTTACCGCACAACAAATACAGTTAAGTCAATACTTTAACAACTTGCCCGAAACTTTTAGCAGCAAAGCTGAACGGTACTTCCCTTTAATTGTAGTCGCGTACATTCTGGGCATTCTGCTTCAACTGTCTATCATCGCGAAAGGATATCTTCAACTTTCGAAATTAAAAAATGAAAATTTAAGCGCTACCCCCGAAAACTGGAGATTAATCTTTGAAAATATTACCGCTAAGCTGGGAATCAAAAAGAAAGTCAGATTTGATCTCTCCTCCGTGGTAAATGTTCCATTAGTAATTGGATATTTAAAACCTGTTGTTTTATTTCCGCTTGCATTGGTAAATGAGTTAGATAGCGACCAGGTAGAGGCCATTTTGATTCATGAATTATCCCACATCAGAAGACATGATTTTTTGCTAAACCTAATTAAAACCGCCATTGAAACGATTTTATTTTATAATCCTTTCGTTTGGATGGCCGGAAGATTTATCCATATTGAACGGGAACATGCCTGTGATGATCTGGTTTTAAAAACAACTGGCAAACCTTTAAAATATGCCCATGCCCTACTCAAACTCGAACTAATTAAGGATAATAATAGCCCCGCGTTCGCACTGGCGGCGACTGGTAAAACACAAAATTTATATCAACGTATTAAAAGGATCACTAATATGAAAACAAACTATTTAAACGCCAAACAGCAAATGGCAGCGCTAACATTGGGTGTTGCCTGCATGTTATCTATTGCCTGGATTAACCCAAGCGAAAAGAAAAAAGAAATTAAAAAAGTTTTGACCACTCAAATCGCGAGTATTAATACAGCATTTGCTCAGCTAACTTCTCCTCAGGATACTACCAAAAAACGCAAGACGAAGATCGTTACAATTGATGCAAATGGTAAAAAAACGGAATACAATTCGGTAAATGAAATGCCTGATAGTCTTAAAAAAAGTATCTATTCAGACGAATTTTCTGGACTGAGAAATGTATTTGTATTTAATAACGATAGTACATTTACGTTCGGCGATTCGACCTTACGTACCAGGATGAATAAAGAATTTAATTCGCCGGAAGCAAAAGCAAAGTGGAAAAAAATGGGCAAGGATCTGGCTGAAAAATATGGTTCACCCCAGGCACAGGCGAAATGGAAAAAATTTGGTGAAGATGTAGCCAAAGAATATGGATCTCCACAAGCACAGGCCAAATGGAAAAAATTTGGCGAAGATGTAGCCAAAGAATATGGATCTCCACAAGCACAGGCCAAATGGAAAAAATTTGGTGAAGATGTAGCCAAGGAATATGGATCACCAGAAGCGCAAGCCAAATGGAAAAAATTTGGTGAAGATGCAGCCAAAGAATATGGATCACCGGAGGCACAAACAAAATGGAAGAAATTTAGTGAGGATGTGGTTAGGGAATACGGATCACCGGAGGCCCAGGAAAAATGGAAAAAAATGGGAGAAGACATGGCTGAAAAGTTTAACAGCCCTGCATTTAGAGCGCAATTAGAAGCAGCTAATGAAAGAAAAATTATTATCAATGGCAATAAGATTTCTTCAAAATCAAGAAAAAATAGTGATTCGTTATCAAAAAGCTATCGTTATGACTTCATTACACCAAACGGACCGAATGTTTTTTATCGCGACAATCAAACTCCAAATAAGGTAAAAGAATCTGCTGAATACAAAAAGTTGAAAGAGAATTTCGATAAGGAAGTAAAAGAACTGAAAAAGAAAATCAAAGAGGATAATTAATCAACCAAACAAACTACAGTAAAACAGCGAAGAATATTCTTCGCTGTTTTTGTATTCAGTCGCCTCCTTGAAATAACTTTTTAGTATTTTCGCTCTAGTTATGCTACAAAAAATTTCTATTCGTAATTATGCTTTAATTGATAGTCTTGACATTGAATTTGACAACGACTTAAATATTATCACGGGGGAAACTGGTGCAGGGAAATCTATCATTCTTGGTGCGCTTTCACTTATTTTAGGTCAGCGGGCTGAAAGTAAATATTTTTTCAGCCAGGATAAAAAATGTGTTATAGAAGGGAACTTTATTTTAGCTGATGAAAATCTTCGTGATATTTTTGAATCTTACGATCTGGATTTTGCCAATGAAACCATTCTTCGCAGAGAGATCTCAATCGACGGAAAAACAAGGTCATTCATTAACGATACGCCAGTTAACCTTTCTATATTGAAACAAATCGGTGAAAGGCTAATCGACATCCATTCGCAACATGCAACCCAGGAAATTAACGACGCAGACTTTCAATTATTAATAGTCGATTCTCTTTCCAATCACCACAACCTGTTATTTGATTATCGCAGCGGATTTAAGAAGTTAAAGCAGCAAAGCAATAGTTTAAAAAAACTTATTGATGATGCCAATGAAGCAAGAAGTAAACAAGATTATGAACAGTTCTTATATAATGAATTAGAACAAGCCAATATAAAGGATAACGAGCAGGAAGAACTGGAGCAGGAACTAGAACGCCTTACCCATGCTGAAACTATTAAAAGAGCCTTACTTACATCTGCAGGATTGTTAAACGAAGGCGAGCCTTCAGCATTGCAAATTCTTAAAGAAGCCGCTCTACAATTGCAAGGGATTGAAAAATTTGATCCCGCTATTAATACTTTATATGAACGTTTAAGATCTTCAATTATTGAAATTAAAGATATATCTGATGAACTTTCTGCTATGGAAGGGAATACTTTACATAGCGCAGATCGCTTGGACATTATCAATCAACGGTTAGATTTATTTTATACACTTCAGCAGAAACATCGGGTTGCAAATAATAGCGAATTATTAGCCATTCAATCTCAGCTAGAGCGCAATCTTAACCAACTTTTGTCATCTGATGAAAATATAGAAAAACTTCAAAAGCAAATCGACCAGCTGAAAAAAGATTTATTAAAGCAGGCCAATCAGCTAGGTAGTAATAGAAAAAAAGCAATTAAAGTGGTGGAAGACCAAACCAGTGCTACGCTTAAAAGAGTGGGAATGCCTAATGCAAAATTAGTTTTAGCACAAAAAACTTTGAGCGACTTAAATAAAGATGGTTTGGATGAAATTACTTTACTTTTTACAGCGAATGTTGGTCAGACACCTGCCCCTGTAAGTAAAGTTGCCTCTGGAGGTGAGCTTTCTCGTTTGATGTTGGCGATAAAAGCACTTCTGGCAAAACACACCTCTCTCCCAACCATTATTTTTGATGAGATTGATACCGGAATCTCGGGAGAAACAGCACTGAAAGTTGGAGAAGTAATCTCTGATCTGGGCGAAAACATGCAGGTAATTTCCATCACGCATTTACCACAAATTGCGGCAAAAGGAAAATCTCATTATTTTGTTTATAAAAACGACGAAAAAGGTAAAACCACAACAGGGATCCGGAAACTCAAACAAGAAGAAAGAGTGGGCATAATTGCAGAAATGTTAAGCGGTAAAAATCCGGGCATTTCTGCTATAGATAATGCAAAAGAACTACTAGGATAAGTCAAGCGGAAATAGATTTGTAATTTTAAAACTAAAACATTAGTTTTAAATATGAAATTAATTTATGCCTTTCTTTTCCTACTTTTTACTTCTCTGACTTGTTTTAGTCAACAGTTTACCTTATCAGGGACAGTTAAAGACGGACGAGGTGAAGCGCTTCCAGGTGCCGGAATTTATGTAAGTGGTTATCAGATTGCAACAGTTTCAGATAACGATGGTAAGTTCAGTTTAAAATTAAAGCCAGGCAATTATGATCTCCTGGTTCAATTGATTGGTTTCACAGCACTAAATAAAAATATTGTAATTGCCGATAAATCGCTGAGCATCAATTTTATTTTAAAGGAAAGTATTACCCAATTAGCTGAAGTAACCATCAAACCTGATCCAAACCGCGAACATTATATCAACATGTTCAAGGATTTCTTTATTGGTACAACGCCGAACGCAAGGCAATGCAAGCTGATCAATCCGAATGTGCTGCTTGTTGATTACGACAAAGATGAATCGTTATTAACCGTTAAAACCAATCAATTCCTAATTATAGAAAACAAAGCTTTGGGTTACCGGATAAAGTATTTATTAAATGTTTTTCAGTTTGATAGTAAATCACGCATCATTTATTATGAGGGCTTTCCATCCTATGAAGATTTAAAAGGCTCTTCGCGCCAGAAAAAGAATTGGGAAAAGAAACGTCTATCTGCATATCTGGGTTCTCCACAACATTTTTTCAAATCACTCTACAATGGCAACGCGACGGAACAAGGTTTTATAATTAATAAGCTGATTATGCAACCGAATACAAACAGGCCACCTGATAGTGTGATTAAAGCAAACGTAAATCGCCTGACGAAAAAGAAACTGAATATAGAAAAAACATTTTATTTTGGTCAGGATGATTCTCTCACTTACTGGCTGAGGAAGAAAAATCTGCCAGCTGAAATTGCCATTTTAAGCAGGGCAAATATTTTACAGGATACATTGGTTAAAACCGTCAATCCAAGTATTAAGAAAATAAATTTCACTGATAAATTATTTATCTCTTACGCCAAAGAAAAGGAAAATCCATTATTCAGCAACAGTATTGGCTTATCTATACCGAGACCACTGGATATGGGAGATAATCAGGTTTCTTCAGTTACTTTACAAATTAGCCCGGTTTATTTTTATGAGAACGGAGGTATTTACAATACCAGAAGCATGCTGTTTGCAGGATATTGGGCTTGGGAAAAGATTGCAGATAGCGTTCCGATGGACTATCATCCACCTTCACCATAATAACAGTTAAAAATGTTAAAATAATAGACTAGCATTTACAATATTATTGCTTTTGTTTACATTCGCTGTTATGATCAAAAGTCTGCTGGCCGCTTTAATATTACTCTTCACCTTTAGCGATGTTACTGCGCAGAATACGTTTTCAATAAGTGGAGTAGTACGAGATAAAAAAGATGGATTACCCGGAGCAAGTATTTATTTGAGCGGTTACAAAATTGCTACAGTAGCTGATAATGATGGAAAGTTTAAACTTTCCAATTTGAAACCTGGAAGTTATGATTTACTGGTGCAGATTGTAGGCTACCTTCCCTACTCTAAAAGTGTAATTATTGCCGATCAATCTGTTCAGGTTGATTTAGTACTGAAGGAGAATGTAGCGCAGCTTGATGAGGTAACCGTGCGGGCAGATCCAAACCGACAAAAATATATTAATCAGTTTAAGGAGTTTTTTATTGGAAAAACACCAAATGCATTACAATGCAAGATTCTCAATCCACAGGTTTTAAATGTTGATTTTGACATCACAAAAAGTACGCTAACAGTATCTACAACAGAATTTCTGGTTGTTGAAAATAAAGCTTTAGGCTATCGCTTAAAGTACATGTTAGATCATTTCGAGTTCAATTCCCGTACACATATCATTTATTATTCAGGTCATCCGTTCTTTGAAGAGCTTAAAGCATCTGCAACCAAAAAGAAAAAATATATCGCGGCCAGGGAAATTGCATACTACGGTTCCTCGCAACATTTCTTCAGGTCTTTATATGCCAATAAAACGAAGGAGGAAGGATTTATCATTAATAAAATGATCAAAATACCCAATCCAAATCGCTATCCGGAATACCTGATCAATGCCAATTTAGAAAAATTAAAAACACTTCCTGAAAAAACAGGGATAAGGAAAACGGCTGGCAAAATAGATACCGCTTTATTTTCATTCTGGACAAAGCAAAAAGAAATGCCTCGTACGATCGACAAATTTTCTAGGGCTGAAGTATTAACAGATACACTGGTTCATGATTTTAACCAGAACTTAAAATATATCAGCTACACGGATGCGTTACTAATTCAATACACCAAAGAGAAAGAATCGCTTGCCTATTCAAATACGGGTTTCTGGATTTTCCGACCACTGGATGTTCCGGAGAATGAGATTTCGGTAGCTAATTTGATGAGCGAAGGTGTGCGTTTTTATGAGAATGGTGGCGTTTACGATTCTCGATCTCTTCTTTTTGAGGGTTACTGGGCTTATGAGAAAGTAGCCGACATGGTACCTATGGATTATGTCCCCTTACCAAAAACTGACCCTTCCAAATAACTAACATTCTTTCCACACCTCCATAAATTACTAATTTTTTTAGTAATTTAGCGTAATGGCAGTTGATGAAAATAATCAATACTTTCGGGGAAGGGGTGCTCAGGTAAATCCACACAACAAATTTTCAAAGGATGTTTATGTAAGAGAGCATGATGAAGGCATTGATGATTGGGAAGAACTTGATCGGAAAACTTCATTTATTTTTGAAAACTCGAAGACTATTGTAAATAAAGTAGATAGTCCGGATGTTGGCATGGCCTATTCTCTTAATCCTTACCAGGGCTGTGAACATGGTTGTACGTATTGTTACGCCAGAAATTCGCACCAGTACTGGGGTTATAGCGCCGGATTGGAGTTTGAGCGAAAAATTATTGTTAAGCAAGATGCACCCGCACTTTTCAAAAAGTTTTTGGAGAAGAAAGACTGGGATGCTTCAACAATTTCGCTATCTGGAAATACAGATTGTTATCAACCTGCTGAGCGCAAGTTTAAACTCACCAGACAGCTACTTGAAATTGCACTGGAGTACAGGCAGCCAATCGGTATGATTACTAAAAATTCTCTGATTTTAAGAGACCAGGATATTTTACAGGAAATGGCGAAACTAAATCTTTGCATGGTTTATGTATCAATCAATAGCCTGAATGAGGATCTCCGTCAGGTAATGGAACCGAGAACAACCACAGCTAAACAAAGGCTGAAGATTGTAGAGCAGTTGAGTAAGGCAGGAATTCCTATGGGTGTAATGGTTGCACCTTTAATTCCTGGGTTAAGTGATCATGAAATTCCACAGATTCTCAAGGCTGTTAAAGAAGCCGGTGCAATAAAAGCTGGATATACTGTGGTTAGGCTGAATGGTGCAATTGCCCAGATATTTGAAGATTGGTTACATAAAAATTTTCCTGATCGTTTTGATAAAGTATGGCACATGATTCAAAGCTGCCATGGCGGAAATGTAAATGACAGCAGGTTTGGAGACCGGATGCGTGGAGATGGTAACATCGCTAAAATGATAAAAGATAGTTTCAAACTGCATTCCCGGCTCAATGGCTTAAATACAAATGAAATTATTTTAGATCATTCCTTATTCAAAGTTCCGAGCGATCAGCTGTCTTTATTTTAAATTTATTTGGCAACTAGATGAATAAAAGTTAGTTTTAGAAATGAATATTGCTTTGGTTTCTTATCACGACAAAGGTGCTTACGACAGTGAAACCGTTGAAAGTGAAGATCAGCGGTTGCTTACATTTTTACAAGAAAAGGGTTTGCCAATTGAGATGGTAATCTGGAATGATCCACAGGTAGACTGGGGAAATTATCAACTCGCTATTCTTAAATCACCATGGGATTATTTTGATTTGATCGATGACTTTCATAAATGGCTAAACTATTTGGAGCAGAAGAAGGTCCAGTTACTTAATCCAATTGACATTGTTCGGTGGAATACGGATAAAAAATACCTTAAAGAAATTGAAGCCGCCGGACTAGACATCACGCCATGCTCATTTATTAATCAAAAGGAAGAGGTAAATCTCATTGATTTCTTCGAAACTTACCATACTGATAAATTAATTGTTAAACCCTGTGTTAGCGGAGGTGCTAAGAATACATTTAAAGTAACTGCTGAGAATATAGAGGAGGTAAATGAGAAATTGGGTAATTTGATTAAGGATGAAGATTTTATTGTTCAACCGTTCTTGCCGGAGATAGTGGAAAATGGCGAGTGGTCATTTATCTTTTTCAATGGGGTTTATAGTCACTGCCTGATTAAGAAAGCAAAAAAAGGGGATTTCAGGGTTCAGCCAGCACATGGTGGTTCCGTTCATCCACAAAATCCAGATGCTGAAGTGATTGCTAAAGCAGCAGCTTATGTTAATCTGTTTGCTAAAAATTGCCTTTATGCCAGGGTTGATGGAACTTTTGTTAAAGATAAATTCTTATTAATGGAACTTGAATTAATAGAGCCATTTTTATTTCTTAATACTGATCCGTTAAACTATGAACGTTACTATGCCGCCCTTAAAGCATTAATGTAACTTTATTTGATAATTAGCGCTATTTTAATAAGCATAATTAATTACAGGCAGTACTTTCTTACGGTTCGGAACAGCTCTTCTGCTTAAAGGAATTATTTACTCAGTTGAGACTGTGTTTCTTTTACCACAATCTGGCTAAAAAATTGCCAGTCGATAGCAGGCTGTTTCCATTTTACCACTGCATTCTCTATGGACATTTTGCCTTCGTTACCGTTCGCCAACTCATTAATTTCAGCGATTGTAGATTTTAAACTTTTTAAAACTGAGAAAAACTGCCTATCATTATTAAATGCTACACGCCTATCTTTTTCGCATGATATATATTCCAGATTTGAACCTTCACTATAGGCGAACTGCATTTTATCAAGTACCATCAAACGCTCATTAATAATATTCAGAGCAGCCTTAGACAAAGGAATATCCGCTATGCCTACGATACTTTTATTTTCAATTTTGAAACTTAAACCTTCAATGTCTACCGTATGAGATCCCGAGTGATTGAAAATATATTTTGATTCCGGAAGATTAAGCTTTTGTATTTCGCGTGACTTAATAAGTGTCTTATTAAAATTGATGCGGGCATCAACTAAGTGTTCGATAGTGGTACTGCCATCAGTAGTAACAGACCTGTTTTGAGCGTTAACATATGTTGAAATACTTAACGAGGATATGAGCAGAAGAGCGAGTTTGGTTCTCATGCGGCAAATGTAACATTAAAAAATCAAAAATTATCTAATATTGTATATTCAGGAATACACATTTATGATGGTTTTGAGATATTCCATTTGATAAATATCAATAATTAATAACTTCTCCTTTGTTACCACTGCTGCCATGATTTATAACCTCTCACAAATTATCGTATCTATCTCAGAAAACGCAAGATCATTTACTACGGCGGCTCGCAAAATTTGCAGATAACAAAGTTGGCAACATCCAACCCTTAATACCCTTCGATTGATTATACAAAATACTTCCAGGCGATTAGCCTCAATATGAAGATTAAAGGCTTTAACCGGGCAAAAAAAAAACTCCCGATTTGCATCGGGAGTTTAAATTATTTACTAGAAGAATCTTCTTCTTTTTTAGGCTCTTCTTTCTTTTTTTCGCCTTTTCGTTGCTTTATTGAAATCAATTCAGTTTCTTTTTCATAATCGATTTCCAAAACATCACCTTCAGACAATTCGCCTTTCAGAATTTCTTCTGCAATTGGGTCTTCTAAGTACTTTTGGATCGCTCTTTTCAACGGGCGAGCACCAAAGTTACTATCGAAACCTTTCTCAGCAATATATTCTTTCGCATTTTCAGTTAATTCGATTTCATAACCTAAGCCATGAACGCGACCGAATAAAGCTTTCAATTCAATATCAATAATTCTGAAAATTTCTTCTTTACCTAAGCTATTAAATACCACTACATCATCAACACGGTTTAAAAACTCTGGAGCAAAAGCACGTTTTAATGCACCTTCAATTACTCCGCGACTATGAGATTCTGCCTGGTTTGTTTTCGCTGTAGTAGAAAAACCAACACCCTGACCGAAATCTTTTAACTGACGGGCACCGATGTTTGAAGTCATAATAATGATTGTATTTCTAAAATCAACTTTACGACCCAGGCTATCTGTTAATTGTCCTTCATCTAAAACCTGCAACAGGATATTGAATACATCAGGATGTGCTTTCTCAATCTCATCTAAAAGGATCACAGCATAAGGTTTCCTTCTAACTTTTTCTGTTAATTGTCCACCTTCTTCGTAACCTACATATCCCGGAGGCGCACCCACTAAACGAGAAACTGCGAATTTCTCCATGTACTCACTCATGTCAATTTGAATCAGTGAATCATCACTATCAAACATGAAACGAGCCAGTTCTTTTGCTAATTCTGTTTTACCAACACCAGTTGGACCTAAGAATATAAATGAACCAATTGGTTTTTTAGGATCTTTTAAGCCTGCTCTGGTACGTTGAATTGCTTTCGTTAATTTTTTTATCGCGTCATCTTGGCCAATAATTTTTTCAGCCACTTTATCGAACATGTTCAAAAGCTTCTGGCTATCCGTCTGCCCAACACGTTGAACCGGAATACCTGTCATCATGGCCACAACCTCAGCAACATTGTCTTCTGAAACTTCGTAACGTTTGGTTTTGGTTTCTGCCTCCCACTCCGCTTTCGCCTTATCTAACTCTTCAATTAAATTTTTCTCTGTATCACGAAGTTTTGCAGCTTCTTCATACTTCTGGCTACGAACAACTTTATTTTTCTCTAGTTTGATATCTTCGATTTTGGCTTCAATATCAATAATGTTCTGCGGAACATGAATATTGGTTAAGTGAACACGAGATCCAGCTTCATCCAAAGCATCAATAGCTTTATCTGGCAGGAAACGATCTGAAATATAGCGGGAAGTTAAACTAACGCAGGCCAAAATAGCCTCGTCTGTATAAGTTACACCATGGTGTTCCTCATACTTATCTTTAATTCTCGTTAAAATTTCTACCGTTTCATCTGGCGTAGCCGGCTCAACCATTACTTTTTGGAAACGACGATCTAAAGCGCCATCTTTTTCAATATACTGACGGTACTCATCTAAAGTGGTAGCACCGATACATTGAATTTCTCCTCTGGCTAAAGCTGGTTTAAACATATTCGAGGCATCTAAAGAGCCCGATGCACCACCTGCGCCTACAATGGTATGAATCTCATCAATGAATAAAATTACATCTGTAGATTTCTCCAATTCATTCATTACCGCTTTCATACGTTCTTCGAACTGTCCGCGGTATTTTGTGCCTGCAACTAAAGA
Source organism: Pedobacter sp. CFBP9032 (assembly GCF_034045265.1). Taxonomy (NCBI): domain Bacteria; kingdom Pseudomonadati; phylum Bacteroidota; class Sphingobacteriia; order Sphingobacteriales; family Sphingobacteriaceae; genus Pedobacter; species Pedobacter sp. CFBP9032. The sequence goes on along the minus strand of NZ_JAXCWE010000007.1, from coordinate 245,455 downwards.
TGCTAAATCTAAGGTAACTACACGCTTGCCGAAAAGTACCCTTGAAACTTTACGTTGAACAATACGTAAGGCTAAACCTTCTGCAATGGCAGATTTACCAACACCTGGTTCTCCAATTAAAATCGGATTGTTTTTCTTTCTACGTGATAGGATTTGCGAAACCCGTTCGATTTCTTTCTCACGCCCAACAATAGGGTCTAAGCGTCCTTCTTCAGCAGCTTTTGTTAAATCACGACCAAAATTATCTAAAACTGGTGTTTTTGATTTAATGTCAGAAACCTTTTTAGGGGTGCTAAAGCTTTCTTCTTCACGATAATCATCATCGCCACCAGTTGATGCACTGTTGGAAATATCATCTCTGAAACCATTTTTATTCACTTCTACCTCCTGTTTAAAAACATCGTAAGTAACGCCGTATTGCAATAAAATTTGTGAGGCAATATTATCATCGTCTCTCAAAACTGACAACAATAAATGCTCTGTACCAATTAAATCACTTTTAAATATTTTAGCTTCTAAGTAAGTAATCTTTAAAACTTTTTCTGCTTGTTTCGTTAGCGGAATATTACCCAAATTAACTGTAACACTCGAAGTGCCGCGAACAGCATCTTCAATTGAGCGGCGCAATTTACCCGTATCAACTCCTAACGATCTTAAAATTTTGATAGCCATACCATCGCCTTCGCGGATGAGGCCTAATAATAAATGCTCGGTTCCAATGTAGTCATGCCCTAAACGGAGAGCTTCCTCCCTACTAAAAGAGATTACATCTTTAACCTGTGGTGAAAATTTTGCTTCCATAATACCTTTCTTAACAGCTACGTCCCTAAACTATAAAATATATTATAAAAAGAGCTCGTACCGTTTTTTTTATTTTATCAACAATTGCGCCATGTGGGTAGATAAACAGCCTTTTAAACTTTAACAACCCAAAAATTTATATAAGAATATCGTTGCTGTAAATATGATTATCTTGATATATATCTACGTAATATCTCTTTTAAAGGTTTTAAAAGTGCTTTTGAATTTGGCACTTCAACTACATTTAATTTTTGTCGGTTTAGTGTAAGGATTTTTCTATCGAATGAAACTGACAAATTGTATCTTATTACCTATGCAATTTACAATTTTTGACAGAAAAACAAAGGATTGTGACACCCTTTTACAAATAAGTAAACAAATTTATACCAGATCTTTAAAATATACCGAAGTAGACTATTATTTTAAACAACCTTTCCTAAAAGCTTTTTGTTTTGTGATTTCATTCAGCGAAATCATTAATGTGAATATCAAAACTAAAAAAGAAATCTTTCTTTTTATAGAAATCTATTTCGTCGTGCCCAAACGGGGATTATTTTCTTTTGACCGCAAAATATCATGGAAGCTAGCTTGAACACAAAATAACGATATAACATAGTGAAAACACAAAACTGCCGACTCGCAATTTTTCATATATTTTTAAAGGTATTTATAAGGGCTAAGCCGTTTTTCTGTTTAAGTTGGTGATTTGGCTGAGACCATACCATCCCGAAAAATTAAACATACCGGTCTAAAAGTATATCGAAGAAACAATGGTTTGGCCTTGTTGGGTTATAATAGCAATCGCTACTCTCCTCCCTCTATAGTAAGAAAGAGTGCGAAAATACGAACTGTTTAACACCAAAGTCTTACAATGATAACTTTCATTTTGGCTCATCCATCAGCATTAAGCAACCCTTAAAATCTAATCCGATTTTTTTTACGTAAGTGCTATTGAATCCAAAAAAGTTAGCTTTCGTATGCCGGTACTCTACCAAAGGTTTTTCATTGTATTAATTCTGCTCACTGTTTTCACAGGCAGGATTCTTATCTATGCGATGCCTTTGCCTAAGGCTGGCAAGGAAATTCTTAAGAGTCAATCTGGCGATTCATCAGAAAAACCAGAATCTTCTGAAAAACAAAATCAATCTGAAGAGAAAGATAAACCTGCAGATTTGTTGCTCAGCCGAATGAATGATTTCGAATTCATTGATCTTTACTATTCAAATGATAGCCAGTTCCCAGGCATTTTCAATTTGACACACTGTTATTTACGAATACCAGAACAACCGCCAAAGTAGTCTCCTAACTACTATTTTAAAAAATCCTTATCTATTATTATTAAAAATCAAAAACATGATTAAAATTAAACATTTAATCGTAGTAGCCTTTTGCGCTATTATGACCCCTATTGTATTTTCTTCCTGCAAGAAAGACCGAAACATTGATCAGGAAATTCTTGCTCCCGGACCAGACGTAAATTTTTACGCCTTAACATCCGACAGCAAATTACATTTGATTAATGCTAAAAATCCATCTACGATTACTTCTACAGTAACTATCAGCGGTTTACAAGCTGCTGAAACTATTTTAGGAATCGATTTCCGCCCTGCAACAGGTCAGTTATATGGCTTGGGAAGTTCGAGCAGATTATACGTAATCGACCAGAAAACCGGAGTAGCAAGATCAATTTCTTCAACTCCATTTACACCAGCCTTAAGTGGTACAGCAGCAGGTTTCGATTTTAATCCAACAGTAGATCGTATTCGTGTAGTCACCAATACCGGACAAAATCTGCGTTTGAACCCGGAAACAGGAACAGTTGCCGCTACGGATGGTGCAATTAATGGCGTAACTAATGCAAAAGTTTCTTCGGTAGCCTATACTCAAAATCGTGCTGGTGCAACGGCAACAGTATTATTTGATATTGATGCAGCCACAGACAAGCTTTACAAGCAAGATCCACCAAATGATGGAAAATTGGTAGAAGTAGGAAACTTAGGCTTCGATGTGGATGAAATGGGTGGATTTGATATTAATGCTGATGGTTCCGCAGCACTGGCAGCTTTAAAAGTTAGTGGTATCTCCAGTTTATACACTGTTGACACCAATAATGGTAAAGCTACTAAAATCGGAAATTTACCTTTAAACATCACTGGTTTAGCTATTCCTACAGAAACTGTTGCCTATGCTGTTTCCAATAATAATGAATTGCTTATTTTCAATCCTTTAGTGGCAACCCCTACTGTTGCTGTTAAGGCAATTACAGGTATTCAAACAGGAGAGATCATTTTAGGAATTGATTTTAGACCATTAAATGGTCAGCTATATGCGCTCGGAAGCACCAGTCGTATTTACACCCTTAATACGTCATCAGGCGCAGCCGCGGTAGTTGGCACGGCCCCACTTTCTACGTTGTTAAGCGGAACACAGTTTGGTTTCGATTTTAACCCAACTGTTGATAGGATAAGAATTGTAAGTAATACTGGTCAGAACTTAAGATTTAATCCATTAGATGGTAGTGTTATTTTAGATGGCGCGTTGAACCCAACCACTACAGGCATCACTGGTGCAGCCTACACCAATAACTTTGCTGGTGCAACAACTACGGTTTTATTTGATATTGATTCCAATAGCGATAGATTAGTAAGACAAGACAATCCAAATATGGGCATATTGGCAGATATTGGTGTTTTAGGTGTAAATGTTGAGGCTAGTAATGGCTTTGATATTGGTGGCACAAGCGGATTGGCTTATGGCTTATTTACCGTTGGTGGAGTACAAAGAGTTTATAATGTAAACTTATCAACCGGAGTTGCAACAGCTGGAGCAACTATTCCTAATCCTGCAAGAGGTTTTGCCTTAGCATTAGGTTTTTAATAGGTCTCAATTTAAATGGAAAAATGGCCACAGCAGATGTCTGTGGCCATTTTTTATTTCTGGCCAGTCAGGTTTATTTATTTAATAACTTTTTTAGTGTTTTATTTAAGACGGTACCCCTTAGATCTTTCGCAATAATTAAACCTTCAGGAGAAATCAAATAATTGGCAGGAATACCCTGAACTGCATATTTTAGCGCTACTTCGTTTTTCCAACCTTTCAAATCAGAAAGTTGTGTCCAGTTCTCTAAATGATCTGCTAAAATGGCTTTTAACCAGGCCGCTCTTCCATTTTCACTATCTAAAGAAATGCCAATAATGGTAAATCCTTTATCTTTATATTGATTGAAAGCAGCAACCACGTTTGGATTTTCAGCCCGGCAAGGACCGCACCAACTTGCCCAAAAATCTACCAGTACATATTTCCCCCTAAAATCGCTTAACTTTCTAATAGTTCCTGCAGTGTCGGCCTGACTAAATTCAGGCGCCGATTTACCAATTCCGAGTAACTCATATTGCTTAAGTTCTGCAAAATATTTTTTACCATCTGCACTATCTTTAATTTCTGGTGTAAGTTGATTAAATACAGGTAAAACCAAATCATAGTCTGGATCATATCCAGCGAATGATTTCACGATATCTAGTGCGATTGGACTATCGTTATTCTTTCTCACAAATTCGGCTAGAATCAAATTTCTTCGCGCGGTAATTTGTTTAAAAGTACTATCCAATTTTTCACGTTTCTCTGCACTAACACTACCTTTATCCGGGAGCTTACGATATTCAGCAAATAATAATTTTTGTTCCAGATTAACAGGTAGTTGCAACAGGGTTAGTTCGTTCTGATCATCATTGGCTTTTCCTCCTTTAACTGTCGCGTTGTCTAAAGAATCTCTGCTGATAACTGAAATCTTACCACTTTCCAAATAGAAGGGGCGTCTTTTCTGATAAGACTTTTGTAATGAACTACCTACTAACAGATAAGATTTTACTGTTTTTTTGATCTCACCCTTGAAATAAAATTCTCCTTTTTCACCGAAATCTGTTGAATCCAGCTTTTCATTGCTCATCAAAAAAATCTTTTCTCCTTTATTAACGTTCGCAAGTTTTCCTGCTATAGAATAGGTAACTGGTTGTTGACAAAATGCTCCTAAAGGCAGCAGAAATAGAATATAAAGTAATTTCATTGTATTTTCGTTTATCTAATTGTTCAAGTTGTCAGTATAATTTGAAGATGTTTCACCTTAAATTCTTTATAACCCACTTCTTCATCCTGTTAAAATATGGGGTTTTTATGGTATTATCATCAAAATTTTAAATATTCTTCAGCGCAAGGGCTTTGGAAATTTCTTAAGTTGATTAATTATAATTTTCAGATCGCTACTTAAAAAACAAAAAGACCATCTACAATCTATTTGTTTCTTCATTTCCAATCGCCAAAAATCTCATTATACTTTATAAATCACTTTGTTCTCGGTATGTTGTTTCTATCTTTGCATTCGGGTTTTGAATTTCTACCTGCTTTCTTTTTTTTGCATGTTTGTTTGCGAAACTAGCTGTAGATTTTGGGATAAAACCGCTTTAAAAAAAACACATTAAATAATACATAACCAATTAATATGTCTGACGAAAAAATAATCTTTTCAATGGCGGGTGTAAACAAAATTTACCCCCCACAAAAACAGGTTTTAAAAAATATTTACCTTTCTTTCTTTTACGGTGCTAAAATCGGTGTTATTGGTTTAAACGGCTCCGGTAAATCATCACTATTAAAAATTATTGCTGGTTTAGATAAAACTTATCAGGGTGAAGTGGTTTTCTCTCCAGGTTATTCCGTAGGCTACTTAGCCCAAGAGCCAATTCTTGATCCGGAAAAAACAGTTCGCGAGGTAGTAGAAGAAGGTGTTGCCGATGTAATTGCAACGTTAAAGGAATACGAAGAGGTGAATGAAGCCTTCGGACTGGAAGAAAATTATTCCGATCCTGATGCCATGGATAAATTAATGGCCAGACAAGGTGAATTACAGGATAAAATTGATGCCATAGGTGCCTGGGAACTCGATTCTAAATTAGAAAGAGCCATGGATGCCTTGCGTTGCCCTGATCCTGAAACTAAAATTGGAGTACTTTCCGGAGGTGAACGTCGTCGTGTAGCCATGTGCCGCTTGTTATTACAAAAGCCGGATGTATTGTTATTAGATGAACCTACAAATCACCTGGATGCCGAAAGTATCGATTGGCTGGAGCAATTCCTGAAAAACTACGAAGGAACTGTAATTGCCGTTACCCACGATAGGTATTTCCTAGATAATGTAGCCGGATGGATTCTGGAATTAGACCGTGGTGAAGGAATTCCGTGGAAAGGAAATTACAGCAGTTGGCTAGAGCAGAAGGCTAAACGTTTATCTCAGGAGGAAAAAACAGAAAGTAAACGACAAAAAACGCTGGAGCGTGAGCTGGAATGGGTACGGATGGCTCCAAAAGCCCGCCATGCAAAATCGAAAGCACGTTTAGCCAACTACGATAAATTAGCATCAGAAGATGGAAGAGAAAGAGAAGATAAATTAGAGCTTTTCATTCCGGCCGGCCCTCGTTTGGGGAATGTGGTAATCGAAGCGACTAATGTAACAAAAGCCTATGGCGACAAAGTTTTATTTGATAACCTGAACTTCTCCCTTCCTCCAGCTGGAATTGTTGGCATTATTGGCCCGAATGGTGCGGGTAAAACCACGCTGTTCAGATTAATTACTGGCCAGGAAGAACCAGATAATGGCACCTTCCGCGTAGGCGATACAGTAGAATTGGGTTATGTAGATCAGATGCACAATGATTTAGATGCAGATAAAACAGTTTATGAAAATATTACTGATGGATTGGACAATATTCAATTGGGCACTAAAGCTGTAAATGGACGTGCTTATGTTTCTAAATTTAACTTTAATGGCGGCGATCAGCAGAAAAAAGTAGGTATTCTATCCGGTGGAGAACGTAACCGGGTTCACCTGGCCATTACACTGAAAAAAGGTGCAAACGTGCTATTACTCGATGAGCCTACCAATGATATCGACGTAAATACCTTACGTGCCCTGGAAGAAGCATTGGAAAACTTTGGTGGTTGTGCTGTAGTCATTAGTCACGATAGGTGGTTCTTAGACAGGATTTGTACGCACATCCTGGCATTTGAAGGAAACTCTGAAGTATATTTCTTCGAAGGAAATTATTCAGATTATGAAGAAAACCGCAAGAAACGTTTGGGAGATGTAGCACCGAAACGAATCAGATATAAGAAAATAGATTAATAACCCAACCGGGAAGGATTAATCGCAATCCTTAAAATTAAGCTTAGACAACTTACAATGGCGATTTGCCTTAAAGTTGTCTAAGCTTTTTAAGTTTAAAATTGAGCTGGAGCAACTGCTAAATGACTTCATTTGAATGTTATTCCAGCTTCTTTATTTATTGACCAACAAATGTTGGAGGGAAAGGCGTAGGTTTTGGAGCTTCATTTGATTTTCTTTTACCCCTAAAAAATAGATAAAGATTAATAAATAACATGAGGCCAAGGTAAATTGCAAAACCCCCAATTTTTGAGCCTAACGCTTCTACCAAATGCTGATAGCTATTAGAATAAATCGTGATCTTCATAATGAGCAAGGCAAATCCAATATTCAATAAATAAAAGCCTGTTTCGAAAAGTTTATTGGTAGCAGCAGCAATCTCTTCCCTTCCCTTAAAAATATCAAGCATATAAATCTTACTATTTTTAAATAATGTTCTTGAAACATATAATGTTAAGAATAGTGCTACAGGTAGGTAAATAGCATAACCGATTAAAATTTTGGTAGTTTCCATGACTAAATTTTTAGATTGTTATTTAATTAATTTATGAATGATGTGGGTAAGTAAGAAAATATTAACGTAGTGCAGTACGGATAAAATGCAGATAATCACCGCTAATTTTATGGCCAAGATCTCTATCAGGTGCAATGGCGAAGTAATTGTATCCCAACTTACGAGCGTCATGGTACAATAACCAATGTTAACCAGATAGTAACAAACAAGAAGTGTTTTATTGATCTGCTGGCATAAATCCAAATGAGCTGGAATAAGCGCAGCCACGAAGATATTACCATTTCTATAGCAGATTTTCCCAACAATAACAATGGTAAAAACAATCATTGTGATAAAAATGCTGTATCCTATTAAATTGTAATTCATCTTGATTTGATTTACAGTAACAAGTAATTTTAAAGGAACAATGCGCTTAATTTGATCTTAAGACTGAAATTCTTTCCATCACCCGAGCAACTGTTTTTCCTTTAACGATATAAAGATAAACACAACTTTCTGTATTTTCAAATATTATTGAAAGTTTGATATAAAAAATAACCCACAAGGTTAATTGTGGGTTAAAATGATTTATTTACTTCTATCGGCCTAGTGCTTGGTCGATTGCTTTTTCAGTTACGTTTTCCATAATTTTATATCCTGCTAAATTAGGATGCACACCATCTACTGTAAGTTCTGCTTTTTGGCCTTTCCGCTGATCAACCAAAGGTGTCCAATAATCTAATACTGTAAAATTATTTTCTTTCGCATAAGCTTCGATCATATTGTTTAAATCAACAATTTTTTCGGCTGGCTTAATACCTTTATTCCATGGGTACTCGTAAATAGGTAAGTATTTGCAAAGAATCACTTTAATTTGATGAAGTTTTGCCAATTCCGACATCGATTTGATGTGCTCCACAATGCCTTCATTTGTTACATGCCCTTTATTACCAGCAATATCGTTGCTGCCTGCTAAAATAATCACCGCAGCAGGTTTCAAATTAATTACATCTTGCCTGAACCTGAGCAGCAGTTGCGGCGTAATTTGTCCGCTTGCTCCCCGATCAATATAAGATTGATTACTAAAATATTTCGGATCCTTTTCTTTCCAAAACTCAAATATAGAACTGCCTAAAAAGACAACCCTCTTCTCTCCTTCCGCGGGCGCAGGTAAAGCTGCATTCTCTTTCTTATATTTAGATAAAGCAGCCCAATCATCAGAAAAGTCTTCTTTTTTTTCGGCCTCTTTTTTTTGCGCAAAATTATCATAAGAACATAATGCCAGTAAAACAAGGAGTACGTAATGTTTCATTGAAAACATTTTCATAAAATGAATATTATTTTTTTTCTTCTCTTGGTCCTCTTTTATAGATCACCAGACCGTTTAAAAAATTTCTTAAAATCTGATCGCCGCAAGGTTTAAAATTTTCGTGATCTTCATTTCTAAAAATATCACCCAATTCTGCCTTGGTTACTTTGAACCCTACCAGATCACAGATCGTAATAATGTCATCCGTTTTAAGTGACAGTGCCACCCTTAATTTTTTAAGTATATCGTTATTGCTCATTTTTTTATTATTGAAGGATTGAATGTTTGGATGCAGTAAAATTACGATGAACTAATGAAAAATAGCTTTTAGCTTTTAGCTTTTAGCTTTTAGCTTTTAAAAAACCTCAACTCGCTATCTCCAGTTTTAGTTTTTTACCCTTAATTTTTTCATTGCTTAACACTTTCAAAAGCTGCTCTACCTTGCTCCGTTTTACCGCAATGTAACTTGCAGAATCTTTCACTTCGATTAATCCAAGATCATCTTTTTCCAGTTCTCCTTTTTTTAGGAAAACACCTACAATATCTACTTTGTTAATTTTATCTTTCTTGCCGTTCGGAATATATAATGTTACCCAATCACTTGCTTGAGGCAGCTTATAATTTTTTGATAAATCTTCTTCCTGAATATCTTCCGGCAGGTATTTGTAGTTTTCTTCTGGTGTTAGCACTACATAAGCAGTACCTTTCGCATTCATCCTTGCGGTTCTACCATTTCTATGAATGTAAGAATCTTCGGTGTAAGGCAATTGATAATGTACAATGTATTCTACTTCAGGAATATCCAGCCCCCTGGCTGCTAAATCTGTGGTAATTAATATTTTATGACTTCCGTTTCTAAATTTCAGTAATGCTTTTTCCCGATCAAATTGTTCCATTCCACCATGAAAAACATCATGTGCCAATCCGTTTTCAAAAAGCAAATCGCTAATCCGGTCTACCGTTTCCCGGTGATTACAAAATACAAGTGTATTTTTCGACCCAATTTTACTTAAAAGTTTGAATAGCGCATCCAGCTTATCTGCTGCAGGAGATGTAATCTTTTTCAGTTTTAAATCAGGCTTAATCTGTATGTTTTTTGAAAAATCGATAGCCACAGGCCTATTCAACTTAACAAAAGCCGGAATCTCTTCCATTTTCGTTGCCGAGGTGAGGACTCTTTGCTTCAATGAATAGAGCGATCCGATAATGTACGACATGTCTTTTTCGAAACCAAACTCCAGCGATTTATCAAATTCATCTAAAATAAGTGTTTCTATGAACGACTCATCAAAATTATGATTCTCCAAATGATAGGCAATACGTCCGGGTGTTCCAATCAATACTGCTGGAGGATGCGCAAGGTTGTTTTTCTCTACCCTTACGGCATGACCTCCATAACAGCAATTTACCTTAAAGGGTGTACCCATCTGCTTAAAAACCTGTTCAATTTGTAAGGCAAGTTCTCTTGATGGCACCAAAATTAATGCCTGCACTCCCTTAACATCAACTTTTAAGCTTAGCAATAAAGGGAGTAAAAATGCCAATGTTTTGCCAGACCCGGTTGGCGCGATTAACAATATATCGTGACCAAGTTTTCCTTGCTGAACAGCAGTTTCCTGCATTTCATTAAGCGCAGTAATATTTAATCTTTTTAAGGCATTTTCTATCATTATGCCAAAGATAAACATTTAATAAATCTATAGCAGGTAACGAAAGCCTAGAACTTGAAAAACTTTGTTTTGAATCTTCGGATTAAGGAAAAATTTAAGCGTTTCTCCAAAAGAAATAACATTTTCCCCCTGTTCAAAACAGATGAATGTACCTGCTCGGTAACCTGATCTACAGAAGATCTGAATCTTTCTGTTAAATCATCAAATTTATTGGCTCTACTATTTTGTAACAACTGAAATTCCTGAATAAGTTCGGCTCTCATAATATTTCTGTTTTAGGTTAACAATATAATACTAACGACATGCAGAAAAATTTGTTTCATAAAACCTGCAATCAATATCACTATAATTAACTAACTTGTTGATAACTAAATATTTGTTAGCAAATAAACAACTTAACATTAACACACATTTAATTTATAGCACTTATTTTTATAAAAAGCTGATTACCATTTATTAACCTCAATAAAACTGTGTATGACCTGGAAAAAATTTAGTGGTGAAATTATTCAATCTTCTATCCACGAAGAAATCGAAAAATCTATTATCAGAGAAACCGAAAAAGGTTTCAAACTAAAAGTCTGTATTGGAACCGACTCACAGGTGAAAGGTGCCATTACCGATTTTGCAACTGTTATTGTACTTTTAAGGGAGCACCATGGTGGCTTCATGTACATCCATCAGGAAAAAAGCACACAACAGGTGAGCATTAAAGAAAGAATGCTGGTGGAAGTTCAAAAATCTATCGAAACGGCTTATTCCATTTGCGATCTGCTGGATGTTTATGATGTAGCGCTCGAGGTACATGCAGATATCAATACCAATCCTTTATTTAAATCAAACAAAGCACTTAATGATGCAATGGGATACATTATGAGCATGGGTTTTATTTTTAAAGCCAAACCAGAAGCCTTTGCAAGCTCTACCTGCGCCGATAAAATGGTGCACTAAAAATTAAAATAATCAGCTTTAACCAATTATTTAGCGTGCTAATAATTGGTTAAAGCTGAAAGCAAAGCTGATGTTACCTGCTTTACTATTCAACTGTGCATATGACTGGCTTCTGCGAAGTCATTCCTATTAATTGCTAATCATAGAATAAGATAACACCTGCTTAGTGTTCTTTACTCCTTCCCTTGCGAACTTTGCGGTTAAATTGCTAATCATAGGATGAGACAACACCTGCTTAGCGTTCTTTGCTCCTTACTTTGCGAACTTTGCGGTTAAACGGCTAATGATACGATGAGATAATACCTGCTTAACATTCTTCGCTCCTTACCTTGCGGTTAACCATCAAAGAAATAATCATCACCATCCATAACAAAACACCTCATCAACTGTTAAGCCTTAAAGCAGAAAATTGAAAACATACCGAATAGAGTTTACTCAAGAAATACCAGTAAGTTTAGATACCGCCTGGGATTTTTTCTCATCGCCATTAAATTTAGCAGAGATAACACCGAAAGACATGACTTTCGATGTTACTACCCCTAACATGGCCAACACCAAAATGTATCCAGGCTTAATTATCACCTATAAAGTATCTCCCCTGCTTGGCATTAAGCTCAACTGGATGACAGAAATTACGCACGTAAAAGACAAAGAATATTTTATTGATGAACAACGGTTTGGTCCATTTGCGTTCTGGCACCATCAACATCATTTCTTAGGTACTGAAAATGGGGTACTAATGAAAGATTTACTTCATTACGGAATAGGATGGGGCCCAATCGGATTGCTGGCAAATAGCCTTGTGGTAGAGAATAAGATAAAAGGGATTTTTGATTTCAGATATAAAAAAGTAGAAGAAATTTTCGGAAAGATATAGTTAATTCTTACCACTTTTTTGTGGAAATAGTTTCGATTGGTTTGGTTGGCACTTTTACCAAAACATCGGTAGCAATTGCTGTTTTTAAACTTTCAGCCAGCTTCTCTACTTTCGAATAAGCGGTAACCTGAATATCTTTCCATTGACTTGCCGTTAGCTTGTCTACCTTTCTCCCTAAAGATATACCTACATTGGTTGTGGCTACAAAATTGCCATATCGATCTCTTTGATAGGGAATAAATTCAAAATCGGTAAGCCAGAATCTATATTTCCCATTTCTGGCTTCAACTGTTAAGTTATAATTTACTTCGCCACTTGGATGACCGACTACCAACACCGTTTTATCAATAATTAATGTTCCTTTAGCAAAAATTGATGAATCTGTTTTGGTTACCGTTTTAATGGATTTTTTTTGGCTACTCACAAAGCCTTTGGTTCGTTGAATGATTACTTCTTTGTTGATCTTCTGCGAATCAACAACCTTATAATAGATAAACTTACCATTCTCATCTGTAGCAAATTGTTTTTGCTGCGCAAATAGGTGAATTGAAAATAAAGTAATTACCAGGAGGAAGAAGTATTTCATTGATTTACGTTGAAGGTATTGTAATATTTAAAGTTAACAAAAAGCCGCCAGTATGTTGCTGGCGGCCTGATATTAAAAACAACTAAATTTAAAAAGCATAAACTGCTGCAAGAGAGAACTGGCCAGCATTTGGCGCTGCCATTCCGTTATCTTTCAAAAATGGCTTATTCCCATTGTGATCCAATCTTACTTCTGGTATAAAGGTTAATCCTCCTGATTTGATGTTTGCAGTAAAAGTGACAGCGGTATATTTATCACCCGCAACACCAGCAACTTCTTTATATTTAAAATATTCTCCTCTTAAACCAAGTGTTACCGCATCAGCAACGGCAACCTGAGGATAAAGGGCTACACCAGCGTAACCACCGCCATCATTATCAATATCATAATTAGCGGCATTTAAACCTAACTTAAATGCTTTTGAAATTTGATAAGAAGTGATTAAATCTTCGATAGTTCCGTAACCGCCTGCTCCTGCACCAGACAGTACGTTTAAGTAAGCGGTCCATCCCTCAACAGGAGAAACCATTAACTGTCCGCCAATACTGGATACTCCACGGGTTGCAGTATAAACATTCCAGTCATTAAATAAACCAGCCATTAAGCTTACTTTATCTGAGAATTTGTAGGTTGCCTTTATACCAGCATTCTGGAAAGGACCGTTTGTAAATAAATAAGAAGTTGAATAATTGAAATTACCTACTGGTGAAATTACTTCATAGCCAATAAATGTTCCCATGTAACCTGCAGTCATTGAAAATTTCTCTGTAAAATCATAATTTACATACAAGTTCTGAATATGAAAAGAAGAAACGTCTTCTGCTGCATTAAGCAGTGATTGCGCCTGGCCGCGAGGACCGAAAGATAGCTCACCAACAAATGAGGCTTTACCCGTTCTTTTCTTAAGCACTAAATCAATCATCCCTAATGATACAGAATTATGATCTGAGGCGAAAGAGGTTTTAATATTTGGCTGCTTTGCAAAGTCATACTTAAAATACGTATCCACAGATCCTGAAATTTCAAGTGGTGAGGTTGGTGCCTCTTGAGCGAGGGCACACGTAGTGCTGGCCATAGCAACTATAGCAGTTAAAAATTTCTTCATGTTTGAGCTATTTGGGTTTAGATATAATTTTCTTGCTTAAGAAATTGGTTCGGTAAGCGGACTGTTTCTTTCGATATAAATCGCTCTTTCTTCGACTAATAAAGTACCTTGAGAATATTTCTCATTGTGTTGCGACTCATCAAGTCCCATTTCTTCTTCTTCTTCAGATACACGAATCGGCTGAATCAGGTTAATAAATTTGAAAATGATAAAGGATACCACGAAGCTGAATATGATTACAATTGCGGCGCCTTTAACCTGCGTAAAGAAAAACTCCGGATTGCCATAGAATAAACCATCAGCGCCCAGGCTGTTTACTGTTTTGGTTGCAAACACGCCAGTTAAAATCATCCCAACAATACCACCAACACCATGACAAGGAAATACATCTAAAGTATCATCTAAGCTGGTTTTTTGTTTCCATGAAACAACCAGATTAGAAATAACCGCAGCAATAACACCTATGAATATACTTGATGGAATACTTACAAAACCTGCTCCTGGTGTAATGGCTACCAAACCAACTACAGCGCCGATACAGAAACCTAAAACTGATGGTTTTTTACCTCTTGCAACATCAAAAAACATCCAGGATAAACCTGCAGCACCCGCAGCAGTGTTAGTAGTTAAGAACGCTGAAACCGCTAAACTACTTGCGCCCAATGCAGAACCTGCGTTGAAACCGAACCAACCAAACCATAATAAACCTGTACCAATTAATACATAAGGAATATTTGCAGGTGGAACTTCTTTATGTTCCATGTGTGATTTTCTACGCTTCAAAACCAATGCGCCTGCCAATGCAGCCATACCGGCAGATATATGCACAACAGTACCACCAGCAAAATCTAACACACCCATCTTTAACAAGAAACCTTCTGGATGCCATGTCCAATGTGCCAATGGAGAATACACAAATACCGCGAACAATACGATAAATAAGATATAAGAAGTAAAACGAATACGTTCAGCAACTGCACCAACAACCAAACCTGGAGTGATGATAGCAAACATGAGTTGGAAAACAGCAAATAAGGAAAGTGGGATGGTTAAATCTGATCCGCCTTGTAAATGTGGTGCTCCTGAATTTACATTCTTAAAAAACAAGAAGGTTGATGGGTTTCCTATAAAGCCACCAATGGTGTCGCCAAATGCTAAACTAAAACCTACAACAACCCAAAGCACAGTAATTACACCTGCGGCAACTACACTTTTAATCATGGTTGAGAGTACATTTTTCCTGTGAACCATACCGCCGTAGAAAAAAGCTAAGCCTGGTGTCATTAAAAATACTAATGCCGCAGCAATTAAAATGAACGCCATATCCGGACCACTATATTTTCCTTCATCAAAATTAGGAAGCAGTGGAATAAATAAGGCGAAAATCGCAACGATTAATAAAATCGCGAAAGGCGCATACTGTTTTAAGGAAAGTTTAATCATCTTTTTTAGTTTAATTAGTTTGTCCGATACAAATAGTTAAATTATTATCAATTTATTTTCATAAAAATACGACATATTGTAAATTTTACATCATAAAATGAAAATTTTCTAATAAAATCATAACATTTTTATAAAACCAAACAAATAAAACGCGATTAAATACAAATTCAAGAAAATACCACTGATTTTAATAGCATTTTTTAATAAAAACAAAATTCAACGATTTAGCAAAACCAGCTAAATTCAGGCATATCTAGCGAAATACATGACAAAAAAGACCTATAAACACAAAAAACCCATGAAAAATCATAGGTTTTTATACTTTTTTCAATAAAATATGAATTATTAAGCAAAATATCGAGATCCTTGAACAACTCCTCTTTTTTCTATTTCTTTATCCATATAGGTTTGAATTGCCGATTTATTCAGGCCCCAGTTTGGCGCGATAAGTAAATCCCAGTCAGAAATACCAAACAATCGTTGAATAACGATATCCGGACGCAACATAGGAATCAGCTCACATAACAAATCAGTGTACTCTTCTAAAGTGAATAGCTTAAAGGGTTCTTTCTTATACTTAGCACCCATAATAGATCCTTCTACTACATGAAGATGGTGGAATTTTACAAACTTAATCTGTGGAAACCGATTGATTTCATGAATATAGCCATGCATTTGTTCTCTAGTCTCCCATGGAAAACCGAAAATAGTATGCACGCAAAGCTCTAGTTTACTGTTTTCTAAAAGTTTTACTGCCGCCACAAATTCTCCATGACTACAACCTCTATTAATTTGATCTAGTGTTTCATCGTAAATAGACTCCATACCCATTTCTAAATCAACATCGAACCGATCAGTATAGCTTTCTAACAGCGCAACCTTTTCAGCATCAATACAATCTGGCCGCGTACCTACTGAGAAACCCACAATATCTTCTGTGTTGATTGATAAGGCTTCATCATACATCATTTTCAAATAATGTACTGGTGCATACGTATTGGTGTTGGGCTGAAAGTATACAATATATTTATCTGCACGGTAAGAAGCTTTTGCCCTGGTCATGCCTTCTAACAACTGATCTTTGATATTTGGATTTTGGCGTGAGGGTTCCGGCGTAAAAGAATCTACATTGCAATAAGTACAACCACCAAAACCTTTGCTCCCATCCCGGTTAGGACAAGTAAATCCTCCATCTACAATTACTTTAAATACACGTTGGCCTTTATACTTTTCGCGTAAATGTGTGCCGTAATTTTTATATCCTTTTATACCTAAATCTACGAGTGTTCCCATTGCCTGCAAAAATACAGAATACTTATTAACATTCAGTTAAGGATAATGAAGAGTTATAATGAGATTACACTTTGCTTCAAAATAACTTCTGCCAAGAAAGAAGGCGCGCTTAATGTCTGCGATTCAAAATAGAATTCATAACCAGACCAGATTTAAAAAATCCAAACATACAAGGAGGGCAGAATGCAATTTATTTATGATTATGATTAAACAACAGAAAGCTTCCAGTTATTTTAATTTGCATACCAGCTTGAAGGGGCATTACTGAATGCACGAAATTTATTCTTCGTGATCAGTTTGAAATCCAATTTAATTAATAAGGCATTAAGAAAGTTCCTGAACATTAAGTTCTTTTGCTGATCATATCTTTCAGCCATAAATAGTCTCATTTACCTTTCTCACAGCGATCCGCAAATTCCTCTTTCGGCATTACATAAGTAAGGTACATATACACATTATAATCGAACTGTTTGGGTGAGGTATCTATATTATAAATTTTACCGCTATCCTTAACACCGCTACCTATAGCCGTTAAAGGTCTATTTGCACCTCTTAAGCTAAAGCACATTAGGGGCTTTTCTTTGGTGCCGTATTCTGGGCTATTGAAATCATCTTTGTTTACTTTGAGCATTACGGTAGAGTCACCTATGTCATTCCAAAAAAGCGTGGTCAAATCTACCATTCCAATCCTAATGTGCCTTTTGTAGAATGGCGAATAAATATCTTGATAACGATAATAGGATAACTTACTGTTGCTTCCTGTCATATTTTTTCTAACCAATTTATTTTCAATCTGTTCGCTTATAAAAGGGTTTTTATCAAATGGCATATCACTAGTGTTCGGCATTTTAAACTTCAACTCTATAACATTTTCTATATAAGGCTTTATAAATGGCTCTACATTATCGTTTTCTTTGATAAAATATTTGTTATAAATAAAGATTATTAATGGTAAGAATAACATAGCACCAATAATATAGCCTAAAGCCCCACCTATATTCTTTAAACACCTCATTTACCTTTCTCAAAGCGATCCTCAAATTCCTCTTTCGGCATTACATAAGTAAGGTACATATACACATTATAATCGAACTGTTTGGGTGAGGTATCTATGTTATAAATTTTACCACTATCCTTTACACCGCTACCTATAGCCGTTAAAGGTCTATTCGCACCTCTTAAGCTAAAGCATATTAGGGGCTTTTCTTTGGTGCCGTATTCTGGGCTATTGAAATCATCTTTGTTTACTTTGAGAATTACGGTAGAGTCTCCGATATCATACCAAAAACTACGATTAATATCAAACATTACTATGCGTATATTCCTTTTCGTCACATTATCAAACACATCTCTAAATGCATAGTGTAACCGACTAGTTGCGTCTTTAGCCATATTTTTTGCAGCTATCTTAGTATTAATTAATTCATCCTGATATGGATACTCACCAACTGGCAGCCCTCTTGATTTAGGAATATGAATATTGACCTCTACTACATTAGATATATAGGATTTAGTGAATGAATCTGCGTCATTATTCTTCTTAAGAAAATATTTATTCCAAACAAAAATAATAATTGGCAAAACAATGATTGCACCAATTAAATAACCCATAAGACCTCCCATACCTTTGAACCACCTCATATTTATATAATTATTATCTCCTACAATATTTACTCACTGAATGCCATAGTCATCCCTTTCTTAATATTAGCAATTCTTTAACAACATTATTAAGTAGCTTATCCGCTTTTTCATTAGCAGCATTCTCAATAAAAAAAATAGCTACCGCTCCAGTGAGCCCTAATCATACTTTTTTTTATCCTTATAAAACCTGAGATACTCAGTAACATTATATCTGTGACGCCCCCCCATAAAACTTGGCCATTGTAAATTAGAAAAATTGGGCAATTATTGATAACTTAAAACAAATAATTTCGGCATAATGTAAGTTAAGTACTGTTCCTAAATGCTTTTAGAAAAATTACAATAATTACCCACTAACTACTGCAATACCATTATTCATATCTTCCGCCATTGCATTAGCCAGTTCCATCCTAGATTGTTCTGAAAACCAGGTAGCTACAAAAGGAAAAACAAAAGCGATAAGCCCCCCTCCTTTAACGGTTAATTTACCTAGATTTTTTATGTTTTGCAGTTTGATCGCTTTTAGATCAGGTAACACTTTGATCAAATCTCTTGGCCTTACAACATTATTTCCGTCAATTGATGATTTCACCAAACTCTCCGAGTATTTACCCTGCCTTATATTTTCAACAATTTGTTTTGCCTGCGCATTTTTATACATTTCTCTAGGATCAACATTTTCGATCTTTTTAAGATCTCCCGCCAGTTGAGATCCCTGTTTTAATTCCGTATAATTTCCTTTGATGTCCTTTATATACTGCCGTCCGTTAAAAAAAACTATTAATTTCCCAGAAGGGTCTTTAGCAAACCAACCTGTTTTGCCATCGACTTCCATTATATCAGGGCTTCCCAAATCTCCTGGAGTTGATCCAGTCGGGTCTTTTATAAATCCAGGAAGGATCTCATTATTATCAACCTCATTCATGTTTTGATAATGCTGATTATCACTCAATGCGGTTGACCGAATCGCTTCACGCTCTCCATAAGACGCAACAGTTACGGCCCCCATCGTTCCACCCATCCATAAAGCAACTTTAGTTACTCCCCATGCACCCGCAGCTTCTCCAAAAGCTAAAACCGCACCAGCCCCACCGAAAAAAGAAGCTATACCGTTAGTCCAAATTTCTTTGTTATTTAAAGCATCTATTCTTGCAGCATATTTTTCTGCAACTGCTTGACTGAAAATTGGCGAAAGTATTCCGCCAGCATCACATATCAACATAGAATTTTGTGTAATCGCATTTTGCTTATTAAACTTTACGGTTTGGTGTTCGATCTTCCAATTTCCCTTACCTAATGCGCCTGTACATTTATGACTAATTTGTGTAGCATGGTACAAGCCTATAGCCATTACACCAATGCCAGCAGCTATAACCCAACCTATAGGATTTGAAAGCAATAGTGCTCCAACGATTAA
Source organism: Pedobacter sp. CFBP9032 (assembly GCF_034045265.1). Classification (NCBI taxonomy): domain Bacteria; kingdom Pseudomonadati; phylum Bacteroidota; class Sphingobacteriia; order Sphingobacteriales; family Sphingobacteriaceae; genus Pedobacter; species Pedobacter sp. CFBP9032. The sequence continues at coordinate 225,652 of NZ_JAXCWE010000007.1, read as the reverse complement.
TCCTGCTCCAAATGCTAAAAAACTCCACATTGCATTTTTGGGGCTTTTGCACGGAAACTCTTTATCAATGTTTTTATCTTCAATTGTCAACAGAGTTCTGGAACCCTTGCTATAAAAAACACTGATTTCTGATCGGGTATCAATAAATTTTCGCGTTGCGCTGTCTGTTTGAAATGTACAGACTGCATAAACATTTTTAGGAATATAAGATGCGCTCATAATTCATTAGGTTTAGAGTAAAAATATTGCCCCATGCGGTGGAGATTTAATGATTTAACTATCTTACAATCAAACAAATCAACTTCTTCAATAAATTGGTTGAGTATCTTCTTTAATTGTTTGTTTTTTGACAGGTCTTTTTTGTCGTTAAATTCGAAATCAGAAACATAAATTGATTTTCTATTATTAAAAAGTATTTCAAAAGCAACTCTTGATGATTTAGATAAATTATAATTAATGCTATATAAACCGATAAAATCAGTTTTTTTGTACACATTTATTTTATCGTCAATTTTAATCGCTAGCGGGTTCTTTGTAAAAGATATATGAACCGTAGAGGAAGCAGCCTTTAGAATTAAAGTAATCCCTAAAACGATTAGTGCGAAGGTAATCATCATGAAAAACAGCTTAAAGTTGATTCCCACCAAAATATAATATAAACAAAAAGAACCAGCTACAACCAATAGCACGATTATATTTATGGTTAATGGCTTTAAAGTTATTAGATCTTTAAACTCAAAATCATTTACAATTTCCTGTTTCATAGTATTGATAATCAATCTGGATTAAAATTGATCAATTTATTCTAACCTGGAATACCAGCATGCACCAAGTTTTTGAATTGACCTTAAACTATTTTTATTTACGAACGAAAAGTTTAACTCCTTTTTTGCCGTAATTAAAAATCTTCTTAAGAGTTTTGCTTTTTCTTTATCTATAGTTTGCGATGTACTCGTATCTGTTAAATTGATATTTTTCCCATTACTTAATTTGATTTGGATAGAGATAAACGACTTTTCTACCCGTTCATAATCGTAACTGTAAAAGCCTGAAATATCCGTTTTCTTATACTTTTTTAGTTGTTTTTTATTTTCTTCTATGTAAAAAAAACACTGATCAAAATAAACTACTATAGTTTTTGTCATAAAAAATTTTATCAGTAAAAGCATGATTATACCAAAAACAAAAAACGTGAAAATTAATCCAAATGTTCCGAAATGACGAAAGCCTATTTCACTATATATAAAAAACAACGGAACCGCAATAATGAATCCTAAAATATAATTTACATAATATGGCAGCGTCGTCACTGGCCTTAAAATGAATTTTTCATTTTTATAATTTTGCATACTTTCTAATTTTTTGATTGCGCATACCAGCTTGAAGGGGCATTACTGAATGCACGAAACTTACTCTTTCTGATCAGCTTAAAATTTAATTTGGTTATTAAAGCTTTTAAAAAAGCCCTGAACATGACATTTCTTTCCTTATCATACTTTTCAGCCAAAAAAAGCGCTGAATACTCATTTGCCTCGAATACCTTTCCATTTCTATAATATATTGTTATAGACGAAGCAAGGCTTTTTTTAGTTGAGTCTGAATGGTTAAAGGCTGCCTCATCATGAAAGTAAAATCCATTAACTTCACTAAGTTTAATTGAAATTGTTTTTTTTCCATCGCTGATAATTAAATTATCCCCTACAATACTCAATTCCAGAGTCTTACTAGTTAAAAAACTTCCCCATATATAGACTAATAGTACAATAGCTAAACAGATTAACAATCCAGTAGGTTTAACGTAAAACTATTCATTATACAAAAGAACACAGTGACAGCCAAAACAAGAATAAAAATATAAGAAAAATAAGGCTTGTAAGTAATTACCTTCTTAAAATTGATTTTGCTCGTCATAATTCATTTAATCTATTTTTTTCAAATCAAATTGAGTGATAAATTGATAGTTATACTTTACTTCTTCTTTTAAATTTGCTTTTGCACTTACGATTAAAGTAGTTTTTTTATCGATTATCCTCCTTACGATATATTCATAATTATATTCGGTAAAATCGTATTCTATCATTGGCTTATAGAACTTATTATATTGTTCTTCCAAAACAGCGTTATCTAATCCGTCCTTCACCAATTTACCTACAGTCATTATTTCTACGGTTTCGTTATTTTCATCAATAATACCATGGGTTAATTCCAACTCTATTGGAACATTAACAAATATCTGAGAATTGAATTTTAACCTTTGCTTAACTGGCCTATCAATCCAAGGATCATAGTCATTGAATAGTATATGAAAGAAAAAAGCTTTTTCATAAGTTTTTATCAGGTTCGCTTCCGAACCAAATTCGGTATCCCCCCCAAGGATAAAACCTTCAGCAGCTTTAAAATCATGTTGTAATAATGCCTTGTAGAAACTTGTTTGCATTAGTTTCGGCTTAAAAGCTTCCCATTGATCTTTTATATCTGTATAATTAACAATACTTTCAATTATATTGTCCTTATTTAGGGTTAACATAACATTTTCTTTACTATATTCGAGAGGCTCGGTAGCAATGATTGCATCCTTTAATACTTCTGGATTTATTTTATACAGAAATTGCTCTAAGCTTATTTTCGCTTTATTTGTTTCATAGTATTCTAAATGATACTGTTTCTTTGTTGTGCAATGAAAACTAATATTATCTTCAACCTTGGTTATATTCATCTGTTCACATCTGTAACGTGCTTCCAAAGTAACTCCTTGCTTAATGTAATCTTCCGCTTTATTTTCAATAGCCGAGTTTGAGCTATTATTTGTAAAAGATATTTCTTCTTCATCAAAAAATTTAAATCTGCTACTCATAATTAATTAATATCTACTTGACTACCTGTTATTGTTTGTACACCTCCTGAAGTTTGCGAGATCGTGGCATCCGAGCAAACGACAATCGTTCCCTGCGATTCTAAATTGTAAGTTTTACTACCAACGTTTACAGCAGTTGTACCAACTGTACCCATATTCACCGCTGTACCTGGCATTTTACCCGCATTCGCATTAATCGCATCCGTGCCCTGAATGTTAATCACTTTCCCAACAATATCAATCGTTCCGTCTTTTTTCAGCGTGATGCTGCTCTCGCCTGTCCTAATCACAATTGTCTCTGCAGATTCTGCCGTAATTTGCCCCGGGCCGTTTTCAACCTTGACAAAATTAGCACCGTTTGTACCCAGGTTCAGTGCATGGTTTAAATCATCAAAGGTTAGTGCACTTCCCTTCCTGGAGGTTAACCCTTTAGTGTTACTATTTTTGAATCCCTTGCTATCGCCACTCTTACCATGGTAAACACTGCCAATTACTACAGGCCGCGCAACATTACCTTCTTCAAAAGCAATCACCACCTGGTCTCCTTTTTCAGGAATCACGTGAAAGCCCCTGTTTTTACCTGTATCGCCACTTCCGGCGTTTGGACTCACTACCCTTAACCATTCTGTAGGGTCGTTGGTTTGGCATTCCCACTTAAATCGCACCTTAATCCGGCCCTGCCCTTGTGGATCATCATTATCCAGCACATCTGCCAGTTGCATATCCGGACTCGGCTTATCATAATTTTTTACCAGCAAGCGTTCGGTGGTAGCTACCAAACCTTCGAAAGTATTGCTATACTTACCCGTTCCGTCAATTTGATGGTTGATGTTGGTAATCAGGAATTTGCCCAGACTTTCGGTAGCAAATGCAATTTCCTGCCTGATGCTCATGGTAATTTCTGCTATGGTACCAATGCCCAGTTCAGCATTATCCCCACTGGCATTTACTTTTAACAGTTCGCTGATGTGCGCCTTTTCCTCATTTTCTACATGACTTTTAATATCACTTCCGTTGTCTACCCGGATTAATGAAGGCTGATTGAAAGTTTTACTGTACATCAGGTTTGATGCCTTTATCGCATGAGCCAGATCAGGATGGCCCTCTGCTTTACCAGTACTTTCGCTATGCAACATTTCATCTTGCTTCGGATTGTAAGCAAAACGTTTATTTTTGATCGGTGCAACTTCCATGGCATATTGCAGGTTGTGTACATCACGTCCGTAAAATAAGGCAACGTCTTTTTGTTGATCTGGTTTTCCGAAATTCAGCTGCAAGCCATCATAATACAGCCATTCGTGATATTCACCCGATAAGCGGTTCAGAAATGCCCAGTCGCTTTCCTTATATTGAATCAGGTAATCGATAGTTGATTGTCTGGAAGCGTTTGCTACGATTTTCAAATCATTGGCTGGGGTATCATTGGTGGCGAGTTTTACAATATCATCCAAATCCTTATCGAGATATGAGCCCAAATCTTCACCCCGATCAATTAAAATAGTCGGACTATACCCACTTACAATCAACACACCATGGTAACCATGGCTTTGCGAAAGTTCTACTTTGGTAACCAGGCCGGCAAAGTGTTGCATTCGCTCCGGTGAATGTCCAAAGGATGCGGAAAGCGTTTTACCAACAAAATCCCGGCTATCATCTAAGTTGATTAATCCGGGAGTACCCAATTGATCATGATTAAAATGGAGCTCAAAATAGTGATGTTGATTAAATGCCTGCAACAGATTAAATGAGGCAAAATGCATGATCGGAACATCCTCTATATTAATTTCTACAATAAGTTTATTTTCCATAGTTTATAATATTGCTAAAGAGCAGTTCTAGATTTAGATCGATTTATAAATAACAATTTTGTAAATACCTGGATAAAAATGCACTTCAAAAGGCATGTTTGCCGTATCTCTCCTATGCGATGGATCGATAACCTTTTTAGTGTAAGGATGAACTTCAATGGTATTTCCTTTCTTCAAGTAACCATTACCAATCATGGTGTCGATATCATTTGGTTTAACATGGATGCAGCCATGCGACTCTGTCAGCTGGAATATTTTTCTGCTTGCAGTTGAAGCCTCATCCACGGGGGTAGTGTGGATAAAGTCGCCCATGATATGCTCCTTTCCATTCATTCGCCGATCATGGTTAATATCTTTGAAATACTTTACGGAAACATGCCCGAAGTCGTTAAAAAGCCACTTGGTAGGAATAGGAGAATTTGGATAAAGTGTACGTTGATATTGTAAAACCATATCTCTAACCCCTTTCTGGTCATTCTTATACTGCGCCCATTTGGCATTTACATCGGTTAACTTTTTCCAGGTACCATTTAATTTCACCATCACGATCCCGCCATCAATTTTAACGTAGGTTCCCCAGGCTATGCCAGACCAAATTGCATATCTGCCATAACTAACATGCTTTTCTACGCTCTTAATTACAAACCTTCCTGCGGTTGTTGAAGTTTGTGCGTGTCCGTCACCTCCCATCTTTACATCAGATGGGCCTCCATGTGCATCAAATTCTTTAAGTTTTAAAAGCGTTTTCATTCTGGTTAATTATTTTGATTTCAAAACTTCTACTGTTACCACCTTTGCTTCAGCCAGGTTTGCATGATCATTATAGGTTAATTTAAGTGAGGTACCCGGAAATACATCAATTTGCACCGGAAGTGGCTGAGCCGTTACCCCTATCAATGGCTTCTCAGGCTTAATCTTTCCGAAATAGCGGGTAAAATCTTCTACAGATAAGGCGTCTGAAATAACTTTAGGAAGCAGAAAAATGGCACCAGCTTGAATGGAATCAATAGCATTACCATGATGATAAACCTGCATCACGATATTTTTTTCGTTATCAACTTTTGATGGATCATGCATTGTTAATGGGAGGCGGTTAGAAAATTCATGATTAAACGCGATAAGATTCGTTTCATTAAATTTCTTTAAAGGAACCCTGGTTACAGAATCAATATAGGCAAGAAAAAGCCGTGGCACTTTAATTTCTGTAACATCCCCAGGTTGATGACTACTTTCCTGATGCTGATGTTCGCCACTACAACTTAAAATACTGCAAAGCAAAGCTGCTAAAACAACTAAAGGAAATATTTTGAATTTTGAAACTGGAAAAACCATTTATACTAGATTTAATTAACCTGAAACGATATTGAAAATTTCACGCGAATACTACTTTTACCTATCCGAAACCAGCAGTATAAAATTAGTTTCTGCTTTAGTGGATTAATAGGATGCCAGTAATAATCAGGTATAGGGTGTGAGGTTTCTTTTCGAATGAGTGGAAGAAACAGCTGGATCAATAGACGATGGCCAGTTATTATTTAGATGCCAGGTTAGCTTCCTATAAGGAATAAACCGATCATCAAGATCGCGAAAAAACTTCAATCTAGCTATGAAAGCCATGTGGTTTAGGTTTGGAGGTTAACAAATTTGGTTAAGGTAGGAAAGGCTACCGCGTCAGCTTAAATCCAAATATCAGGCCAAAATCATGTTTATCAATCTATTGCAAAGAAAATGATAACTGGAAAATTGTAGCTATTAAAATTAAAACACTGTATAAACCGCAGTAGAATGCATATTCCGAAACCTAAGCATGTGGAAAACTTATCGAATCTATAAATAACCAGATACAGTTAGGTAGCGAAAAGATAAACAAACACAAGACAAAATCGAATATAAATGTAGTCTAAATGATATATTTCTAACATTAAAACGTTTATTCATCATACGGGAATAATAGACACAAAAAAACAGGTAGCCATTCAAGCTACCTGTCTTATCCACTTTCAAAGAAATTTAATATTAAACCTCTCTCTTATTAATAAAGAAATATACGGGTACGCCCAGTAAAACAATAATAAGACCAGGCCAGGTATACTGCTGCTTATAAATGAGCAACAAAATACAGAATGCAGCACCAATTAACAGATAAACAATAGGTGTAATTGGATATAGCCAGGTTTTGTAAGGCCTTTCTAAATTTGGTTTCTTCAACCGCAAATAGATCACGCCGAAAACAGTAATCATATAAAAAAGCACAATCACAAAAGAAATCATATCTAATAGATTCCCATATTGACCACTTAAACATAAAACTGCGGCCCAAATGCCCTGCATCCAAAGTGATTTTTCGGGCACCCCATTTTTATTATTTTGAAGGGCTGCTTTAAAAAACATCCCATCTTTAGCCATGGTTTGAAAAACCCTTGCACCTGCCATTACCAATCCGTTTACGCAGCCAAAAGTAGAAATCATCACCAAAACAGCCATTATTATGGTACCTATTCCATTACCAAATATTTGCGCTGAAGCCACTACGGCAACTCTATCGTTCGGTGCAAATGCAATGCTATCTCTGTTTAAGGTATTGAGGTAGACAAAATTAACCAATAAATATAAAATCATCACGGCCGATGTACCCAATACCATAGATCGCACCACATTCTTTTTTGGGTTTTCGATTTCACCTGAAACAAAGGTTACGTTTTCCCATGCAACACTCGAAAAAACAGAACCCACCATTGCAGCAGCAATTCCGCCCATAATGGTCATACCGGAAATAGATTCCCAACCAGACTTTAATAAATTGCCGCCTGAATCTGTTTTGAGATTATTGAATGCATCCCATCCAAAACTCATATTTCCTGCCCAAAAGCTATTTTTAACCAACAAGAAGCCTAAGATAATTAACCCTATCAAGGCGATAATTTTAGAACCTGTAAAAATATTTTGGAGGATTTTTCCACTTTCAACACCTTTGGTATTGATATACGTTAACAGTAAAATAACGCCAATAGCCAAAATCTGGATCCAGGTTATTTTATATCCGCCACTCTGAAAAATCGGAGCTGCATCATTTAAAGCAGGGATTAAATAGGCAGTAAATTTACCAAAGGCCACTGCAACAGCCGCAATAGTACCCGTTTGGATGACTGTAAATAGCCCCCAACCGTATAAAAAGCCCATCATCTTACCAAAAATCTCTTTCAGATAAGTGTATTGCCCCCCGGCTTTCGGAAACATAGCAGACAGTTCTCCGTAAGAAATTGCCGCAGCAACAGTCATTACGCCGGTAATTACCCAAACTACAATCAGCCAATAGCCAGAACCTAAATTCCTCATAATGTCAGCACTTACAATAAAAATACCGCTGCCGATCATTGATCCCATCACGAGCATTGCTGCATCGAAAAGACCAAGCTTTCTTTTAGAAGTGCTCCCTTCTTGTATTTTTTCCATCCTTTTTGTTTGGTTTACCTTAGTTGGTGGCTAATTTATTTATAAAAAAAGATAAACCATCCTGTTCGGTTGTAATTATTTGAATAGGATTAATTCTGCTTATGTAACGTTAAAAGTTTAAGCACTAGGAAATAAAATTATTATATTGCTAATCAATAACCAAATCTTCAAAGTCAGTGTTCTGTGATGTATGAGCATTACAATTAAAAAACTGACGAATATGAACCAATAACCAAATATTAACTATGAATTTTTTACAAGACAATTTAATTTACAGTATTCCATTGCTGGGTCTCGTTGGAATAATTGTGATGCTAATCAAAAGTTCCTGGGTAAACAAACAGGATGCGGGCGACAAAAACATGCAGGAGCTGGCAGGTTACATTGCCGATGGTGCAATGGCTTTTCTTAAAGCAGAATGGCGTGTGTTGAGCATCTTTGCTGTTTTTACTGCCGCACTTTTAGCCTATTCCGGAACGATAACCGAAATTAATGGCGTTCCGATGCATTCCAGCTGGATCATTTCTCTTTCCTTTATTATTGGCGCCGTGTTTTCGGCAACTGCCGGATATATTGGAATGAAATCGGCAACCAAAGCAAACGTGAGAACCACACAAGCAGCCCGAACCAGTTTAAAACAAGCCCTCAAAGTTTCGTTTACCGGTGGAACAGTAATGGGATTGGGAGTTGCAGGCTTAGCCGTATTAGGCCTCGGTGGACTCTTCATTGTATTCTTACAAATATTTCATGTTACAAATGCAAATAGCGTAGAGATGAGGACCGCGATTGAGGTCTTAACCGGTTTCTCCCTTGGCGCAGAATCTATTGCCTTATTTGCCCGCGTTGGCGGAGGAATTTATACTAAAGCAGCAGATGTAGGCGCGGATCTAGTTGGTAAAGTGGAAGCAGGAATCCCGGAAGATGATGTTCGGAACCCGGCAACCATTGCAGATAACGTAGGTGATAATGTTGGTGATGTAGCAGGTATGGGAGCCGATTTATTTGGATCTTATGTGGCTACTATTTTGGCAACAATGGTTTTAGGACAGGAAATAACTGTTAGTGACAATTTCGGTGGTATGTCTCCCATTTTGCTTCCAATGGTTATCTGTGGTTTAGGTATTATATTTTCCATCATCGGCACCTGGTTTGTAACCATTAAAGATGACAAATCTAATGTGCAAACGGCACTAAACCTGGGTAACTGGTCGTCAATTCTGATTACGGCAATCGCATCCTTCTTTATTGTGAAATGGATGTTACCAGAAACTTTGAGTCTCCGTGGCTATGCGTTCACTAGTATTAATGTTTTCTACGCGATCATGGTTGGCCTGGTTGTAGGCACCATTATGAGCGTGGTAACCGAATATTTTACCGCCATGGGAAAAGGGCCGGTAAATTCTATTATTCAGCAATCTTCCACCGGGCATGCAACAAATATCATTGCAGGTTTATCAGTAGGAATGAAATCAACCGTAATACCGATTTTGGTTTTAGCCGGAGGGATTATGGCATCTTATCATTTCGCAGGTTTATACGGGGTAGCTATCGCAGCAGCTGGTATGATGGCCACCACGGCCATGCAACTGGCCATTGATGCTTTTGGACCGATTGCAGATAATGCAGGTGGAATTGCAGAAATGAGTCAGCTTCCTCCAGAGGTACGGGAACGAACTGATAATCTCGATGCCGTGGGTAACACAACTGCTGCAACAGGCAAGGGTTTCGCTATTGCCTCCGCAGCCTTAACATCACTGGCTTTATTTGCTGCCTTTGTTGGCATAGCCGGAATTACCGCTATAGATATTTATAAGGCCCCTGTCTTAGCGGGATTATTTGTGGGCGGAATGATTCCTTTTATCTTTTCAGCACTTTGTATTCAGGCAGTGGGTAAAGCAGCTATGGATATGGTGCAGGAAGTTCGACGTCAATTTCGGGAGATCCCTGGAATTATGGAATATAAAGCAAAACCTGAATATGATAAATGTGTGGCCATATCTACCAAAGCCTCCATTCGAGAAATGATGATGCCCGGTGCCATTGCATTAATTTCTCCAATTATAGTTGGATTTACCTTCGGGCCTGAAGTTTTAGGTGGATTACTGGCAGGTGTTACCGTAACCGGTGTGCTGATGGGAATTTTCCAAAGTAATGCCGGCGGTGCCTGGGATAATGCCAAAAAATCATTCGAACAAGGGGTGATGATCAATGGAGAAATGTTTTATAAGAAATCAGAGCCTCATAAAGCATCCGTAACCGGCGATACAGTAGGTGACCCTTTTAAAGACACTTCTGGTCCTTCTATGAATATTTTAATCAAATTAATGTCCATCGTATCTCTGGTTATTGCTCCATACATTGCTGTTAAAGCGGTAACTACGGCAGATAGCGTAGAAGTTCGTAAAGAAATAAGCATTCAGCAAAAAACTGACCGCCTTGGTAACAAAATTACTGACACTTTAACCAATACGCCGATACGCTAACCAATTAATAGTAAAAACATCAATATAATTTCATCGTAAAAGGGATTTTAACACAATCCCTTTTACTTTTTGGTAATTTTTATTTAGGTTTACCGCTTATTATCATAAAAATCAACAAACAAAGACTAAACAACTTATGAATCTAAAAAAGCCTATTGATGTGCTTATAGCAGAATCTGCTGAAAGTGGTGAGGGCACACTCAAACGGACACTGAGCAGTACAAGTCTCGTTGCACTGGGTATCGGAGCCATTATTGGGGCAGGTTTATTCTCTTTAACAGGTATCGCAGCAGCAGACCACGCTGGTCCTGCTGTAACATTATCATTTGTACTTGCTGCGGTAGGTTGTGCATTTGCAGGATTGTGTTATGCCGAATTTGCTTCGATGATTCCGGTAGCAGGTAGTGCATACACTTATTCTTACGCTACCATGGGCGAATTTATGGCCTGGGTAATAGGATGGGATTTAGTATTGGAATATGCGTTGGGCGCTGCTACGGTGGGTGTTTCATGGTCTGGATATTTCAATAAACTCCTCCACGAATTTGGCCTCGAAATGCCGCTCTTTTTAACAAAATCATTTGCAGAAGCTGATGGCGGAGGTATAAATCTTCCTGCAGTAGTAATTGTTTCCCTACTATCACTGATGTTAATCCGTGGTACTAAAGAATCGGCAAGCCTTAACAATGTTTTAGTTATTGTAAAGGTTACTGTTGTAATTGTATTTATAGCACTAGGTTGGAAATTCATTAATCCGGCTAATCATACCCCTTATATTCCTGAAAACACAGGTGTTAAAGGTGAATTTGGTATTTCTGGTATTGCAGCAGGTGCCGCACTTGTATTCTTTGCATTCATCGGTTTTGATGCTGTTTCGACAGCAGCACAGGAAGCGAAGAATCCACAGAAAGGAATGCCAATCGGTATCTTAGGTTCTTTGGTAGTTTGTACTATACTTTATGTTTTGTTTGCTCACGTAATGACAGGTTTGGTACCTTATAGTATCTTCAAAGGTGATGCCTCTCCAGCTGCAACTGCATTTAAAGTAACAGGATACGGCTGGTTACAAATGGGTTTAATCATTGCCATTTTAGCAGGATATACCTCAGTTATATTAGTAATGCTGATGGGACAATCCAGGGTATTCTATACCATGTCTAAAGATGGATTGTTACCGAAATTCTTTAGTAACATCCACTCAAAATTCAGAACGCCTTTCAAAACCAACTTATTCTTTATGGTTTTTGTAAGTATCTTCGCTGGTTTTGTACCGGTTACTGACTTAGGTCATATGGTATCTATTGGTACATTGTTCGCATTCTCATTAGTTTGTATTGGTGTATTGTTATTACGTAAAACAGATCCAGACAGGCCTCGTCCTTTCAGAACTCCTTTGGTTCCATTTGTACCAATTATGGGTGTAATTGTTTGCGTTTACTTAATGTCGTCACTGCCGCTTGAGGCTTGGATCAGGTTAGCAATCTGGATGGCGTTAGGAACTGCGATTTACTTCTTCTATGGGAAGAAAAATTCAGTTCTAAGAAATAAAGGAAAAGTTGTTCCACCACTTGATCCACCAAACCCAAAATTATAGTTAAAAAACATTAAATATTTCAAGCCCCGACCAAAAATCGGGGCTTTTTTTATGTTAAATAATTGTTAATAAATTACCTTTGCAAAAAAATCAGAAATGAAGTCCATTCTACCGTTAAAAAGCAAGCCTTTTATTATCGCTTTCCTATTGTTCTGCACTACGTCTGTTTATGCACAAAGAACAATTAACGATGTAATGGATTCTACTACTGTAAACCATTTACTGATTATCTCAAAGAAATACGGCTCATTATCTTTTAGTGGCTACCTGCAGCCGCAATACCAGGTTGCCCAATCTAATGGTACCCTAGCTGAATACCAGGGTGGGAATTTTGGTGAATATACCAGCAATCGTTTCCGTTTGAGACGTGGCCGCTTACGTGCCGATTATATGTTGATGGATGATAACAATAATCCATCTACTTACTTCGTGCTTCAGTTTGATGGAACTGAACAAGGTGTAAATGTTAGGGATTTCTGGGGACGTTATTATGAAAATAAATGGAAACTATTATACGTAACATTGGGTCTTTCAGGCCGCCCGTTTGGAAATGAACTCCAGTTGTCATCGGCTGGACGTGAAGCTCCGGAACGTGGGAGAATGTCGCAAATTTTGATGCGAACAGAACGTGATTTAGGGGTTACCTTTACCTTTAATCCACGTTGGAAAAATGCTAAGTTGAAGAATTTTGTTTTCGATGCTGGGGTTTACAACGGACAAGGTTTAGCGGGTCCTGCAGAGTTTGATAACAGTAAAGATTTCATTTTCAGACTAAGCCACAAACCCTATATCATCAAAAGTATTCCCTTATCCATTGCAGGCGGAATAAGTACATTGCAAGGTGGTTTAAATCATCGATTGCCAGTGAGCTATAAGATGGAACAGCAGAATCAGGTATGGCAAATGGTAAAAGATTCTTCAGCGAATACCATTAACGCAGTAGCGCCAAGACGATACTATGGTGCAGATGTTCAGTTTGCCACTACCTCTAAAAGCTGGAAAACAGAGTTGAGGGCAGAAGTTATTTCCGGCCTTCAAACCTCTACAGCTACAACCTCTGCTACTCCAGGCTCCTACCCCGTAGATAGCAAATCGATTCCACTACCTTATTACACCCGGAATTTTAGTGGCGCCTACGTTACTTTCGTACAAACATTAAACAGTACCGATAATCAATTTATTTTAAAGTACGATTGTTACGATCCAAATACCAAAGTACGCGGAATGGGTGTGAATGCCAATCAGGGGTTAACAGCTGCAGATGTTCGTTTTGATACTTTTGGATTTGGTTTTTTACATCATTTCAATCCACATTTCAAAGCTGTTATTTATTATGATGTGATTAAAAACGAATCTACTGAAATCTCTGGATATGAAACGGATAGAAAAGATAATGTGTTTACCTTGCGCACGCAGTTTTACTTCTAATAAAAAAATCTAAAATGAAGTATTAGCACAAATTGCGCTACCTTTGCCTAAAATGGTGCTGCTATGAAACTTGATTTTTTGAAATTTGATATCAATCAGATCCTCACTACAACGATGGTTATTTTTGCCATCATTGATATTCTGGGATCTATCCCTGTTGTTATTCAGTTGAGAAAAAAAGCCGGCCATATTGAGTCAGAAAAAGCTTCAATCGTAGCTACCGGACTAATGATTTTATTTCTTTTTTTAGGAGAATCATTACTAAAGGTAATCGGCCTGGATGTGGAATCTTTTGCCATTGCAGGTTCGATCGTAATTTTTTGTATTGCTATGGAAATGGTTTTAGGTTTAACTATTTTTAAAGAAGAAGCACCTGAAACCGTTTCAATTGTTCCACTTGCTTTCCCATTGATAGCTGGAGCAGGTACCATGACCACATTACTTTCGCTTAAAACTGAATACCAAACGCAAAATATTTTAGTAGGAATTATCCTGAATATGCTTTTCGTTTATTTTGTGTTAAAAAATACAGAAAGACTGGAAAGACTTTTCGGCAAAACCGGATTAAACATTCTTCGTAAAGCATTTGGAGTAATTTTACTAGCCATTGCCATTAAGCTATTTAGAAACAACACAGGCTTGTAGCTAACAGGAAACCAGATCATAAATTGATGCGATGCTCCGTCTATGATGAGGCTGTAACAACGATGACAAATTTTTGTCAAAGAATAAATCTAACCAGGGATGAACAGCTTTGAAGAATATACATTGGCAATAGGCGCAATAGCCATTCTGATTGAGGCTGTTAAATACCTTAAAAGAAATTTGAAACGATTTTTTGAGCAAGGTTAACAGATTCTCATTGATTGCTTGGTTCGTTTATCACGCGCCTTACAAAAGAATCTTCCCTATAGGATTGCTATGTGCAATGAGTGATTTTTTACGAGAACAAACGACTTCTGACAATCCTTAACCGCCTAGACTTCTACCCCTATAACCTCCAAAAAACCAGCATTTGGCACATGCACTTACTAACCCCTAAACCCCTCTAACCTACTAAACCTCTAACTCCTTAACCCTCTAACCTCTAAAACCCTTAAATCTAACCCTTCTTAATCAACCTCGCGACGAACATCGTATCAGCCTGATTTTTGTACCCCTTAATCAATTCCATTTTTTCTAACGCTAAGGGAAAGTTAGCTACCAGATGCTTAATAACCTCTTCATTTTCCTCAGCAAAAGCCGAACAAGTGATGTAAATTAATGGTTTACCAGGTTTGAGATATTTAATAACATTCTGTGCAATAGATTTTTGAATATTAGCGAAAAAAGCGATCTTTTGGTCAGAAAAAAAGCTGAGCATTTCAGGCGTTCTGCCCCAGGTTCCGGAACCCGTACAGGGAGCATCTAAAATAATCCCGTCGAACTGGTAATGATGCAGAACCTGATCGTTATTCTTTAAAAGATCCAGTTCTTTTTTATGGTATTTTTTAATCCCTGCAAGGCGAAAACGCTCATCAAGATTTTGTAAGATACTTTCTCGTAAATCACTCACAAGCAATTCTATAACAGGCTCTAAACTATGTAAAAGCAGTGTCTTTCCGCCAGATGCCGCACAGCAGTCCCACCATTTATCCCATTTTTTCGGTTCAAAATAAGTACCCGTATGTTGTGAAGAGAGATCCTGAACCTGATAAGTTCCTTCTTTCAAAACTGCTTCTAATTTGGTTCCATTAGCTAAGGCTAAAGCGGTTTCATTAATCGCCTTTACTGGTATGTCTTCGTTCTGTAATTGGGAAAGAATCTCTTGCTGATGCGGAGCAGCTACACGGATAAATAAATCCGGTTGTTTAAAAAATGATGTAAAAAACTCAGTTTGATCAATACCTTCTGACAAATGCGCATGATAAGGGTAAACATCTTCTAAATTAAATTCTGAATATGCAGCCATTACCAAACTCAACTTTTCTCCTAAAGGTGCTGTAACCTGAATGCTCCAATCGGGAAACTTTTGTTCCACAATCGGGCTCAAAGTTTCATGACAAAGAAAATCAGCGATGCATAATCGCTCCTCATTGTTGAGGGTATTTAGTGCTTTTCCTAGCCTAAAGAAGCTATAAATGTGCCGAGTTGCCCATCGCCTGTCGGATGAACCCATTTTCTTGTTTTGCTTAAAGTACGCCGGTAAAAAACGGTGTAACGGCAAAACTCCATCGTAACTTTTTAAAATTTGCTCAAAGGCGTTCAACTGGTGAATGGCTTTCATAAAAGAGGAATAACTTAGTTTACAATTTCTAATGCAAAGTTTTTGTATTTCAACAGCATTAAACTGGTGTTAATGTACCCTAATTTTTCGTCATGAATAAAAGAAAATGTATTATGAAGGCCTTTATATTTTTCTTTAGTAAGGTATTCGCGGTATTCTTCGCCGTGATCGCTTAATAGTTTACCAAAATAATAGCCTACATCGAAACCTTTGAAGGCATATTCGCCAGGTTCAAATCCATGCTTATAACGATACTTTTTAATAAAACTGATTACCGAAGCATTTTTATAATCTATTTTATAGGAAGAAGTAATGATTGTATTTAATGCCTGAATTTTATCTGTAGGGTAATTTTGCTTTACCCAATTCGGATGACCAAACAAATCTATGCTATAACCGCCTGAAGCCAAATTTTTAAGTTTATATAACTTTTCAATTGTCGGCAAAACAAAAGCACGGTCTGAAGAGGTTACCACAATAGCATACTTCTTTCCTTTTTGCATTTTGGTTTCAAAAGTAAAAGCTGATGCATATTCCTGAACCAAAAACTTACTATTCTCCCGAAGATATGCCCTGATTGGAACTGCAAACGCTTCATCTTCTGTTTTTTTAGGATTGATGATCACTACAATTGTATTTGTAGGATTAAAATTCTTCGAAAGATAAGCGCCGATTCTTTCGCCATGTATTTCAATATTATTTACGATAGAGATAAGATTCGGATTATTAAATTCAGCAGGATTAGAGGCTGCTAGTGGTGATACAATGGTGCTATTATTCTCTTTAGAATAATTAGAGATATACTTCAGGCCATCTGGAAATACTGGCCCTATAATTAAATTACTCTGTTTAAAGCGCTCATTTTTAAATAATGATGAAATGTGAGCATTATCATCTTGTGTATCAAAAACATTTAATTTAAAATTAAGTCCTGCAGCGGCAGCGGAGTCCAGGCCCATTCTAAATCCCTGATAAAAATCAATCGGCATAGCAAACTTCTCAATATCAGATTTTGTTGCCGTCTTTAAGTGCAACTCATTTAATTTAAATGGAACTAAAAGAGAAACATTCGCCTGTGAGAACTTTTTTGTCGGCTTTTTTTCTTCCGGTTTTTCTTTTTCTTTCGGTTTAGCAGTATCTTTTTTTGTTGTCCTGACTTTTGGTGAACAGGCAGCTAAAAACACTACCAGCAGCATCAAAATCCAATAATTCCCTTTTAAATTCATACGTGTATTTTAAACAAAATATGCTGGCAAATGTTTAAACCGCCAGCATAATCCTATTATTTTTTAATTGAACCCCAACTTAGGACTCAAGACTCTGAACTAATTTTATTCCCATTCAATCGTTGCTGGTGGTTTAGAACTGATATCATAAACCACTCTGTTAATTCCTTTCACCTTGTTGATAATCTCATTAGAGATTTTTGCCAACACCGGATAAGGTAGATGACACCAATCTGCAGTCATACCATCGAGCGATTCTACTGCTCTTAGGGCAATTACGTTTTCGTAAGTACGCTCATCGCCCATTACTCCTACCGATCTTACTGGTAAAAAGATGGCGCCTGCCTGCCAAACCTGATCGTAAAGGCCTGCTTCCTTTAAATTATCAATATAAATCTTATCGGCATCTTGTAATATGGCCACTTTTTCTGGCGTAACCTCTCCAATAATACGGATTCCTAAACCAGGCCCTGGAAAAGGGTGTCGGCCTAAAATAAATGTTTCAAGTCCCAAAGCTTTACCTACTCTTCTCACTTCATCCTTAAACAAAGTTTTAAGTGGCTCTACCACTTTGAGTTTCATAAAATCCGGCAAACCACCCACGTTATGATGCGACTTAATGGTAGCCGACGGACCATTTACTGATACAGACTCGATGATATCAGGATAAATTGTTCCCTGAGCCAACCATTTTACATCTTGAATTAAATGCGATTCCTCATCAAAAACTTCTATAAATACCCGCCCGATAATTTTACGTTTTTGCTCCGGATCTTCTACTCCAGCCAATTGCCCAAGGAATTTATCTTTAGCATCTACGCCTTTAA
Organism: Pedobacter sp. CFBP9032; assembly: GCF_034045265.1. Lineage (NCBI taxonomy): Bacteria > Pseudomonadati > Bacteroidota > Sphingobacteriia > Sphingobacteriales > Sphingobacteriaceae > Pedobacter > Pedobacter sp. CFBP9032. Next base: position 207,713 of record NZ_JAXCWE010000007.1, on the reverse strand, counting down.
TGTTCAGCCCGAAATCTTTATATTGTTCCAGCACACTTTCGTATTCATTTTTACGTAATAAACCGTTATCTACGAAGATACAGTGCAGGTTTGTTCCAATAGCTTTATGCAATAATACTGCAGCCACACTACTATCTACCCCTCCAGAAAGTGCCAAAACAACTTTATCATTACCTACAGTCGCTTTAATATCTGCAATGGTGGTATCAACAAAAGCTGTTGAAGTCCAATCCTGACTACAACCACAGATATCCACAAGGAAATTTTCTAAAAGAACTTTTCCATCAATACTATGTGTAACCTCAGGGTGAAACTGAATGGCGTAAGTATTTGAATCTTTAATATGATAAGCTGCAACTTTAACGCTGTCTGTACTGGCAATTAATTCAAAATTTTCAGGAATGCTGGTAATGGTATCCCCGTGGCTCATCCAAACCTGAGAATCGATATTAATTCCTTTAAATAATTTATTCTCCTGGTTAACGAAACTTAGATTTGCACGTCCATATTCGCGGGTAGATGATGGTTGTACAGCACCCCCAGATTGTTGGGCAATATATTGGGCACCATAACAAACCGCCAATAAGGGATATTTGGTATGGTAATTTGATAAGTCTATTTGAGGCGCATCATCCTGACGAACAGAGTATGGGCTACCTGAAAAAATAACACCTTTAACATCTTCGGTAATCTCAGGAAGATTATTGAATGGATATATTTCACAGTAAATATTTAGTTCGCGAACTCGACGGGCGATGAGTTGTGTAAACTGCGAACCAAAATCGACAATAATGATTTTTTCTTGCATCCGCAAAGCTACCAATTAGATATGAGATTTGAGAGGGAGATTTAAGATTTTAAAGATAATTTAGTAAATGATTTTATGTGCTTATAGGTTTAGGATTGTTTAGCAGTTTAGAGGTTTAGCACAACTATTTAAGATTTAGTATTGTCTATAGTTTCAATAATCCATCTTACCAACTAATCAACTTCCCATCTCCTCCTACGCCTCCCCAAACAACTTCACCTCTACCCCAAATTTCTTCAAAAAATCAACACCTTCATCGCTAGGCAAACCTTTATAGGCCGCATAAGATTTAGAATAATAGACCAGTTTAATACCCGACGATAAAATTAACCTGGCGCAGGCAATACACGGAGATAATGTGGTATACAAAGTACAGCCTTCTATCTTTGATCCGTTTTTTGAGGCATAAAGAATCGCATTCTCTTCTGCATGCAGCGCCAGCGAACAACTTCCCTTACTATCCCGTGCGCAACCATGTTCGGGCCATTCTTCATCACAATTATGGGTTCCTGCCGGAGGGCCGTTATAACCTATGGAGATAATCCGTGTGTCTTTGGTAAGCACAGCTCCAACATGAGCACGAACGCAATGCGAACGGGCAGCCAGGTCTGTAGCCAGATTCATGAAAATGGTATCGAAACTTAATTTATCAGTCATGTGAATCAATAAAAAAGCCACCGTGAATTGATCACCGTGGCTGTAAAATTACTTTAATTAATGTTAATGTCCGCCTTCGGCAGTAATATTTTCCACGTCAATTCCCTGCTTTTTAAGTTCGCCACTCACTTTCCAGGCGAAGAAAATCAGGTAAGCAAAACCAAGAACCGGAATGATATATGAATGGTGAATCCCTGCGCTATCAGCAAGTTCTCCCTGGATTGGCGGAATAATCGAACCGCCCAAGATCATCATGATTAAGAAAGAAGAACCTTGTGAAGTATATTTTCCTAAACCAGTAATAGATAAAGAAAAAATTGATGGCCACATAATTGAACAACATAATCCACCACTTACAAAGGCAAAGATAGCAACATGTCCGGTGGTCATTAATCCAATAATCATGGCAACTGCACCCAGCGTACCAAAAATGGCCAGTGTTTTTGCAGGCTTCTCCTGGCCAATAAACACGGCTGCAACCATTATGGCCACACAAATTGCGTAAACATATAAGTTACCTACATCTGTTCCTGTTGCATGATTTACGCCCAGAATAATACCAAATGCCACGAAAGGAACAACGATCGTTAAAATATTTTTGACAGCCTTACTCAGGTTGAATGCACTTACAGCGCCAGCCCACCTTCCAATCATCATACTTCCCCAATACAACGAAATGTAAGGTTTGATATCGGCATCATTAAGACCGCCAAAGGCCGGAAGTTTTAACAAAGCGCCCAAATTACTTTGAATAGTTACTTCAGTACCTACATACATGAAGATGGCAAGCATTCCCAAGACCAGTTGTGGATATTGCATGGCTCCCCAACTTGCGGCATTATCTTTTTTCGTGAAATAGCCAAATAACAGTGCAGCTAAGATAATCACCAAAGAGGAATATACGAAGATAGAAGCGCTTACTCCTGTTAAGTTAGCCAACGGACTTGCGGCCGCAACCATTAAAAAACCAAGAATCATTACGACTAGCGGTCCGGTAGGTCTGCTACTGGCTTCAATTTTTTCGGTACTCGTCACATCTGGAAGCTTCGATACAGCGAAGAACACCGCAACAGCCAGAAACAACCCTGCCAGAATATAATAAAGATTATTAATAGAGGAAATTTCTACCACTTTTGCAACAGCATCATTTGCAGTGCCGAAAAGCACCACACTCACAATAACCGGGCCCATCAAACCGCCGAAGTTGTTGATACCTCCTGCCAGATTTAAACGGTGTGCACCGCTTTCTGGTTCACCAAGTGCTACTACAAAAGGATTTGCTGCCGTTTGTTGTAATGAAAACCCTAGTGCAATTACAAAAAAAGAAAATAATATAAACAGGAATGACCCGGAATGAACAGCAGGAACCATTAGTAAAGCACCTCCGGCCGAGATAATTAAACCCGCAATAATACCTTTTTTGTAACCTATTTTATTCAGAATATCGACCTTGGTAGCCTGAGATGCAAAATATAGGATCAGCGATCCAATAAAATATCCACCATAAAAGGTAAAATCGATAAGTTGAGATTCAAATTGCGTTAATTTAAAATGAGTTTTACAAAAGGGGATAAATATGCCGTTTGACGCAGCAACAAAGCCCCAAAAAAAGAATACGGTGATGATCGTATACAACGCCGTACCATAATTTTTTGTAGTTTCTTTTGACATTTCGTTTTTTAGTGTTTTTAGTTTTAGTGCGGATAAACATAGATAAAAAAAAATTAAAAAACCGTAATATTTACAACCCCGATCTAACAAAAATAAATGTTACATGTTTAGGTATAAAATTGCATATTCGCATATTATAAACAATACAATACATGTTTGAAGCCATATTATTAGGTATTGGGGCAGGGATTATTTCGTCTTTTTTAACAGGTCCGGTATTCTTTGCAATGATAAAAACCAGTATAGAAAGAGGCTTTATGGCTGGGTTTTCTTTAGCTATTGGGGTAATAATAAGTGATATAATATTAATTGCACTGGTTGTTTTTGGTAGCCAGTTTGTTGATTACAAAGCCAGTTTTGATAAATATGTGGGTGCTATTGGCGGTATATTTCTACTCGCTGTTGGGATCTATTATCTTGTTTCCAAAATTAAGGTTCATTATGATAGTTCGACACTTCAAAAAGTAAGTAAAAGAAGTTATGTATTGAAAGGTTTCCTGATGTGCATCCTTACCCCTTCTACTTTGATGTTCTGGATTATTGTGAGTGGAATTATATCTGTAAAGCTCAACAACATGCTGAACGAAAAACTCGTATGCTTTTTCATTGCCATGGTTACGCAGTTGAGCATCGATGCTACTAAAAGCTTCTATTCCAGCAAACTCCGATACAAAATTAAGGAAGATGCACTTAAAACACTGAATAAAATCGCCGGAGTCATTATCATATTTTTCGCTTTCTGGCTGATCTACAAAACTTATATTCAGTTCTATGCGTAAAAGGTATAGCTGATGCTTTAAATCGTTGTTCGTCTATCGTTTGTAGTTTTTTGCCTGTCTGGTAAATAAACTGCAGGATGCTTCACTACGCACTGGATGATCATATCGCTATCACCAACCTGCCTACCGGACCGCAGAAAATGATGGAAGGGGAAAACGTTTGAATTTTTGCACCAACGTTCAAATACCCCAAACCCAAAGTAGCGCGAACGGCCACAAGCGATCGCCACCTAGCTATCCGGCCTAGGAGATGCATCCTAGCGATCGACACCTTGCTCGCTTAAATATTTCCCGCAGATTAAGAAGATTTACGCAGAATCTAGTGGTAAAAATCTGCGGTGATCATTTAGAGCTGCGAGACTAACTTATACTATATTGGAAGACAGCTCGTACGTTAGCGATCGCCACCCTGGTATAGCCACATGCTATTGCCGCCCTGCATCCGGCCTAGGAGATGATGGAAGGAGAAGCCGTTGAAATTTTTGCACCTCCGTTCAAATACCTCAAACCCAAGGTAGCGCGAACGGCTCTTAAGACAAATCTTTTATTCAATAGGAATCGAGCCCTTGTGCTACCGCTCATTAAATTTCGACGCGCTAATCCAACATCAGATCCAAGCCTTGGACTTTTGTTACTTTTGGGCCAAGCCAAAAGTAAAAGCCCTTCGGCGGCTAGCCGAGGCAAGCCTAGCGCAGCGGAAAGACAGCCAGTTCAAAAACCACCCCGCCCTGCGGGCACCCCTCCAATGGAGGGGAATTACAATCGCACCCTGCTCGCTTAAATAGTTTTCCCGCAGATTAAGAAGATTTACGCAGAATCCAGTGGTAAAAATCTGCGGTGATCATTTAGATCTGTGGACTAAACTTGTACTATGTTGGAAGACGGTTCATACCTTAGCGATCGCCACTGTGCTATAGCCACATGCTATTGCCGCCCTGCATCCGGCCTAGGAGATGACGGAAGGAGAAGCCGTTGAAATTTTTGCACCCACGTTCAAATACCTCAAAGCCAAGGTAGCGCGAACGGCTCTTAAGATAAATCTTTTATTCAATATGAATCGAGCCCTTGTGCTACCGCTATATAAATTTCGACAGGCTAATCCGACATCAGATCCAAGCCTTGAGTTTTGCTTCTTTTTGTCAAGAAAAAGAAGAAAGCCCTTCGGCGGATAGCCGAGGCAAGCCAAGCGCAGCGGAAAGACAGCCAGTTCAAAAACCACCCCGCCCTGCGGGCACCCCTCCAATGGAGGGGAATTACAATCGCACCCAGCGATCGACACCTTACTCGCTTAAATATTTCCCGCAGATTAAGAAGATTTACGCGGAATCTAGTGGTAAAAATCTGCGGTGATCATTTAGATCTGCGAGACTAACTTGTACTATGTTGGAAGACGGCTTGTACCTTAGCGATCGCCACCCCGATATAGCCACATGCTATTCCCACCTCGCTATCCGGCCTAGGAAATGATGGAAGGAGGAGCCGTTGAAATTTTTGCACCTCCGTTCAAATGTCCTCACAAAACAAGGTAGCGCGAACGGCTCTTAAGACAAATCTTTTATTCAATATGAATCGAGCCCTTGTGCTACCGCTCATTAAATTTCGACGCGCTAATCCAACATCAGGTCCAAGCCTTGATTTTTTTGTTACTTTTTTGATCAAGCAAAAAAGTAAGAGCCATTCGGCGGCTAGCCGAGGCAAGCCAAGCGCAGCGAAAAAAGACACGTAGCCTAGCGATCGACACCTTGCTCGCCTAAATATTTCCCGCAGATTAAGAAGATTTACGCAGAATCTAGTGGTAAAAATCTGCGGTGATCATTTAGATCTGCGGGACTAACTTATACTATGTTGGAAGACGGCTTGTACCTAAGCGATCGCCACTCTGCATCTGGCCTAGGAAATGATGGAAGGAGAAGCCGTTGAAATTTTTACACCTCCGTTCAAATGTCCCTACAAAACAAGGTAGCGCTAACGGCTCTTAAGACAAATCTTTTATTCAATATGAATCGAGCCCTTGTGCTACCGCTCATTAAATTTCGACGCGCTAATCCAACATCAGGTCCAAGCCTTGATTTTTTTGTTACTTTTTTGATCAAGCAAAAAAGTAAGAGCCCTTCGGCGGCTAGCCGTGGCAAGGATAAAATGGTTGGTGAGCCACCAACCATGGGTATGAAAAATATATAAAAATGGCCCATACATATACGAGCCATTTATTATATTATTTAAAGAAGTTATGCCTTAATACGCACGCTGATTATTTCCTTCTTTCCAGTTTACAAAAGCTTTATTTACTACTTTGTTACCACCTGGAGTCGGATAATTACCAGAGAAATACCAATCTCCTTTATTCTTCGGACAAGCCTCATGAAGGTTTTCTAAACTTTGATAAATTACCTCTACCTCAGCCACAGTACCTTTGGGTGTAATAATCTGCGCAATTTTTGCTGAAATTTCTTCAGGAGTAAAAGGTTTATAAATCTCTTTTACGTGATTTACAATTTGCTCCTTCGGCAAAAACAATGAAGCTTTACATTTCGTATACACATCTTCGATTACCTGCCACATGCCCCTTTCGGTTAGTAACTGTATGGCTGCATCGAAGGCCACAAACTGTCCCATTCTGCTCATATCGATACCATAACAATCAGGATAACGAATTTGAGGGGCAGAAGAAACAATAATAATTTTCTTTGGATGTAAACGATCAACGATCTTAATAATACTTTGCTTCAACGTCGTTCCGCGGACAATAGAATCATCCAGTGCCACTAAAGTATCCTTATGATTGTTAATGATTCCATAGGTGGTATCGTAAACATGCGCAACCATCTCACTCCGATCTGCATCCTGCGTGATAAATGTTCTTAGCTTCACATCCTTAACAGCCAGTTTTTCAACCCTTGGCGCCATCGAAAGTAAGTCGTCCAATTGTTCATCCGTTAACTGCTCTTTGCGATGCAAAAGCGTATCTTTTTGATGCTTACGTACATACTGCTGCACGCCTTCTACCATTCCAAAAAATGCTACCTCGGCGGTGTTCGGAATAAACGAGAATACAGTGTTTTTTAAATCATAATTAACAGACTGCAGAATTTTCTCGCTTAATAAACGACCTAACTGTTTACGTTCACGGTAGATTTCTACGTCGCTGCCTTTAGAAAAATAAATACGTTCAAAAGAACAAGAAAGTCTTTCAGTAGGCTCACGGAATTGTTCCATGCTCACCTCGCCATTTTTCTTAATAATTAAAGCATGACCAGGATCAATCTCTTTCACATCTTTAAACTGAATATTGAATGCAGTTTGCAATGCTGGTCTTTCTGATGCCGCTACCACGATTTCATCATCATAATAGTAATAGGCCGGACGAATTCCCGCCGGATCACGCATAATAAATGAATCACCGTTACCAACCATTCCACAGATAGAATAACCACCATCCCAGGTTTTAGCCGAACGGCGAAGGATATTCGCAATATCTAAATGGTCTGAAATTTTGTGTGTGATGGCCACATTATCGTGTCCTTCTTTTTTATACTGATCGAAAAGCTCCTGGTTTTCATCATCTAAAAAGTGACCAATTTTTTCCAGAACGGTAACCGTATCTGCTTTTTCCTTTGGATGCTGACCTAACTCGTATAGTTGCTCTAATAACTCATCAACATTGGTCATGTTGAAGTTACCGGCAATGACCAGGTTACGCGTCATCCAGTTATTTTGCCTTAAAAAAGGATGGCAATTTTCGATACTGTTTTTACCGTGCGTACCATAACGCAAATGGCCCATTAGCACTTCGCCGATAAAGCTTACGTTGTCTTTGAGCCATTCTGTATCCTGCATTAATTCAGGTGTGTTTTCTTGAATATCTACGAACTTATTCTGAACGTATTCGAAGATATCTGCTACCGCGTTCGAAGCCATGCTCCGGTATCGGCTGATGTACCTACTGCCTGGTTTCATATCCAGTTTAATGGTGGCAATACCTGCGCCGTCCTGGCCCCGGTTATGCTGTTTTTCCATTAAAAGGTATAATTTGTTAAGGCCGTAAAGTGCTGTACCGTACTTTTGCTGGTAGTAAGAAAGTGGTTTTAACAGGCGAATAAAAGCGATTCCGCATTCGTGTTTTATCTGATCACTCATGGTGTGGGTTTGAAGCCGCAAAGTTATCCTTTTATATACTCACAACCTAAACAAAAGTATTTTCTTTTGTCACGGAGAGGTTAATTTGAAATCAAAATAGCTAACACCATTATTTAGAATGAATTAAAAGGAGGTAGCCCCGTTGCAGCGCACAATGAAATGCATCTGACACAACGGCCTTGCCAAAAAAACTGAAGAAAATAAAAGGTTATCAGCCTTTGTTTAAAGATGCCTTCAGATCAAAAGATGTGAACAATACAAGAATTTTCGAGCGTTTGGCCAACTTTCAGGGCAGCTTTGTGAGCGGAAGCCCCCCTTTGATAAATTTCTCGCTAAAGCCAAAAAAGCCCTTATTGATCAACAATTAATGGGCTTACATTTATTCCGTACCAAGGCTCGCTGCATTAATTGCCATAACGGGCCATTGTCACTGAACGAGTTTCACAACGATGGATTAACCTATTATTGGCGTAAATACGAAGACCCTAGCTTATATAACCTGACCAAGAAACCCGAAGACGTAGGCAAATTTAAAACGGCAGGTTTAGGAAACGTGATGAAAACTGCACCATGGTTTCATACTGGCTTATTCCCGAAGATAGACGGTGTAATGAATAGGTACAATATAGGTATGCCTGTTCAATGGGTAAAGCCTAGAAATTACCTCAGTAGCCGGTTTTCAGTTGTCAGTTCCCAATTAGCAGTTTCCGATTTCCAGCTTACCAAATAACCACCTTAAACCCCTAACCTACCTAACCCCTTCAACCCATCTTCTCTGATCTCAATTCCTCGCCGAAGAAAATTGAAGCATGTTCATCAAATGCTAAAGCATCGCCACTAGTATAAAAAGACTTTTCTCCATTTTTGCCAAGTTTTTGTTCCAATTCCGGGTGTCTTTTCAAATAATTAACTAAACTATTTGCAACAATTTCGCCTTGTGTTAAAATATTAATGGAATCAGGAAATACATTTTTAAGTTTAGGTAATAAGAGTGGATAATGTGTACAAGCCAATAATACGCAATCAATATCTCCAGATTTCATCATCAACTGATTGCAATATTCATCGATAAAAAAATCAGCGCCAGGCTGCAAATGCTCATTATTTTCAATCAAAGGAACCCACATCGGGCAGCTCTGCTGGTGAACGGCTATATCTGGAAAAAACTTATTAATTTCTATAAGATAAGATTTAGAATTGATGGTCCCCCTTGTTCCCATCACACCAACCTGTTTGGATCGGGTAAAACCGCCTATCACTTCTGCAGTGGGTCGGATTACACCAAGCACCCTCCGATCTGGATATTTAGCAGGTAAATCATGCTGCTGAATGGTCCTGAGGGCTTTCGCAGATGCAGTATTACAAGCTAAAATAACCAACTCACAACCCTTAGCAAACAACCATTCTACACATTCTAGCGTATACTTATAAATCGTTTCGAAAGAATGGTCGCCGTAAGGAGAACGGGCATTGTCACCAAGATAAATGTAATTGTAGCCTGGCAATTGATCGGCAATAGACCTGAAAACCGTTAGCCCACCATAACCTGAATCAAAAATGCCTATTGGAGATGTTTGCATGCTATTAGAAAGCTTAAATGTAGGAATATTAGTTGGAAAGTTTTATGTTGGAAAGTTGAAATATATTAGCGCGCTCTGAACACAACCATCTAACATTATTCTACTGGTTGGTGTCTCACTAACCAGCCAAAGTTTTATCTCGTCTAGTGTGAATAGTACAGGATTTATAGGCCTGAATGTTAGTTGGAAAGTTGTATGTTGAAAAGTTGAAATATATTGGCGCATCTTGAACACAACTTTCCAACCTTTAAACATTCTAACATTAAAACCCTTCTTAAACAAAAAAGCGGAACTAAGTTAAACTTAATTCCGCTTGTATTACTGGCTTTGTAAAGAGACTTTCGACTCCTGACTTAAGACTTAAGACTATTTCTTAGGTGCAGCTGGTTTTGAAGCAGTTGCTGAAATACCTAACTTAGTTTTAACTGAAGCAGTAATATCATCACCACCTTCCCAGAAAACCAGGTTATTACCACCCTGACCGTTTGCAATATCGAAAACATAAGCTAAACCTTTTTCTTTAGCTACCGCTGAAATTGCTGTTGCAACTTTAGCCTGGATTGGCTGAAACAATTCGCCTTGTTTAGCACCTATATCTTGTGAAGCTTTTGTACGGGCATCATTGATACGTTTTTCTAAATCCTGCAATTCTTGTCCCATAGTTTGTAATTGCTTACCTACAGTTTCTTTGTTTGCCTCGCTAAGGGTTTTTTCCAAAGTTTGAGCACTTGTCATTTTAGTCTGATATTCTTTGATCATTGCGTCAATATCAGCTTGTTTTTGTTTGCCTAATGTTTCTAAAGTAGTTTGAGCCGTTTTAGCTTCAGGAAGGTTTGCGAAAACTTCTTCTGAATTAATGTGACCCAATTTTTGTTGCGCACTTGCCATATTCACTGTAAACACTAATCCTGCTGCTACAAAGAATACGTTAATTAACTTTCTCATCTTTCTATTTTACTTTTTTTATTTTTTCTAATTGTTTTTCAAAATATCAACGGGCGAATATACTAATTATTTGCAGTTCCCGGTTTGTAACCTAATTTTACAATCACATCATTACTAAGATCATAACTGCTGCTTGCATAAATCATCATCGTAGCTTCACTACTTTTATCAAAAATGAAGTCAAGATATTTTGCTTTTGCAATTTGTTTAATTGCATCTGCAACTTTTTCCTGAATAGGTTTTATTAATTTCGTTCTGCTTTGGAAAAGATCGCCATCAGGGCCAAATTTCTGACGTTGAAATTCTTTGGCTTGTTTTTCCTTTTCTATAATTTCATTTTCCCTACGCTTGCGCATATCATCTGTAAGCAAAACCTGGTCTGCCTGATAAGCTTTGTACATCCTGTCTATCTCCGTAAAATTCTGATCAACTTGTTGCTGCCATTGTTTTGAAGCAACTTCCAACTGACTCAATGCAGATTTATACTCTGGCATTTGCTTCAAAATATACTCTGTATCTACATAAGCAAACTTTTGCGCAAATGCGCCAAAAGACGTGCAAATTAGAAATGCGATTAAAAGATACTTTTTCATTTGTGTGTGTATTATGACTTTGTTTTAATAACCTAAAGCTGTTTAAATTTTCCCAGCCTACTAAACCTAATAATACAAAGATACTATCAAATAACTAAAGCCCAAGCAAACTTCATCATTTAACTTTTTTTAACAATTAAGAATAAGATGTTTTAATTGATTCACTTGCCGCTTACAACTATGTGCGCTGTTTATTAAATACGATGCTTTATTAAAATTAACGCATAAAAAAAAGGGATGTTCGCCTTGAACATCCCTTTTTAACTAAAGCTTTATATTTTAGAACCCGCCAAGTTGTTGGGCAATACTGAAAGTAAAGTTTTGTTTACCACCTTCACTAACACCAGGTATGGTGTCAAAACCATGTCCGTAATCAATACCAAGTAAACCAAATATCGGTAAGAAAATTCTGGCACCAATACCTGCTGATCTTCTTACGTTAAACGGATTGAAATCACCAAACTTGTTCCAGGTATTACCACCCTCTGCAAACGCAAGAACGAAAGCTGTTGCCTGCTGACTTGAAATTACTGGATAACGAACCTCTAAAACGTATTTAGTATAAATTGGGCTACCAGATTGCTGTGCAATACGAGGATCTGAACCATTTGGTATCACTGCATTATTGGCATAACCACGCATGGCGATTAATTCAGAACCTTGCAAGAAATCAAATCCCTGCATACCATCACCACCTAATTTGAAACGCTCAAATGCTGATTGACCAACGGCCTTATTGTATTGACCTAAGAAACCAAATTGTGCCTGTGCTTTTACCACTAAGTTACCAGCAATACGTTGATACCATTGAGAATCAAACTTCCATTTATGATACTCTGTAAAGCGATATTTTTCTTTATCAGAAGCAGTAGCATAATTTGTTTTGTTCAACAGTGAATATGGAGGTGTTGCTTGTATGGTAAAACGGATAAATGAACCTGATTTAGGGAAGATTGGCGAATCTCTCGAGTCACGGCTAATTTCCTGAGACAGGTTAATATTATAAGATGTTCCGTTTCTGAACAAATATCCATCATAATTATTCAAAACATATTGCTGAATACTCACGGCATGGCTTAACTGGAAATAATTATCCGGCCAGTTTAATCTTCTACCCAAACTTACCGTTACGCCATTTAACCGAATTTTTTGCAGTCTTCCATCATCGGAGTTTAAGCCGTTTGATTGCAATGAAGTAAATGCACTCACCCCAAAGCTTACTGGTTTCTCACCACCAAACCAAGGCTGTGAGAAAGAGAAACTATACGATTGATAATACTTACCATTTGTTTGACCACGTAAACTTAATTTCTGACCATCTCCTTTTGGAAGTGGTTTGTAAGCTTTTAAGTTAAATAGATTACGTAATGAAAAGTTATTGAAGGTTAAACCTAAGGTACCAATGATACGGCCACCACCAAAACCACCTGATAACTCAATCTGATCTGAAGGTTTTTCTTCAACAGCATATTCAATATCTACTGTACCATCTGCCGGATTAGGACGTGGTGTAGGAACGGTTTTAGATTCATCAAAGTTACCCAATTGCCCAATCTCACGGATGGTACGAATTAAATCACTCTTATTAAATTTCTGACCAGGCTTAGTACGAATCTCTCTTAAAACTACTTTATCATTAGTGATGGTGTTACCCTTTAAAGTAATCCTGTTATTTACATATTGAGGTCCTTCATACATGCGCATTTCTACGTCTACTGTATCACCATAAATTTTGGTTTGAACAGGATCTATGTTGAAAGTCAGGTAACCATTATCAGTGTACATACTGTTAATGTCTCCACCATTCTCACCACCACCGTTCAATTTTTTGTTTAATCTTTCTTCACTGAAAACATCACCTTTTTCAATCGTTAAGACTTTACTTAAAATACTGTCTGGATAAATGGCATTACCTGCCCAGCTAATCTTTCCAAAATAATATTTCTTCCCTTCGTAAATATTCATATCAATATTTACTTTCTTTTTGTTGTGTTGATAAATGCTGTCTTTTAAAAGCGTTGCATCACGATAACCTTTCTCCTGCAACTTAGCAATCATTTTCACTTTGTTCTCTTCATATTTCTCTTTCGAGAATTTTCCAGAACCCCAGAAACGCCACCAGGCGAATTGCTTAGGGCTTTTCAAAAACTTTCTAAGTTTTGCAGCTTTAAAATCTTTGTTTCCGGTAATATTTATGCGCTGCACTTTAACACGACTACCCTTGTCGATATTGGCTTCTAAAACAACACTATTTTCTGCATTAGGATCTTTACGGGTACTGTAGGCAATTTTAGTAAAGAAATAGCCTTTATCTAACATATACTTTTTTACAATAGCTGAAGTGGCATTGTACAAGTTATCGTTTACGATTTTACCGGTCTTATCATTTAATTTTTCCTGAATAGCTGTTCTTTGGGATTTGCTTATTCCTTTTAGATCAATTGAACTTAAGCGCGGACGCTCTACCACTTCAATTTCAAAATAAACGGAATCCTGAACAAATTTTTCTATATTAATTTGAACATCATCAAACAATCCCTGTGCCCAAAGGGTTTTAATGGCATCAGAAGTGGCTTCTCCAGGGAGAACAATTTTATCTCCTTTGGTTAACTTGGATAAAGTAATCAGTACATCCTTATCCAGATACTGTGTTCCGGTTACTGTAGTACCGCCGATGATATATTCTTTTGGGCTGAAATAATCCAGGTCTAAGCCTCCAACTTTTAAGGATGGAGTTACCGGTGCCTGACCTTGTGGACGTATTTGAGCGAAGGCCGGAGCGGCTAAGACTAATAGGATTAAAACTTGAAATATTCTTTTCATTAAAATAATTTGTTCAGTAATGGCCGCGAAGGTACGTGTTTTTAGCGCAAAATGCTTTATTAAGTTTACCCTGTTGATGGTTACATTTATCGTATAAAGTGGCGCTAAGTTAGTTTAAACGCTTGTTAAAAAGTGTTAAAAGAAAAATTAGTTTAATTGTTCACTAATTTTTCCGAAACGGCGTTCGCGTTTTTGGTAGTCTACTATTGCCTCAAAAAGATCTTCACGTCTGAAATCAGGCCAAAGCACATCAGTAAAATAAAACTCGGTATAAGCCATCTGCCAAAGCAAATAATTACTAATCCGGTGTTCTCCGCTAGTCCTGATCATCAGTTCAGGATCTGGCATATTTACCGTAGTTAATTTAGAGGAGAATAAATTTTCATCAATATCATCAATAGAAATTGTATTATCCTTTACAGCCGCAGCAATTTGCTTAGCTGCATCTAAAATTTCCCATTTCGCACTGTAACTTAATGCAAGGGTAAGGGTACATTTTTCGTTATGCGCCGTTTTTGCCATGGCTTCGTGCAAATCATTAATACATTGCTGAGGCAAAGACGAAATATTACCGATGGCATTTAACTTAATATTATTTTTATTAAGCGTTTCGGTTTCGTTGTTGATAGTAGAAATAAGGATTTGCATCAATGCATCTACCTCTTCTTTGGGCCTGTTCCAGTTTTCGGTAGAAAAAGCATAAAGTGTTAGGTATTCAATACCTACTTCTACACAACCTTCTACAATATCTTTTACAGAAAGTACACCTTGTTCGTGCCCGAAAACGCGTACTTTGCCCTGGCCTTTTGCCCAACGGCCATTACCATCCATGATAACGGCAATGTGCTTTGGCAGGCGGCTATAGTCTATTTGTTCTTTAAATCCCATTAATTATGTCAAAATCAGCTTAAAACGAGTAGCATTTTGAGGATACAAAGGTAAAAGATATGCCAACACTAACAAATAGATAAGTGTCCCTTTTTCTAAAATCTCCTCTTTGGGTACCCGGAACTCCAATATTTGGATAGTTTGGATTGTTAGGATCTGCCGGATTTGTTAGGTTTACGAGTGGATTACCCACTTTAACTTGTCTATCTGGATCAAGAGGATAACGACCACTCACATCATCAATATAATCTGTCATTGGTGTTCTGTAGCCAATTTCTGAGAAGACACTCCAGGTATCTTTATAGTTGTACCTTAAGCCTATACCATATGGAATGGTTAACACCACATTATTATAGGCATTATCCTGTCCTTCTGTAGCCAGTCGATCTAAACGATATTTTTCGCCATCATATTTTACAGTAGATTTAAAAATCACACCGCCAGCTCCGGCAAATATATACGGACTAAACTCCCTGTTGCCTCCGCCCAGCTTAAAATTAAATAAGTTGAAATCAACTATTGCACTTAATTCACTCAAACTGGTTTTGAAACGCAAATTTCTATCTCTGACCTGCGTATTGTCAGACTTAGCGTCATTAGCCTCTACTTGTCCATAAGTATAGTTTAATCGAACCCCAAAATATTGGTTAAAGTTTCTCTTACCAAAGGCACCTGCAGAGAATCCGCTAATTTTTATGGGGTTATTCTGATTTAAATCGCCCATATATCCAGATCCCCCGGCCATTACGCCCAATTCCCAATTCCCGCCTTCCTGCGCACGTGATAGTTGCGAACCGAAGGTGATCAAAAAGAAAATTAAAAGGAGTTTGTTAGGCGTCATACTTAGTAGTTACGGGTATCTATTCCCCATAATAATTTATTCCTTAACGTGTTTAAATAAGTTTCATTATTTAATCGGATAAGATTTAAGCCAAAGTCAGCTTTTTTTATGGTAATTTTTACTGATCTTTCTACGGTAACCGTTCTACTATCGCAGGACACTAAAAACTTAGCTTCCCTTGCTTCTACTTCAAATGACAGTTTACGGTCATCAGGTAATACCACAGGTCTTACATTGAGGTTATGCGGTGCAATTGGCGTAACAACAAAATTTCTGGAATCCGGATAAATAATCGGGCCACCACAACTTAAGGAATATGCAGTAGAGCCTGTTGGCGTTGCTATAATTAATCCATCAGCCCAATAAGAATTGATATATTCATCATTCATCTTCGCGTGAATGATCATCATGGCAGAGTTATCTCTACGATGAATAGTGATATCATTAAGGGCAAAGTTTTCTTCCCCAAATAATTTATTATCAGATTCTAAAACCAAAAGCGATCTACAATCTAAACTATATTCTCCATTAATCACCGCCATAAGCGCCGATTCAATTTCATTTTTATTGATGCTGGCCAAAAACCCCAGTCGGCCGAAATTTATTCCAATCACCGGAATGCCCGAATTTCTGATCAAGGAAACCGTATCTAAAAGTGTTCCATCACCACCTAAACTAATTAAAACATCAGCCCGTTCTTTAAGCTCAACATGATTGTGAAAAATAACGGTATTTTTTGGTAAGTTAATTTTACCATGAAGGGATGTTTTAAATTTTGAGTATAAAACCGGCTGTACGTTGTGGCTGGCTAAATGGTTAAAAACTTCCTGAACATATGGTAAAACGGTATCATTGAAGTCTCTCCCGTAAATTGCTATCCTCATAATTGGTTTTAAACATTTAAATAGTTCATGAAAGAATCGTATCGTTCCTGCGATCCATCATCAACCTGCGTATTGTTGTATACTTCTTTCACTTGGTAATCGTAGCGTTCGAAGGAGGCTACCAAAGAAGTAATTTCCGTTTTATTCACTTTTAAGGTGACTTCCAAACGGGTAGAATCTTCGAAAGAATTTACATAAGAAGATAAAATCTGGGCATTATCGGCT
Source organism: Pedobacter sp. CFBP9032 (assembly GCF_034045265.1). Classification (NCBI taxonomy): domain Bacteria; kingdom Pseudomonadati; phylum Bacteroidota; class Sphingobacteriia; order Sphingobacteriales; family Sphingobacteriaceae; genus Pedobacter; species Pedobacter sp. CFBP9032. The sequence goes on along the minus strand of NZ_JAXCWE010000007.1, from coordinate 190,882 downwards.
TCCACAATTTGTGCAATGTGGGCCAGTGAGTTATCCCGGTTACCAATTTCAAGAACGATAATTCCTCCTGGTTCATTTACGGCATATTGTTCTGCCACTGCATCAACCATATCGTTAATAGAGATTAAACCCAGGTAATTTTTCTGCTGATCTACAACAGGTACAGCCGTGAGCTGCAATTGACTTAACAGCCTGATTACATCATAAGTATGTGCATCATTAGGAACGAAAACACTAAGCAAATGAACGGATGCGTGATCACTTAAAAGCGTATCGTGGTCGTGAACGTTTAACAAGTCATCTTCTGAAACCAGACCTACAAAAACACCTTCATTTACGATTGGCAAATGCTTTAGTTTAAAATCGCTCAGGCGATCCAAAGCCTTCTGCACTGAATCGTTAGCTTTCAGTGTTGGAATTTCGTTCGATATGATTTCTTCTGCAAACATTATTTAAGTAATATTCTATCTAAAAACTTTTCCAGGTAATTGTTAAATATTTCCGGTTGCTCCATCATCGGCGCATGGCCACATTGATCAACCCAATTCAGCTCAGAGTTAGGTAATAACTCATGGAATTCCTGTGCCACTTCCGGCGGTGTAACTTTATCATTTTTACCCCAGATTAAAGAAACCGGAATGGTAATTTTCGACAATTCTTTACCCATATTATGGCGAATTGCAGATTTAGCCATTGTTAAAATCCTGATTACACGAGACCTGTCATTAACTGTTTTAAAAACATCATCAACAAGCTCTTTAGTTGCTGTTGCAGGATCATAAAAAGTAAATTCTACTTTCTCTTTTATATAATCATAACTTTCGCGACGTGGAAAAGAACCACCGAAAGCATTTTCATATAGGCCAGAACTTCCAGTTAATACCAATGCCTTAACAAATTCCTGGTGCGCAGTGGTAAATACTAAACCAACATGTCCGCCTAATGAATTCCCTATTAACACCACTTGATTAAGAGATTTGAATTTTAAAAAGCGGTGCAGGTATCTTGATAAAGCTTTAACACCTAAAGTTAAAATGGGTAACTCGTAAATTGGAAGAATGGGAATAACCACATGATAACGGTCTTTAAAACGCTCAATAACCTGCTCCCAATTGCTCAATTCTCCCATCAAGCCATGTAGCAATACCAGTGTTTCGCCTTTTCCAGCTTCGATGTACTTAAATCCTTCTTCTTCTATTACCTGGTATGTCATATGTATTCTTGTGGTATTGTGCACTAAGTTAGTAGAGTAAAATTAAATTTTCGCATTTCTATGCCATTTTTCTGAAATAAAACACAAAACGGTACAAAAACACTGTTTGCGGAATTGAATGCGCGTTTTATAGCAGTATCAGGAGGAGTATTAAGTATTAAGATTCTAGTATCAAGAAATGAGTATCAAGTATCTGAATGTTTAACTCTTTGCCTAAACACACAACTTTAGACACAAGACTCACAACTTCTGACTCTAGACTCACGACTCCTTACCCTTAACCAAGCTTCTCTTTAACAATTTCTGCAATTAATTTTCCATCGGCTTTACCAGCTAGTGCTTTATTCGCCAAACCCATTACCTTCCCCATATCTTTAACCGATGTTGCGCCAGATTGTTTGATCACGTCTTCAATAATAGTCGCTACTTCTGCACGATCCAACTGTTGTGGCAAAAATTGATTAATTACCTTAATTTCTTCTTCTTCAACCTGATATAAATCCTCCCGGTTTTGAGATTTATAAATATCAGCCGATTCACGACGTTGTTTAATCAACTTCTGAAGAATTTTCAACTCCGTTTCTTCTGTTATTTCTTCAGAAGATCCTTTTTCTGTTTTAGCCATCAAAAGTGCTGCTTTAATAGCTCTTAAGCCGCGTAATTGAGCACTGTCTTTAGCCAACATGGCTTTCTTAATTTCCTGATCTATTGTATTTGATATCATATTCGTGTTGTGGGTTGTGAGTTACAGGTTATAAGTCATGACACTCAACTTTTAACCTATAACTTGTAACTATATAATTAATTCCTTTTGATAATCGTCGCAGTAGCCTGAACTGTTGGCATAATTAACATATCGTTGATATTTACATGTTTTGGCCGACTCACTACATACGAAATGGCATCTGCAATATCGGCAGCAATAAGGGGCTCTAAATTTTCGTACACTTTTTTAGCGCGGTCTTCGTCTCCTTTAAAACGGACCACTGAAAACTCAGTTTCTACCATTCCCGGATTAATTTCAGTCACCTTGATGTTGTACGGTAAGAGGTCTATTCTCATGGCTTTACTCAAAGCATCAACTGCGTGTTTAGTCGCACAATATACATTTCCGTTTGGATAAACTTCTTTCCCTGCAATGGAACCAATATTCACAATATGACCAGATTGCTGTGGAATCATCCAATTAGATACAATTTTTGTAACGTACAGTAGTCCTTTTACATTGGTATCAATCATGGTATCCCAATCATCCGTATTTCCTTGATCAATCGGATCTAAACCCTGACTCAAACCCGCATTATTAATCAGGATATCAACTTTTTTCCAGTCTGCAGGTAATTCTTCCAGCGCAGCCGATAAACTTTCTTTATTGCGAACATCAGCTAAAACCTGCTTAATTTCTACCCCATATTGATTGTTAAGTTGTTGTGCAACTTTCACCAGACGATCTTCGCGACGTGCCAGTAAAATTAACTGATCACCTTGTTGTGCGAATGTACGTGCGCAAGCCTCGCCAATGCCAGATGTTGCGCCTGTAATTAAAACAATTTTAGACATGTAGATAAATTTTAAGTCATGATAAACCCTCGACTTCAAAAATAAGGCCGATGATTTACCTGTGCTGGCAAAGGTAAGTTTTTTTGAATGGTGAGGCTATTGAAAAATTAAACTGAAGGTTAATTGACGTAATTTCAACTTATCTATCGGATTGGCAAATGCCGTATCATCGTGTTGAAGAATATCACCCGTAGAATAAGACAATTTGATTTCTGGCGACATTTTAAAATATTCGAAATACAAGTCAAAGCCAATTCCAGTTTCATAAGAAAGGTAATTACGCTGATTTTTCAATAATTTATTGATTGCAGCTTCACCTTCATCGAAGGTTTTCTTTTTAGATGCAATATCTATAGAATACTTTGCGCCACCTAACCAATAGGCACGGAAGTTATTTAAGCGGTTTGATTTTACTTTTATTCCGAGTGGAAATTCAAACATCGTGGCCTGTACTTTCTTATCAATTTGGGTTTGAAAGTTTCTGAATTCCTCATTGCCAATATCGACAGACTCTAAAGGCTCGTATTCATAGCTCACAACCCGATCACTAAAAATTAAAGATGGTGTGGCCCTGAGATCAAAGTTATCAGAAATGTTTCTATTGATTACAAAGCCCAATCCAAAACCTTGAGCGGGTTTGCTAGAAATGGCATTAATCCGATTTGTAACAAGCTGCCCACCCAAACCTTCATCATAAGTTACACCAAAGGAGTTTGGCATTTCATAAAAAGGACTTTGCCAGTTTTGTTTCTTTAAAATTTTATATTCTGCTGAAATGTATTGAAAGTTAAACCCAAAACTCCAATCTTCATCATCAATGCCACCGCCCCAGTTTTGAGCGAATGCGGCGCTTGACACAATAAATAAAGAGAGGATGAGGCTTAATTTTTTTATCATTTAGTTCCAACGTATATTGAACTTATTCCGAACGTTAAAATTCTTTGTTTGGTACTTTTAAAACCAACTTTTTCCATCAAGGTAGTGAAATCTTTTCCATCTGGAAAGGCTGCAACTGATTCTGGCAAATAAGTATAAGCCCTTGCGTCTTTAGAAAATAGTTTCCCAAAGAAAGGTGTAACCTTCGAAAAGTAAAAATTATAAAGTTGCTTTATTGGAAAGGCCCTCGGTTTTGAGAACTCCAGAATCACCATCTTACCATTTGGTTTTAATACCCGATACATATCTGCCAATCCCTTTTCCAGGTTCTCGAAATTACGAACACCATAAGCACAAGTGATGGCATCGAAAGTATGTTCTTCAAAATGTAAACCTTCTGAATCTCCTACCTGAACCGTAAATACTTCATTTAAGCTGCGCTCATTAATCTTTTTCTTAGCTACCTCCAACATTCCTTCAGAGATATCTACCCCGATTACTTTTTCAGGATGGAGTTTTTTAATGGCCTCAAAAGCAAAATCTCCAGTTCCGGTGGCTACATCAAGCATATTTCTCGGCTGAATAGAAACCAGCTCTTTAATCGCCATTTTACGCCAAATCACATCTATTCCTAAAGAAAGAAAATGATTTAAAAAATCGTAAGTACCCGAAATGTTATTAAACATGGTTGCAACCTGCTCTTTTTTAGTTGCATCTTCTACTTGATATGGAGTGATATTCTGATTCATGATATGGAAGCAAAGGTAAGGAAAAAGTCGGGAGTGTTAAGATAGTTGAACGTCATAAGTTCGGAGTCAATAGTCTGAGGCGCCAAAAAAAAATGAATGCAATTAGAAGATAAGTTTTGGCGCAATAATGATCAAAATTCTAGCCCTAATATTCTTATAACGACTTAAAGTTTACATTTCAAGGAGATTGATCAATAACGTTTTTAATCACTTCCCATTATAATTGGCAGAAACTGGGTTACAGACATGATGTTTGCATGATGCAGGCACTATTATAACAGTGATAATGACTAATCATTAACGTATTTACATTTTCTAATCTAAACACACAATTCCAAACTCAATACTCAGCACTTCGGACTTCGGACTCAAAACCCTACCTTTGCAGCTATGGTTATCAAAACGGCAACATTTGTTTGCAGCAACACCCAGATTTCGGCTTTACCGGCCCCATTAATGCCCGAATACGCATTTATAGGTCGCTCTAATGTGGGGAAATCTTCTTTAATTAATATGTTGGTTAATCAACACGGATTAGCGAAAACTTCTCAACGCCCGGGCAAAACCCAATTAATTAATCACTTTCTCATCAATGAAAAGTGGTATATTGTAGATTTACCTGGTTATGGTTATGCAAAGGTTTCTAAAACCAGCAGAGAAAAATGGGAAAAATTCATTCGTGCATACATTACTAAAAGAGAGAGTTTACAGTGTGTGTTTGTACTCATAGACAGCCGTTTAGAGCCACAAGGAATTGATATCGAATTTTGTTATTGGTTAGGTGAAAAACAAATACCATTTTCGTTAATTTTTACGAAAGCCGATAAACAGGGCATGACCACTACGCAAAAAAATGTAGCAGCCTTTAAGAAAAAATTAGGTGAATTTTTCGAAGAGATTCCTGCCACATTTATTTCTTCTGCCGAAAAAGGAACGGGAAAAGATGAAGTGCTCGATTTCATTTATGAGGTAAATAAAGACTTTATCGTTCCAACTGATTATAAGAAGTTTTAGTTGGTTAAGTAGTCTTTCGTCCCTTTGTTTAGTAGGAAACTGCCAAATGTTCATAGTTTATGGTACATGGTTTGGTTATTGATAGCATGTTTCTGAATTGATTTAACGACTGATTTTTATTTAAAACATTTAAGCTATGAACAATTAACCGTTTTAAATTATTAATAATTTGCACTTCACAATTCAGCGATCCTGCAATCAGACATTTAACCACTAAAATCTGTGTAATCATCTTTTAAATAAATGAAAAAATACTTTTCACTCGTATTGTTCGCTCACTCGGTTTTTGCCTTACCTTTTGCCATGATTGGCTTTTTTCTGGGGGTAACCACTACATCGAATCCATTCTCCTGGTATAAACTCATCCTGGTACTGCTTTGCATGGTGTTTGCCCGCAATTCTGCAATGGCATTTAACAGGTATCTTGACCGAAACATCGATGCTAAGAATCCAAGAACTAAAATGCGAGATATCCCAGCCGGTAAAGTCTCTGCAAATGAAGCCCTTATTTTCGTCATCGCCAATTGCGTGCTATTTGCGGTTACCACTTATTTTATTAACCCGCTTTGCTTTTACTTATCCCCTGTGGCGCTATTTGTAGTGTTATTCTATAGCTACACCAAAAGGTTTACCGCACTTTGCCACCTGGTACTTGGTCTTGGCCTTGCCCTCGCTCCTATCGGCGCCTACATTGCCGTAACTGGTCATTTTGCATTAGTACCCGTTTTATATTCATTCACGGTACTTTTTTGGGTAAGTGGATTCGATATTATATATGCTTTGCAGGACGAAGATTTTGACCGCGAAGAAAAATTACATTCCATTCCATCTGCACTTGGCATAAAAAATGCATTGAACGTATCGGTTTTATTGCACATACTTTCGGCAACCTGCGTTATTCTACCCGTATTCTTTACCGAGTTCAGTTGGGTTTATTATGTTGGGATTGTATTTTTCTGCTCGATGTTGGTTTATCAACACCTGCTGGTAAAACCCAACGATATTAGTAAAGTAAACAGGGCCTTCCAAACGTTAAATGGATATGCATCTGTTGTCTTTGCCATTTGCTTTTTAATTGACGCGTATATAAGAACGAAATAATAGAAGGAAACAGTTTTGAATGAGTGAATTTTGAATGAAAGAAGGGTTGGCAATTTGAAATCTCATTCTCTAATTCAATCACTCCCTAATTAGATATTATGATAATAACAAAAAAAACCAGAACATATATTCCTCAGGATTTAGCCATTACCTGGGAAAGCCTTGAACCTATTTTTACTGAATTGCAAAACAGGCAAATTACTAGTGTTGAAGAATTGGAGCAATGGCTGAAAGACCGTTCTGAATTGGAAGCTGCGCTAGAGGAAGATTTTGCATGGCGATATATTAAAATGAGTTGCGATACGGCAAATGAGGAACTGGTTAAAAACTTCCAATACTTTGCTGAAGAAATTGAGCCGAAGATTTCTCCTCTGTCAAATGAATTAAACAAAAAATTTGTGGAAAGTCCTTTTATGGATGATTTGGATAAGGAAAAATTCTTTGTTTACAGCAGGGCAATTAAAAAAGCTTTAGAAATTTACCGCGAAGAAAATATTGAGTTATTCACTCAATTGCAGGTAAAGCAACAAAAATATCAAGGTATTACCGGCGCCATGAGCGTGGAAATTAATGGACAGGAATATACGCTCGAACAAGCCTCAATTTTTATTAAAGACTTGAACCGCGAAGTTCGCGAAAACGCCTGGAAAACTATTCAACAGCGTCGCTTAATTGATAAGGATGATTTAAATATCCTGTTCGATGAACTGATACAATTGCGGAATAAGGTAGCGTTAAATGCCGGATTTGAAAACTATCGCGATTATATGTTCCAGGCGCTGGGTCGTTTTGATTATACCCCTCAGGATTGTTATGATTTCGCTAATGCAATTGAAAAGGAGATTGTTCCTATACTAAAAGAGCAGGCAGAAAAACGCCGTGAAGCTTTAGGGCTGGAGGTTTTAAAACCGTGGGACCTGGAAGTAAGTGTAAGCGGAAAACCGGCCTTAAAGCCTTTTAATAATGGAGCGGAATTAATTGACAAAAGCATCGCGTGTTTTAATGCCATCGATGAAAAATTAGGGGGCAAACTAGCGAGCATGAAAGCCAACAATCTCTTCGATGTGGAAAGCAGAAAAGGCAAAGCACCGGGCGGTTATAATTATCCTTTAGCAGAAACCGGCGCACCATTCATTTTTATGAATTCTGCAAACTCGCTTCGCGATTTAACCACCATGGTACATGAAGGTGGACATGCCATTCATACTTTTTTAACCGCAAACCTGGAGCTTAACGACTTTAAACACTGTCCATCTGAAGTTGCTGAACTGGCTTCCATGAGCATGGAGCTGATCTCGATGGATAATTGGGAGGTCTACTTTGATAATGAGGAAGATTTAATTCGCGCGAAAAGGGAACAACTGGCTGATGTGTTAAAAACATTGCCATGGGTTGCCGTGATTGATCAATTTCAACATTGGATTTATACCAACCCAGATCATACCGCAGCAGACCGTGAAGAAACTTTTAAGCAAATCTACAACCGTTTTGGTGCAGGTTTTGCAAACTGGGAAGACCTTGAACAACAGTTTGGAAACGGCTGGCAGAAGCAATTGCACTTGTTTGAAGTTCCATTCTATTACATTGAATACGCCATTGCACAATTAGGTGCTATTGCCGTTTGGAAAAACTACAAAGAAAATCCGGGTCAGGCTTTAGACCAATACCTGGCGGCCCTATCATTAGGATACACCAAACCAATTAATGAAATTTACGAAACAGCTGGGATTAAATTTGATTTCAGTGCTGATTACGTGAAAGAACTGGCACAATTTGTTAAGGAAGAATTAGAGAAGCTCGGTTAATTAAATAACTGATTTCGAAAAAGTCGCGGCAATCACCGCGACTTTTTAATTGATGCTGTTTTTTTCTTCCCATCACAGGCATGGCTTGTGAAATAATCAGTATTTAATTATTATTGCTCCCAATCATACCTACAATAATATGCGTATACCGAAAATAATATTAATCCTCTTGAGTTTTACTGCTAGCCTTTGTTCAGCACAAGAAAAGAACATCGCTAAGCAATACCTTTTAACAGGATTGATCAATAAAAAAATTCCAGTACAGCTCCAAATTGCTGTACATCATAACATAGTGATTGGGAACATTACCTATTTAAATACCAAAGCAAAGAAGCCAATTAAAATCATTGGTCGCGTGGACGAAAAGAACCAATATTCAATTCATGAGTTTGAAAAAAATGGAAATATAAGTGGAAGCATTTATGCCACTCTTAAAGGCAACCAATTGAAGGGAGACTGGTGGGCCACAAAGTCTGATACCAGTTATGCTGCTTCCCTGAACATTAAAGACATTCAAAATAGTAAAGCAGAAACGTTTTCACCAGGTGACCGTAATCAAGTGGCAGGAGAATATTTTTATCAGTATGGAGAAAAAGGCTATCAGGGCGACATTACCATTCGCAAAGTGACGGGTAATTCCTTTTCTTATGAGATTGGCTCAGTTACCCATGATCCGGGCAGGAACATTGCAGATGCATCTGGAACAGCAGTTTTAAAGAATAATCAATTCATTATTGAGGTTAATAAATCCTGTAAATTCGTGGTCCGGTTTTACAATGGCTTCCTCATCATAAGCGAGGAGAATTCCACTCAGTTAAATGATTGCCAATTCGGCTTCAATGCCACCCTGGCTGGTATTTACCTCAAAACGAAATAGATTGCAAAGGTGATGGCTGGTTGATAGCGTAGCTTTTATGTGAGCTTAACAGAGATTTCTTGATTTCTGACGGCACTTTGTGTCTCAAGCTACCACTAATTGTGAAAATTTGTTAATTCGCGTTAAACACTGTTAAAAAAAAACTTTGAGTATACTGGTCGATTAGTTTTGTCCATGTATCTGCTGGATACATAAACTAATCATCGCTCAATTTTTTAATATGAAACGCTTCTTAACGCTCTCCGCTTGTATTCTTTTATCGCAATTTTTACCGTTAAAGGCTCAGAATAAAGCAAGCGGAATTTCTGGCTTAATTCTGAATGAGCAGCAGAAACCCATAGCAGCTTCGGTAAAATTGTTTATGGCGATCGACTCTGTCTTTTTAAAGAGTACATCTACAGATGAGCTTGGAAGATTTTACTTTAATGATTTAAAAAATGGTGAATATAGCCTCGAAATTACTGCTTTAGGATATCATCCTGCAAACATGCAATTCCAAATAAGCGATAAATTCTCCAATGTGGTAAAAAACATTACGCTTAAAACTGTTGAAAATACCCTTGGCAGCATCAACATTTCTGCTAAAAAACCGATGATTGAAAGGTTTAACAATAAGACTGTCTTAAATGTTGAGAATAGCCTGGCTTCAGCTGGTAGTAATGCTTTGGAAATATTAGCGAAAATGCCCGGGGTTTCTTTAAATCAGGAAGGGACGATTAGTGTGCGTGGTAAAGCCGGGGTTAATGTGTTAATTGATGGAAAATCTACCTTTCTTTCAAATGCACAACTGGCAATATTGTTGAAATCGATAAATGGCAATGAACTAAAAACGATTTCCTTAATTTCAAATCCATCTGCTAAATATGATGCAGCAGGCAATGCCGGATTAATTGATATCCGATTAAAAAAGAATACAAATTTCGGTACGAATGGAAGTCTTGACGGAGGATTCGGTTATGGAAAGCAACCTAAAAGCAATACCGGAGTTTCACTTAATCACAGAAATAAGAAATTCAATGTCTTTGGAAGCCTGAATAACAGCAATAATAAAGCACCTGAAGATTTAGCAATCGAAAGAATGGTCAGCAATGGCTTAACAAATACCTTTTTCAAACAGTCAAGTACGCAAATCAAATCTACGCACAATAACAGTTACAAAGCTGGGGTTGACTATTTTTTGAATGGTAAAAATACTTTAGGATTGCTTACCAGTGGCTATTTTAATAATGGGCACGACCTTTCAGCGAGTGTAACTAATATTGGCACCAGTTTTACCAGCATTGATTCAAGCATCATCGCAAATAGCCCATCATCAAATTCATACAGAAACCAAACTTACAACCTCAATTATAAATCAGTTATCGATACGACTGGCCAGGAACTTACCATAGATTTAGACAACGCCAACTATCGCAGCCAAGAAAATATAAACTACAATAATTATTTTTCAGCCGGATATGAAGGTTTAAATAAACCTCCTTTAATCTTTCGAAATTCGACACCCTCTTCTGTTAGCATTAAAGCAGCAAAAATTGATTACTCTTTACCTTTCAACACCAAAACAAGCGTTGATTTCGGATTAAAAAGTAGTTGGGTAAGTACGGATAATGATTTTAAGTTTGAGAATTTTGCAAACTTGCAATGGCAGAATGACCCAACCAGAAGTAACCGTTTTATCTACGATAAAAATATCAATGCAGCATATGGTACTTTCAAACATCAGTTTAAATCTACCAGTGTTGAAGCGGGGCTGCGAATGGAGCAAACAAATTCAAAAGGCAATTCCATTAGCGAGCAGAAAATAGTGCGCCGGAGCTACCTTAATTTCTTCCCTAGCTTTGCTGTTAATCAAAAAATATCGGAGCTGAACACGCTGGGCTTTACCTATAGCAGGCGGATAGACCGACCGGACTACAAATCCCTGAATCCTTTCATTTACTTCGTAGACCTCTATACTTTTGCACAGGGAAATCCGTTTTTAAACCCACAATACACCCATGCTTTCGAAGGTAGTTACAATTATAAGAAAGCACTAAATATCACTTTGGGCTACAGCATTACCCATAATTTAATCCTTGATGTTTTTCTTCCGGATAATGAAAAGAAAACATTATATCAAACCGTGCAGAACCTGGATAAACAATCAGCTTACAATTTTACGATTGCCTATCCCACCTCCGTTTCGAAATTTTGGTCGATGGATAATACCATCACAACGAATTACAACCAAACCAAATCTTCGGGTCTGGCAGGCCTGGATTATGACCGAAAAAAAGTGACGTTTTCTATCAATAGCACGCAGGATTTTACAATAAGTCCAACATTGTCAGCCCAACTTTCCGGTGATTTCATTTCTGCCCAGATCAATGGAACTTATGTCATCAAACCCTACTACGGAATAGATTTCGGAATAAAGAAGACTTTCATGGAGAAGCGAGTTAACCTGAAATTTGCCTTCAATGACATATTTAATAGTCGCAAGGCACAAATTAGTAGTGCACTTCCCAACTTAAATTACAATTTAAATCAAAAGCTTGAAACCAGAATCTTTAGATTAAACGTAAATTATAACTTTGGCAGTACTGCGATTAAAGCCACAAGAGATAGAAACACCGGTTTAAGTGATGAAGCAGGTAGAATAAAATAACAAACAAGTTCAAGTCCAGAGATTGTTTAGCTCTTAAACAACTACCTCATCCTTCTTTCTTGTTTTCATTATTAAAAACATCACCAAAACAGAAAGTAAAATCATCATTAAATAGCTATAACTTAAATTGCGCTCATCTTTAGCGGGGAAAAGGCTCACAATTCCATAACTCAAAAACGAAACAATCACATAAGTGATCCCTCCTGTTAAGCCTCCTGCAATACCTGCATTTTTTGGGAATTTACTTAAACAGAAAGTAAAGTAATTATTGAAGGTGTAACCAGCACCGATATGAATAATGAAGGCAAAGAAGATTAGGGAATACAGGTTACTAATAAAGTTCAGGCTCACAATCATTAAGATAACAAAAACGAGTTGCAAGGCTGAATTAATAGCCAGACGGTTAAAGAAAGGACGATTGATAGTGGCTTTGCCAATGAAGCCGCCAACCATCCAGGCGAAACCCAGCACCAGCGAACTATAACCTGCTATTACCGGAGAAAACGCTAGTTCATGTTCAATAATAAATGGACCGGTCATGTTGTAAACCATCACCATACAGTAGGCCAATCCCAGCATCACTATCCCTAAGGTGAAACTGGTCGTTTTAATCATGGTAAGGTAGATATTGGCTATTTTTTTCAGCTGGAAATCTGTAAAATGCCGCAAGGTTTCTCCACTGAAAATGAATTCCAATAGTGCAAAAACAATTGCGAAACCAGCAAGGAAATAGAAGTTAGATTCCCAGCCAAAGGCCGTTTGCAAATACCCGCCCACAAAAGGCGCAATAATCGGCCCGGTAGACCAGATAATGGAGAACAAACTTAAATAATGTTTCAGCTGATCACCTTCAAACAAGTCGACGAAGTAGGCACGTTTCGCCACTACAATGCCCCCAACCGTTAAGCCATGAATTACCCGCATTAAGTAGATCAGGTAAATATTATGGGTAGTTGCAATTACAAGGCTTGCAGCAGCGAAGATCAATAATGCATAAAGGCCTATTTTATACCTGCCGAAGCTATCCAAAATACTCCCGATAAATAATTGAGATACACCATAACTAATGAGGAAAATGCTCAGGGTGAGTTGAACCTGAATGCTACTCACATTCATTTCGCCAGCCATTGTGGGTAATGAGGGGATATAAATATCTGTAGCGAAGCCTGATAATGGAATCAATGCAAAAGCAAGGATCGTAGCAATTTTTTGATTTTTTTCTTTGATGTAAGTGATTTGACCAGCGTTATTCATTGCAAAATTTTAAAAATGAAACAAGCGATTTATGATGGAGCCTGATCATCTGGGACCACAAAAGTAAACTTTTTAGATTCGCGAAAAAGCTTGTTAACCAAACAAACACTTTGGCCTGACATTTTTCGATATTTTTGACAATTCGTCTATTATTTAGCCCTAAAATCTGCAGTCAACTCTACCCCGTATTGAAATTTATATCTTGCTTTAAACGTTTTTAACTGATATTTTTTTAAGTTTGAGGAATACTACAAGCAAATTAAGATGTTCGAAAAGCTATTCAGGAAGAAATCTATTTCAAAGATATTAAAAGATGCGGCAGGCGGCTATGGAGATCATGAAAATACCCTTCACAAAACACTCGGCGTACGCGATTTAACCGCCTTTGGTATCGCTGCAATTATTGGTGCCGGAATTTTCAGCACAATCGGCAAAGCCAGTGCAGATGGCGGACCTGCTGTAATTTTCCTTTTTATATTTACTGCTGTTGCTTGTAGTTTTGCAGCTTTCGCCTATGCTGAATTTGCATCAATGGTTCCGGTTTCCGGAAGTGCATATACTTACTCGTACGTTGCCTTTGGCGAGTTAGTGGCCTGGATTATTGGCTGGTCGCTCATTATGGAATATTCTATCGGGAATATTACCGTGGCCATTTCCTGGTCTGATTATTTTACCGGACTCCTTTCCACAATAAAAATTCCATTTCTCGGCATTAACGGAATTCACGTTCCGGATTGGGCTACCATGGATTATTTAAGTGCATACAACGGAAATAAACATGCAGAAGCCTTGCTTGCGGCAGGTAAAACGCTTAATGCACTTGATCCAGCTACTGCTCTGGCAAATAATGCCTGGCTTACTGCCCCAAAAATTGGTGGTTTTCATGTGGTAGCAGATATCCCAGCGCTGGGTATTATCATCTTAATTACCTGGTTAATTTACCGGGGAATGAAAGAAAGCAGAAATGCCAGCAACGCCATGGTAGTGGTTAAACTGGCTGTTATTCTATTGGTTTTGGCCGTTGGTATTTTTTATGTAGATACCAAAAATTGGGACCCATTTGCACCAAATGGTGTATCTGGTGTTTTAAAAGGTGTTTCTGCAGTATTCTTCGCTTATATTGGCTTTGATGCAATTTCAACTACCGCAGAGGAATGTAAAAATCCTCAGCGAGATTTGCCCCGCGGAATGATGTGGGCAATCATTATTTGTACAGTCTTATATGTAGCTATTGCCTTAGTTTTAACCGGAATTGTAAAATCTGATACCTTAGCCGTTGGTGATCCATTGGCCTTCGTTTTTGATCAGATTGATTTGAAGTTAATGAGTGGAATTATTGCGGTAAGTGCTGTTTTCGCTATGGCTAGTGTATTACTGGTTTTCCAGATGGGACAGCCCCGCATCTGGATGAGTATGAGCAGAGATGGTCTATTGCCGAAATCATTTTCAAAAATTCACCCGAAATATAAAACACCATCCTTTGCAACCATCGTTGTGGGTTTTGTCGTAGCAATTCCTTCCCTTTTCATGAATTTAACTATTGTAACCGACCTTTGTTCCATCGGCACTTTATTTGCCTTTGTACTGGTTTGTGCAGGCGTATTGGTCTTGCAAAACCGTCCGGATGTACAACGTGGAAAATTTAAAATCCCTTATGTAAATAGTAAATTTATCGTTCCTATTGCATTTATAGCAGCATTGGTATTTGCCTCTACACAATATGAAAAAGAAACAAAAGCATTCTTTTTTAATTCTCCGAGAATAGTGAACACGGTAAACTTTGTGACTTCGTTAAACGGAGATGAGCTTAAAATAGTTAAAGAAGAGATCGTTAAAAATGCTACCCCTCAAATTATGCTCGCCGACAAAGTTGATGCAGAATCTTATTTAAGTGCTTTGCCAGGAGATCGTTATGAACAATTCATCTCCGGCTCAAAGATTTCTTTTGAAAAGAAATACGAAAGTGGCTGGAGTTTATTTAAACATAAAATACCAATGTGGATTTTCCTCATCATATGCGTAGTCATTTCCTATTATTGCGTTAGTAAAAATTTATCACTAATTCCCGTTCTAGGATTAATCAGCTGTTTATACATGATGTGCGAACTTGGAATTTCGAATTGGATTGGTTTTGGAATCTGGTTGGTGATCGGCCTTGTGGTTTACTTCGCTTATGGCTACAGACACAGTAAGCTGGCTAATCCGGAAATTTAGTTTCGGTTGGTGAAGACACACAACCGATAATTTGGGTATTTCGCTTCATTTCCGTCCTTTGCGAGGTACGAAGCATCTGCAAGCTATAAAATTCTGAACCATCATGTACTGAATGACTTGGCTTCCCGGGTTTGTACACTTTCGATTTTTTTTATCCTTGCCGGACGGGCTCTCTTCTTTGGGCAACCAAAGAAGCAAAGTTGCCGGCTCGCAATTTTTCTATCCAAGTTAGTCGGTAGGCGGGGAAAGTGCCATCCCGAAAAATTGACCATGCCGGTCTAAGAGCAGAACGAAGAAACAGTGGTTTGGCCTTGCAGGGAGGCTAAGGCCATTTTCCTATAGGCTGGTGTCTCACCAGCAGAAAAAAACGAACCTTTGATTACGTTTCAGTCAGTGGACACATGTCACCTATAAGAAAGTCCCCTATCGGCTGGTGTCTCACCAGTCGAAAAACACAATTCTTCCTTTACATTTTGGTAGGTGGAACACACGACCTATATTGCTTATCACTATCGTTTTTTAAACACAAAAACAGTCAGTATAACCAATCCAATTCCAGAAAGAATCAGATAGTATTCACTATGTGCCAAACCGTTAATTTTAGCGGCAGGCCCGGCAATGAACAATAAGATAGCAAATACAATTAATAAGTTTCTTAACATTATACGGCCAATCTGTTAAGTTCGATGTCATCTGGTGTTACGAAAATCAATGGTACCTTTTCTACATCTACATAGCTGCTATCTAAACCAAAACTTCGCTCTTCAGATAAACTCAATTTTTTCAGAATGAAATAATAATCCATGATCTGGCGCTCGTAGAAACTTAGTTTTGTAAACTTAGACAAGTGTTTTTCCAATAATACAAACCTGAAATCTCCAGCAATTTTATGTTTATTCAACGATGTATATTGACTGGTAATATCGATTTCACCATTTTTCACCAGTTCCTCAACCACCTTACGGTAAAGTAAATTAACACGCTGCTCTACTCTGAAACCTAACCTAAAATCTATTCTGATTAATTTTCCGGGAATCAAAAATTCTACTTTATAATCAAGCGTATAAGGTTCATCCATCACATCTACGTGAACCAACCAGTATACATCAGCACGCTTTGGTTCTTTCTGTATGATGGAATAGATAATCTTCGATTCTATTTCCGTTTTAAAGTTCGCACTGGTTAAATAAACCAATTGCGATGAATATTTCGGAACAGATTCATCACTACTCAGTTCGCTTAAAATCTGATAGTAATCTTCGATTTCTACATATTTAACGAAGCGGTTTTTGATCTTCCGGGCCACAAACCAGCTCCACATAATGGTAAATAGTACCGAACCAATTAATACCGTAACCCAACCACCATGAACAAATTTAGTTAAGTTACTCACTAAAAAGGTTCCTTCAATGATGATATAAGTAACAAAGAAAATTAGGATAGAATATTTAGGGAATCTTCGGCTACGCAGGTAGAAACTCACTAGGATAGTGGTCATTAGCATGGCTATTGTGATGGATAAACCATAAGCCGCATCCATCCTTTCCGATTCTTTAAACAACAATACAATACCGCAGCAACCTATCCATAGCATCCAGTTAATTGATGGAACATATAATTGGCCCTTAGAAACCGTTGGATAAACGATTCTGATTTTTGGCCAGAGGTTTAATCTTACGGCTTCAGAGATTAAGGTGAATGAACCGCTAATTAATGCTTGTGAGGCGATAATCGCCGCCATTGTGGCCAGAATAACCATCCCAATTTGAAACTGGTCTGGAACAATCATAAAGAAAGGATTCATTTTGGCGCCCGGTAAAAAGTTACCAGAGTTTTGAAGAATCCAAACACCCTGTCCTAAATAATTCAGGATTAAGGTCAGTTTTACGAAAATCCAGCTGATGCGGATATTATTTCTTCCGCAATGCCCCAAGTCTGAATATAAGGCTTCAGCACCTGTAGTACAAAGAAAAACACCGCCAAGAATATAAAATGCATTATGATTGGTTACTAGTAAGTGAATGGCATAATATGGATTTAAGGCCCTTAAAATGCTTAAATCTTTAACGATAAATAAGATGCCGAGCACACCCAGGATACCAAACCAAACAAACATCACCGGGCCAAAAAGTTTCCCTACAAGGTTAGTTCCAAACTGCTGTATAATAAACAGCATGGTTAAAATGGTTAACACAATGGGAATAACAGGGACATCAAATTTGCTGGTTAACCCTTCAATAGCCGAAGTTACTGTAATACTGGGGGTAATAATACCATCGGCCAGCAGGGCACAGCCTCCAATAATGGCTGGTACAACCAACCATTTGGCCTTTTTTCTCACTAAGGAGAACAGTGAAAAAATCCCACCCTCGCCTTTATTGTCGGCCCTTAAGGTAATGATCACATATTTAATGGTAGTTTGGAGTGTTAGCGTCCATATAATACAGGATAAAACTCCTAAAACAACATCGGGTGTTATGGCGCCGGGATTGGTAATTAAACCTTTCTTTACACCTAAAATAATTTTAAAAATCGCATTTAGCGTGTAGAGTGGCGACGTGCCAATATCTCCAAACACGATTCCTAAACTAATCAGTACCCCACCGGCGGTTAATGCATTAACATTTTTATGATTTGACACTTTATGTTTTTTTAGTGCGGCAAAAGTAAACTATGTATAACAAATTAACAACCAAATTATTGTGTATTTTTAACACTATGAAAAACAATTATTATTGTTAAATTGTGTTAAATTATGGCTTTTAAACAAAATGTTTAATTTCTTTGTTTAAAATTAATACATTTGCTTTACCAATTTGATGAAACTCTACACTAGGATAATGCTACTCACAAAATTACTATGCGCATTGTGCATTGTTTTGTCATGCAGCTTAAATTCCTGGGCGCAAGAAGCTGATAGTGTTCATATTAGCTTAAAAAATAGAGCAAGAAAAACAATCAAAGTTCCGGAAATTAAAGCAAACATTCAACCATACAAACCCATGTTTGGTACACTAGGATATTCAGGAATGTTTCATACTTATTCTACGGTAACCAAAACTCCGAGTATTGCCGCAAGCAAAGAAAGGCTACTTACCATCTTAAAAATTTACCCTAATCCTGTCGAAGATCAATTGAACATTATTTTATCAATTGCTAAAGATGGCACTCAAACTACAATTAAAATCATTGACTTACTTGGTAACGAGGTGGTAACGCTTTCAAACGAACGCTTAAATGCCGGGGAGCAAACTAAAAGCTTCACCATTCCCAGCCGGTTAAATTCCGGTATTTACTTTTTACGGGTATTGGCGGGTTCAGAAAGCCAGGTAAAACGGATCTCAGTTTTATAAAATCATTTTCTTTTCTATTTTTGGAAAGGTATGAGCGGTCTTCATACTTTTATTCACTTAGATATCAATAAATGAAAATTATAGCAATTGGCAGAAATTATGCTGAACACGCAAAAGAGTTAAACAATCCGGTTCCAACATCTCCTGTAATCTTCATGAAGCCAGATACGGCACTATTGAAAGATAACAAACCATTTTACCTCCCTGATTTTTCTGATGATGTGCACTACGAACTTGAAGTGGTTTTGAAAGTCTGCAAGGAAGGAAAACACATTGCTGAAAAGTTTGCAGCAAATTATTATGACGAGATTGGACTCGGTATCGACTTCACCGCTCGAGATATTCAGACTAAACATAAAGAAAAAGGTTTGCCCTGGGAGTTGGCCAAAGGATTTGATCATTCTGCACCTGTAAGTTTATTTTTTCCGAAAAGCGATTTTCAAGACCTATATCAATTAGATTTTGAGCTGAAGATTAATGAGGAACTGCGTCAAAAAGGTAATACCAAAGATTTGCTATTCTCTTTCGAAAAAATTATCAGCTTCGTTTCCCAATACATCACTTTGAAAAAAGGCGACTTAATTTTTACGGGTACTCCGGCAGGCGTCGGTCAAGTAAATCAGGGAGACAAATTAGAGGCCTGGTTGGAAGGCAAACAACTTTTAAATTTTGATGTTAAATAACGAATGATTAAAAAACCGATCCTGCACCTATTTCAAATTTCCCTCTTCATTTGTTTTTCCCTTACAACTTACTTCGTTCAGGCACAACAGATTTTTAGCACAAACAAATATCCGATTACAGACTTCAGGCCGCCGCTGGATATCACTCCCCCAGCCCTTGCAGGATCATTTGGTGAAATTCGTGGCAATCATTTCCACTCTGGAATAGATTTCAGAACCAATCAGCGCGAAGGTTATCCCGTTTACGCAGTTGCCGATGGCTATATCTCCAGGTTGCGGGTTCAGAACAGCGGTTTCGGGCAGGCGCTTTACATTAACCATCCTAACGGATTCACCACTGTTTATGGACACCTTCAACGCTTTTCTCCAAAAATTGCCACGATTGTAAAAAATTTAGAATACGAAAAAAAAACCTTCGAGATTGATGAGTTTCCTGATGCTACTTTAATCCCGGTTCGCAAAGGTGAGATAATTGCCTGGTCGGGCAACCGGGGCAGTTCTGGCGGACCGCATCTACACTTCGAAATCAGAGATACCAAAACAGAAGAAACCATTAATCCGCAGTTTTTCGGCATTAACATTCCAGATAATATTCCGCCAATTATTCATGGCTTATATGTTTATCGTTTAAATGGAAAAACCTTTAATGAATTTACGCCAAAACAGGCAATTGGCATTACAGGTGCAAGTGGAAATTACAAAACTACCTCTCCGATTAGTTTAACCGGGGAAGTTGGTTTCGGAGTGGTAGTAACCGATCGCCATAATGGTTTATCAGGTACAAATGGCGTTTACTCCATCCAGTTAGAGCTAGATGGTAAACTGATTTACACCTCCGCTCTGGAGCGTTTTGCCTTCGAAAACAGCAAGGCAATTAATGCTCATATAGACTATCCAACCTATCTAAATACCAAAAGAAGTATTCAAAAAAGCTTTGTAGATCCGGGTAATCCCTTAAAAATATATAGCAATTTAGTGAATAGTGGTAAGATCAATTTTAGTGACGGCGCAGCACATCAGCTTCGCTATATTATTACAGACGCTAAAGGAAATTCGTCTATATTACCTTTCACGGTAAATGCTGGGACAGCTCCTGTTTTATTAACTTCCATTCCTTCAGGAACCATTTATCCTTACGGAAAGGTGAACGAATTTAACACTGAAGATATTAAAGTCATCTTCCCACAGGGCACATTATATAATGATTTAAATTTCATTTATAAGAAATTGCCTCAACCTGCGGGAAATGCCTATTCCGCAATGCATCAAATACATAACAGATATACTCCGCTTCATGTGGGCTTTAACTTGTGGATTAAAGCCGATGCGCTACCAGAAAACTTAAGAAGCAAGGCTTTAATTGTCAGCACCGGGGGATCTTCACAAGGCGGTATTTTTGAAAATGGATATGTAAAAGCCACGCCCAGAAACTTTGGCACTTTTTATATTGCTACTGATACCATTGCACCCCGGATAACACCTGTTAATATTGCAAATGGCAAAAGTATGGCAGGTTTATCAAAAATGACCTTTAGAATTAGCGATAACTTATCCGGAATAAAAAGTTTTAATGGGTATATTGATGGTAAATGGGTATTAATGGAATTTGACACTAAAACGGCTACCTTATGGCATAGTTTCGATGAGCGAACATTAGCCGGGAGGCACGACCTGGAATTAGTAGTAACGGATTTAAAAGACAATACCAGGCATTATCATATCTCATTTTCCAGATAAATGGAAGTTTTGTCATAAAAGTTTGCTAAAACAAACCAAAGTCATATTTTATTTAGAGATAAACACGATAATAACTTAAACTGTTTAACTTGCAAAAACAAAGATTCGAAATCAATCATTTTTAATATATGGCAACGTTAACAGAAGGTGATCTGGCACCTGCAATTATAGCGAAAGATCAAAATGGCAACGAAATATCCTTAAACGATTTTAAGGGTAAAACCGTGGTTTTATATTTTTACCCTAAGGATGATACTCCGGGTTGCACAGCAGAAGCTTGCGATTTCAGAGATAACTATCAAGGTTTACAGGAAAAGGATATTGTGGTTTTAGGTGTAAGTGTAGATGATGAGAAATCTCATCAAAAATTCGTAACCAAGCACAGTTTACCTTTTACTTTGCTGGCAGATACTGATCAGAAGATTGTAAATGACTATGGCGTTTGGGCTGAAAAAAACATGTATGGAAAGAAATATATGGGAACGGCACGTACCACTTTCATTATTGATGGTGAGGGGAAAATCGCTCACATCATTAAAAAAGTTGACACCAAAAATGCCACACAACAAGTACTCGATTTAATCAATAACTAATTATGATATGGCAAGTAAAATATTAACTTTGCTATATAACAACAACCTCGTATTTAATGAAACATACAATTAAAGAGCTAGAAGATATTGCCTCGCAAGTTAGACGAGATATCGTAAGAATGGTTCACGGATGCCAATCTGGCCACCCAGGCGCTTCGCTTGGATGTACAGATTTTTTTACGGCGTTATATTTTGAAGTATTGAACCACAAAACAGATTTCACCATGGAAGGTGCCGGAGAAGATTTATTTTTCTTATCCAACGGGCACATTTCTCCTGTTTGGTATAGCACTTTGGCACATGCCGGCTATTTCGACAAAAGTGAATTGGCAACCTTCCGTAAATTGGATTCCAGGTTACAAGGTCACCCGACAACACATGAGCATTTACCGGGAATCCGCATTGCATCTGGTTCATTAGGCCAGGGCTTATCAGTGGCAATTGGTGCAGCCTTAGCGAAAAAATTAAATGGTGATCATTCTCACATCTTCGTATTAATGGGTGATGGAGAATTACAGGAAGGGCAAAACTGGGAAGCGGCCATGTTCGCTCCGTTTAATAAAGTTGATCATTTAATTGCTTCAGTTGATTACAATGGGCAACAAATTGATGGCCCTACCAGCAAAGTATTGGCGTTAGATGATTTACAGGCTAAATTCGAAGCTTTCGGATGGCACGTAATTAATACTGATGGTAATGATATGCAAGCCATTGTTGAAGGTTTACATTATGCTAAAACCTTAACTGGAAAAGGCAAACCAATCTTAAACTTAATGAGTACGCAAATGGGTGCTGGTGTAGACTATATGATGGGAAGCCATAAATGGCATGGTACAGCACCAAATGATGAGCAGTTAGCTTTAGCGTTGGCACAATTACCAGAAACTTTAGGGGATTATTAAATAGATTGATGATAATAGATCCGAGATTTGAGATCAATATTTGCTCATTCTTACCTCTAAAATCTCATATCTCATAGCTAAGAAATAATGAAAAAATACACATATACAGAGAAAAAAGATACACGTTCGGGATTTGGAGCTGGCTTACATGAGGCTGGAAAGAAAAACGAAAATGTGGTTGCCTTGTGTGCCGATTTAGTTGGATCGCTTAAAATGGATGCTTTTATTAAAGATTTTCCTGAACGGTTTACACAAGTTGGTATTGCAGAAGCCAATATGATTGGTATTGCGGCAGGGATGACAATTGGTGGTAAAATTCCTTTCACCGGGACTTTCGCTAACTTTTCTACAGGTCGTGTTTACGATCAAATCCGCCAGTCTGTAGCTTATTCTAACAAAAACGTTAAAATCTGTGCTTCACATGCAGGTTTAACTTTGGGTGAAGATGGTGCAACACACCAGATTCTGGAAGATTTAGGCTTAATGAAAATGTTGCCAGGTATGGTGGTGATTAATCCTTGTGATTATAACCAAACCAAAGCGGCGACTATGGCTATTGCTGAATATGAAGGTCCTGTTTACCTACGTTTCGGTCGCCCGGTTATTCCGGTATTTACAGATCCTGATCAAAAATTTGAGATTGGTAAAGCATGGATGGTAAACGAAGGAACTGATGTAACCATTATCGCAACAGGCCATATGGTTTGGAAAGCAATCGAAGCTGGTGAGCAATTGGCAGAATTGGGTATCGATGCTGAAATTATCAATATCCATACGATTAAACCATTGGATGAAGAAGCAATTCTGAAATCTGTTAAAAAAACCGGTTGCGTGGTAACCTGCGAAGAACATAACAAGTTTGGTGGTTTGGGTGAAAGTGTTGCCCGCTTATTAACCACTGAGTTGCCTACACCTCAAGAATTTGTAGCCACTAATGATACTTTTGGCGAAAGCGGAACACCAGATCAGCTAATGTCTAAATACGGCCTAGATGCAGTAAACATTGTTGAAGCAGTGCAAAAAGTAATTGGCAGAAAAAAATCCTAATCATAAATATGCCATAGGGATAATCAAAAATAGGAAGTGGAAAATAATTACATCTGTTATTTATAGTCCATTTCCTATTTCCTAAAATCGATCTCCCATTCCCATTTTTGCGCCCCTATTTCCTACTCTCTAAAATCTATTTCCTTATTATCTATACCCTTTTTCTAATAAATGAAACAAGTTGAAGATTCTGAAATTCTTGCCATGTTTGCTGTCGAGAAAACCCGCAACGAAGCTTTCAATTTGCTTTTAAAAAAATATCAACAAAAAATCTACTGGCATATCAGGCGGATGGTGCTCAACCACGATGATTGTGATGACCTTTTGCAAGAAGTTTTCGTTAAGGTTTGGAAAAATCTGGATAAATTCAGAAACGACTCACAACTTTACACCTGGATATATCGAATTGCGACTAATGAATCCATTACTTTTTTAAACAAACAGAAACTGAGGAATAATACGCCATTAGATGAAGTATCGTCAGAACTGGCTGAAAATCTTGTAGCCTCCTCTTATTTTAATGGTGATAAACTGGAATTGAAACTGCAAAAGGCTATTCTTACCTTACCTGAAAAGCAGCGGTTAATCTTTAATATGAAATATTACGATGACTTAAAATATGAAGAGATTTCGCAGATTCTTGGCACTTCAGTTGGCGCACTAAAAGCGTCATTTCATATTGCTGCAAAAAAAATTGAAGCTTTTATCACAAATGATGAAATCGACTATTAAACCTTTTCGTATTAATTGTATCCTATAACTGTGATGAATGAGAATATAGAAAATAGCGATTGGACAAAGGACGCTCCTGCCCTGGCAGCCATGCAAAAGCGCAACCCTTTCACCGTTCCAAATGGATATTTTGATAGTGTGGATGAACACGTGGCATCTGCCATTTTTGTAAGCGGACTGAATAGAAAAATGAACAATGGTGGTTTTGAAGTTCCGAATGACTATTTTGTTAATCTATCGGAACGTATTGAAACTAATATTCTTCTGGAAACCCTTTCAAAATCAGAAAGTACTTTCGCTGTTCCTGTAAATTACTTTGATACTTTACAAGATAAAATTACAAGCAAAATTACAGCTGAACAACCTAAAAATGTTGCTAAAATTATTCCACTATGGAGAAGAAACATTGTTAAATATGCCAGTGCAGCTTGTTTTCTTTTGATTGCATCTTTTGGTGCCTATTTTTATCAAAACAGTTCAAGTACAATTCCCGTAATGCAAACACAAACGGAAGAATTGGCAAACGAACAGCTTCTTTATGATATTGATGAAAGTACTATCATAGAGCATTTAGAAACACAAAATACTACTACATCAAATAATAATTCTGCGTCAGATACAGAAATGGAAAACTACCTTTTGAGTAATTTCTCTTCGAGTGATTTATCTCATGAGTTAAACAATTTATAAAAACCTGATGATTAACGATTATAGTATTCATCTTGTCTTTACATCCTGGAAAATTAACTAAAATGAAAAATTTACTTTTTGCTTCATTAATATTTTTATTGCCTACCACACTATTGGCACAAAGACCTAAAAATGAGGAAATAGAATCTTTAAAAATTGCATTCTTTACCCAAAAATTAGCTCTTTCTCCCGAAGAGGCTAAGATTTTCTGGCCGATTTATAATGATATGCAAAGTGAGCAAAATGCCTTACGCAAAGAGCGCATGCAGAAAATGATTTCTTATAGAAAAACCACTGAAATTGATAACCTTACTGATGCGCAAGTACAAAGTTTAATCACCAGTGAATTTGATTTCAAACAACGGGACCTGAATCTGGATAAAAAATATTACAGTAGATTGAAATCAAAGTTACCCATAAAAGTGGTTGGAAAGTTTTACAGAGCTCAGGAAGGATTTAAACGCGAATTGCTGAATAAATTCAGGGGTGGAAAAAGGGATTAGGGAAACAATTGTTCTTTAGATAAATTATCTAAAATTGATAAGAAAGACCAAATCCTGTAAATCCGGATAACCGGCTAATTACATCAACTGAAAACATGTTATTACCAGACGAAATCTCTACAATTTCTGGATTATTCATATTCAAAACATTTATACCTTCTACCCAGTATTTAAATTTAGAACCTTCTTTGTTGTAAACGAATTTAAAGCCCAGATCGTAGAAATTTCTACTTGAGCCAGTGGCTTTAAATATCTCGTAAGTGTTATAAATATAATATCTTAATTTTTGATTAATCCGCCCGTTAATATTCAGTAATGGGCAAGTCTCAAATTCAACTGCATAATTAAATTGATTTATTTGTTTAATCTTTTAAAAGTTGAGTGTTCTGTTGTAAATGCGTAATTTGGAATAAAAATGCAAGTAAATACATTTTACGTTGTTAGCTAATTACCTGAAGCGTCACCTATGCCTTCTTCAAATTCATTAACTTTTTCGTTTAAGATTTTATTATACTTTTCCTTGTTAACCTTTTCACCTTTAGAAGGTTTGTTAATCGTTAACCTGGATTTATTTGTTAGCACTTTTACAGCATGGTAAGTTTTTTTCTCGCCCACTAATTCAATAATCAGCCCTGGCAACCCGTAATAATCTTTTGGCCCATCCTGAATAGATACCTCCGGTGTATACCAGGCAATAATATTTTCACCATTTATTTTTGCGGTGGCTTTTTTCACTTTATAGGTACCGATGGTTTTTCCTTCATCGGTAATGGTCCAGGCATATTTTGATAGCTGATCAGCTACCAGGAATTTTTTTCCTAAAATATCTGCTTCATGAAGGTATTCATTTGTTTTTTGATTTTTATAAAGGCCTCCGTTGTTCTTTCCAATCTCAACCTTTTTAGCCTGATCATTTTCTTTTAAACCAAGCTCTTCATTTTTATCTGATACGGGTTCGGCAATGTAAAGTGATACCCCGTTATCGTAGTATAATAAATAATTGGTTGGCTTTGATAAATGTGCCGAAACTCTTTTTATAGTTTCCGGATCTGTTACATTTTTTAATTGGTTTTCTATGTTAGCCCTTTCCTCATAACGAATAGTTAGAGATTGAGCATTGGCATTAAAACCGATCATTACTGCTATTACGTAAAAGTAGTTCTTCATAAAAAGGAAATAAAAATAACAAAGAGTATTTTGATGATTCTCTGCACTATTGGTTTCTGAGGTTAATTCGTAATTAAATCTTCACCAAAGCCAGCGAAAGAATATTTAATATGTTTCGTATTTAGAAGTCTAATCATTAATTTAAGACTCATTATGAAAATCTAAATTAAAAACTTCGTAATAAGTAACCAAGCAAAAAGTATGAAAAACAATCGAGGCGGCTTCAACAACCATTTAAGCATTTAAATACTTCTAACATAGCTTATACGTAATAGTTTAGAAGCGGTATGTGCCAGCTAGCATTAAAGTTAATGGTCGAATCCAATAGCTATTCATAGATGCTTTTAAACCATCAAAATCATTAATTATCAATCTTCGTTGATTGGAAATATTAATCAGCTGTAAGCCAATATCAGTTTTGGTTTTAGATAAAGTGTAATTTATTTTGGCATCGACTAAAAGAAATGAGTTTTTACTATTTGTGGTTTGTTGATGCATGTGACTTAATTCTCCCTGAACATAAAAATTTTCCTTTAAATTCACAGTGGTCTTAAAAGTGGTATTCATCCATGTATTTCTTCCCAGGGGAAAATTATCAGTTGTAACATTTTTAGTTAATGAATTTAAATAACTCATATTTAATTCTGTGTTAAAATACCAGATTGGTTTAAATAATACTGTTCCACTAATATTGTGAGATACATTTTTCAATTTATTTACAACATTATTCTGAAGCTGATTGTAATTTGATAGAGTGGAATTGAGATTAATTTTTACTGTGGTTTTTAGTGGAAAGATATATTTGCTAAAGGATAGGAGAAACAGTGCTCTTTTGATATTGTTATCAAATAGTTGTTGTTGTTTTTCAATGAACCCAAGTCTAAAACTGTTATTGATGATCACTGGTGAATAATTATTGCTTAAGAAAACACCTAAATTTAAAAAGGTTACTTTTATTGTATTTCTATATCCATAAGCCAGGGATATAGAATTTGAACTACCAAAATTTAATTGCTGATCATTCCTCGATAGATAACGATAATTGTTAAATATGATTCCTGGAAGTAAATCCTGCGTTGCCGTAATATTTCTATCTCTCCTGGCTGTAATAGACATTTTCGAATAAGTTCCCATCTCATAATTTAATTTTGCTTGAGGTTCAAAAATAAACTTATTGAGAGATGAGTCTATTCTCGATTTAAAGTCTCTATATTGAATATGTTGAGATGAGAGCGGTAGGTTTAGTGAAAAATTAATCTTCCTGCTTTTATAATTTTCTACAAGTGCCATTGAAATTTTGTGATTATACCATTTGAAATCATTTCGAAAATCATCTGGAGCATTCAACCTTTCATCATCATTTAAAGACAGTTCTAACGCACTGTTAGTATTGTTAGTTTCCAGTAAATGTTCTACTTTAAAACCTATAGTATTTCTTCCATATACTTTTGAAATAGATAAGGATGTATTACTCGAAAAGGTTGTTTGCAAAGCGAATTGCTCAAGGCCCTTATAA
The DNA here is from genome assembly GCF_034045265.1 of Pedobacter sp. CFBP9032. Classification (NCBI taxonomy): domain Bacteria; kingdom Pseudomonadati; phylum Bacteroidota; class Sphingobacteriia; order Sphingobacteriales; family Sphingobacteriaceae; genus Pedobacter; species Pedobacter sp. CFBP9032. Next base: position 162,649 of record NZ_JAXCWE010000007.1, on the reverse strand, counting down.
GGAATATTATTATTAACCAATGATGGATAAAGACCAGAATTAATGTACAAATTTTCTGGTTGTCTATTATATTGTATTATAGATTTACCTTCATAAAGCAGACGTTTTTCATTTTCTTTTATTAAAGAAAATGAATTTGTAATTTTATAGCTTTTAGAATTCAGATTCTGGTTTAGACTATATTGTTCTGTTTCAAGGGCAGAAAAATCTTTATTAAGCAGTGTTTCAAAACTAAGTTGATTTTGAATGTATGCACTTTTCGAATTAGCAAGATAATTTGACGAAAAGAATAAATTACTTTTATTTTGTTTAGCTTGCTGGTTTTCAAACTGTGTAATTGTGGTATTTGGCAGATAAAAATTGTTGATATTTTGGGCATCATTATTCACCTGACCTTTTAATAAGTATAAATTAAACCTGATACTTTCTGTTTTATTAAGAGGAAGGAGATTATTTATTGCAATAAGACTGGTCTTGTTGTTAATATAATACTTTGATGGTATAAGCGGATCTGGCAGACTGGTAAATTCGAGCAAGGGTTCTGATGCATCCTTTGATGGCATCTGCGTTGAATTATTTATATTTTGAGTTAGGACCTCGTTTTTTAAAGTATTACCTAAGTTATTAAAACCAAAACTATTAATTGCCTTCAACTTACTCTTGAATGTTAATAAATTGGCCCTAACATCAGCTCTTAAGAGCGGCAGACCAAAAGAGGCATTTCCTGAGCCAAATAATTTCAGTTTGGCGCTTTCTTTTAACTTTATATTTAATGCACCGTTATCACTAAAAACCTTGTCCTCCAATACTTTCATTGGCTGATGATTTTCTAAAACCTGAACCGTTTCTACAGCATCATTTGGAATGCTGGTTGTTGCTAATACATATTTTTCTCCAAGTAAATCGTCGCCATCAATATAGAGTTTATTGATAGGCTTGCCATTATAACTGATATTGCCAGTAGCACTGACGGTGATGCCAGGCAGGTTTTTAATCACATCTCCAATCGTTCTATCTTGGAGGTTACTGAACTGCTTAACATTATAATTTAATGTATCTCCCTTCTGTATAATCAGATTTTGCGCTTTTACTTTAATTTCATTCAGGCTATAATTTCCTGCTGTTAAATGAAAATTATACGTGATGCCATTGGGACTAAGCTCTTTTTCTGCAACATTAAAACCAACATGACTAACCCTAATTACATGTGGGCTTGATGAAGGCATATCAAGTTCGAAATTGCCATTTTTGTCCGTATAACTAAAACTTTTAATCGCCTTCGTTTCCTTATCAATCAAAGAAACTGTTACATTTTGCAAATTATTACTGTTGGCATCTTTAACATTTCCTTTTACCTTTGTTTGACCTTTAGTGGTAAGTACATTTGTTAATAGAAGTAGAAATAGTAATCTAAAGCCAAACTTCATGTACTAGTTGTCTTTCAATTCTATTGGATTGGATTGTTTTTTAGGTTTAAAATTACCTCCACTGCTGCCTGGAGATATTTTTAACCCGGAACCGGCCTCTGCAGCTGATGCGTTGATGAATGCAACAGGATCATTTTTCGCAGCATCCAGCATCATGAAATAATCCTTTTTATTAGTTTTAATAGCGTTTTGTGGTGGAGAAATTATAGAATTTGAATCTGATTGTTTACTAATGGCAGATAACTGAAAAAAAACCTCTTTTTTATTATCGTAAGCCTCTATAATCAAACCAGGAAGGCCACATAATTTCCAAGGGGCTCCGCTTATTGGCAAATCTGTTGTAAACCAGGCATTATAAATACGCCCTTTAAATTCACCAACGGCCTTTGTACATTTTAAGTTTTCAAAGTCTTTAACTTCATTCATAATTTTCCAATTGATGAGCGGGAAAGCATCTTCATAAAAGTATCGTTTGATCAGGCTTTCGCTAACGATCATTTGCCTTTGATTTTTATCAATATAGATTTCTGTAGCGGTTGTTTTCTGCCCGGCAGTGTTAATCACTGTGCCTCCGCCAGATTCAATTTGCTTTATTCTGATTGAATCTTTTATCTCCTTATCCCGGCTTATATACTTATTTAAATCCTTCCCAACATATAGCACCATATTTTCAGTCCTAAAAAAGTCTTTCTGCAAGGTGTCAGGCATGTGTTTGAACGTATAATAAACAGATGCAATTATTTTATCTGTTTTTTGTCCAAAAGCTGTTAGGGCACTTAGCAGGAAAAGGATAGTAATTTTATTTTTCATAAGTTTCTCTATTTAACCACTACTAACTGGCGCTGGCCAGTTAGTAGTGGTTGATTTATTAACAAAGCGACTCTAGAAAGTCACCTACATCATTTAAAAAGGTTCCACATTCCGTTACACTTAAAGAGCCACAACTCGCTGTCCCAGTCCAGGTGCCACATGAAGTTTCAAAAGTAATGGGAAATCTTTTTAAAGTAATTACATCCTGCTGTACTTTACTATTTAATTCATTAACGTTAGTAATACTTGGTGCAAGCTTACTTTTCTCAACATTTCCATCACTTGATTCATTTGCAAATGCACCGATACTAACGAAAGACATCACCGCAATAAATAATAATTTTTTCATCTTTTAATGATTTAAAGGTTTAATATTTAATTAATTACCTCAAAACTCATCGATAAAAATCCAAAATAAAAATTTTAGCACCAGTAACCAAGCAAACGGAACGAACAACAAACGAGGCTGCCCGAACGACGTTTATTTATGCTTTGCGGAAACTGGTATTTTGCAAAACATAAGTTAAAATATTATATTGTGACTAATTAAACTGACATGTTCAAAATTAACCTCTCAAATAAAAATAAATATGTACACCTGCCTAGCCATTGATGATGAATTTTCTGCCTTAGAAGTATTAACCAGCTATATTGCTGAACAAGCCAATCTCAAACTTATTAAAGCTTATAGCAGTCCAATAGTGGCCCTATCAGAAATAATTAAGCGGACTAAACCTGTAGATATCATCTTTTTAGATATTGAAATGCCTGGCCTCAATGGATTAGAATTGGCAGAACTCATTAAACATCAAACCAAAAAACTGGTCTTTACAACTGCTCACGCTAATTTTGCCATTAACTCTTATGAGCTCAATGCTGATGATTTTTTATTAAAACCGATATCACAATCCAAATTTGAACAAGCTACCTTAAAGCTGTTTGCCAGCAATGAAATAATACCGAGGCCGGAAAATGATTTTATGCTGATTAAAAGCAGGGGACAACGAAATCAATTAATTAAGCTTAAAATAGCAGATACGATAGCGATAGAGGCTCAAGAAAAGGGCACTAAAATTTACACTAAGAGTGAAGTTACACTCTCCAATTGTAGTTTGTCTGAAATGGCTATTCATTTATCAAATGAGAAAGGATTTTCGAAAATTCATCGCTCTTTTATCATTGCTGAAAACCAAATAAAGATATTAGAACGTGCTCATGTGGTGTTGCATAACAACCTTAAAATTTCCATCGGCAGAAAATATGCAGATTTTTATCATAAGATGACTAATAAAAATTAGATTCATTGCCTTTTCACGTATTTTTGTGCCATGCTTACCCAACGTCAGTTATTTTTACAACACAACGCACAGACTTCTCCAGAACCGCTAATGCTTGAATTTATAAGGGCAAAAGGTGTATACATTTACGATTCATCAGATAAAAAACATTTAGATCTGATTGCAGGTATCGGCGTGAGTAATGTTGGCCATTGTCATCCTGCGGTGGTTAAGGCTATCCAAGACCAGGCAGAAACTTACATGCACTTAATGGTTTATGGCGAATATGTGCAAACGCCACAGGTAAACTTTGCAAAAGCACTGGCTGATATTTTACCAGAAACGTTAAGCTGTACCTACTTCTTAAATTCAGGAACTGAAGCGGTAGAAGGTGCGATGAAACTGGCCAAACGTTATACTGGCAGAAAAGGCTTTATCGCTTGCAAAAATGCTTATCACGGCAGTACTCAAGGTGCAGAAAGTTTAATGGAAAGTGATTTCTATTCTTCTGGCTATGGTCCGTTTTTACCTCACGTTAGTTTTATTCAACATAATAAGCTAGCTGATCTGGAAAGAATAACTCAAGAAATTGCAGCAGTTTTTATTGAGCCTATCCAAGGCGAGGCAGGAATACGGGTGGCTGATCTGGAATATATGCAGGCTTTACGCTCGAAATGCGATGAAACCGGAACGCTTCTGATTTTCGATGAAATACAATCTGGTTTCGGTAGGAGTGGGAAAATGTTCGCCTTTGAACATTATAATATAGTGCCTGATGTGTTGCTCCTGGCAAAAGGAATTGGCGGGGGAATGCCCATTGGAGCTTTTATTAGTTCACTTGAAATTATGTCGGTTTTATCACACACACCTATTTTAGGGCACATGACAACCTTTGGTGGCCACCCGGTTTGTTGTGCCGCAGGTTTAGCTACGCTCAGAACGTTGGTAGATCAGCACATTGTAGATGATGTGGAAGAAAAAGGACAATTATTTAAATCACTTTTGAAACACCCTGCCATCAAAGAAATTAGAGGTAAAGGACTAATGCTTGCTGTAGAGTTTGAAAGCTTCGAGATTAATAAAAATATTATTGATGCTTGTATCCTCGATGGTGTACTGTCTGACTGGTTTTTACACTGCAGCAATTCTATGCGCATCGCTCCTCCCCTTATCATTACAAAAAACGAAATTGAAGAAGCTTGTACAATCATCTTGAAAAATATTAACTTAGTTGTTGAAGGGAAGCGGAAAGTGGAAAGCTAAAAAAAGACTAAAGCTGAAAGACTAAAGCTGAAAGCTTAAAGCTAAAAGCTAAAAGACTAAAGCGGAAAGCAGAAAGACTAAAGCAGAAAGCAGAAAGACTAAAGCTAAAAGCTAAAGGACTAAAGCGGAAAGCTTAAAGGCTAAAGACTAAAAGCCGAAACGGGATGAAACACCAAAATAATATTTACACAGGCAGTCTTGATACCTGACACCAAATACTTTAAACTAAAATGAACGTTTTAATAGTTGAAGATGAAAAAAGCCTGGCGCTTGAAATGGATGAATTTCTAAGCAAGGAAGGATTTATAGTAGAACATGCCTGGAAAAAATCATCTGCTGAAGAAAAGATTTTTGTAAATAACTACGATTTCATTTTACTTGACTTAGGCTTGCCGGATGGAGATGGTTTTGAAGTTTTAAAACAGCTGAAGGCGATTAAAGACCGTGATGATGCAGTTATCATTTTAACTGCGAGAAGTGCCGTAGACGACCGTATTAAAGGTTTGGATGAAGGTGCGGATGATTATTTACCAAAGCCATTCTCCCTAAATGAGCTTCTCGCCCGTATGCATGCCATTACCAGGAGGAAGCACAAACTCGAAAAAAACGAAGTTAACATTCACGAATTTCTGCTGAACATTCAAAATAGAACAGTTTCTTTTGGTGAAGAACGCCTGAACCTGACTAAAAAAGAATTTGAAATCTTCAATTACCTGGTGCTAAATAAAAACCGCGTGGTTTCCAGAATGAGTCTTACAGAACACGTTTGGGGAGACATTTTGGAGGTAAACTCAGATTCTAACTTTGTGGATGTTCATGTTAAAAACCTACGTAAAAAATTGGCCGCCACCGCTCCAATTGACTGGTTTGAAACCGTTAGAAGTATTGGCTACAGGATTAACTGCTAAGGTTAAGAGGTTGAAGAATCGGTTAGAGGTTAGAAGTTTAGCATACCAAGAGCAAAATAACAGTTTACAATTATCAGTTATCAGTTCTAAAACAGTTATCAGTTCTCAGTTTACAATTCTAACCCATCTAAACCATAATAACCCCCTAACCAATTTACAATTATCAGTTATTAGTTCTAAACCCCTAACCAGTTTGCAATTATCAGTTATCAGTTCTAAACCCCTAACCCATACTAACCCCTAACCAGTTATCAGTTCTCAGTTTACAATTCTAACCCATCTAACCTATACTAACCCCCTAACCAGTTTACAATTATCAGTTATCAGTTCTAACCCATACTACCCCCTAACCAATTTACAATGATCAGTTATAAAACCCCTAACCCACACTAACCCCCTAACCTCTTAAATGAAACTCCAGCTTAAGTTTTCCTTATACAATGCGGTTACTAAAATTGCAATTATCTTGCTTTTAGGTGCGGCTATTTTGTTTTCCTTGGAAAAACTGGCTTATAATCAACTGGATAACCGCCTGATTAAAAAAAAGAACAAGATTATAAAAAACCTCACCAATAGTGAAATCGATAGCTTGCTCAACAAACAGGAATCTTTTACGGATTACAACATTTTGAAGGAAGAATTTATCGTGTTAACTGATATTCCCGATAATCAAAAAGATTCTACCGCAGTTGTTTATACTGAAAGAAGAGAAATTGAAGGTGATATTGAGGTTTATCGGATTCTAAACTATAAATTTTCTTACCACACCAACTGGTATAATCTCGAGATAGGTGAAACGATGACCACCTTACAATCAATCAAGAATTCCATTCGCTTTTATATGCTTGTCGTACTGGTAATTGCACTTTTGATCACATTGGTGGCAGATTATGCCTTCTCTAATTTTCTGCTGAAACCCTTCTACCTGATCATTGATAAAAAAATTAATAAAGTTGATGACCCACTTCATTACAACTATCAAAATATCCCCACTTCTACAGATGATTTTAATATTCTGGATAATAGTGTAAATACGCTAATGCGAAAAATAAATACACTTTTTGCACTTGAAAAACAGTTTATCGCCAATGTTTCTCATGAACTGCTCACCCCTATTTCCATTCTTAGTACCCGTTTTGAAAACATGTTAAACACGCCGGAAATTCCAGTGGAACATGAAAATAAAATTTATGCTTCTATTAAAACGTTGAATCGTTTAAAGGTGATTATCAAAAGCTTGCTTCTCATTTCTAAGGTAGAAAACAATCAGTACCTCAAAACGGAAGAGATTGATCTTCGGCAAGAACTAACAGATATCTATGAAGACCTAGAGGATAGAATTTCGGACAAAAGCATCAATTATCAAATAGACTTGCGTAATGATTACCAATTTATTGGCAATAAAGCATTGATGCACACGCTGCTGATGAACGTGATTAACAATGCTATCAAGTACAATCGCGAAGGCGGATCAATTACGATCAAAGGCCAAATGAAAGAGCAAAAGTATTCGCTGGTGATTACCGATACGGGATTAGGCATGAGTAAAGCGCTCCTAGAAAATGCTTTTGATCGCTTCAAACGTGGAAACACGGAAGAAAACGGCTTTGGCTTGGGATTAGCCATTGTTCAAAGTATTGCCAGCTTCCATAAAATAGAAATTGAAATTACTTCTGTTGAAGAGGAAGGGACGAGTGTTTCACTAATCTTTTAAATAAAAAATCTCCCTGACCTAAAAAATCGCTCCCTTTCCACAAATTTGTATCTTTGTAAACAGATGCCAATGCAACCGTTTTTTAAAAAAATACTTTTAATTATATCCTTCTTTTTGCTGCTAATCAGTGTCAAAAGCGGTGCCCAAGATATTGTACGGATCTTGGATTCTGTTCCTCAGCATATTTTTACTTTTAAAGAAATAGAGGTCCTGGAAGATCCGGCTGATCAATTTTCTTTCGAGCAAATTAATAGTAAAGCTTTTGAGCATGCTTTTAAGGCAAGTACATCAAGCACTCCTCAAACTAAAAAACTACATAAAACGTATTGGTTTCGGATCAAAATCAAACATAATCAAAATGCAGAAAAACCATTTCTGCTCGAATTTTTTGATCAAACCATAGATCACATTACCGCCTACATTCCACAGGAAAATCAAACTTATCATACAGAATCGCTTGGTGATGTAAATGCTTTTAATAAAAGGCTAATTAATCACAAAAACTTTGAGATTCCACTCAAAAATAACGGGAATGAAGTTAAAACCTATTATTTTAAGATTAAATCATCTCAGATTTCTGATATCATCATTGTGTTGCGTACAGCCGAATGGTTCATTTCTTATGCCTTAGACGAATATTTCTATTTTGGAATATTTTACGGAATGATCATGGTTTTTAGCTTTTATAACCTGATCATGTTTATCGCCATCAGGCAGAAACAATACCTATATTATGTGTTGTACAACCTCTGTGTTGGTTTTTTTGAAATGAGTACAGACGGCATTGCTTACCAATACCTTTGGCCAAATGCTCCCGGCTGGAATCAGGTCGCTTATGCATTTGCGTTATGTGCCACCAGTATCTTCGCTTTACTTTTTACCAGAGAACTGCTTTTGGTAAAGGTTAAAGCACCAACAATAAACAAGTTAATTATTGGCGTAATCATCTTTAGAATAATCTTCTTTATTTACTGCTATTGGTTTGATCAAACCTTATTCAGCTTTAAATTTATTGAAGCTATCCCGCTTGCGGTAGCATTTTTTACAGGAATTTATATTTACAAAAATGGCTATAAACCTGCCCGTTTCTTTGTTCTTGGGTATAGTTTCCTTTTTACAGGCTTCATGCTTAAATTTTTAATTATGCTGGGCATTAGCTGGCTTAACTTTGGTATAATTAGTTATTACAGTCTTAGCTTTTGTTTTATTATGGAAATGGTTTTCTTATCCTTTGCCATTGGCGATAAGGTGAGGATTTTAAAACTCAATAAGGATAAAGCGCAACAAAAAATCATCCGCCAGATGGCTGTTAATGCCAAATTGAAAGACACGGTAAACCGTGAACTGGAAAGTAAAGTGCAAGAACGGACACGAGATGTTTTTCATAAATCTTTGATCATTGAGAGCAAAAATCAGGCGCTGGAAGAAGCCAATATCTTGTTGCAAAAACAGGCGGAGGAAATTTCGAGGATGAACGTGTTGCTGGAACATGATAATGAAGAACTGCAAACTAATGTTGAGAAAGTAACGCGTGACCGGGTGATGAACACTGAAGTTGATTTTGATGAATTTAGCAAAATCTATCCTGATAAGGAATCTTGTTATGCATTTTTAGCTGCGCTTAAATGGAAAAATGGATACCATTGCAGAAAATGCAGCAATGATCATTACTTTAATGGACATATCTTAAATAGCCGCCGCTGTAGCAAATGTGGCTATGAAGAATCGGTAACAACCTTTACTATTTTCCACAACACACGAATTCCGATTAATAAGGCATTTTACATGATTTTCCTGATCTATTCATCTAAAGGAAAAATCTCCTCGCATAAACTTTCAGAACTGCTTTCTATCAGACAAAGCACTTGCTGGACATTCGGATCTCGAATTAAAAAGGTAATGGAAGACCGTAAAAAAACAATCAAAAAAAGTGGCAGAAATGGTTGGAGCCTGCTCGTAATCGAATAATCAGTCATTTTAATTAGTCACATTTTTGTTAGTTATCTCATCAGGTATCAATAATTTAATCGGTATTCAACCGTATCAAAATCATCCTGAACCCCTATCCCATTTCCTTTGTTAACAGCTGATAATCAGGTCTGAATGTGTTGATTTAATAGCGGTATTAAAGCGTATCAAAATAATTATAACACACTAATTATCAATACTTTAATTAAAATTTATCGTTCAGAAAACTTGCTTTTAACATTAAATGAGTATTAACTTTACTTCATATAATATTAACAAAGCAAAAATTATGAGAAAAAAATTTACATTGCTTATGGTATTTTTCTTTTGCGCTGTCTCAATTAGTATGGCGCAAAACATTACTGTAACGGGGCAGGTAAAAGATCAAAAAGGATTACCGCTTCCCGGGGTTTCAGTAAAGGTGAAAGGTACTAACCAGGGCGCATCTACCGCAGACAATGGAACGTTTACCATTTCAGCACCAAGTAATTCTATTTTAGAATTTTCTTTTATCGGCTACAAAACGATAGAGGAAACGCTGAATAACCGTTCCTCGGTTAACATCACTATGTCTGATGACAATCAACAACTTAACGAGGTGGTAGTAATTGGTTATGGTACTACGACGAAAAAGGATTTAACTACATCAGTTGTTTCAGTATCATCGAAAGACCTGGAAAATCAGCCTATCACAAATCCTTTGCAGGCTATTCAGGGTCGTGCGGCAGGTGTTCAGGTGAGTGCTCAATCTGGTAAACCAGGGGCAGGAATATCCATCAGTATCAGGGGGAATACTTCAATTACGGCCTCTAACAGTCCCTTGTATGTAATTGATGGGGTAACCTCCCGGGATGCGAGCTTTATAAATGCGAATGACATTGAATCGATGACCATTTTGAAAGATGCATCTGCAGCTGCGATCTACGGTTCGAGCGGAGCAAATGGTGTGGTATTGATCACCACTAAAAAAGGAAGTGCCGGAAAGCTTAAAGTTGCCTTTAATGCTTTTACTGGTTTTTCCAATTTCTGGCAAAAACAAGAAGTACTTAACAACGATCAGTACATCGGTTTAATGAGAGAATTGGGCTATACTACTTTTGGCGGCAATAACAATACCGACTGGCAAAAAGAAACTTTCGGTACCGGAACGCAAAACCAATATCAGGCTTCTATTTCCGGTGGTGTAAAAGGTGGTCAGTATTACTTTTCTACAGGTTATCAGCAAGACAAAGGTGTTGTATCACCAGCAAAGTTAGATCGTTTAACCGCAAACTTTAACGGATCGCAGAACATTACGCCCTGGTTAAAATTAACCGGAAACGCAGTCCTGACATCTAGCAATTCTATTGATGTTGGCGATAATAGCAGTGTATCTCGCGGTGGTGTTATTTTAGGTGCATTAACTACGCCTCCAACTATTGGTATTTTTGAACCGAATGGTCAATACACCACCATTCCAAATGCTGGTGGCTGGGATAATCCATTGGCACTGGCATTCGGATCAAATAACAAAACCCGTAATTTCAGGTTTATTGGTGCTTTCGGTGCACAGGTAAACTTTACGAAGGATTTGTTCTTTAAATCAACCATTAGCACTAATTCGAACAAGAACTTTTACAGGTACTACACTGATAATTTCTTAACCACATATGGTCGCCAGGAAAGAGGTGTTTACAGGGATAATACCACAAATGATCATGTTTGGTTGAACGAAAACATCTTAAACTATACCAAAAACGTAGGTAAAAATGCTTTCACTGCAACAGGTGGTTATACTATTCAATCATCAGATTATCAATATAAAAATAACGAATTAACGCGTTTCTATGATGTAGCCGGAAATCCAACTGCACCATCAGTTGCGTTAACCATTCCTCAACGGGCACAATGGAGCAAACAATCTTACCTTGCCCGGATCACTTATGCCTACGACAGTAAGTATTTATTCAGTTCAAACTTCAGGGCTGATGGATCATCCAGATTTGCGAAAGAAAACCGCTTCGGTTACTTCCCGTCATTTTCTGCAGGTTGGAGAATTTCTGGTGAGAACTTTATGAAAGACAGCAAAACGATCAATGATTTAAAACTTCGTGGTAGCTGGGGTAAAGTGGGTAACGATGAAGGAATTGGAGATTATGCATACTTAAAACTTTATAATGTTAATGCACAGGGTGAATACAATCTTCAAAACCCAGCTAACGATAACCTTTCGTGGGAAAAAACCACCCAAACCAATATCGGTTTAGATTTATCAATGTTTAACAGCCGCATTACTTTCACAGCGGATGCTTATTTGAAGAAAACTAATGACCTGTTAATCAACGTTCAGTTGCCTCCTTCATCAGGTTTTGGAAGTCAGGCTTACAATGTTGGTTCAATGGAGAACAAAGGTTTAGAGTTTGTTTTATCGACCAAAAATTACGATCGTGAAAAATTCAAATGGACTACTGACTTGAACTTCTCTATTAACCGCAATAAAGTTACCGATTTAGGTGCAACTACCCAATCACTTAACTTTGCTGGTATCTATGAGCGTGATGATGCCGTGCGTGTGGTAGCAGGCAAACCACTTGGAAGTTTTTATGGTTATGTGTACACAGGTGTGAACCCAGCTAATGGAGCAGCACAATATGCAGATACGAACGGAAACGGTGTTACGGGTTCTGCCGACCCTGGCGACAGAACTTTTATCGGTTCGGCACAACCAAAATTCATCTATGGTATTACCAATAATTTAACTTATGGCAACTGGGGATTGAATTTCTTCTTCCAGGGGGTTCAAGGTAGCGAATTGTTTAATGCTTCGAGAATTGATATTGAAGGGATGTTTGATTCGAAAAATCAATCTGCTGCTGTGTTGGATAGATGGACTACGCCAGGACAGATCACCAATATTCCAAAAGCCTTAAGAAGCAGTTCTGAAAACTCACTTACTTCGAGCCGTTTCGTTGAAAATGCCTCTTACCTGAGGTTAAAAACAACTACACTTTCTTACAGCTTCGGTCAATCAGTATTAGAAAAACTGAAAATGAGCAAGCTTACCATTTTTGCTACAGGGTATAACCTGTTAACCTTTACTAAATATTCAGGTTTAGACCCTGAGGTTAACGTAAACAATGCAAATGGACCATCAATGGGTGTAGATTATGGTACTTATCCACAATCCAGAAGTTTATTATTTGGAATTAATGTTGGATTTTAATAATTAAGAAAATGAAACTAAAAATATATTCATTAGTAGCAGCCGCAGCATTAACCATCACGTTACAAAGCGGTTGCAAAAAAGATTTCCTGGAAAAACAGCCTTTTAACCAGGTTACAGCAGATGTAGCATTTACTACAGCTGCCGGTGCCGAAAAGTTAATGGCTGGTGCTTATGGCGGCATGTATAACGATTATCACATTTGGGATTACATGGTTAACGGCGATGTGATGGCAGATAATGCCTACGCCGGAGGTGATAATCCTGCAAACATCCAGATAGATTTATTCACGACCAACTCCACTAACGGAAATGTGGGTCGCGATTGGAGTGGGCTCTATTCCAATATCAAAAATGCAAACGAAGTTTTAGAGAATGTTCCGAACATTCAGGATCCGGCTTTAGATGCTAGTGGCAGAAGAAATCAGATTTTAGGTGAAGCCTCGACTTTGAGAGCCTACTTTTACTTCCACCTGGTGAGGTTGTATGGTGGCGTTCCATTGGTGTTAAAATCACCTACTTCTTTAGAAGAAATGCAGAAATCTCGGTCTTCTGTCGAAGAAGTTTATTCACAGATTATTAAAGATCTTGAATTTGCCTTACCAAATGTGCGTGCTACAGCAGCAAATAAAGGCATCATTACCAAAGGTATTGTAAATGCCTTGTTAGCGAAAGTATATGCTTCGAAGCCTAATCCTGATTGGAACAAGGTACAACAATATGCAGATGCCACTATTAATGGTGGTTACAGCTTGATTGCTTCTTTTGATCAGTTATTTGATGGTGCACATAAAAATAACAGCGAATCGATCTGGGAAATGCAATACGATGGTTGGGGTGGCCCGAATGGTCGTGGTAACTGGATGACAGGAGTAATTGTAGGAACTGGCTGGAAACGTTTTTGTACCCCAACAAACGATCTGATTGCCGCATTTGATGCTGAGGGCGATGCCATACGCAAAAACTCAAGCGTAAGCTTTAAAAATGTAAGTAATGAAGGATGGTCTGATGATTATTGGTCTAAAGTGAATTATCCTTTCATAAACAAATACCGCAATGATGATTTAGCAAACTCATATATTCTTCGCTTAGCTGATATTAAATTGTTAAAAGCGGAAGCATTAAATGAATTAAGTACTTCAGGTTGGTCTGCTGCAGCTCCGGTGGTGAATGAGATTCGCCGTCGGGTAAATCTTGGTGTTACTACAGCGAATGATCAGACCACAATGCGTTTGGCAATTGAAAAAGAACGCCGTTTGGAGCTGGCATTTGAAGGTCATCGTTGGTTCGATTTATTAAGAACAAACCGTGCCATACCAGTAATGAATGCGCAAAAAAATGGCAATGGTGCCAATCTAAATTACAATATTACGCCCGCGAAATTACTGTTCCCAATTCCGCAAGCGGAGTTAGACAGAAATCCAAATATCCGCTAAAATGAGGTTGCAATAAATTGTGGGTTGCTAAATAATTTAAAAGGCCCACAACTTTTTAATACACCTTTCTAAAACACGCTGTCTTGAGTATCTCAAGCCAGTATTTTACAAAAATCGAAAATCAATGAAGTGTTAATAACTGATTGATTTTCGATTTAAATCTAATACCTATGAAATTTATTTATCATCTATGTCTGGTTACTAGTGTCCTTTTTACAGCCTGTGGTTCGAAAAAGCAACTAGGCATAAAATCTAAAAATGACAATTTAGCTCAGTCTGCCACACAAAGTGAGGTAGAGTTCTGGCTCACCAAAGGCGACCAGTCGCAACTGTTAAAAAAGCAAAATACCACGCTAAATTTTTCAGCCACTACCAATTCAAATCCTACTATAGAAGTAGATCCATCGACAAAATTTCAGTCTATTGATGGCTTTGGCTACACCTTAACCGGTGGAAGTGCATCTCTAATTAATGCTTTGCCTGCAGCTGAAAAAGATAAGTTACTGAATGAGCTTTTTGCGAATCAGGAAAACGCTATTCGTGTAAACTATATTAGAATAAGCATTGGTGGTTCTGATCTCAGTGCCACACCTTTTACTTATCTTGACTTGCCAAGTGGACAAACTGATGAAACACTGGCGAAATTTTCTATAGAAAAAGAGCAGGCTGATTTAATCCCTGTACTTAAAAAAATCATCGCCATTAATCCTTCTATAAAAATCCTTGGCTCACCGTGGACGGCTCCAACCTGGATGAAAACCAACAATAATTTTATTGGCGGAAGTTTGAAGCCAGAATACTATCAAACTTATTCCAAGTACCTGGTGAAGTACATTCAGGCCATGAAAGCAGAAGGGATTGTAATTGACGCTATTACACCCCAAAATGAACCATTGCATCCGGGCAATAATCCGAGTATGTATATGTCGGCTATAGATCAGGCAAATTTCATTAAAACGGCTTTAGGCCCTGTGTTTAAAAGTAGCGGCGTAAAAACGAAAATTATCATTTACGATCATAATGCAGATAAACCCGAATATCCAATCACAATTCTAAACGATCCGGAAGCCAGAAAATATGTAGATGGTTCTGCTTTTCACTTATACGCCGGTCCGATTTCGGCACTTACAAAAGTACATGAAGCACACCCGGATAAAAATGTTTACTTCACCGAACAATGGGTGGGCGGGCCCAGCAATTTCGCCGAAGATTTGAAATGGCATGTATCCACTTTAATTATTGGTGCAACCAGAAACTGGAGCAAAAATGTTTTAGAATGGAATTTAGCAGCAGATGCGAACTACAATCCGCACACCGATAAAGGTGGGTGTACATCATGCCTGGGTGCAATTACCATATCACCGGCAGTTAGCCGCAATGTGGCCTACTATATAATCGGTCATGCCTCGAAATTTGTTCCAGCGGGTTCCGTAAGAATTGCATCAAACTTGCCGGAAAACCTGCAAAATGTGGCCTTCCAAACTCCTGAGGGCAAACAGGTGCTGATTGTTTGCAATAACAATAATGCTGAAACCACTTTCAATATTAAATACAATGGAAAGATCGTAACCACAAGCTTGGATAAAGGTGCTGTAGCCACTTATGTTTGGTAAAATCTTAGTTTAATTGTCAGGTCTGGCCCCGCAACTGCGGGGCTTTTCCATTTGTGGCTTTTAACCATAAAAAAACCGAACCTGTAGAAAAGTTTTCTGGCAGGCGCTTTGCAGCTGAAAACAAAAATCACACTATGAAAAATATTATTCCCGGGTTCGCCATCTTACTATCCACATTGGCAGCATGCCAAGGCACCAGTACAAAAACCACTTCATCCGATGCTGAGGTTGGCAAAACGCAGTTGAGCATGAAGCAATGCTTTCAACACATTGCTCAAAAAGATTCTGCTTTTTTAAGTTTAGATACCAAAAACAACCAGGTTAGTGGACAGCTAAGTTACAGGCTATATGAAAAAGATAAAAATAACGGAACGGTAGCAGGAGTTGTTAAAGGTGATACGATTATTGCAGATTACACTTTCCAATCAGAAGGAATGACCTCTACCCGCCAAGTGGTGTGGCTTAAAAAGAATGGGCAACTATTAGAAGCTACCGGCGATATCGAAGAAGTAAACGGAAAAATGAAGTTTAAAAATCTCTCCAAGCTTAGTTTTGGCAAATCGATGATTTTCGAAGAAACGACTTGCAAATAACATTAAATTATTGGAGTATTGAGAAGCTTAAATATTCTCGAATCTTTCCCAGAAGCCATCCACAGGCAGTTTGGCGAAAATATTTACAGGTTCTTTCTTTACCGGATGCAGAAATTGAAGTCTCCTGGCATGTAAGCAAATGCTTCCTTTTCTGCTTCCGCGAGGATAGCCGTATTTGTTATCGCCCACGATTGGACAGCCCATAGAAGAAAGCTGAACCCTGATTTGATGCGAGCGGCCAGTAAGCGGATCAACTTCGATCAAATAATATTCACCTACTTTAGCTAATAACCTGTAAGACAATTCTGCACGCTGAGATCCCTGAACTTCTGTTTTATAATAGGTAACTACATTTTTCTGAGGGTTCTTAATTAACCAGTGAATTAAAGTTCCGGATTCAACCTCAGGCTTATTTTTAACCACGGCCCAATAGGTCTTCTTCACCTCGCGGTTCTTAAAAGCGGCATTCATTCGCTCTAAAGCTTTACTGGTTTTGGCAAATAGAATCACGCCGCTCACCGGCCGATCCAAACGATGTACTACACCCAAAAATGCACCATTCGGCTTATTATATTTATTGGCGATATATTTTTTTACCTGCTCATCCAAAGGTTCGTCGCCGGTTTCATCAACCTGCACAATATCCCCTGCCCTTTTATTAATGGCAATTAAATGGTTATCTTCAAAAAGTATGTCTTTATCCGTAATGGGCATAGGGTTATGGGTTTAGTTGGATTAGAAGATTAGCGAGTTAATAGCTTCTGACTAAAGACTCAGGACTGGAAACTCCAAACTCACAACTCCAAACTTAATACTGTTCTTTTTCGCTGGGAAAATCATTGCTTTTTACATCACGGATATAAGATTGTGCTGCACCTAAAATATCATCGTATAAATTAATGTATTGACGTAAAAACCTAGGTTTAAAACCTTTGGTTAGGCCAATCATATCATTCACTACTAAAACCTGACCATCGCAACCATTACCGGCACCAATGCCAATTGTTGGAATATGCAGACTTTCAGTAACTTCTGTTCCTAATTTAGCCGGAATTTTTTCCAATACAATGGCGAAACAGCCAGCGGCTTGCAAGGCTAGAACATCAGTTTTAAGCTTATTTGCTTCCTCCTCTTCCTTCGCACGAACCGTGTAGGTTCCAAATTTATAAATAGATTGTGGCGTTAAACCCAGGTGCCCCATTACAGGTATACCAGCTGTAATAATACGTTGAATAGATTCGATAATTTCTTCACCACCTTCTAATTTTACCCCATGCGCACCAGATTCTTTCATAATCCTGATGGCAGAATTCAGTGCTTCTTTAGAATTTCCCTGATAAGAACCGAAAGGTAAATCGACCACCACAAAAGCACGTTTAACTGCCCTGATTACGGATGCAGCATGGTAAATCATCTGATCTAAGGTAATTGGCAAAGTAGTTTCATGGCCAGCCATCACATTAGAAGCTGAATCGCCAACGAGTAAAACATCCAATCCGGCATCATCTAAAATAGTTGCCATGGAATAATCGTAAGCCGTTAACATGGATATTTTTTCACCACGTTGTTTCATCTCTTGCAAAATGTGTGTGGTTATTCTTTTAATTTCTTTATGTACCGACATGGGTTTTATTTTGTTGCCCAAAAGTATTGTTTTTTCTTTAATTAAGCCGAAAGACTACAGGTAAAAGGCTAAAGCATTTTAGTCAAAATCAATTTTAATCAAATCAAGCCCTGTGCCTATCAGCTTCAGTAATTTCTGCTCCTACCTTAAACCTTATTTTACTTTTTTCTTTAGATTTCAATTCATAAACCCTATCTTTGTACCCCGAAATGGAAGGGATTTATTCATCTTTTTTTGCACTCCGCAAAAACAGCTTAATTGCTGAGAGAAACCCTTTTTTCAAGTCTTTTTCAACTCAAAATCCATATTGTAATTACCATGACTAACTACACCAAGTTACCTGCGATTTTATTACTGGCCGATGGCACTGTTTTTCACGGCAAAGCGGCCGGAAAAATCGGCACCACTACTGGCGAAATTTGTTTTAATACCGGGATGACAGGTTACCAGGAAATCTTTACCGACCCAAGTTATTTCGGACAGATCATGGTTACAACCAATTCGCATATTGGTAATTATGGCATCCAGAAAGAAGAAATCGAATCTGATTCGATTAAAATTGCCGGTCTGGTTTGTAAAAATTATAACATTGTTTACAGCCGTAAGCAAGCTACAGAATCTATTCAGGATTATTTCCAGAATGATAACCTGGTTGCCATTTCTGATATTGATACCCGTGCTTTAGTGCGCCACATTAGAGATAAGGGTGCCATGAACGCCATTATTTCTTCAGAAATTACAGACCTTGATGAGTTGAAACAAAAGCTTTCTGAAGTTCCATCAATGGAAGGGTTAGAGCTTTCTTCTAAAGTGAGTACCACCGAACCTTATTTCTTCGGGAACCCTGATGCTAATCTAAAGGTTGCAGCATTAGATTTGGGCATAAAGAAAAATATCTTACGCAGCTTTGAAAACCGCGATATTTACGTAAAAGTTTTCCCGGCAAAAACAAAGTTTGCGGAAATGGAAGAGTTTAGTCCGGATGGTTATTTTATTTCAAACGGCCCTGGTGATCCATCGGTAATGCCATATGCTGTAGAAACCATTAAGGAGATTATGGAAGAAGATAAACCACTGTTTGGGATTTGCTTAGGTCACCAGTTATTAGCAGAAGCAAATGGCATCGGTACCATGAAAATGTTTAACGGTCACCGCGGCTTAAATCATCCGGTAAAAAACATCATTAAAAACCATTGTGAAGTAACTTCGCAAAACCACGGTTTTGGCGTTGTTCCGGATGAGGTTAGAAACTCTGATAAAGTGGAAATCACCCACATTAACCTGAACGATAAATCTATAGAAGGCATCCGTGTGAAAGGTAAAAAAGCATTTTCTGTTCAATATCACCCTGAATCTTCTCCAGGCCCACATGATTCCCGTTATTTATTTGATGATTTCGTTGATGTAATGACAGGCAAACTGGCTTGGTAGTTGGTTGCGGGTTATAGGTCTATTTGTTATAAATTGCGATCTATAATAACACCATATATTTTCTGGTTCACGCTTCGGCACCCAGGCTCTTTACTTTTAACCTTCAGCTTTAAAATAAAAAATGCGAATCTAACCTGATTCGCATTTTTATTTTATCATATTTTTCTATTTACTGATCAAATTCACGTTCAATTCATTTAAAGCTCCTTATCTTCGCTTATGGAAACAAATAAAGCCATTATCAGCGTTAAAAACCTGGTAAAGAAGTACGATGATTTCATTGCAGTTCAGGATTTAAGTTTTGAAGTTTATGAAAATGAAATTTTTGGCCTTTTAGGTCCGAATGGTGCTGGCAAAACCACTACGTTGGAAATTATTGAAACCTTGCGGGAGAAAACTTCGGGGGAAATCATGGTAGATGGCTTATCTGTTGATCAACATGCAAACGCGATTAAACAAATTATTGGCGTGCAACTGCAGGCCGCAGGCTATTACCCAAACTTAAATCTAATTGAGTTGATCGAGCTTTTCTCGGGCTTATATGGCGCCGATATCAAACCGATGGAAATGTTGGAGAAAGTTAACCTCCAGGATAAAGCAAAAGCAAAATATAAAGCGCTTTCCGGCGGACAAAAGCAGCGTTTCTCTATCGCTACCACGCTCATCAACCAACCCAAAATTATCTTTCTTGATGAGCCAACAACGGGTTTAGATCCACAGGCCAGGCGAAATTTATGGGACTTGATTATTCAGATCAGAAATGCCGGGACAACTGTTGTGATCACTACTCACTATATGGATGAGGCAGAACAACTTTGTGACCGGGTTGCTTTTGTAGAACGCGGGAAAATCATTGCGGTTGATACGCCGGATAACCTGATTGATCAGTTGGTAAACAGTGGTTTCGAACGGAAAAAAGAAGTTAAAAAAGCCAATCTGGAAGATGTATTTATCAGCCTTACCGGAAAAGAATGGCGGGAATAACCCTCTAAAAGGGAAACGAAAACCCAAGAGGAAATACAGGCGTAAAATCTAGTATTTTGGTAAGATAAAATAAAGTAGGTGCCATAATAGCCTCTCGTGGTGAAATGGAAAAACACTAGCGTTTATATAAAATTTAAAAGAATTCAGCACTATATTTATGCAAAGAAACATTAATAATGGAACAGAAAAGGCCCCTTTGAGGGCGGTGGGGGATTACAGCAACACTAAAGCAACTTTAGCACTGGCTAAGGCAAGTTTCCGTTCCATTATGAGAAGCCCTTCCGCAGTGGTTTTCACATTGGCTTTCCCGCTGATTTTCATTTTAGTTTTTGGATTTCTGGGTGGTGGCGGAACCCGCATTGATGTAGGGATTTCTCCCGGATCTGACGTGAACAACCCAGTGGTAGCCATGTTGGAAAAGACAGGAATGATCCGTTTGGTTAAAGACAAATCAAAAGAGGAGTTTGCTAAGTTGCTCGAAAAAGGGAACGTAGATGCCATGATTGATGTCCACAGGAAAGTAAATGCGCCAGCTTATTCCGTTAACGTAGTCTACACATCTGCATCCCGGGATAAAGGAGGCATCCTAAAATCAGTTCTAAATAATTTATTTTATGATAAAACCCTGAAACCGACTGTTGCCGAAATTAAAGAAAGTACCATCACCGGCAGGGAATATAAAACAATCGACTTCATTTTACCAGGCCAGCTTGGGTTTTCCTTATTAAGTACGGGTGTTTTTGGTACAGCTTTCGTTTTTTTAAGCCTACGCCAAACGCTGGTCATTAAACGTTTCTTCGCTACCCCAGTTAAGCGATCGAGCATTGTAATAGGTGAAGGCATAGCCAGAATAGGTTTCGCGCTCATTGGTGCTTTATTTATTATTGTTCTTGGTCATTTCTTCTTTGGTTTTACACTCGTTCATGGCGTCATCACGGTGATTAACATGTTGGTATTGGCAACGATGGGGATTATTGTTTTTATGGGCTTTGGTTTTATTATATCAGGTGTTGCCAAAAGCGAAAGTATGGTCCCTCCTATTTCCAATATCATCACTTTACCACAATTTTTACTATCTGGAACCTTTTTCTCTATTGAAGCTTTTCCAACCTGGTTACAACCCATCAGCAGGGCTTTACCACTAACTTATTTAAATGATGCAATGCGGAAAGTTGCCTTTGAAGGAATGGGCTTATGGGATGTGAAATTTCAGATCATGATTTTACTGATCTGGGGAATTGTAATCTATGCAGTGGCAGTGAAGGTTTTTAAATGGGAATAGTTGCCGGAAAGATGAATCATACCAGAGTTGAAGTGAATGACCATTTAACGAACAAACTGCAATAGGATTCTAAATCATTAACTTTTTTTAACTTTTAACTTGAAACGAATCAGGTACTTTTGTATAATGAAAAATCTGTTGATCATTTGCGCGGCCTTATTTATTTCTCTCAACGCTTCTGCACAATTCAAATTTTTATCAAATAATACTTCTAATGAGTATAATGCAAAGCTATATGTGGCCGATTGTGCAGATGGGCATTGTGAAGGAAAAGCGACAATTGCACTTTACGACAAAATCTCGGGAGATGAAATTCAAACCTTTCATTCTGACGACCTGGGTTTTAATCTAACAAATAAACAAGATGCCCGAATTGGCTGGCTTGATCTTGGTAAATATCAAAGTCCACTCATCTTTGGAGATTTTAACTTTGATGGCCTTGAAGACCTGGCGATAAGAAATGGAAATAGTGGCGCCTATGCCAGTCCCTCTTATGACGTCTATCTGGCAAGCAAAGACAGAAAATTCGTATTGGATAAAAACTTTACCAAACTGGCAAGTGAGCACTTAGGCATGTTTGATGTCGATCGTAAAAAGAAACAAATTAGTGTGGAAGAAAAAAGCGGCTGTTGCTATCATAAAACAACCAGTTACACTTTTAATACAAAAAAAGGTTTAACCGAAGTGGCCTCAGTAATTGAAGATTCCAGCATCGGTGATAATGTTACGGTAATTACTCAAAAGTTGATTGGCGGCAAAATGCAAAAAACCATCCAAAGATTTAAAACCAAAGATTATTACGCCGAGCAGTAAAAACCTACAGGGCGGCTTTTACCAAAAAGGGTAGAATCTCTTTCTGGAAACTTACAAAATTCTTTCTCACATCAGAATCACTTACCGAAGTAAATGCAAATGAGAATACGATGCTTTTACTAGCCTTTAACAAGAAAGCAAGTCCTTCTCTTCTGGCAGGATTATTTTTAAAGTTATCTAATTCCAGATAGGCCGCAAGCAACAATGCTTCCAACTGATCAGATAAATGCTTCAAAAACTCCTGTGAATTGGCGTTTTCACGAACAAAATCCCATCCGATAAATTCATTACAAGCGGTGAAAGAAAGTCGGCTGGTTTTCATCACCAAAGCTTTTAAGTGTTCTTCTTCAGAACCATAACTCACTTTGTTGTTGATGATTTCATGCAGATTTTGATCCAGGTAATCCATGAGGATGCTATCTAAAACCTGTTCTTTGCTTTCAAAATATTTATATATGGTCGCTTTAGCTATCCGGGCTTTTTTAGCAATCTCGTTTACACTGGTTTTATGGTAACCATATTTTCTAAAGAGTTCTTTGGCAGCCTTTTTTACTGTTTCTTTTATTTTTTCAGCTTCCATTAATTGGTTACATTTAATAACGTATTTCCTTGAAGGGAAATGTTGTAAACTTTAAGATTTTTCTCTGCAGGTGCTTTTTGCGGCGTACCATCGAGCAGTAAGAATTTTGCGCCAGAACATGGATCAGTAGCAGTTATACCTCCATCATCGGGCACAATAGCACATTTTTTTTCAGGATTAACGGTACTACAGCGATCAAAAGCGGCAAAACCACCTGACGGTAATCTAACAATCATTAACCCGGCCACCCCCTGATTAGGCACTAATAATATTCCGTTTTTTGCCTGTAAACTAAATTGAGTAAGGGTAACATTATAATTAACCACTACATCCGGCACATAGTTTTCTTCTTTCCCACAGCCGGATATTAAAACCAGAACAAAAAGCAAACTGTATAAATACTTCATCATTAAATTAAGGCCGATTTGAACTGTTTTAAGAAACGCGCATCGTTTTCAGAGAACAACCGTAAATCCTTAATTACATATTTTAAGTTGGCAATTCTTTCCATTCCCATCCCGAAAGCAAAGCCGCTATATTTTTCAGCATCAATCCCACAGTTTTCCAAAACGTTTGGATCTACCATTCCGCAGCCCAAAATTTCTACCCAACCACTGTATTTACAAAGTTGGCAACCAGCACCTTTACAAATGGTACAAGAAATATCCATTTCTGCAGATGGTTCTGTGAAGGGAAAATATGATGGGCGGAAACGTACTTTTGTACCCTCGCCATACAACTCCTGAACGAAGTAGAATAAGGTTTGCTTCAAATCTGCAAATGATACATTTTCATCCACATATAATCCTTCTATCTGATGGAAAAAGCAGTGTGCCCTTGCAGAGATTGCTTCGTTACGGTAAACCCGTCCTGGCATAATTGCCCGGAATGGTGGCTGACCTTGCTCCATCATCCGTACCTGTACAGATGAAGTATGTGTTCTGAGCGCGATATCACCTTTCTCTCCACCTTTTTTAATGAAGAATGTATCTTGCATATCTCTTGCCGGATGCTCTTCCGGGAAGTTCAATGCAGAAAAGTTGTGCCAATCATCTTCAATTTCTGGTCCTTCTGCAACTGTAAAACCAAGCTTGGCAAAAATCTCTACAATTTCACGGCGAACCAATGCTAAAGGATGACGAGAACCAATTTCAAAACCTTCTCCCGGTAGCGTTAAATCTTGCTCATTTACCGCAGCTTGAGATTGGCTGCTTTCCGCACTTTCTTTTAATGTGATATATTTTGATTCGGCAAGTTGTTTAAACTCATTTAAAACCTTACCTAATGATTTTTTTTCTTCAATAGAAACGGACTTAAATTCGTCGAAAATTTCTTTGATAACGCCTTTACTTCCTAAATATTTGATACGAAACTGCTCTAATTCATCTGCTTTTTCGGTTACGAAAGCATTAATTTTCTCCGTGTATTGTGTGATCTTATCCTGCAACATGGGTTCAAATATACGGCAAAATATCTTAAAAATTTAACCTTAACAGGTTCAAAAATTCTGTTTACAATATCGTCACAAATGAAAATGAACCCAAAACTTATAAAAGTCATATGAAGTGGCCTTCTAAAAAATGATAGAGATAAATGGAGTTTAAATTTCCATCTGCGGGTTTGAATTACAACAACTGAAAAACTTGTGTATTAACGAGAATTTACTTGGGTTGGTGAGACACTACCCATTAGGTTAGGTTAAATAAAATGAACCTAAACTAAGAAAGCCACATGAAGTGGCTTTCTTGATTATTATGCACATCAAGTGAATTTAAATCACACCTAATTCCTTACCTACTTTTGTAAAGGCAGCAATAGCTTTATCCAGGTGATGTTGCTCATGTGCCGCAGAGAGCTGAACACGGATTCTCGCCTTACCTTGTGGCACAACCGGATAGAAGAACCCAATCACATAGATGCCTTCATCGAGCATTTTAGCAGCAAAACTCTGCGCTATCTTTGCATCATATAACATTACCGGAACAATTGGATGGAAACCGGGCTTGATATCGAATCCTGCTTCAGTCATTTTTTCGCGGAAATACCTGGTATTATGCTCTAATTTATCTCTTAGCGAGGTGGTTTCGCTTAACATATCTAAAACCGCAATAGATGCACCAGCAATAGCCGGAGCTAATGTATTGGAAAACAAATAAGGACGAGAACGTTGACGCAGCATATCAATAATTTCCTTTCTACCTGATGTGAAACCGCCTGAAGCACCACCTAGTGCCTTACCTAAAGTTCCTGTAATAATATCAATCCGATCCATTACATTAAAATGCTCATGCGTTCCACGCCCGGTTTTCCCAATAAAGCCAGAGCAGTGAGATTCATCAATCATAATTAATGCTTCATATTTATCTGCCAGATCTGCAATTTTATCTAACGGCGCCACTGACCCATCCATCGAAAAAGCCCCATCAGTAACAATAATTCTATGGCGGCAATCTTTCGCAGCAATCAGCTGTTTTTCTAAATCTTCCATATCCGCATTTTTATAGCGAAAACGCTGTGCCTTACATAAGCGAACACCATCTATAATGGATGCATGATTCAATTCATCAGATATAATGGCATCTTCAGCATTAAATAATGGTTCAAAAACGCCTCCATTTGCATCAAAAGCCGCTGCATATAAAATGGTATCTTCTGTACCCAGAAATTGAGATATTTTAGCTTCCAACTCTTTATGAACATCTTGTGTACCACAAATAAAGCGAACGGATGACATGCCATAACCGTGATCATCGATTGCTTTTTTAGCCGCTTCAATCACTTTTGGATGTGAAGAAAGGCCTAAATAATTATTTGCACAAAAGTTGATCACCTCTGCACCTCCGCTTACTTTAATATCAGCACCCTGAGGCGTAATAATGATGCGTTCGCGTTTAAACAATCCCGCATTTTCAATTTCTTCAAGCTCTTTCTGAAGAACAGGTTGTAATGTTTTGTACATGACTTTTAATGTTGATTATGGCTCCAAAGTTATAAAAAACGATAAGGTATTTTATCGGCGTCGCCATATTTAATTCTGCCTTAACCGCCATATGATAAATGAGTAATTAATAGTGATGAATAGTGAATTATTTTAATAAAATGAATAGACTGAGAATGCACCTGATGGCTCCACACCTCAAAATGAACACAATGAACCGACTATGCAGCGCTATAAACCTGTAATTTAGAACTACAATAATATAGTATTCAATATTTACAAAACAGCGTTTCGTTATGTGCCTGTCCGGAAAATTTAAATGGTTCTTTGTACTAATAGTCAGCACTTTTTCTTTTGAAGATGCATTTTCTCAGGTCTTAAAGGGTTGCAGAAGTGGTGGGATGATTTACAGAAATCCACCAACAGGAGCGTTTGGATGGACATCACCATTATCGGAAACTTGTCCAGCCAATGCAACAACAACTACACAATATACCAGGTTCGTACAGAATACCACAGGTTCTTCTTCATGTCCAATAGGCCTGCTAAGTCTTGGCGGAACAGGAGTATCAGTCGACTATCGATTATTAAACTGCCCTATTGATGGTTGGATTGCTTTTTTACTAATACCGGCAGCATTCGCTGGAATTTTGATGATCCGAAGATCACAGACATTTAAAAACTGACTCATACTAGGTATTGGCAGGGCCCAAATTCCTTCTCTATAGCGTGCTGAGTAATCTCCGCTGCCCGTTTCCAATTCAAAAACTACATCAACTTGAAATCACGTATATATTGCTAACGTATCAGCTATGGGCGATCCTTCAAAATAATTCAAACTGATTCGCTTTTAACTAGCATAAAAGGCAACCATATTTTATGTCGAAATATTAGATGCTGAATAGTATTTATAAACTTTTTCTTCTTCTTAACAAACTTTAACACCGCAAATCTGTATACTGTTAAAACTTATTCGATATTTATAGCTTACAAATTATTAATATGTTCAAAATTTACGCACTCCTTCTGTTTTGCGGTTTTACTAATTTTGCTGTGGCTCAGCAACATATCATTTCGGGCACAATTCGTGATTCGGGTGGCCAGCCAGTTCCTTTTGCATCAGTTTATTTAAAGAATACAACTACAGGTACCTCGGCGAATGTAGATGGAAAATATACCATGAAGTTAAAGAAAGGTCAATACACGCTAACTTTCAGGGCCGTTGGCTACAAACAACAAGAGAATATTATTAATTTAACTGCTGATGTTTCCCTTGATGTAAATTTATCCTCAGAAAGCTATACACTTGATAACGTAACCATTAAAGCCAATGCAGAAGATCCTGCTTATGCATTTATCAGGCAGGCCATCGCCAAGAGAAAAGAGCACCTTAATGAAGTTAAAGCATTTGCCTGCGATGTTTATATCAAAGGCGTACAGCGCTTAAAAGCTGCACCTAAAAAGTTTATGGGAAGAGATATCCAGAAGGTAATGGAACTAGATACCAATAGAAGAGGAATTATTTACCTTTCAGAATCGCAAAGCAAGTTCAATTTCAGAAGGCCGAATGATGTTCATGAAGAAATGATTTCTTCTAAAATAGCAGGCCGGAATAATGCCTTTAGTTTTAATAAGGCTTCAGATCTGATTGTCAATTTTTACGATAATTATCTGCTCGAAAATAAATTGAGCGCAAGAGGGTTTATTTCGCCAATAGCAGATAATGCTTTATTTTATTATAGGTACAAATTGCTGGGCGAATCAACCGAAAACGGATTGTTGATTCACAAAATCCAGGTTATTCCCCGCCGAGAGAACGATCCGGTATTTAGAGGCATTATTTATATTACTGATGAAAACTGGCGGATTTATAATACAGACTTATACTTAACTAAAAATGCGGGCATCAACTTTATTGATACGTTGAACATTAATCAGCAGTTTACCAAAGTACAAGATGTTTACATGCCTACGAGTGTCAATTTTCAATTCAATGGTGATATCTTTGGTTTTAAATTTGCAGGCTATTATATCGGTGTATATAGCAATTATAACCTTAATCCACAATTCCCTAAAAACTTTTTCAATGGCGAAATCTTAAAGGTTACCCAAATGGTAAACAAAAAAGATTCTATTTATTGGAATAATAACCGTCCTATTCCCCTCACTGCAGACGAAAAATTTAACTACGTTAAAAAAGATAGCCTGGCGAAGCTCAAGGAATCTAAAAAGTACCTCGACTCTTTGGAAAAGGATAATAATAACTTCACTTTAGGTAAACTACTTCTTCAGCATTACCGCATTAATGATCGTTATGATAAAGAATCCTATACTTTCGATCCGGTATTAAGAGCCATTTTCTACAATACCGTTGAAGGTTTGACGCTAAAATACGGTGTTACCTACAAAAAGGAATTCGAAAATAATGTTTCTTACACCATCAGGCCGGAGGCGAGATATGGGTTTGCCAATCAAAAACTAACGGCGAGCCTAACGGGAAATTATTTTTACAATCCCCTAAAAAAAGCTAGCATTGGTGGATCTGCGGGTAATGGAATTTTCGACCTGAATAATTTAGGATCCATGACCACTATCGGTAATATGATCAATTCTCTGTTGTATGAAAAGAACTTTGCCAAGTTTTATGAAAAAAGTTTTGTTAATATTAATACCAGCAGGGAACTCGCCAGCGGTTTACAGGGAAGCTTAGCAATAGATTATAGTAGAAATCACAACCTGACTAATAACACTGATTTTAAATTCTTCGATAATAAGGAACGAGAGTTTACTTCGAACAATCCCTTTAGTCCGACAGTAGAAACCCCACTGTTCCCTACCTATACTTCTGTAAGTGCAACCGCCAGCTTAACCTATACCATCGGGCAGAAATACATCACCAGGCCAGATGGAAAGTTTTATATGGAATCATCTTTTCCCAAAATTACGGTGCTATATAAAAAAGGCTTTAATGGCTTACTAGGAAGCAATGTAGATTATGACTTTGTGAAGGTAGAGGCTTTACAGGACCGCATTAGTTTAGGTTTATGGGGCTACACCTCATTTATGGCAGGTGCAGGCATGTTTTTAAACAACAGTAACATGTATTTCCCGGAGTTTAAGCACTTTTCGGGTAACATTTCTACTATTTTCCCTCCAAATATCAGAAAATTCCAGTTCCTTGATTTTTATCAGTTCAGTACGGATAAAGAATATTTTGAGGCACACCTCGAGCATAATTTCGCTGGGTTCTTCACCAATAAAATTCCTTTGCTAAGAAAGTTAAAATTGCAGGAATATATTGGCGGAAACTATTTAACCCAGCCGGATAAGAAAAATTATAAAGAGTTTTATTTCGGATTAGAACGCTTAATATTAAGAGCAAGTTATGGCTTTTCTTACGATGGAAACAAAAAAATAAACCAGGGCTTTAGAATAAGTTATGGGTTTTAAGTGCTTTTGATCTGCATTTTAATAATTTTACGGATCAATAAAAAGGAATACTATTGATTAATCTGCTATATTATTAAAACATT
The DNA here is from genome assembly GCF_034045265.1 of Pedobacter sp. CFBP9032. Classification (NCBI taxonomy): domain Bacteria; kingdom Pseudomonadati; phylum Bacteroidota; class Sphingobacteriia; order Sphingobacteriales; family Sphingobacteriaceae; genus Pedobacter; species Pedobacter sp. CFBP9032. Next base: position 133,253 of record NZ_JAXCWE010000007.1, on the reverse strand, counting down.
AAATTTTCTTTAACGCAATATTCTCACTATATTTCATGACAAAGATTTGACATACTGAATGAGGTTATTTTTGAAGCTATTTATTGTAGCTTTTTTAGGGGGATTTGGTGCACAGGCACAACAATTATTTACATTAACAGGCAGAGTTACAGATGGAGGCGGGAACCCAGTTCCTTTTGTAACTATCTACGTTAACACAACTACAAAGGGTACATCATCTAACATAGAAGGGAATTACAAGTTAAACCTTCCACCAGGCAAAACGGATTTATTGTTTACCGCGGTAGGCTTTGAATCCAAATTGCTCAGTATTAATTTATTCGACAATAAATCGCTTAACATAGAACTGGTTTCAAAGGTATTTACTTTAAATGATGTAGTGATTGGCAGAAATAATCACCATGAAAATGCTGCCGATGAAATTATCAGAAAAGCCATTAAAAACAGGGAAATTTATCTCAATGAAGTAAAAGCCTTTACCTGTGAAGTGTATACAAAAGGCATGCAAAAGCTACTTTCTTCACCAAAGAAATTTTTCGGACGTGATGTAGCTAAAATTTTAGACCTTAATGATAAAGGTGAGGGAATTATTTATCTTTCTGAAACAGTATCAAAACTTGATTTTCAACAGGAAAATAAAATCAAAGAAGTGATGGTATCGTCTAAAGTTGCCGGAAATGACAATGGTTTCAGTTTTAACAAAGCATCAGATTTAAACATTAATTTTTATAAAAACGTAGTATTAGAAGATAAGATGAATGTTCGGGGTTTTATTTCCCCAATTGCAGACAATGCCTTCTCCTATTATCATTTCAAATTGCTGGGCACTAATCAAGACGATGATGGGCAAACCATCAGTAAAATAGAAGTTAAACCCAAAAGAACCAGCGATCCTGCATTTACGGGCGAAATCTACATCACAAATGGTAGCTGGCGCTTAAATTCAGTAAACTTATTTCTCACCAAAAAATCGGGAATTGAGTTTATAGATACTTTAAATATCAAGCAACAACTGGTTTTAATTAATAAAATAGCCGTTCCATCATCCGTTCAATTTGACATAAAAGGTAAGGTTTTGGGTTTCAAATTTTCAGGCTATGCAGTTGGTGTTTATAAAAACTATAATGTTGAACCGGCTTTTAACAAACATTTCTTTAGCAATGAAATTTTGCGGGTAAACAGTTCTTCTAACAAGAAGGATTCATTATACTGGGCAAAATCTCGGCCAGTGCCCTTAACTGTGGAAGAAAGTACAAATTATTTAAAAAAGGATAGCGTAAGCAGGTTAAAGTCATCTAAAAAATACCTTGATTCGGTTGATAATGTAAAAAACAAATTTAACCTTACCCAAATCCTCATTACCCCCTACGTATATTATCATAGTTATAACAAAAAAAGCATTACTTACGATCCTATTTTTAAAAGCGTGTTCTACAATACCATCGAAGGAGTTGCTCTAAGGTATGCGGTTTCGTTAAGGCAGGGCTTTGATGATGGCCGTTACTATTCGGTAAGGCCAGAAGTGCGCTATGGCTTTGGTAACAGGCATTTTAATGGAAATATCCAGGCGAAGTATTTTTACGATCCTATTAAAAATGGAACAATTAGCTTTGGCTTTGGAACAGAGGTGGCGAATTTGAATTCGCTCAGGCAAACCAACCTATTTCGTAATAGTATTAATGCATTGGTTTTTGGGAGAAACATTTCTAAATTTTACGAAAGGCGTTATCTGAATCTTCAGGCCAGCAGGGAATTTGCGCCTAGCTTCGAACTCAAAATTACGGCAGACTTCGCAGAACGGGAAGCGCTGTTAAATTCAAGTTTTCTAACGTTTGGTAAAACAAACGAATTTACGGCAAATGATCCTTTTAAACCTTTGGACAACCAAAGCCTGCTCTTTCCAAAACACACGGGCTTTATTATTAGTGGAACACTGGCTTATACCATTGCACAAAAATACATTACCCGGCCCGACGGACGTTTCTATGTAGAAAGCAAGTACCCACGCCTGGAAATTACCTATAAAAAGGGAATACCAAATTTCTTTAACTCTGATGTAAATTATGATTTTCTATCTGCAGAGATTTTCCAGAAAGATGTACATTTTTTACTCTTAGGAAAATCATCTTTACTAATCGGCGCAGGAAAGTTTCTGAATGCGAAACAATTATATTATCCAGACTGGAAACACTTCAGGGCAAATCAGTCCTTAATTTTTGATGCGGATGTACGGAACTTCCATTTTTTGGATTTTTATTTATTCAGCACTACCAAACAATATTTTGAAGCACACTACCAACATAATTTTGGTTCTTTCTTCATCAGTAAAATACCACTTCTAAGAAGATTAAAAGTGGAGGAAATTATCGGAGGCGCTTACCTTACTTCCCCGGAAAAAAGGAATTACAGCGAATTTTACTTCGGCTTTAAAAGGTTAAACTTTAGAATTGACTATGGTTATGCCTTCGATTCGAATAAAAGAATAGAACAGGGTTTTAAATTATCATATGGGTTTTAACAATCGTTTTACATTAATTTTTCGACAAATGCGATGATTGATAAACCTAACTCTTCAAATTAAACATACTGAACTATTATTTGATCGTAAATGAGCGCTAAATGCCGATAATATGTTGCAAAGCATTTCGCTAGCTTTTCTAATAAAATTTCTTAGGATATCTTATCAGCCTTTACCTCACCACCTCAAATGGAGCTGATTTTAGACACAACAAGTTCAAATTTTAAAAGCATTCCGATGCGACAAATACTTTGATAATCGACTGATTCGGATAGCAATCATTTGTCATATTGCGATATGCTAATGGTTTAGACGACACTATCATTAGAACAAAAAATACACTATTAATACTATTGTCTTTTAAGAAAATGTAATTATTAATATCTACATATTCATTAACTATATAAGTTTTTATTAAAGGAGAATTCTCCTATTCGGTAGGACGTCATTTTGAATATATTAATTAAAATTATAACTTTACAATCACGTAAATTTAAATCTACCTATGAAAAAATCCTTTACTATTATCCTGTTAATAGGACTGACATTCTTAAACTTTAGCTGTAAAAAAATCGCTACAAATGAGACTTTATCCTATGACAGCGGATCGAAAGTCATGAATGCATCTTTAAGTTCGCTACTATTATCCGGAACGCCCTCCTATCCACTTGATTGGGAAAATATTTCCTTTATGCCATCTCCTCCCAACGCGGCAATTGTACCAGTACCATGGCAGTCCGGTTTGGGTGGCATTAAAATCGATCAAGATATGATATACGACTACGCAAAATCTGACGGCTGGGAATTGGTTTATAATACGTTCACTACTAGTGCAGTTTTAAACCCATCATATTTTATGCTTTACAATAAATACAGGGGTGTTTTGAGGAGCTATTTTTATTTTGCACCTGGGCAAAACTATCCTGCAAATAACATTGTCTGCGGATTATCTATTAATGGCCCGGGTGCTGCGGCGTCACCAGCATTAAATTTTTCAGGATCGGACATTACTGATTATAATACAAATCAAGCAGCGGTTACGCAGCTTCAGCCATATCAAGTCTCAGCTACCGGCTCGTGGTATGCCGCCGAGTTTGAAATCGCTTATGATAGGACTACAGCTACTACGGCTTATCCGACTACAACTATGCAGTGGCAAATAAACCCTAATAGTATAGCTAGAATAACTCTGAATGGCACTCAAGGAGGTGAATTAAATGGAACAATCGCTGTACCATCCTCCAAAACGAATTTTTTTGGGGCATTAACAAATACTTTCGTCAACACTGCTCTTTCATTGGGTGGTAGTTCTGTAGCCAGAGGAATCGGTGGATTCTTAAAAGAAAAAGAAACAACAGTAGCAGGTGCAGTTTCAAATGGTTTAGGCGGAACTATAAGTGGATTCTTAAATGGCATATTTGGCTTTACAAAAAGGACAACAACCAATCAAAAAGTTTCTTTGACACTTAATACTAGCATTTTAGTAAATGGAAGTTCTGAAGTGAGCAGTCAGATTTTTGATAATACTTTCGCTATTCCAGGCACATTAAACAATAACCAAGCAGCAACTTTTTACCCGGCCTATAATATCCCAATGGGAGTTTTTTATATTGACGGCAAGCCTAAGGTGCTCGAAAAGCATACAGATACTAGAGTTATCCTTCCAGTACCACCTATTGGAGAACCCGATCCTCGTAATGGAAGAAAAGAAGGATATAATTCATTTGATACTTACACAATTGATAAAAATTCTTTTAATTTAATATTTAATCCTGCAGTTTTATCCGATGCTACAATTAGTAATATTAGATATGAAATTTTGGCGTTTGAAATTGAAAAAATCTTAGAAATACCAAAGCTACCCTATTCCTATGAAGTTTCTTCTTCAAAAAAAGAAGATATCTTAAGTCATGGATTAGTTGCCTCTGACCCTTTAAGTATTGGAATAGGGTTTATGTCGCTTGTTCCTAATAAGTCAATAGCGAAACCATCAGCATTCGGTGTACGAGTATCTTTTGATGTAGTTCCTAAAGATGGGTCACCGAAACAGACCATAATTAAAACATTTAAAGCAAATGTAGCTGTAATTTAACTTATAAATCTATAATCTTAATTGAGCTAGATCTACTAGAAAGAATTGTATAAACATATAGGGACACTATATTCAATATAATAACTGATACAATCAAGATTCAATGAGTTAATGCCCCCCAAGAAGTTAAAATCTTTGAGGGGCATTTTTTATTAAACAAATACCATTTAGACTACAATCCGAAGTAGGTTTTTGAAACCTGTAAAGATTTTCATGTGCTTGAGCTAACAAAATATATCGGGCAGAATTGTTATTGAGCGCAATGATATTTAACTTCTAAAAGAGATTATTTCTACCTTCAGGATTATTCTTTATCTTTGCACCGCTTTAAACGCCGTTTGCAGCGGTATCAACAGCGTTATGAAAAGATATCAAACCATACTTTATTATTGCTATAGTTACATAGCAGATGCAGCACAATTTGCTACAGATCACCTTAAATTTTGTAAATCGTTAAATTTAGTTGGCCGTATTATCGTGGCCGATGAAGGTTTAAATGGCACCGTCTCCGGCACGCCGGAATCTTGCGAGGCTTACATGAAAGCCATACATGCAGATGAGCGTTTTGCAAAAACCGAGTTCAAAATTGATGAAGTAGAAGAGCCATCCTTTTTAAAAATGCATTGCCGCTATAAATCTGAAATTGTGCATTCAGGTTTAAGAGATACATCCATCATTAACCCGAACGAACAAACAGGCAAACATTTGGAACCTGCAGATTTCATGGCCATGAAGGATGATGAAGATGTGGTGATTTTGGATGTGCGTTCGAACTATGAACACAATTTAGGTAAATTTAAAAATGCCATTACGTTAGACATTGAAAATTTCCGCGATTTTCCTGAACAAATCAACCAGCTTGCCCAATATAAAGACAAAAAGATTCTAACGTATTGTACAGGCGGCATTAAGTGCGAAAAAGCATCGGCATTACTTTTACACCATGGCTTTAATGATGTCTATCAGCTCCATGGCGGCATTATAAAATATGGTAAAGAAGCTGGCGGTAAAGATTTTGAAGGAAAGTGTTATGTTTTTGATAACCGGATTGCCGTTGATGTGAACCAGGTAAACCCAACCATTGTATCGGTTTGCTATAATTGCGGCAAAACCACTCCAAAAATGATTAACTGTGCCAATCCTGAATGTAATGAGCACATTACGCAATGCGATGACTGCGGAGAAGAATTGCAAGGTTGCTGCTCAGCGGCTTGTACCACAAATCCGCGCAAAAGACCTTATGATGGAACCGGATATTATGTTAAAGTTCCGCAGCCGGTGGCTAAGAAAGTGGAAATTGCACAATAATAACATTCTAAAATATCCCATAAGCCTTTTGCAATCTTTAAAGACATTGCAAAAGGCTTCTTAATTCTATTACGAAGCATTGAACAGCGAACCATCCACATCGAGATTCTGCAAGTTCATCTAATTTTGTTTACTTTGTAAAGCAATGGCTTAATCAGATCCCATTATATGTTTCGCATACTTCGCCTGTTTTTATTATTTTTCCTTTTATCCCAATATTCCTTTGGTACTGATATAAAAAGTATTGGTGTTCCTTATATAGGAAACTATTCAAAAGCAGTTTACGGTGCCGGTAACCAGAACTGGAGTATTGCTAAAGATCAGCAGGGCGTAATGTACTATGGCAATGCCGAAGGTTTACTCACTTTTGATGGGAAATACTGGCAAAAACACAAAATGCCGAACGGTCAAATTGTTAGATCCGTTGCTACAGATAACAAAGGTAAAATTTATACCGGATGCTTTGGTGAATTTGGCTACTGGGCAATAAAAGATAATAAACTAATTTATCATTCGCTTACTTCATTACTGCCCAAAGGTTCAAAAATTACCGACGAAGTCTGGAAAATTTATGTTGATCGTGATCGTGTTATTTTCCAGTCGTTCTCCAACATTTTTGTTTATCAGCAAAACAAGATTTCGATCGTATCATCGCCAAAATCATTACTTTTTCTTCATAAAGTAAACAATCGCTTCTTTGTAGAAGTTTTGGAACATGGCTTACACGAATTGGTTGGAAACAAATTGGTTTATCTTCCACAAAGTGATCAGCTTGGCAAACAAGGGATTCTATCTATTCTTCCTTATAAAAATGGTGGCTTTTTGATTGGCACCAGTAAAAACGGCCTGTTTATTTACGATGGAAAAACTTTTAGTCCATTTAATACGCCCGCCAATAATTTCCTTAAAACTTATCAACTTAATAATGGTGTAAAGCTACTTGGTAAATATTATGCCTTCGGAACCATTTTAAACGGTTTAATTATCATAGATGAAAATGGAAATGTGGTTCAGAAAATCAATAAATCCAGCGGACTTCAGAACAATACCGTATTAAGTTTATATGCTGATGATGAACAAAATCTTTGGGCAGGTTTAGATAATGGAATCGATCGGATTGAATTGAATTCTCCGCTCTACTTCTACTTTGACAAAACCGGACAATTTGGAACCGTTTACTCCAGCATCATCTTCAACAACAAAATATATCTTGGTACCAATCAAGGTTTATTTTATAGTGACTGGTCGCCAAATTCTGCACCGAACTTTAACTTCAAACTTATATCAGGTTCGCAGGGGCAAGTATGGGAACTTAAGATTATAGACAATGAGTTGATCTGTGGCCATAATAGCGGCACATTCAAAGTTTTAGGCGATCAGATTAACTGGGTTTCCAGAACCAGTGGCGGCTGGACGATCAAGCAATTAAACTCAAATCCGAACTATTTAATTCAGGGAACTTATGTTGGCCTGTCACTTTATCAGAAAATTACTGGATCAGGTTTGAAATTTGTTGCTCAGATTTCAGGTTTCAATGCACCATCCAGGTTTATTGAGCAAGACAATAAAGGCGATATCTGGGTTGGACATGCTTATAAAGGCCTTTATAAGCTTACCCTAAATGAAAATTATAGTAAGGTAATCAGTACCAAGTATTTTGACGAACAGAATGGCTTACCGGGAAACTACAACATAAATATTTTCAATCTGGAAAACAGAATTGTCTTCTCATCAGATAAAGGTTTTTTTACTTACGATGAACTAAGTAACAAATTCACTAACTATGAAGTGCTGAATAAGAAACTAGGTTCCTTCGCTACTTCGAATAACATTATTAAAGCAGGTGATAAGAAATACTGGTTCATTAATCATGGAAAAACATCACTTGTGAATTTTTCTGCACCGGGTAAAATTGAAATAGATTCTAACCAGTTCAGTTTACTTGATGGAAGAATGGTTCAGTATTATGAAAATATTAACAAGATCAGCAACTCCATTTATTTAATCAGCGTGGATGATGGCTTTGTGATTTATAATACCCAGCAAAACCAAGCACTTCCCAATAAGCTTCCATCGGTACTCATCCGGCGGATAGACGATATTACCGACAAATACCATACGCTTAGTGAAACTGGAAGTGATATAGAACTTCCTTACAGTAGAAATAATATTCGAATTTCTTTCGCCCTACCGTATTACAGGCAGGCTAAGGTAAAATATCAATATTTTTTAGATGGTTATTCTAAAGATTGGTCAGACTGGAGTGAGGCCGCAGAAAAAGATTTCACTAATCTGGCCAGCGGAAGCTATAAATTTAAGCTGAGGGCTAAACTGAATGACTCGTCGATTACTGATGTAACGATCTTCAAATTTACTATTCTCCGTCCGTGGTATTTCAACAATTGGTCTTTACTTATTTATTCTATTTTTTTCGCTGTGGTTTTAATCATGGGCAAGAAGATTTATGAAAGGAAACTTAGAAGAGACAGTCAGAAAATAAGCGACCGTTTACAAGCCGAACAAGACGAAATTTTAAGACAAGAAGCTGAGGCGAACGAGAAACAGATCATCAAACTCCAAACAGAGAAATTGCAAGCTGAACTGGCTTCAAAAAACAGGGAACTGGCCAATTCTGCCATGACGTTGGTTTATAAAAATGAGCTGCTGCAGAAATTAAGTGATGAGATTACAAAACTTAAAGATGAGAACGGTAAAAAGCTTTCGGATGATCAAACGCGAAAAATTATAAAGGTAATTAATGACGGAATGAATGATGAGCGAGACTGGCATTTGTTCGAGAATAGTTTTAATGAAGCACACGAAAGTTTCTTTAAAAAATTGAAAGCACAACATCCGGATTTGGTGCCAAATGATTTAAAACTTTGTGCTTACTTACGGATGAACATGAGCAGTAAAGAGATGTCGTCACTACTGAATATCAGCTTAAGAGGTGTGGAAATCCGCAGGTATAGATTACGTAAGAAACTCGAGGTTCCGCACGATAAAAACCTCACCGAATTCTTAATGGAACTGTAAGCTTAGTATTACAAATTGTTCCATCAACGATTGCGTGAACAACATTTTTTATCCAAATCTAAATTCCAAGTTATTTTTCGACTACATCATTACCTCTCATTAGCCGAAATTATACCCCACAAAAACCTTCGTGTACTTTTCACACTTAGCCTAATGTTAAAATATTGTTAAAAAGCCAAAAACTGTGTTTTTAGTCTATAATCACATTTGGTCTTAAACTTTTGTAAACCATTATGGTTCTCATGATGTAATGATGTTGAGGTAAATTCACTTGCACAAGCGAATAAACTACCTCACATTTATCATAACAATTAAACTAAATATTAATAAAAGCATGAAAAGAATTTTTACAAGAATTTCTGTTCTCGCTGCATTTTGCTTGCTAACCATTAACGTAGCATTTGCGCAAAACATTACTGTAAAAGGTAAAGTAACTGATGGAGGTGATAAAACATCTTTACCTGGCGTAACGATTATAATTAAAGGTGCACAAGGTGGAACGCAGACCGATGCAGATGGAAATTTTTCGATCAGCGCACCTGCTGATGCGACGCTAGTCTTCAATTTTATTGGCTATGCTCCGCAAGAGCAAGCCATCGCAAACCGCACAACAATTAATGTAGCGTTAGCATCTTCTACACAACAACTCGAGCAGGTTGTAGTAGTGGGTTACGGTACACAAAGAAAAATTGATGTAACGGGTTCCGTAGCTAATGTTAAGGGCGAAGACATTTCAAAACAAATTTCTACCAACCCTGTTGGCGCACTGCAAGGTAAAGTTGCCGGTGTTTCGATTACCAATACCGGTACCCCAGGGGGCTCACCACAAATCACAATTAGAGGTAGCGGAACCATTTATGGAAAAGCAGGTCCGTTATATGTAGTTGATGGGGTTTGGTATGATGATATTAACTTTTTAAATCCGGCCGATATCGCGAGTATCAGTATCCTTAAAGATGCTTCGAGTCAATCTATTTATGGTATCAGAGCAGCTAATGGTGTGGTTTTAGTCACTACTAACAAAGGCAAAAGAGGCGATGCTGTAATCAACTATAATGGTACTGTAGGTATTCAAACAGTAACTAATATGGTAGAAATGGCCAATGCAACAGAATATGCAACAGCGGTAAATGAGGCCTATGCACTTCAAAATCCACCTGTAGCACCGTTGTTTGCAAATACCAATTTAGGTGAAGGTACTAACTGGTATGATGTAGCCCTTAGACAGGCTTTAATAACTAACCATCAACTTTCTATTAGTGGCGGTACTGAAAAATCTACTTACAATTTATCTTTAGGTTATTTGAATCAAGATGGTATTGTGAAGAATAATAATTATACAAGATACACGGCTCGCTTATCAAATGACTTTCAGGTTTTTGAACCATTAAAAATTGGTTATAATGTTACGGCAACCTCAAGCAAATCTAAAGATCCGGCTAATGGAATCTTCAGGGCTTTGTATGCTGCCTCTCCTGTAGTACCAATATTTAATGCGGATGGCAGTTATGGCGATCCGAATGCATTTAATTTAGGTAACGGAAGTAACATGAATCCTCAGGCTACATTAGATTTCTTCAATCAGCAAACTACAAATTATAAAATCACGGGTAACGTTTTCGCAGAACTTAAATTCTTAAAAAACTTCACCTTCAGAACCAGTTTAGGTGGTGATTTCGGTCAGCAAGAAGTGAGGGGATATATTCCGGTTTACAAAGCAAGTAATACCCAACAAAATACAAATAGTAAGTTGGATATAGATCGTGTTGAAAATAGAAACTGGATCATTGAAAACACTTTAACTTATGATAAAAAATGGGCAGATCATAGCTTAACGTTATTAGTTGGTCAAACTGCGCAAAGAAACAAAATGTATACGCTCCAGGCTGATGCTTTAAACGTTCCATTTACTTCAGCAAGCGATCTATATTTGGCCTTAGGTGATGCAGCAACCAGAAATATCATTGATGAAGGTGAATTATCTACATTCTCATCATACTTTGCCAGAGCAAATTATAGTTATAAAAACAGATATCTATTAAATGCTTCCATCAGAAGAGACGGTGCATCTCAGTTCTTTGGTTCTGACAATGTTTGGGGTAATTTTCCATCTATCGGAGCAGGTTGGGTAATCAGCAACGAAGACTTTATGAAAGATCAAAAAATCTTCAGCAATTTGAAACTAAGAGGTAGCTGGGGTAAAGTAGGTAATGCTGGTGTTCCTTTCAATCCATCTACTCAAACGGTAGATCAGACAGCTGGTTTGATCGCATTCTTCGGAGGGATTCCTTATACAGGTGCTAGTATCAGATCATTAGTTCCACCAACTTTATTCTGGGAAAGAAGTGCCGGTACTGATGTTGGTTTAGAATTGGGTTTCTTCAAAAATAAATTATCAGTTGAATTAGATTATTACACCAGAAAAACTGAACAAGCAATCTTTGATATCCCTGTACTGGGAAGCTTAGGAACCGTTAACAGTTCAATCATTGCAAATCAGGCAGATATTCAGAACAGCGGATTTGAGTTTTCTGCAACATGGGCAGATAAAATAGAGAACGGTTTTACTTATTCCATCAGTGGTAACGTGGGTATTAATAATAATAAAGTACTTAATGTAACCTCTGGAGCAAATCCTATTTATAAAGGTGGGGCAGGTTTAACCAGCGGATACCTTTCTACCAGAACTGTTAATAATCGCCCGATTGGTGAGTTTTACGGTTACCAGGTTGAAGGCATTTTCCAAACTGCAGCAGAAGCAGCAGCTTGGCCAGGCTTTAAAGCAGGTGATTTTAAATATGCAGATATTAATGGTGATGGTGTTATTGACTTAAAAGACAGAGTGGTATTAGGAAATCCAAATCCTAAATTTACTTACGGCTTAAACACCAATTTCGCTTACAAAAACTTTGACCTGACTTTAGATATCCAGGGCGTTGCAGATGTTGATGTATATAATGCTAATTTGAGCAGTCGCTTTGGTAATGAAAACTTCACAAAAGACTTTATCAACAACCGTTGGACTGGCGCAGGAACATCCAATACTTATCCTTCTGCTGACTTAGCTGGTGGATTAAATAATGCTCCTAACTCATTCTACGTAGAAAAAGGTGACTATATCCGATTGAGAAATATTCAATTAGGATATACGCTTCCTCAGGCCATCAGCAGTAAAATGAAAATGCAACGTTTAAGAGTATTCTTAAATGCGCAAAATGCAGTCAATATTTTTGGTTACAAAGGTTTCAGTCCTGAGGTTGGTGGTACACCAACAAATGCAGGTATAGATACCAACGTTTATCCATTATTTGCAACTTACAATTTCGGAGTTAACGTAACTTTCTAATCGAGATCAAAATGAAAAAAAATATAAATATACAATCTTGCGTAATTGCAGCTGCTTTAGGCGCAATGCTCTTCACCGCATCATGTAAAAAAGATTTTCTTAATGTACCACCTCAGGCACAACAGCCATCAGTAAATTTCTGGCAAAACCAGGATGATGCGTTAAAAGGTGTAAATGCAATTTACGCAAACTTACGCAGCTGGAACAATGTGGCGTTTAACGCCATTGCTATCGAAAGCACAGGATCTGACGAGGCAGATAAAGGCAGTACACCAACGGATGCTACTTTCTTTAATCTTTATGACCAGTTTACCGTAACATCTACACACGGAACACTACAAGATTTCTGGACAGGTCAATATCAAAATATTAATCTTTGCAACCAGGTATTGGATAATGTACCAAACATTAATATGGATGCAACGCTTAAAGCCAGGTATTTAGCAGAAGCAAAATTTGTTCGTGCATATTCTTACTTTAGGTTGGTTAGGGCTTATGGACGAGTTCCATTGAGACTGAACATTCCTAAAGATAATACAGAATACAATGTTCCACAGGCAGAAAGAACTGCTGTGTATGCGCAAATTGAAAAGGATTTAACGGAAGCTGCTGCTGCACTACCGCAATCTTATGGTGCTGCAGATTTAGGCAGAGCAACACGAGGTGCAGCTTTGGGTATGAGAGCGAAAGTTGCCATGTACCAGAGTAAATGGGCAGATGTGCTAGCGCTTACCAACCAGGTAATGGGTTTAGGTTACGATTTATTTCCTGATTTCGAAAAAGGCTTCAGAACACAAAATGAAAATAGTGTAGAATCTTTATTTGAGGTACAGGCTGAATTGCTACAAAGCAATGCTGATGCTTCAAACTCTCAGTATAGCCAGGTACAAGGTGTTGCAGGTGTAATGGGATGGGGTTTTAATACACCATCTGCGGAATTGGCAGCAGCTTTCGAGCCTGGTGACCCAAGAAGAGATGCAACCATCTTATTCAAAGGCGAAACTACGCCACAAGGCGATCTAATTCCTACTTCTGTTCCTAACGAACGCTATAACCAGAAATCTTATGTACCTTTTAACACCAGGGTTTCCGGTTTCAATGAGGGTGCACAACAGAATTTTAGGGTTTTGAGATTTGCTGATGTATTGTTAATGAACGCAGAAGCAGCGAACGAATTGGGCAACCCATCACAAGCATTAACTTCTCTTAACAGAGTACGTAGAAGAGCAAGAGGAGGTAACGATGCTATTTTACCAGACGTTACCACTACAGACCAAACCGCATTGAGAAATGCCATCTGGAGAGAAAGACAAGTAGAGTTAGCCATGGAAAATGATCGCTATTTCGACGTGATCAGACAAGGAAGAGGTACTCAGGTTTTTGGTCCTAAAGGATGGAGAGCTAATAAAAATGAAGTTTGGCCAATTCCACAAACAGAAATAGATTTAAGTGGAGGTTTGCTTACGCAGAATCCTGGTTACTAAAAATAATTAATTTGCTAAAGGTTGCCAGTCCATCTGGCAACCTTTTTTCTTTTCTTAGCTATGTTAAAAATTAATCATATACTATTCTCGTCTCTCCTTTTATTTTCACTTACTTCTTGTGCCCAAAAAGAAAAACCAGCCGAAACCACCAGTCTTTCCATTAAGAAAGGCCTATCGGATGATGAATTATTGGATGTTGTTCAAAAACAAACCTTCCAGTATTTTTGGGATGGTGCAGAACCAACATCTGGTGCCGGAAGGGAGCGTTACCATGTAGACAATGTTTACCCGGAAAATGACAAAAGTACTGTAGCAACCGGAGCAACAGGCTTTGGTTTAATGGCCCTATTAAGCGGTATCGACAGGGGTTACGTTACCAAAGAAGAGGGTTTGGCCCGCTTAAATAAAATTCTTGATTTCCTTGCTAAAGCGGATCGTTTCCATGGTGCATGGCCACATTGGATTTATGGCGAAACGGGTAAGGTTCGCCCCTTCGGACAAAAAGATAATGGCGGAGATTTAGTTGAAACATCATTCGTGGCCCAGGCGCTGATTTGTATTGATGCCTACTATAAAAATGGCTCTGCTGCAGAAAAAGCATTGGCTAAAAAAGCAGATAATCTTTGGAGAGGAATTGATTTTAACTGGTACCGAAACGGAAACCAAAACGTACTTTATTGGCATTGGTCGCCAGAATATAAATGGGAAATGAACTTTCCGGTTAAAGGCTATAACGAATGTTTAATTATGTATGTTTTAGCAGCCTCTTCTCCTACGCATACCGTTCCTGCTGAAGTTTATCATGAAGGCTGGGCAGACAAGGGCGCTATCAAAGCAAACTTTGAGGTTTATAATCATCCTTTTACTATAAAATATCAGGGTCAAAAAAATGGTGTAGGTCCGTTATTCTGGGCACACTATTCTTACCTGGGTTTAAATCCTAAAGGATTAAAAGATCGTTATGCCGATTACTGGCAAAATAATGTAAACCATACTTTAGCCATCCATGATTATTGCGTAGCTAACCCTAAAAAGTTTAAAGGATATGGCGAAAATAACTGGGGATTAACAGCGAGTTATTCGGTAAAGGGATATGCAGCCCATAATCCACAAGAAGATTTCGGAGTAATCTCCCCTACCGCAGCAATTTCATCTATTCCATATACACCAAAGGAATCGATGAAAGTGATACGTCATCTTTATGAAGACCTTGGCGACAAAGTCTGGGGCAAATATGGATTTTACGATGCCTTTTCAGAAACTGATAACTGGTATCCGCAGCGCTACTTAGGAATAGATCAGGGCCCGATGGTGGTCATGATTGAAAATCACCGTTCTGGTTTGCTTTGGAAATTGTTTATGAGCAACCGAGATGTACAAAAGGGATTGACAAAATTAGGATTTGAAAGTCCGGAGATAAAAAAGTAATAAAGTTAGAATGACGGAGTCCACCTTAACACGAGCCGGGAATGCCTCGTAAGTCCATTCAACCCTAAAATAACATGAGAACAGCCATACTCACGCTTTTATTTTTCACTTCGTTTTTGACTGCATTTGGGCAAAAGCAAAAAACGTATTGTAATCCAATCAATTTGGATTATGGATACACGCCATATGAATCGTTTACCGAATGGGGCAAACATCGCGCTACAGCCGATCCGGTGATCGTGAACTATAAAGGTGACTTTTTCCTTTTCAGCACTAACCAGTCGGGCTACTGGCACAGTCCAGACATGCTGAACTGGAAGTTTGAGGAGCGTAAATTTCTTCGCCCCTGGAATAAAACAAAAGACGATCTATGCGCCCCTGGTGTTGGCATTGTAGGCGATACCATGGTGGTTTTCGGTAGTACTTATACTAAAAATTTCACCCTTTGGGGAAGTACAGATCCGAAAGGAAACAAATGGTTTCCATTGGTAGATTCTTTGGAAATTGGGGGTTGGGATCCTGCTTTCTTTACTGATGACGATGGCAAGTTTTACATGTATAATGGCAGCAGCAATAACTATCCAATGTATGGCGTGGAGCTTGACCGCAAAACTTTCAAGCCAAAGGGAACCCGCATGCCAATGTATCTCCTCGAAAGCTGGCGTTATGGCTGGCAACGTTTTGGCGAGTACATGGACAATACCTTTCTTGATCCTTTTGCTGAAGGCGCATGGATGACGAAACACAATGGGAAATATTATTTTCAATACGGCGCACCTGGTACGGAGTTCAGTGGCTATTCTGATGGTGTAGTTGTGGGCAATAAACCTCTGTTTTATGATACACAGTTTACGCCCCAATCCGATCCGCTAAGTTATAAGGGGGGTGGATTTTCCCGCGGTGCAGGTCACGGTGCAACCTTTCAGGACAATGCCAAAAATTATTGGCATATTTCTACCAGCATCATTTGTGTAAAAAACACCTGGGAACGAAGAATGGGCATTTGGCCAACAGGCTTTGATCAAGATGATGTCATGTGGACGAATACCGCTTTTGGAGATTATCCACTTTACTTACCCTCAGAACGTAAGGAAAACGGGCCTGCCGGGCCAGGATGGATGTTGATTAATTATAAAAAGCCTGTCACCGTTTCTTCAACACTTGGCGGTTTCTATGCCAACAATGCCGTTGATGAAAGTATTAAAACCTATTGGAGCGCGAAGACTGGAAACAGTGGAGAATGGATTCAGACCGATCTCGGAAGCTTGGCTACCGTAAATGCCATCCAGATTAACTACGCAGATCAGGATGCTGAATTTCTGGGTAAACAAACTGGAATCTTTCATCAATATCAAATCCTTACTTCTACTGATGGAAAGAAGTGGACGCTCCTCGTAGATAAAAGCAAAAACAAAACGGATGTTCCCCACGATTATATCGAACTGCAAAAATCGGTAAAAACAAGGTTCATTAAAATGGTCAACCTGCACATGCCTACCGGGAAGTTTGCCATTAGTGGCTTACGGGTTTTTGGGAATGGAAACGGCGAAAAACCATCAGCAGTTAAAAACCTGATTATACTAAGAACAGAAAAAGACAAGCGAAGTGCTTACATCAAATGGCAACCTGTAGATAATGCTTTCGCTTACAATTTATATTATGGCACCGCGCCGGATAAATTATATAACTGCATCATGATTCATGATTTTAACGAACATTGGTTTAAAGCAATGGATAGTCAAAAAGCTTATTATTTTGCCATTGAAGCCATCAATGAGAATGGTGTTTCGGCAAAAACAGCCGTAAAAAAAATAGAGTAATTTTTAAATATAGCTCTGGCACATAGCTCCCGCTCGTTCCATAGCTCACGCTCGTTTCTAACGAGCGTGTAAATAGCCAATCGCCTCTGGCGATTAACAATAAAAACGCATTACCATGATGCACTCGTCGGAAACGCGTGCAAACAATAAATAGTTGACAATTTTAAAAGAATAAAACACACATTAGCGCTCACGCTCGTTTCTAACGAGCGTGAAATAGCCAACCGCCTCTGGCGATTATAGATAAAATCGTAATACCATGATGCACTCGTCGGAAACGCGTGCAAACAATAATAGTTAACAATTTTAAAAGAGTAAAACACACATACAATGAATAGAGCGAAAATCCTGATTATTTTATTAGCATCCTTTGCGCTGAACGCATCAGCACAAAACAAAAAAACGGTCTCCCCGGAAGAGGCAAAGATGAACACCTTCATAGATAAGCTGATGGCTAAAATGACTGTCGATGAGAAAATCGGCCAGTTAAACCTGCCAAGTTCTGGTGATATTACCACCGGACAAGCAAACAGCAGTGACATTGGTAAAAAAATCGAAGCCGGGCAAGTTGGTGGTTTATTCAACATCAAGGGGGTAGAAAAAATAAGAGCCGTACAAAAAGTTGCCGTGGAGCAGAGCAGAATGAAAATTCCATTGCTTTTCGGAATGGATGTTATTCACGGTTACAACACAGTATTCCCAATTCCTTTGGGGGTAAGTTGCATTTGGGACATGGACCTGGTACAAAAAACGGCGAGGGTTGCAGCCATAGAAGCCAGCGCTAGCGGCATCAACTGGACTTTCTCTCCCATGGTTGATATTTCACGCGATCCTCGTTGGGGAAGAATTTCGGAAGGAAGCGGCGAAGATACCTACCTGGGTTCAAAAATTGCAGCAGCCATGGTGAAAGGTTACCAGGGTAAATTGCAAGCCAATAACGAAATTTTAGCTTGCGTGAAGCATTATGCCTTGTATGGAGCAGCCGAAGCTGGTAGAGATTATAACACTACTGATATGAGCAAGGTAAGGATGTATAACGAATACTTCCCCCCATATAAAGCAGCTGTAGATGCAGGTGCAGCTAGTATTATGGCATCATTTAACGAAGTGGATGGTATCCCGGCAACCGGAAGTAAGTGGTTAATGACAGACGTTTTGCGAAACCAATGGGGTTTTAAAGGTTTTGTGGTAACAGATTATACCGGGATTCCTGAAATGATTGCGCATGGAATGGGCGATTTGCAAACCGTTTCTGCTTTAGCTATGAACGCAGGTATAGACATGGATATGGTCGGCGAAGGATTTTTAGGAACATTGAAAAAATCATTAGCAGAGAAAAAGGTAAGTATTAATGAAATTAACAGGGCTTGTCGTTTAATTCTTCAGGCGAAATATAAATTAGGCCTCTTTACAGATCCTTATAAATTTTTAAGTACAGAACGTGCTGAAAAAGAAGTTTTCAATGCAGAAAACCGTCAGGTAGCACGTGAAATTTCTGCAGAAAGTTTTGTGTTGCTAAAAAACAAAAACAACATTTTACCACTTAAAAAAACGGGTACAATTGGTTTGATTGGCCCACTAGCAGATAATACCGCAAACATGTACGGCACCTGGAGTGTTGCCGCTTTGTTTGATAAATCAGTTACTGTACTCCAAGGTTTAAAAAATGCTTTAGGAAACGATGCGAAAATTTTAACCGCACGTGGCGCTAACTTCCTGGCAGATTCTACTATGGAGCAACGGTATGTAAATGTTCATAATCCAACTTACAAACGTGATCCGCGTACTGAAGCCGAAATGATCAAAGAGGCTTTAAAAGTTGCCGAAAAATCTGATGTAATTGTAGCCACAGTTGGTGAAGGTTCAGAATTTACTGGCGAGAGTAGCAGTGTTACAGACATCCAGATTCCGGAAACACAGAAGAACTTATTGAAAGCATTGGCCAAGACTGGCAAACCAGTTGTGTTGGTTTTATTTACTGGTCGTCCTTTGGCATTGAACTGGGAAGAGGAAAATATCCCAGCGATTCTAAATGTATGGTTTCCTGGTAGTGAAGCAGGAAATTCTATTGCCGATGTTTTATTTGGCAAGGTTAATCCATCAGGAAAATTGAGTACTACATTCCCTCAGAACGTTGGTCAGGTGCCAATTTACTATGCACATAAAAACACTGGTCGCCCGCTCGCAGAAGGAAAATGGTTTGAAAAGTTCCGTTCCAATTACTTAGATGTAAGTAACGATCCATTGTATCCATTTGGATTTGGTTTGAGTTATACTACTTTTGATTATAGCGATATCAAATTAAGTTCGACTACTTTAACAAAAGGAAAATCCATCACGGCATCTATTACCTTAAGCAATACGGGTAAATATGATGGTAAAGAAGTGGTTCAGTTGTATACCCGAGATTTGGTGGGCAGCATTACCCGCCCGGTTAAAGAATTGAAGGGCTTCCAAAAAGTGAGTTTAAAAGCTGGTGAAAGCAAAACTATTAGCTTCAGTATCTCAGAAAATGACCTTAAATTTTACAACTCAGATTTAAAGTTTGCAGCTGAACCAGGAGATTTTAAGGTATTTATCGGAACAAATTCCAGAGATGTGAAAGAAGCATCATTCTCGTTGAAATAACGCAACACACATACAGTAACCCTACCCTGATCTATTGCAAAATGGTCAGGGTTTTTTATTTTTGTGATATGAATAAGATATGCCTTACGCTTCTTTTACTGCTTATAGGATCAATATTAAATGCTCAGGATTTAAAGAAATACGATCGCGGAAGCTTTATTAAGGGGAAAGACTCCATTTATTATAGAATCCTTTTTCCAGAAAATTTTAATCCTACCCAAAAATATCCCATCGTATTTGTATTACATGGCCGCGGCGAAAGTGGAAACGATAATGAAAAACAATTAACGCACGGCGCTAAATTATTTTTGGAAGATGATGTACGCAAAAACTTTCCTGCCATAATCGTATTTCCACAATGCCCTGTGGAGAGTTATTGGGCCAATGTAAATATTACCACGAATGAAAAGGGCAAACGTAATTTTAGTTTTGTGGAGGATGGTAAACCAACCAAAGCCATGCATGCATTAAAAGGCATGGTGAAAAATTTTCTCAGAAAGCCTTATGTTGATAAGAATCAAGTGTATGTTGGCGGCCTTTCTATGGGTGGGATGGGTACTTATGAAATGCTAAGGAGACAGCGAAGAACATTTGCCGCGGCTTTTGCCATCTGCGGCGGTGATAACACCAATAACATTAAAAAATATCAAACCGTACCACTATGGATATTTCACGGGGGTAAAGATGATATTGTAGATCCGGCATTTTCTATGGCCATTGCTGAACGGTTAAAAACAGTTGGCGGAGAAGTGAAGTTTACGCTTTATCCTGATGCCAACCACAACAGTTGGGATAGTGCATTTGCAGAACCTGAATTATTACCCTGGTTGTTTAGTCATAAGAAAAGATAGTTGTTGGTATTAGCGCAATTTACACCCAGTTAAGCCTTCCCACTAAATCTCCGTTCTACTTCAATCGGCCTCACCAATTTTTGGAAATAGCTTTTCCAAACCAAACCACCAAATTCAATAAAAAGATTTTAAGCCGACAGTTTTGTTTCTTTTGCTGTCAAAAAAAGCCCGTCCGGCAATTAAAAATTGCAATTATAAACCTCGCAGGTTTTGAAAACCTGCGAGGTTTGAGTGTTTCTATTCAGCCATATTATGATAAACCGCTTGCACGTCATCATCCTCTTCCAGCTTATCAATTAATTTCAATACATCAGCAGCTTGTTCTTCGGTCACTTCATGATGAGATAAAGCTATCCGCTCCAGTTTTGAGCTTTTTAGTTCAATCCCTTTTTCTTCTAAGGCCTTTTGTAGAGGACCAAAATTCTCGAAAGCACCTTGAGCAACGGCCACATCATTTCCATCTTCATCAGCTTCTACATAAAGCTCTTCCAATCCGGCATCAATCAGTTCGAACTCTAATTCTTCCAGGTCCAAACCCTCAGCAGGGGTGAAACGGAAAACAGATTTGCGGTTGAAAACAAAATCTAATGATCCTGTTTTACCTAACGATCCATCCGTTTTGTTAAAATAACTACGAACATTGGCAACGGTACGATTGGTATTATCAGTAGCCGTTTCAATTAAAACCGCAACACCATGAGGGGCGTAACCTTCATAAACGATTTCTTCGTAATTGGCCATAGATTTATCAGAAGCACGTTTGATTGCTGCTTCTACCCTATCCTTCGGCATATTCACAGCCTTTGCATTTTGCATCGCCGTACGTAAACGGGAGTTGGTTTCCGGATGAGGCCCTGCATCCTTAACTGCCATTACAATATCTTTTCCAATACGCGTAAATTGAACCGCCATTTTGGCCCAACGCTTAAATTTTCTTTCTTTTCTAAATTCGAATGCTCTTCCCATTATAGTATCAAGTATTTGGTATCAGGTATTGAGGGTTAATAGTATCAAGTATTTGGTATCAAGTATCAAGACGAGGAACTAAACCTTGTGATTAGAAGTTAGTACTTAGTATTAAAACTATGAACATAGCTCTACATGTTTAACCCTCAAGCTAATTTATTTATTTTTTTTTAAAACTTATGTCCTCAGCTTTAGTCTTTTAGCATTTATCATTCAGCTTTAGTCTTTTAGCTTTAGTCTTTTTTTAGCTTTTCTTCAGATTATGTAACATATCTTCCGTCATTTTCGCTAAATCAAATTCTGGTTTCCAACCCCAATCTTTAGTTGCAAAACCATCATCAATAGAACGCGGCCAACTATTTGCAATCTGTTGACGTGGATCATTATCGGCGTAAGTTAAGGTAAAATCCGAAATATGTTTCCTGATTTCGGCTGCTAGTACTTCAGGCGTGAAACTAATCCCGCCAAAATTGTAACTGCTGCGCACAGAAATCTGATCTGCAGGCGCATCCATCAGCTCGATGGTTCCACGGATAGCATCATCCATGTACATCATTGGCAGTTCAGTTTCAGCGTTTAAAAAACTCTGATAACTTCCTTTTTTCAATGCTTCATGAAAAATATGAATAGCATAATCCGTTGTTCCACCACCTGGGGCAGCCTTCCAGCTAATTAATCCAGGATAACGGATACTTCGAACATCCAAACCATATTTTTGATGGTAATATTCACACCAACGTTCGCCAGCCAACTTGCTAATTCCGTAAACAGTGTTTGGGTCCATTACACAAAATTGTGAAGTATTATCCTTCGGAGAGTTTGGTCCGAAAACAGCAATCGAACTTGGCCAATAAACCTTTGCAACCTTATACTCCAGCGCCAAATCTAGAACATTCAAAAGACCATTCATGTTTAAATCCCAGGCTAACTTTGGATTTTGTTCTCCTGTTGCCGATAATAAAGCAGCTAAAAGATACACCTGGGTAGGCTTATATTTTTTAAAAATGCCATTGATCATTTCCTTATCAAGTACATTTACAAATTCAAAGGGTGCAGAATTTTTAATATCATAATCGGGTCTGCGAATATCACAGGCAACCACATGATCATCACCATATATTTTACGTAACATGGTAACCAATTCGGTACCAATCTGCCCATTAGAGCCCAAAACAATAATTTTTTCCTGCATATTTTTTCTAAGAATGTGCAAAGGTAAAAAAATGGCACAAAAGGCTGTAAAATATTTGAACTAAGCACCAGGTATTTATAGGTCTGATTATAAACAAATCAATATTTATGGAAACTGCTCTAGATCAAAAAAATAAATGATAACTTTTATTACTGTTAAGCGATGATGATTGATCATAAAAACTGAACAATCACGCCAATTAAAAGCTGGAAAATCATTAAATTGCCTTGAAGAAAAGAAAACAAAATAAAAAAAAAGCTTTCAAAAGCTTCAGGCATGAAAATTTATTAGCAAAACCAGCCTTTATATATGGTTAATGTAAATAGTACACGAAGTAATCAGCCTATAAAAACTCATAATAAATGTACTTAAGACGGTAATATGATGGTTATTTAGAATAATTCTATTTAGTAACAATCGCATTGCGAATTGTTAATTAAAGCTTTCATATTTAATTAATATGCCTTTTTTTTTCTAATATTACTCATTCAACGCATAAATAACCAATATATAAAAATACAAAAACGATGCACAGAAGAGAAGCACTCAAAAACGTTGCATTTTTACTGGGAGGAGCCATCTCAGCGAGCACAATGGGCGTTCTATTTGAAAGTTTTACACTTCCTGAAAACGAAAAGAATTTTGTTTCATTTTCGGTACAGGATCAGAAAATTTTCGCAGAATTTGCCGACATTATTGTCCCAACAACTAAATCATCAGCTGGCGCTAAAGCCGCAGGCTTAGGCAAATTCATTCCAATGATGATGCAGGATTGCTACCCGAAAGAAATGCAAACTTCCTTTGCAAGGGGTTTCAAACAACTTCAGGACAAGTCGATGCAAGATTTCAAAAAAAGTTATGTAGCCTTAACCGTTCCTGAACGAACCAAACTAATGGTTGATTTAAGGTTAATGTCTATCGCAGACAAAGAAGCAAAATCAGAAGAAAACAAAGACCTGATTTACTTTTTTACCACCGCAAGAGATTTAACCTTGTTAGGCTATTACTCTTCAGAAATTGGATGCACAAAAGCACGTGAATATGTTCTTGTTCCAGGAAGATTTGACGGCAACACCAAGCTTAAACCTGGACAAAAATCCTGGGCTACCTAATTTCTAAACTACAACGACAAAACATCATGAATTTAAATACAAATTTAAAAGAAGAAAATACATACGATGCTATTGTAATAGGATCGGGGATTAGTGGCGGCTGGGCTGCAAAAGAACTTACAGAGAAAGGCCTACGTGTTTTGATGCTCGAGAGAGGAATGAACATTGAGCACATTACCGGCTATGAAACGGCAATGAAAAGCCCTTGGGAATTTGAACATGCAGGTAAGTTAACAGAAGAACAAAAGCGTACCCACCCGGTACAAAAAAGGGATTATCCTTACAGCGAAGCCAACGAAAAATGGTGGGTAAATGATTTGGAATGTCCTTATACCGAAGATAAACGTTTTGATTGGTATCGTGGTTTTCATGTAGGTGGAAAATCATTAATGTGGGGCCGTCAGAGTTACCGCTTAAGTGACGAGAATTTCGGAGACAACGCAAAAGATGGTCACGGGAGTGACTGGCCAGTGCGTTATAAAGAACTTTCGCCATGGTACGATTATGCAGAAAGATTTGCAGGCATTAGTGGTTCGAAAGAAAACTGGCCAACCTGTCCGGATGGTGAATTTTTACCACCAATGGACTTAAATATTGTAGAAAAATCAGTAAAAGCCCGTATAGAAGAACACTATAAAAGAGAGCGTATCATGATGATTGGTCGCGTGGCCAATTTAACGGTACCTCATAAAGGTCGTGGAAACTGTCAGTACCGTAACTTATGTAGCAGAGGTTGCCCATTCGGCGCCTATTTCAGTACCCAGTCTTCTACTTTACCTGCTGCAATGGCAACTAAGCGTTTAACGTTAAGACCCTACTCGATAGTAAATCACATCATTTACGATAAGGATACTAAAAAAGCTAAAGGGGTAATGGTGATTGATGCAGAAACCAACAAAACAATGGAATTCTATGCAAAGATCATCTTTGTAAACGGCTCTACGCTAGGTTCGACATTCATCTTGTTAAACTCTACTTCAGAAGCTCATCCAAATGGATTAGGTAACGGTAGCGGACAATTAGGACATAACTTAATGGATCACCATTTCCGTTGCGGCGCATCTGGCGAAGCAGAAGGTTTTGATGATCGATACACTTATGGTCGCCGTGCAAACGGAATCTATATTCCTCGTTATCAAAACATCGGCAACGATAAACGCGATTATCTGCGTGGTTTTGGTTACCAGGGCGGTGCAAGCAGAGCCAATTGGCAAAGTGATGTAGCTGAGTTATCTTTTGGTTCAGGTTTGAAAGAAAAAATGACCAAGCCAGGTAAATGGAGCATGGGTTTAGGAGGCTTCGGCGAAATGTTACCTTACTATGAAAACCACGTTTACATCGATAAAACCAAAAAAGATAAATGGGGCCAGCCCGTATTAGCTATTGATTGCGAATACAAAGAGAACGAGAAAAAAATGCGTGTAGATATGATGAATGATGCTGCTGAAATGTTAGAAAAAGCAGGCATGAAAAACATCCAAACTTACGATGCAGGTTGCTATCCAGGTATGGCTATCCACGAAATGGGTACAGCACGAATGGGTAACGATCCTAAAACTTCCGTGCTTAACAAATGGAATCAGATGCATGAGGTAAATAACGTATTTGTGACGGATGGTGCTTGTATGCCTTCAATCGCATGTCAAAACCCTTCATTAACATTTATGGCTTTAACCGCTCGTGCTGCTGATTATGCAGTTAAAGAATTAAAGAAAAATAATATATAGAAAGGTTTGAAGTAAAAGGCTTAAGGTGTAGGGATTTTAAACTTCTTACCCTTAAGCCTTATGCCTTACACCTTATTCCTTGAAAATGAAAAGAAAACTAAGAATGGGCATGATAGGAGGCGGTAAAGACGCCTTTATCGGCGCCGTACATCGCCTTGCAGCAAACATGGATGGTTTAATAGAACTATCTGCGGGTGCTTTAAGTGTAAATCCTGAAGTTGGATACGAATCTGGTAAATTATTATTCTTGCCAGATGATAGAATCTACAAAAATTACGAACAGATGCTCCAGGCAGAAAGTGAACTGCCAGCAGATCAAAAAATAGATTTCGTTACCATTGTTACCCCAAATTTTGCCCACTTCGCTCCGGCAATGATGGCGCTAGAACTGGGTTTTAATGTCGTAATTGAAAAACCAATGACCCTCACTTTAGATGAGGCTAAACAGTTACAAGCAAAAGTAAAAGAAACGGGTTTAACACTCTGCTTAACGCATACCTATTCGGGTTATCCGATGGTAAAACAAGCCAGACAAATGGTTAGTGATGGCCTGCTGGGAGCGGTAAGAAAAATTATAGTAGAATATCCGCAAGGTTGGCTGAGCACTTTATCAGAACGTGAAGGAAATGCACAAGCAGCGTGGCGTACAGATCCATCTAAAACCGGTAAAAGTGGTAGCATGGGTGATATTGGTACACATGCAGCACATTTAGCCGAATACATTTCGGGCTTAAAAATCTCCAAAATTTGCGCTGATTTAAATATAGTTGTTCCAGGTAGAGCCATTGATGATGATGGAAATGTATTATTGAAATTTGACAACGGATCTAATGGTGTATTAATAGCATCGCAAATTGCAGCTGGCGAAGAAAATGCGCTAAAGATTAAAGTTTATGGCGAAAAAGGCGGTTTAGAATGGCATCAAATGGAGCCAAACACGCTTTTAGTAAAATGGTCTGATTCACCCGCACAGATTTATAGAACTGGAAATGGCTACATGGGAAGTTTTGCAAAACACAATACCCGCACACCAGGAGGCCACCCTGAAGGTTATTTAGAAGCTTTTGCTAATATCTATAAAAACTTCGCCCTTACAGTAAATGCTAAACTGAATAACGAAGAACCTACTGCTGAAATGCTGGATTTCCCAACAACCGAAGATGGTGTTCGTGGAATGGCTTTTATTGAAAACGTAGTAAACTCCAGCCAATCAGACCAAAAATGGTGGGACTATAAAATTTAAAAATCAGCATGACAACAATACAAGGACCAGCGGTATTTTTAGCGCAATTTATTAGCGATGAGGCACCATTTAATTCGTTAGATAACATTTGTAAATGGGCAGCAGATCTAGGATTTAAAGGAATCCAGATGCCAACGCTTGACAAGCGGTTTATCGATTTACAAAAGGCTGCAGAGAGTAAAACTTATGCAGATGAGTTAAAAGGCACTATTGCTTCTTATGGCTTGGAAATCACTGAACTTTCTACGCATTTACAAGGTCAACTGGTAGCTGTTCACCCTGCTTATGATGATTTATTTGATGCGTTTGCACCAAAGGAAGTACATAAAAACCCAAAAGCCAGAACGGAATGGGCTGTACAGCAGATGAAATATGCTGCACGAGCATCACAAAACCTGGGGTTAAACGCACATGCAACCTTTAGTGGCTCATTGCTTTGGCAATATTTTCATCCATGGCCACAACGCCCTGCAGGCTTGGTTGAAGAAGGTTTCGCAGAACTGGGAAAACGCTGGATGCCCATTCTAAATGAATTTGATCATTGTGGTGTGGATGTTTGTTATGAAATCCACCCTGGTGAGGATTTATTTGACGGTGAAACTTATGAAATGTTTCTTGCTGCGGTGAACAATCATAACAGGGCATGCTTATTGTATGATCCATCACACTTTGTGTTACAACAATTGGATTATATTCAATACATCGATATTTACCATGAAAGAATTAAAGCTTTTCATGTAAAGGATGCAGAATTTAACCCAACAGGGAAACAGGGTACTTTTGGAGGTTATCAGAGTTGGGCAAATCGTGCAGGAAGATATCGTTCTCCGGGTGATGGGCAGGTAGATTTTAAAACCATTTTTAGCAAATTGGCACAATATGATTTTAAAGGCTGGGCAGTGATGGAATGGGAATGTTGTATTAAAAATCAGGAAGACGGTGCCCGCGAAGGTGCTGAATTTATAAAAAATCACATCATTAAAGTAACTGATAAAGCATTTGATGATTTTGCAGCATCAGGTAGTGATAGCGCTTTCAACAAAAAAATATTAGGATTATAGGACTAACACTACAAACATGAAATCTTGCTTGTTTGGCTCCAATTGGCTGAAATAGCAGGTTAGCGTGCGAGTAAAAACAACACACACATGAAAAAAACATTATTAGGTTTAGGCGCTGTAGTAATTTTTATGGCCTCTTTTACCAAAGCAGATCTAGAGAAAGAGAAGACAGTTGTTGCAACTGCCACATTATCGAACCATGCCATGCAAATGAGTGCTGGTGAAAAATTAATTAACAAATCAGATTGTATTGGCTGCCACAACAAAGTGAATAAAATCATTGGCCCATCATACGTGGATATCGCTAAAAAATATCCTGCAACAGAAAAAAACATTAATTACTTAGCTGATAAGATTATTAAAGGTGGTACAGGCGTTTGGGGTACAATGCCAATGTCGGCGCACGCAACCTTAAAGCCTGCAGATGCTAAATTGATGGTAAAATATATTCTATCGCTTAAAAAGAAGTAATCAAAACCGGATTTAAACTCCAAAACAACCAAATGAAAACAGAGCAAGAAAATAAAAACACGAGTAACCGTCGTGACTTTATTAAAACCAGTGCCATTGCCGCAGCTGCATTTATGATCGTTCCACGCCATGTTTTGGGTGGCCCAGGCTTTTTAGCGCCTAGCGATCGTTTACTTATTGCAGCAATTGGTGCTGGTGGAAAAGGGCAAAGCGATATTGCCGGCTTCGCGAAAAGTGGTAAAGCAGATATTGCTTTCTTGTGCGATGTAGACGACCGTCGCGCAGCAGGTAGTGTAAAAGCATTTCCAAAAGCGAAATACTACAAAGATTACCGCGAAATGCTGGATAAAGAGCATAAAAATTTTGATGCTGTCTCCATTTCAACACCGGATCATAACCATGCCATCCAGGCCCTTGCTGCCATGCAGTTGGGAAAACATGTTTATGTACAAAAACCACTTACACACGATATTCACGAAGCCAGAATTTTAACGGCGGCAGCAAAAAAATATAAAGTGGTTACGCAAATGGGTAACCAGGGTGCATCGAATGATGGTCCTCGCCAAATGAAAGAATGGTACGAAGCAGGTCTGATCGGTGATGTACATACCGTTTATGCCTGGACTAACCGTCCGGTTTGGCCTCAGGGTATTCCATGGCCAGATAAAAAAGCTGAAATTCCAAAAGAATTGGATTGGAACCTTTGGTTAGGTACTGCTCCAGAGAAAGATTATGTAGATAAATTGGTGCCATTTAACTGGCGCGGCTGGTGGGATTATGGAACCGGTGCATTAGGCGATATGGGCTGCCACTTAATTGAAGCGCCTTTTAGTGTATTAAACTTGAAATACGCTAAAGAAGTTGAAGCCAGTGTTGGATCGGTTTATGTAGACGAATTTAAACGTGGATATTTTCCTGAAAGCTGCCCGCCATCAAGTCATGTAACCTTAAAATTCCCTAAAACAGATAAGACCAAAGGTGATGTTACCTTACACTGGATGGATGGTGGTATTCAGCCAGAACGCCCTGAAGAATTAGAAGCCAATGAAACATTTGGTGATGGTGGAAATGGTACCTTGTTCATCGGAACAAAAGGAAAAATGATGTCTGAAACTTATAGTGCAAACCCAAAATTGTTGCCGCTAAGCAGAAATAAAGATATCAAGGTAAAAGAAAAATATGCCCGCGTAAAAGATGGTGCCAATGGTCACTATGCACAATGGGTAGAAGCTTCTATTGCGGGTTACGGCAAACAGGAAGTAAGTTCTCCTTTTGAAATTGCTGGCCCATTGACTGAAGCTTTATTAATGGCAAACCTGGCCATCAGAAGTTTTGACATTCAGAAAAATGTGAATGGAAAAGTAACTTATCCGGGCAGATACATGAAAATGCTTTGGGATAATGATAATATGAAAATTACCAATTTCGATGAAGCTAACCAGTTCGTAAAACGCGAATACCGTAAAGGCTGGAATGATTTAATTCTTTAATGAATAACAGAACCTCGTAGCCTTAAAAACCTACGGGGTTTATTTATAAAAAACACAATGAAAAAACTTATTCTTTCTGCCTGTATCTTATTGGCAGTAACCCAAATAACTAAAGCGCAAAAAGGTTTTAAGCCTTTATTTGATGGTAAAACCACGACAGGCTGGCATACTTATAATAAAACAAATGTGGGTAGTGCCTGGCAAGTACAGGATGGTGCTTTACACCTTGATCCGAAAACCAAAGGTACCGATGGTGGTGGCGATCTGGTAACTGATAAAGAATATAAAGATTTTCACTTGAAATACGATTGGAAAGTTGCACCAAAAGCCAATAGTGGCTTAATTTTTTACGTACACGAAGAACCAAAATATCATGCTACCTACTCTACTGGGTTAGAGCAGCAAGTACTGGATAATGATGGTCATCCGGATGGAAAGATCACTAAACACCGTTCCGGTGATCTTTATGATCTAATTAAAAGCGCTTCTGAACCAGTAAAGCCAGTTGGCGAGTGGAACAAAGCAGAAATTATTAGTAAAAAAGGAAATTTAACTTTAATTTTAAATGGTGTTGAAGTAGTGAAAACTACCCTTTGGGATGAAAACTGGAAAAATTTAGTTGCTGGAAGCAAGTTCGCAAAGTGGGAAAACTGGGGAACATACAAATCTGGTAAAATTGCATTGCAAGATCATGGTGATGAAGTTTGGTTCAAAAACATCACTATAAAAGAATTATAATTGTGCTTGAAGGCATGAGGTAAAAGGCTGAAAGTTTTCTTTCTCCTGATTACCCATACACCCTCACCTAATAACTTTACTAAAATTAGGTTAAAGGCGTAAGGTAATAGATTGTAAGTTTTACATCTTTACTTAACCTTACGCCTTAAACCTTATACCTAATAACCTTATATAAACCAAATGAATACCACTACCCGCTTTAAACTCTCCACCATGATGTTCCTCGAATTTTTTATTTGGGGATCATGGTTTGTAACGCTAGGAACCTTTTTAGGCAATAACTTAAAAGCAACAGGATCAGAATCTGCATCCGTTTTTGGCACACAATCCTGGGGAGCAATTATTGCCCCGTTTATTGTTGGTTTAATCGCCGACAGGTATTTTAACGCTGAAAAAATATTAGGCGTTTTACATATTGTTGGTGCAATATTAATGTATCAAATGTACAATGCCACCGACGTAAGCGTTTTTTACCCATATGTTCTTGGTTACATGATCTTGTTTATGCCAACACTAGCTTTGGTAAACTCTGTTTCATTTAATCAAATGCAAGATCCTGAAAAGGAATTTTCTAAAATCCGTGTTTGGGGAACTATCGGCTGGATTATCGCTGGTTTGTTAATCAGTTTTGTTTTCCATTGGGATTCTCCGGAAGGGATTGAATCCGGATTATTAAGAAGTACATTTTTAATGGCAGGCATTGTGTCCCTAGCCTTAGGCCTTTTTAGTTTTACCCTTCCTAAAACACCACCTAAAGTATCTTCAACAGAAAAAATTAAAGTGGGTGATTTAATTGGCTTAGATGCGCTTAAGCTTTTAAAAGACAAAAATTTTGCGATCTTCTTCATCTCAGCGATTTTAATTTGTATTCCATTGGCTTTTTACTACCAAAATGCAGGTTTGTTTTTAGCAGATATTAAGGTATCTAATCCAACTGGAAAAATGGCTATTGGTCAAATCTCCGAAGCATTGTTCCTATTGGCCATTCCGGTATTTTTCTCAAAATATGGTTTTAAGAAAACGATCTTAGTGGGAATGTTAGCCTGGGCTTTAAGGTATGTATTGTTTGCATTTGGTAACGCTGGCGACTTAAGCTTTATGTTAATTATTGGCATCGCCTTACACGGCGTTTGCTACGATTTCTTTTTCGTATCAGGTCAAATCTATACCAATTCAAAAGCTGGTGAGCGCTATAAAAGTTCTGCACAGGGCTTAATTACGTTAGCCACTTATGGCGTAGGGATGCTAATTGGTTTTGAAGTTGCTGGTATGATTACCGACACGTATAAAGCAGCTAATGGCGCAGTAGACTGGAAAATGGTTTGGATTATTCCTGCAGGTATTGCTGCAGCAGTGTTCTTACTCTTCGCTGTTCTCTTCAATGATAAAACAAAGTCTGAAATAGAAGCTAAAGCCCTTTAAAAAATGTCTTCAAAATTAAATAGAAGAAATGCGTTGAAAAACATCATTGCCGGCACTGCCGCGATAGGGGTATCATCAGGCATTTCATCCTTTGCAATGGATAAACCCACACAGTCTTTAGCCCTTAAGGGCAACATTAATCATTCGGTTTGCCGATGGTGTTTCAGCACATTTGATGTAGATGCATTATGTACAGAAGCAAAAAAAATAGGGATTAAAGGCATTGACCTGGTGGGCCCGAAAGACTGGCCTATTTTAAAAAAACATGGCTTGGAATCTACCATGTGCAATGGTGCCGAAATTAACCTTGTTGATGGTTTTAATGATAAAAAATTTCACGAGCAGTTGATCAAAAACTACTCTGCGATGATTCCGCTGGTTGCTGCCGCAGGTTATAAAAACCTCATTTGCTTTAGTGGTAATAGACGTGGAAAGGACGACGAAACCGGTTGGAACAATTGCGTGGAGGGATTAAAACAACTTATGCCACTAGCCGAAAAGCATGGTGTGGTATTGGTAATGGAGTTATTAAACAGTAAAATTAACCATGCCGATTATCAGTGTGATAAGACTGCATGGGGTGCCGAACTTTGCAAACGCCTGGGATCGGAAAACTTCAAATTACTTTACGATATCTACCATATGCAGATTGACGAAGGTGATGTGATTCGTACCATAAAAGAAAACCATCAATACATTGCGCATTACCATACAGCCGGAGTTCCTGGCCGTAACGAGATTGATGAAACGCAGGAATTATATTATCCTGCAATTATGAAGGCCATTTTAGAAACCGGCTTTAAAGGTTTCGTTGCTCAAGAATTTATACCAAAAAATGCAGATAAGATTGGCTCGTTAAAAAAGGCTGTTGAAATTTGCGATATTTAAATCTACCATTATGTTATCAAGAAAAAGTTTTATCATCAACGGTTGCTTAGCTATAGCAACTTTACTTTTGGCGCCGTCATTTGCTTGCGTAGCGCAGAAAAAAGCAGTTGGCCTACAACTCTATTCACTTAGAACTGATTTGCCTAAAGACTTAAAAGGCACTATTGAAAAGGTTGCAAAAGCAGGCTTTACAGAAGTTGAAACCTATGGTTTTTCTATTAAAGATCAATTTTGGGGTCTAACTCCGGTTGAATTTAAGAAATTACTTAGCTCAAATGGATTAAAAGCTGTAAGTGGTCACTATGGCTTAGGTTCTTATCTTGTAGATGGAAATACTGACGAACTGAAAGCTGCTATCGCTGCCGCAAAAGTTCTAGGCAGCGAGTATGTTACTATTCCCTATTTAGATGCCAGCATCAGAAAAAATGCGGAAGATTATAAAAAACTTGCTGCAAAGATTAATATTGCCGGCAAAATGTGCAAGGATGCGGGTTTGAGATTAGCTTATCATAACCACGATTTTGAATTTCAGAAACAAGGAGAGACCACAGGCTATCAAATTTTATTGAGTGAAACTGATAAAAAATTAGTTGATTTTGAATTAGATTTATACTGGGTAGTTCGCTCTGGAAATGATCCGATTAAATTATTTACAGATAACCCTGGTCGTTTCACAATGTGGCACGTAAAAGATATGGACAAAACAAATCCTGCGTTAAATGCAGAAGTTGGAACAGGAAGTATTGATTGGAAACCTATTTTTGCTGATGCTAAATTATCAGGAATGAAACATTTCTTTGTTGAGCACGAAACCAACTATAAGCCTAATCCGATTGAATCAGTGGCTGCAAGTTGTGCTTATATCAAGGCAAATATCCTGAAATAATTTTCTATTATTCATCATCTCGATGATGAAAGGTGATAGCGAGACGCAACCACCTGTAAAAGTCATCCTATAAATATCTGCACTTGCATTATATTAATAGGATGACTTTTTTAATTTAACTTCCCTGCCAATACACAGGTATTCTTATATCTTTTCGTATTTCCTTTTAAATCAAAAGCATCGAATAAGACCACATAAATTCCAATTGCGGCTTTTAGTCCGTTATCATCTAAACCATCCCAGGTTAAAGTTCCGTTTGTTCCGATGGTTTGATTTTTTAATAATTTCTTAATTAATCTACCTTTATCAGTATAAATATTAACCGTTGCTAAACTTTCGTTTGCCGCAACCTGATATTCTACCATCATTAAATCCTCAAAATTATCTCCATCAGGCGAAAACGTTTTGGAAAGAACGCGGACATAATTTTCATCACCACTTAATTCTTGAGAGTTTTTATAAGTAGGTGTGGCAAAACCAACTGTGGCTGCTGCCGATTTAAAATTACCGGGCTCATTTGCAGCCACGTCGAAAGAAACACGTTCAAGAGAAACTCCATCTTCATTTTGAATGAGAGGATGATGGATTTTTGGAACATAATCGAATCTGTCAATAACCACATTATTGCTTAAAATAACTACGCTCCCCTTATCATTATTGTAAGCTGGCATTGACTTTAACTCCACAAAATTTTCCGGGTTTTGAGCAAAATAATTCAATTTGACCTGAGTAGCATTAGTGCTTAAAACCCAATAGGTGTTTGGAGAGATCAGTATATTTTTGGTCGAAACCGGGGTAATATTTGAAATAGCACCTGCCGCATTTATAGTTGCAATTTGTAATTCTTTTAAATTTAAACGTTGGTTACTATGGTTAAAAACTTCCACAAAATCGACGCCTCCAGGCTTAGGATTAAATAAGACTTCTGATATTAGTATATCGCCTTTCTCTAGTTTCTTTGGCAGAAACAGTTTTGCTGTGTTCTTCGTAGCGTCGATCACTTTTCCGGCACAATCGGTAACATTATTTACGGTTAATGCATTTTCTATACCCTGTGATAAGTTAGATTGGAAATGAAGGGTTACACTAGTATAATCAGGCTGAATGCTAACCAATTTCGGATTCCCAAACCCATTATTTATCGAATAGTTAGCAACATCAACTGCAGAAATACGATCCACAATTTTCGAAAACTGAATCTGAACGGTTACACTATCAATCACCTCTGCATTGATTACTTTAAGCGCTTCAGTATTTAACTGTGATTGATACACGGAGTTCTGCATTCCCGGCGTGCCACCAGCAACAGCTGCAGATGCTGTCCAATTTTGTATTCCCATACAAATGTTTTTAGGATCAATGAGTTCTAAACTAAACCCACCCTTCTTTTTTACTTCATCTTTATACCAACTATCATCATAAGCTATTCTATCAATAATTTCACCCGAATTATTGCTTAATGTAATTATATCCTGGTCATTATTTAGACTTGGCCAGGGCAATAATCCAATAGTTTTTCCATAAAGCTTAAGCAGTGCTTCGTCTGCTTTTGCAGTTAAAATAATATATTGATTCGGTTTTATGGTATCTACAGGAAAGGTACATACAGATGTTTGATCAGTATACTTCCAACCCTCGGTCAAAATGTATTCATTCGTCGTATTCCAAATCTCAACGTATTCTTTATGAGGCAGGGTAATACTTCCACCTGGGTTTGCAAAAATTTCATTGATCACAACATCTCCATATTTCACAATATATTTTTTAATATAAGTAAAACTTAGATTACTATTTGCTGCAATTACATTCCCTTTTTTATCGCTTATGTTGTTCAGGTTTAGGTTATATAAACCAGATTCGAAATCTTTCTTAAAAGTGAGTCGATAAACATTTTCTTGTGCGGTTGGAGCGATGGATGATGGATTCCCATAAGAATTTGATAGTACGTAATTAGCCGTAGAATTGGCAGTATTCAGTTCTAGAGGTTCTGAAAACGCTACTTCTAATGTGTTTGTATTCACTACCGAAATACTTTTTAAAACTGGTGGTACGGTATCAGGCACAAGATCCTTAACCACAAAATCGTCAAAAAAGTACTGATTGTATCTGGAAGCAGTTGCATACTTACAAAAAACACCAGCAAATGCCGATGTATTAAAAGTACGATCAGTAACGCTGCCTTCCTGATTAAAATTCGTTCCTCCGGAAATATCAGTAAATAATTCCCACTTGCCTGAAGCATCTCTGGTTACTTTAACTTTTGCATAAACTAGGCCAGCCTTTGGTCGTGTTTTTTTGGGTCCTGCGATAATTCTTGAGATTGTTGTTCCGCTTTGCCTATATAAATGAAATCCATCTGTAGCACCGGTTTCACCTATCTGTACAAAATAACCATTTAGAGCTCCTTTCAAATCCTCTTTGTCTGAAGTTAAATAAATACGGACGAAATTGGTTGAGGTAGGGTTAAATTTAAGTTGCATCAAAAACTCCCAGCTAGCATTTACACTGAGCTGATTAGCTGTAGCTAAAGCAATTGTTTGCGACGCCAATCGCTGACCTTTGGATTGAAGGTGTTTTTGAATATTAACCTGAAAATCACTTACATTACCTTTCCAGGAAGGATTTTGGGAGAAATCGCCATCTGAAAATGATTCGGTAACCTGAGAAAATGCAATTTTACACAATAACAATAGGGATATAAGCAGAATTTTCTTCATATTTGGACTTATATCAAATGTTTATAAATATAATAAATAAAGTTTAAAATGAAAGTAGCAGTTGTAGGTGCAACCGGATTGGTTGGAACCGTAATGTTAAAAGTATTGGAGGAAAGAAATTTCCCTTTAACAGAGTTAATTCCCGTAGCATCAGAAAAGAGCGTTGGTAAGGAAATTACTTTTAAGGGTAAGAAGTTTCCAATCGTTAGCATGGACACTGCAATTGGCATGAGACCAGACATTGCTTTGTTTTCTGCCGGTGGAAATACTTCATTAGAGCATGCACCACGTTTTAAAGAAGCGGGCACTACTGTTATCGATAATTCTTCAGCCTGGAGAATGGATCCTGCCATTAAATTGATCGTTCCGGAGGTAAATGCCCATGAGCTTTCTATTGATAATAAAATTATCGCTAATCCAAATTGTTCTACCATTCAAATGGTAGTGGTTTTAAAACCATTGCACGATAAATATAAAATCAAACGGGTGGTTGTTTCCACCTATCAATCCGTTACCGGAACTGGTGTTAAAGCGGTAGAACAATTAATGAATGAGCGTAAAGGTATCCTTGATGGCCCAAAAGCTTATCCATACGAAATAGATTTAAACGTTCTTCCACATATAGATGTGTTCATGGATAATGGATATACCAAGGAAGAGATGAAAATGGTTAAAGAAACCAATAAGATTATGAGCGATGATACCATTAAAGTTACGGCAACTACTGTTCGTATCCCGGTAATGGGAGGACACTCAGAATCTGTAAATATTGAGTTTGAAAATGATTTCGATCTAGCTGAGGTTCGCAGCATTTTAGAAAAATCGCCAGGCATTATTGTGGTAGATGATGTTGCAAACTTGAAGTACCCTATGCCCAAAGATGCACATGAAAAAGACGAAGTTTTTGTAGGCCGTATTCGTAGAGATGAATCAGCTCCTAAAGCTTTAAATCTTTGGATTGTTGCTGATAACTTACGTAAAGGTGCGGCAACCAATGCTGTTCAGATTGCAGAATATTTGATTCGAAAAGAATTAGTTTAAAAATGAAATTTAAGCCCGTGCCAAAAGCATGGGCTTTTTTATGCGCGCTCTAAAATGAAAAATATTCCTCTTATCTTAATCTACTCCAGGTTATTCATCGGCTTCGGAATCATTATCCTGAGTGTTTTACATATTGATCATTATGCTTTTTTATCCATTAGTTTATTAACTATTGGTTTATTAACTGATGTTTTTGATGGAATAATTGCAAGAAAATTAAACATTTCTTCAGAAAAGCTCAGACGCTTAGATTCAGGTATCGACCAGGTATTTTTCATATCTGTTGCCATTTCCACTTACATTCAGTGTCCCAATTTTTTCAAGCTCAATCTAATGAAACTAATCGTTTTATTCAGTGCAGAAGCATTAATCTATCTGGTAAGTTATATCAAGTTCAAAAAAGAAATCGCAACGCATTCCATCGGCGCCAAAATCTGGACGCTTATATTATTTGCAACCTTAGTTGAAATTATGGTTCATTGTAAATCTGTGGTACTGTTTGAACTTTGCCTTTGGATTGGGCTATTAACAAGACTGGAAATTCTAGCAATTATACTCATCTTAAAAAAATGGACAAATGATGTACCTACAATTTACCATGCGATAAGGTTAAGACAAGGCAAAGAGATCAAACGCAACAAATTATTTAATGGCTGATTAATACAAAAGGATCTAATCACCGAATTATATATAATTCGGTGATTATAATATCTAATTTATATATAATTTAGTGATTACAATAGCTAAATTATATATAATTGTTATCTTTGAATAAATGGGTAGATATGATTGTACGATTATTGGAAAACTACATAGCATCTAAATTCTTTAAGGGAAAAGCAATTATAATAACTGGTGCGAGACAGGTTGGCAAAACTACTATGTTAAAAAAGCTAGCAAAGAAGATAGAGCAGTCTTTTGTTCTTCTTAATTGCGATGAAGCAAATGTTCGCACCACTCTAGAGGACATCAGCATTGAACGTTTAAAATCTATAATTGGCGCCCATAAAATCATTCTGATTGATGAGGCTCAAAGGGTCTTAAATATCGGCTTAACATTAAAGCTAATTGTAGATAACTTTCCTGAAGTACAGCTTTTAGTTACGGGTTCTTCATCTTTAGATTTGGCTGCAGGAACGAAAGAAAGCTTGACGGGTAGAAAGTTTGAATATCTTCTTTTCCCGTTTTCTACTGGAGAGCTTGTGCAGCATACCGATTTTCTAACCGAAGAACAATCATTAGAGAAAAGACTGATATTTGGAAGCTATCCTGATGCGATAAATTATCCCGGAGATGAACAAGAACTTTTGTTAAACCTAAGCAATAGCTATTTATTTAAAGATATTTTGGCCCTTTC
Source organism: Pedobacter sp. CFBP9032 (assembly GCF_034045265.1). Classification (NCBI taxonomy): domain Bacteria; kingdom Pseudomonadati; phylum Bacteroidota; class Sphingobacteriia; order Sphingobacteriales; family Sphingobacteriaceae; genus Pedobacter; species Pedobacter sp. CFBP9032. The sequence goes on along the minus strand of NZ_JAXCWE010000007.1, from coordinate 94,431 downwards.
CGGAATCAGGAAACCAATTCAATTGGAAAAGTTAGTACAAGCTTTAGCACTGCAAATTGGAAATGAAATATCATACAGCGAACTTGGACAAATGATAGAAGCTGATAAATTAACGGTAGAAAGATACATTGACTTATTGGAACAATGCTTTGTAGTATTCAGATTAGGAGCCTACAGCAAAAACCTAAGAAATGAAGTAAAAAAAGGAAAGAAAATTTATTTTTACGACAATGGGATACGTAATGCGGTTATACATAATTTTAGTCCGCTAAGTTTAAGGCAAGATACAGGTCAGCTTTTCGAAAACTATATTATCTCTGAGTTTATAAAATCAAATAATAACAAAACTAGACATGCGAAACTTTTCTTTTGGAGGAGCTTTCAACAACAGGAAATAGATTTGATTGAAGAATCAGATGGAAATTTGACAGCGTATGAAATTAAGTGGAATGAAAACAAGAAAGTTAAATTTCCAACAACCTTTACCAACGTTTATCAATCTGTACAAACAAACGTGATCAATAAAAAAAATTATATCGATTTTTTAATTAAAACTGACTAGCCTTTATATGAAAAAGTATTTACTAATTTTTTATTCTCTCCTTTATTGCGTTAATTGTTTCAGCCAGAACAAAATCCAAAATCTGGAAAAGGCTTTCAATAATCTTCTGGCAGATGAACAGGCAAAACATGCGCTGGCATCACTTTGTGTATTAGATGCAAATACGGGGAAAATACTATTTGCAAAAAACGAGCAGGTTGGATTAGCGACTGCATCTACACTAAAAACAATTACTGCAGCATCTGCATTTAGTATTTTAGGTAAAGACTTTCAATTTCAGACAACGTTAGGTTATTCAGGAGATATTACAGCTGATGGAACACTAAAAGGAAACATCATAATAATAGGCAGTGGAGATCCTACATTAGGTTCATGGCGTTATCAAAATAAAGAAAATGCAGTGCTATCACAATGGGTAGCCGCAATAAAAGCAGCAGGAATTAAAAAGATTGATGGTGCAATTATTGGTGATGATCGTATTTTTGGTACACAGACTACGCCCGAAGGTTGGGTATGGCAAGATATCGGAAATTACTATGGCGCCGGAACTTCCGGATTAGCTTGGAGAGAAAATCAGTTCGACATTCATTTGCGTCCTGGATCTAGTACATCAGCAGATGTAACACTGGTTAAAACAGTACCCATTACGCCCTATATTCAAATTAAAAATGAACTAAAAACTGGTGCATCAGGCACTGGCGATAGAAGTTATGCATTCCTCCCACCCTATTCGAAAGTAGCTTATTTGCGAGGCAGCTGGGGCATTGGGATTAGCAAATCCAGTATTTCGGTAGCGCTACCAGATCCTGCTTTCGATTGTGCCTTTCGTTTACAGGATACATTGAAAAGATTAGGAATTGAGACTAATCAACAGCCTACAACTACAAGGCTGATGGAACTAAGTAAAATATCTGTCCCGGCTATTTCACAGAAAATTAGCACGATTACCTCCCCTTCTTTAAGCGAAATTACCTATTGGTTTCTCAAAAAAAGTGTTAATCTCTATGGCGAAACTTTATTAAAAACTATGGCATTAAAGTCTGGCAAACCAGCCACCACTGCTAAAGGTGTAGAAACAGAAATCAATTTCTGGGCAAGTAAAGGCATAGATAAATCAGCATTAAACATCATCGATGGGAGCGGTCTTTCTCCTGGAAATAAAATTACAACATCAGCAATGGCAGATATATTATTTCAGATCCAAAAAGAAGCTTGGTTCCCTGATTTTGAAAAAGCTTTGCCAAACTACAATGGGATGAAAATAAAAAGTGGCACTATAAATGATGTTTCGGCATTTGCCGGATACCACACCAACACTGCAGGTGATAAATTTGTTATTGTAATCAACATTAACAACTACAGTGGAAGTGGAATTAATAAAAAATTGTTTAAGGTACTCGATGAACTGAAATAACCACTATCTAAAATTTCCCTATGCCACATTTTATTAAGAACATCCAAACGGTTGATGGTTTGATCTCCAATTTATATAAAGACATTTCTATAGCAGAAATGACTGAAAAAATAAACCACTATTTTGAGATACAAGGTTATAAAGTTACTGACCAGCAATTTGGGAATTTGGTTTTGGAAAAAGGTAGCAGAATCAAAAGGATTTTATTAGGTGCTTTTGTATCTTACTATAAATTTAGTGTAACCATGGCTCAAACCTCAGAAAGTGAACTTACTGTAAACGTTTTTCAGCAATCAAGCGGCATGTCTGGCGGTCTTATTGGAATGAAACAAATCAAAACAGAACTGACAAGACTGAATTTCGTTTTTTCCCAAATTTAAAACTGATAATGAAATACGAGTGCAACCGCATTAATAACGGGTATTAGTAGCTTTAAACAAGTTAATTACAGATGACTGTCTATCTGTAAAACCGGATAATCTTTTCTGATGTTGATTTGATATGGATATAAGAATTGAAAATTGGAAAGACAATCTTAAAGAACCAAAACCTGATTACCAGTTTGGTGACCATGTTCATGTGGTAGATGAAAGATTTTATATGCCACAGCTTGACAAATACAGGCAGGTTTGGATTTATCTACCGAAGCGCTACAAAGATTCGAACAAGCGTTATCCAGTTCTTTACATGCATGATGGTCAGAATTTGTTTCATGCAAAGCCTGCCAGAAACGATGAATGGGCAGTTGATACGACTGTAGATAACCTGATCCGTGAAGGTTTGCAAGAAATGATCATCATCGGCATTAATCACGGTGAAGAAGATCGCCTGACAGAATATAATCCTTATGATAGTGAAAATGGCAAAGGCGAAGGGAAAGCCTACGCATCATTCATAGTCGATACTTTGAAGCCTTTTATAGATCAGCACTATCGCACCTTGCCCGATGTTGATAACACCGCTATAGCCGGAAGTTCTATGGGCGGTCTAATTACACTTTTTATGCTTACGGAATATCCAGCCATCTTCGGATCAGCAGGGATATTTAGTCCGGCGTTATGGCTTGCACCGAAAATATATGATCACGTTGCAAAACGATTATCTGCATTAAAAAGCAGGAAGGTATTTTTTGTTGCAGGAGATAAGGAAGGCAATGAAATGATAGATAATGTTACAAAAGTTTATAAGCTATTAAACCCTGATGACAAGAATGAAAATATTGTTTTCATTGAAAGGGAAGACGGAAAACATACAGAATGGTTCTGGCATCGGGAATTTGAATCGTTTTATAAGTTTATAGCTGAATGATTCTATTATCATTTACGGTTAATTGGAATCAATCATAATAAAATATAGCTGTGAATTAACTCATTGCTTTCTGTTTCAACTCATTTAATAGATTAAAAAATCGCTATTCAGAAGCACTTCAGCTTCAGCTAATCTTACCCTGATTGATGCAGACACCAAAAAGCTTTTTCTGTTTTTGTTGAAACGTAAAGCAGGACTGATTTGCAGAATACCAAGCTGAATTGCTTTCAAAACCTGGTATTAATATAAATTTAACACGGCTAATTCATCGAAAATCCGATCGTAACATTAACCCTGAAAACACTTTATTTATTTAAAAAATATACTAACTTTGATTTAGGCTTAGTAATTGTACTTTATACACTAAGCAGTTAAAAAATCAACAAAAAATCAAATAAAAATGAGCATAATCGTTAATGTCCATGCCAGACAAATCCTCGATTCGAGAGGCAATCCAACAGTAGAAGTTGAAGTAGTTACAGAAGCAGGCGCTTTTGGCCGTGCAGCTGTACCAAGCGGTGCATCTACCGGGCAATATGAGGCTGTTGAATTACGTGATGGTGATAAATCTACCTACCTGGGTAAAGGTGTTTTGAAAGCGGTAGAAAATGTAAATACTAAAATTGCTGATGCATTGAGAGGTATTGATGTTTTTGAACAAAATGCAATTGATAAATTAATGTTAGCACTTGATGGTACTGAGAACAAAGGTAACTTAGGTGCTAATGCAATTTTAGGCGTTTCTTTGGCTGTTGCTAAAGCAGCTGCTGACGAAATTGGTCAACCTTTATACCGTTATATTGGTGGTGTAAATGCTAACACTTTACCAATTCCAATGATGAATATCATCAATGGTGGTTCTCACTCTGATGCGCCAATCGCATTTCAAGAATTTATGATCATGCCAGTTGGTGCGCCTTCTTTCTCTGAAGCTTTACGTTGGGGAACTGAAGTTTTCCATAGCTTGAAAAAAATTCTTCATGATAGAGGCTTATCTACTGCCGTAGGTGATGAAGGTGGTTTTGCACCAACTTTCGACGGTACAGAGGATGCAATTGAAACTGTGTTAAAAGCGATTGAAACTGCTGGTTACCAACCAGGTTCTCAGATTTGTTTAGCTTTAGATTGTGCTTCTTCTGAGTTCTACAAAGATGGAAAATACGATTACACGAAATTTGAAGGTGCTACTGGCGTGATTCGCTCCAGCGAAGAACAAGCGCAATATTTAGCTGACCTTTCTGCAAAATATCCAATCATTTCTATTGAAGATGGTATGGATGAAAATGACTGGACAGGCTGGAAAAGCCTAACAGATAAAATTGGTGACCATGTTCAATTGGTTGGTGATGATTTATTTGTTACTAATGTTACGCGTTTACAACGTGGTATTGATGAAGATACTGCTAACTCTATCTTGGTAAAAGTTAACCAAATTGGATCTTTAACAGAAACTATTAATGCAGTTACTTTAGCTCAAAACAGTGGTTATACTTCGGTAATGAGTCACCGTTCTGGCGAAACTGAAGATGTTACGATTGCAGATTTAGCGGTTGCTTTAAACTGTGGTCAGATTAAAACTGGTTCAGCATCTCGTTCAGACAGGATTGCGAAATACAATCAATTATTACGTATTGAAGAAGAGTTAGGCGAGAATGCTCGTTTCATTGGTTCGAAATTCAAATACGCTAAAAAATAATCAATAGCGATCGGTTTAAACCTTTCACTATTATTAAGAGATTGAAAAATTAATATGCAAAACTTCCGGAGATTTAAATCTTCGGAAGTTTTTGTTTTTATACTATATTTGTTCAGTTGATTTGTGCAATGCCTCAATCATAAATCTCCCATACTCATTTCGAACTATGAAACGTTTAATAGACCTTTTCCGCAATAAATATTTCCTGGCAGCCGTTGCCTTTGCCATGTGGATGCTGTTTTTCGATAAAAACGATATGATGTCGCAATACGAATACCGCAGCCAGGCGAACAAATTGCAAGAAGAAAAAGAATATTTTGAGAAAGAAACCGCCCAGGTTAAGAAAGATCTAAATGAATTAAATACCAATCTGAATACTGCTGAAAAGTTTGCCCGTGAAAAATACTTCATGAAAAAAGACAATGAAGATGTTTTTGTGATTATTCATGAGGAAAAGAAAGATTAGACGAAAAATTAAGGCATTTCAGAATTGGGATTTCAAGATAAATGGCGTTGATTAAGTGATCTCACCTTCAGTATTCGAATTTCGGGAGCGATAGTTTAAACTTGACAGCTATGATACGGAGCATAAAGATGAAAGCTACAACTGAAAGCTTGGCCACTACGCTTTCTACATTCATATAGATCAATAGAAAGTAAAGCAAACCACCTGCAATACAAGCTGTAGCATAAATCTCCCTACGAAATACCAATGGTATAGTATTCAGTAAGGTATCTCTGATAATCCCACCGAAACAGCCTGTAATTGTGCCAAGCGCAATACAAATCCCCGGATTTAAACCAAATGTAATTCCTTTCAGTATTCCCACCATGGTGAATAATCCAAGGCCCAAACTATCAAATAAAAATAGTGTGATTTTCATTTTTTGGACGTGTGTTTTGAAAAACATGGTTGCCAGCGCCGTAAATAGGATAATCAGACAAGTTTGCATATCCCTCATCCAGGCAACTGGTGTATCACCAATGAGCAAATCTCGAACTGTACCTCCTCCAATGGCCGTAACAAATGCAATAATTAACACACCAAATGGATCGAGCTTACGCTGCATTGCATTAAATGTTCCCGATATTGCAAAGGCAATAGTTCCTATAACCTCTATAATTTCTGAGGTTGAAATATTATAATTCTCCATTGCGTTTTCGTAAAAACCACTCTATGCTTAATAGCACCAGGATAAATCCAAATAACCACTTCATATTAATCAGTTCATCATATTTTCGATCTTCATAACTGATGGTTTTAATATTCTCGTTTTTCAGGATCTCGTCGGCAATTTTAGGTAAATCGGCTGGCATAAAGACTTTGCCATTGCTCTGTTTTGCAATTGTACTGAGCAGTTGATGGTTGGCAGTGGTTTGTTGAAATTCTGCAATTAGGCTATTCACATAGAAACTTCCAGATGCGGTAAACGTTTTCCCACCAAGTGAGGCATTGGAAACGTAAGAATAATTACCAGCAGCCATGGTTCCTGCATCAAGCTGATAAGCATTATTTATTTTCGAAAAAGTATAATTGAAGACTTTTCCTGCTTCATTTTTAATCTGTAAATTAACTTCAGGCTCATTTATAGCTTGATAACTATCGTTATAAATTGTCGCATTAAATTGTATGGCCTCATTTTCATCGTAGGCAGACTTTGATGTAAAAACTTTGAATCTTCGTTTATCATCTTTTACAGAAAGATATTGAACTGTCTTCGAAATCAAATCGTCAATGCTGGATTGGTTAACATCATTCTTAGCTTCCGAAAGTTTCCAGCGCCAAAGTCCTTCACCCATCAGGTAAGCTGCCTTTAAGCCGTTCTCATTTGTAAAAAACAACAACGGTTGCTTCGTACTCACTTTACCGATGCGCTGATTAAAAACAGGAGACACAGTGGCATTTACGGTTAGTCTTCCGAACGGAGAAAGCAAAGGATCAAATGCAGAAAATATTTTTTGATCTTCTTCTGTTAAGTTAAAACTCGTAAAATCACTCACAATTTCAGGATAAACCTCCTGAACTGAACCATCAGATGAAGTTAGGCTTACTTGATTTTGGATTTTATTAAAAGCATTTATCCCACTCTGTGCGCCTAAAATATACCAGACAGGTTTCTTCAAAATGGATAATTTTTGCAAGAATGTACCTGATATGTTTTGAACATCTGGCAGTTGGTACAAAATTATAAGATCATATTTTGAAGGATCAGTAGTATTTAAATCATCAGCTATCGCAAGCTTTGCTTCATAATGCTTATTAGCCGATATGGCTTCTTTCAGCACACTTAAATCCGGATGTGGTGAGGCAGCAGCCAACAATACTTTTTGCCTTCCATCGATTACCTCGATATAAAATGTCTGAACATTGTTTCGGGTGGTAATTTCATTCCCTAAAGCAGCAAGTTGAACGGTATATTTTTGAACCCCGATCTTACCTGCATGCAGCTTAACTGGAATAGTTCTAACAAAAGAATTTCCCTTAATCGCAACTGGCTGCTGAGCAACCTTACCTCCATTCAGACTTACTGTTAATGTGGTGTTCTCCCGATCGCTTTGAAAGCCCTGAACCTGAAATTCTATCGTGAAATCGTCGTCAAGATAAACGATATTGTTATAATTTACATTAGAAATCAGGACATCCCTTTTAGGAATACTATCTCCTAGCGCAATGGTGTAGACTGGCGCATTAATTTGATTGATGTTATACAACGGATTACCGCCATGATTGAAAATTCCATCAGTTGCAAAAACTATTGCTCCGACATTTCTATTGGTATATTCGTCCCTTACTTTTTGAAAAAACTTTGAAGCATCAGTTAATTTTCCTTGATTTTTAAAGTTGAAACCTTCTGCTATAGAATCGCTGAAATTGTAAACTTTTACTTCATACTTATCTGATAACTTTTCTTGTAAAGTTTTAAAGTTTTCTTCATATAACTTTTGATTGAAACCAGCAGCTTTAACCTGCCCTACTGAAAGAGAATTATCCTGGCCGATAATAACAATGGGTTTATCTAAGGTGTAATTCAGTGTTTTAATTAATGGCGCAAATAATAGCCATGCAATCGCTGCAACAGCAATTACCCTTATCGCAGTCAAACCATATTGAAGCTTTTTATTAAGGTTTCTACTTCCTTGATAAAGCAGCCAGGCATATAAAACACCCAACGCAAGGCAACCCATGAAATATAAAATAGAAGTACCAGCAAAAAAGCCATTCATATTTTATAAAGATGCTAATTTTGTTATTAACCGCAAAGGACACAAAGAATTTACGCAAAGAAAGGAAAAGTTAAGGGAAGCAAATTGCAGGCAATTCGGTTGCCGCAGAAATACGAAAAACACAGAAAAGAAAGAATTTAATTCCGTGTAAAGCCGTGCTTCCGTACCAATTTACTATAATCAGATCCAAAATTGAGTTGCCACGGAAACGCGAAAGACACAGAAAAGAAGGAATTTGATTCCGTGTAAAGCCGTGCTTCCGTGGCAAAATTACTACCAATAGTATCCAAAATTTAATTACCACGGAAACACGAAAAACACAGAAAAGAAAGAATTTGATTCCGTGTAAAGCTGTGCTTCCGTGGCAAATTTAATATAAACAGTGTCCAAAATTTAGCTGCCACTGAAACACGAAATAGAAAAAACTGATTCCGTGTAAAGCTGTGCTTCCGTGGAAAATTACTATAAACAATGTCCAAAATTTGGTTGCCACGGAAACACAAAAAACACAGAAAAGAAAGAATTTAATTCCGTGTAAATCCGTGCTTCCGTGGCAAAATTACTACCAATAGTATCCAAAATTTAATTGCCACGGAAACACGAAAAACACAGAAAAAGAGGAACTTGATTCCGTTTAAAGTTGTGCTTCCGTGGCAAAATTACTATAAACAGTGTCCAAAACTTAGGTGCGCCGGAAACAAGAAAAACATAGAAAAGAAAGAATTTGATTCCGTGTAAAGCTGTGCTTCCGTGGCAAATTTAATATAAACAGTGTCCAAAATTTGGTTGCCACAGAAACACCAAAAACACAGAAAAAAGGGAATTGATTCCGTGTAAAGCCGAGCTTCCGTGCCAAATTTAATATAAACAGTGTCCAAAATTTGGTTGCCACGGAAACACAGAAAAGAAAGAATTTGATTCCGTGTAAAGCTGGGCTTCCGTGGCAAAATCTGCTATTAAATATTTAGCTTTAACCCAAGCAAATCCTATGAAATCAATCTGTTTATCTCTTCTCCTATTGTCAAATATAATGGCTAATGCGCAAACTAATTTCAAGGCAACTCAGATGTCATTCGAAAGAGTGGCACAAGCTTATAGTGAAAAGTGGACTGGTCTAAACAAATTTTTAAGGAATCAAGGCTATAGCGACGAATTTTCAATGTTGATTAATGCTTACAAATCAGAAGGGAAACTAGAAGTTTGGTTGAAACGAAGAACTGAAAAAGCTTATTCACTATTTAGAACTTACGATTTTTGTGCACATTCGGGAGTGTTGGGTCCAAAGGTAATAGAGGGCGACAAGCAAACGCCTGAAGGCTTTTATTACATTAATGTTTTTAACCCAATGAGTAGTTTTCATTTATCACTTGGATTGAACTATCCAAACACAGTTGATTTGGCAAGAACAGGAAGCGATCGAAAACCTGGGAGTGATATTTACATCCATGGAAATTGTGTAACCGTTGGTTGCATTCCATTAACAGACGATAAAATTAAAGAGCTATATATTTTAGCTATAGAAGCTAAAAATTCTGGTCAGGAAAGAATTCCAGTATACATCTATCCTTTTAAAATGACTGAATTAAATATGAAGAAGTATGTTAATCAGTTTCCTGCACAATCTACTTTCTGGAAAACACTACAACCAGGGTACTTAGCTTTCGAGAAGAATAAAAAGCAATTGAATATGAATGAAGTTAATAGGAAATATATTTTGAAGTAAAAATTAAAAGGCATAAGATTTAGGCTAAAAAGCCCATCTTATACCTTTTAATACGAAGATTTGAGAAAGTAAATCCTACCCCTTAATCTTTATCCTTTGCTCTTTAAGCTTAAATTACAGCATTCCGCCGCAAACCGACAAGGTTTGGCCTGTTACATAAGCACTCATATCTGAAGCTAAAAACACGCAAACATTAGCAATATCTTCCGTTTCACCAGCACGTTTTAATGGAATATCTTTTTCCCATCCGGCAACTACTGCAGGATCTAAAACTTCAGTCATTTCTGTACGAATAAAACCTGGGGCCACTACATTAGCGCGGATATTTCTGGACCCTAATTCTTTAGCAACTGATTTGGTAAAGCCAATAATGCCAGCCTTAGAGGCCGCATAATTTGCCTGTCCGGCATTACCTGTAACACCAACAACAGAACTCATATTAATAAAAACACCTTTACGGGCTTTCATCATTACTTTAGAAGCCGCTTTGGTTACATTGAAGATAGATTTCAGGTTAATATTGATTACATCATCCCAATTTTCTTCACTCATACGCATCAATAAACCGTCTTTAGTAATTCCGGCATTATTAACAACGATATCAATATTTCCAAATTCGGCGACAATATCAGCGATCAATTGCTCCGCCTGATCGAACTTCGAGGCATCAGAACGATAACCTTTAATCTTTGTGCCGAAGCTTTGTAACTCCTGCTCTAAAGCCTCTCCTTTTTCTACCGATGATAAGTATGTAAAAGCAACATTTGCACCTTGCTCAGCAAATTTTTCAGCTATTTTACGCCCAATACCTTTCGATGCACCGGTAATTAATGCTGTTTTTCCTTCTAGTAATTTCATAACCCCTAAATCCCCTGTGGAGACTTTTATATAATGTATAAAAATTTAAACTGTTGTAAAGTTAATACTTAAAACGAAACTGACTAATGACTTTCGACTTAAGACTAATGACTTAAAGAGCCGGTTCCTGCTGACTTAAACAATGAAAACTTCCCAATCCCCAAATAATATCAACAGAATTGATCCCGATAACCTTTCTATCCTTAAAACAGCCTTGGATAATATCTAAAGCTTTCTGATCATTTACATCATCAAAAACCGGAACAATTACAGCAGCGTTCGCAATGTAAAAGTTTGCATAAGATGCTGGCAAACGGGTATCTTCAAAAATCACAGGCGAGGGCATTGGCAGTTCTACAATATTCAGTGATCGACCATCTTTCAATTTCATTGCTTTCAGGGCCTCTAAATTCTCCTGCAATAAAATATAGTTTTCATCTAATGGATTGCTTTCCACAACCGTTAAAACGGTATCCTCATTTACAAAACGGGTAATATCATCAATGTGACCATCGGTATCATCACCAACGATTCCATCACCAAGCCACAACACCTGCTCTTGCCCATAATACTCCAGCAGGTATTTTTCAATCTGTTCTTTAGTGAGATGTGGATTTCTATTTTCATTTAGCAAACAAGCTGTTGTAGTTAGAACCGTTCCGGCACCATTAAACTCAACCGAACCACCTTCCATCACAATATCAGGATTGAATAATGGTAAGTTAAAATGTTTGGCAATTTTTGTTGGCACCACATCGTCCAAATCAAATGGAGGGTATTTTCCACCCCAGGCATTGTAACCCCAATCTACTACTGCTTTTTCAGCTCCTTTCAGTAAAAATGCAGGTCCATGGTCGCGACACCATGCATCATTGGTTTCATTAAAATAGAATTCAATCTGATTTAAGTCTGCACCTACCTTTGTTAGTTCAGCAACAGCAAAAGCTTTCATTTCTTCATCTTTCACATTAATGCGAACCTTTTCACCTTCAGCAACAACCTTAATAAACCGGCAGTAAGGCTCATATATTGATGCTATTTTCCCCGGCCAACTCGCTTCCTTATGCGGCCAACTTAACCAGGTAGCTTCATGTTTTGCCCATTCAGCCGGAAATGAATAACCTTGTTTTTTCGGTGAATAATCGAATTGATTGATATTTAACTTTTTTTTTGGAGGGAAATTTGACATTTGGTGTAATCTTTAAATTTACAGATGTCGCATTGATCTTGTCGAAATGTTAGGTTCTTCGACAGGCTCAGGATGACACCTATTTATGGTTTCGCTTTAAGCTTTACTCTTTAACCTTTTTGCTTAATCCCCGTCAATATATCTTTTAGTAATTGGCTGATAAGAGTCGATTCTTCTGTCTCTTAGAAATGGCCAATGTTTACGCATGAAATCGCTTTGATCAAGGTCTAAGGCCACTACTTGAGTTTCCTCCTGATCATGAGACGCTAAATAAAGTAATTTCCCTTGTGCATTTGTTGCAAAACTTCCGCCCCAGAATTTCATTCGACCGTCTTGCTCAAAACCAACTCTGTTTACACTTACTACAGGTACTCCATTTGCTACAGCGTGAGAACGTTGGATGGTTTGCCAGGCATTGTATTGATCTTGATTTGTTTCTTCATCTTGCGTGGTATCCCAGCCAATAGCAGTTGGATAGAACATGATATCAGCACCCATCAGAGCAGTGATACGAGATGCTTCCGGATACCATTGATCCCAGCAAATTAAAATTCCGATTTTTGCGAATTTGGTTTCAAAAACTTTATAACCTAAATCGCCAGGTGTGAAATAGAATTTCTCGTAATACGCAGGATCATCAGGAATATGCATTTTGCGATATTTCCCTAAATACGAACCATCAGCATCTAAAACGGCCGTGGTATTATGATATAAACCTTCAGCACGTTTTTCAAACAGAGATGCAATAATCACCACACCAAGCTCCTTCGCTACAACCTGCAAAGCATCTGTTGATGGACCAGGAATAGCTTCTGCTAAATCAAAGTTATCGTAATCTTCCACATCGCAAAAATAAAGAGAAGTAAAAAGCTCCTGCAAACACACAATTTGCGCACCTTTTGCAGCTGCTTCTCTAACTTTAGCAATAGCCTTGTCTAAATTTTCCTGCTTATCTTTAGTACAACTCATCTGTACCAAGCCAACGTTTACTTTCTTCATGTGTGTAAAATGAGTTAGTGAATGATAGAATGATAGAATGTTTCGCTTATGCTTCATTCACTCATTCAAAATTCATTCATTCAAAATTTTAGTCAAAGTTACTATTTTGTTTAAAAGTAGAACGGCATAATAATGTAATTGTTTTTCAGAAAAGCATAGGCAGTGGTTCTTGTTGAGGTTTGCCGGGCTATGCGTTATAGCTATTGCTATGCTTGATAGGCCTAAGATGAGCGCAATAGGCTGCCACTGCTATCCCGTTTAGATAGGAAAGATATGTGCTGCTATCTGTGGTTGCAGAGTCGCATAAAAATTTAATTCTAATTGATGGAGTTTTCCTTCCCTGGAGGTCTGCTACATTTCGTAAGCTGGTTTATGCCCCGATCTCTTCCCGATATTCTTGCTGTAATTCGAATAAACACTTGGCACACAAGCAACCATCATACAATTCTGAGATATATTGAACTTCGTTAATGCTGAGCTGAACCACGCTACATTGGCACTTAGTGTAAGAATTCGCCTTGCATTCAATAGCCGTTCCACATCTTTCGCAGGGAATGATCTCGTGTTTGCTATGTTTTAAGGTGTTGTTCATTGCTTCAATGGTCATTAGTTCATCTTGTTTGGCGCCTTGGCAACGAATGAACCATTGGCTAATAAACTGATTAACTAAAAGCAAAAATATGAACAAAAAATAAGGTTTTGAGCGTTTGCCCAAAACCTTACTTAATTTTGAATATGTAAACGACGGAGGCCTAAACCTTCCGCCTTCTGGCCCTCTACCTTAACCTGAACAGCTAATGCAGCCTTCTTCCATTGAACAAACTGGTCCGTCAACGATTTCTTCTGCAACCTGGTCCTGACTCATTTCTGCTGGAATTACCGCTTCAATGGCTTTACCACCCTGGTTTTCTACTGTAAATTTAACCGCTTGCGATGCTGCCTGCGTACGTAAATAGTACATACCTGTTTTCAATCCTTTCTCCCATGCATAGAAGTGCATTGAAGTTAATTTTGAAGTGTTAGGCGCATTTACAAAAAGATTTAAAGATTGCGACTGGCAGATATATGCACCACGATCGGCAGCCATATCAATGATATTACGCATTTTAATTTCCCAAACCGTTTTATACAATTCTTTGATGTAATCTGGAATTGATGGAATGGCCTGGATAGAACCATTAGCCAATATGATTTGATTTTTCATATCGTTATTCCATAAACCTAACGCTACTAAATCTTTCAATAGGTGTTTATTTACCACCACAAATTCTCCACTCAGCACACGTCTGGTATAAATATTTGATGTGTATGGCTCAAAACATTCATTGTTACCTAAAATCTGTGAGGTAGATGCAGTTGGCATTGGCGCAACTAATAATGAATTATAAACACCATCTTTTACCACTTTCTCACGTAATTCGTCCCAATTCCATCTTCCACTATCAGGAGTTACATTCCATAAATCAAACTGGAACTGACCTTTAGATAATGGAGAACCTTTGAAAGTTTGATAAGGACCATTTTTCACTGCTAAATCGTGAGAAGCAGTCATCGATGCGAAATAAATCGTTTCGAAAATATCTTTGTTTAAACGTTTTGCCTCATCACTTTCGAAAGGTAAACGCAATAGAATAAAAGCATCAGCTAAACCTTGCACCCCTAATCCAACCGGACGGTGACGCATGTTTGAATTTTCTGCTTCAATAACTGGATAATAATTATGATCGATAATCTTATTCAGGTTTAAAGTAGCCTGATAGGTTACGTCGTATAATTTATCATGGTCAAACTGACCATTGATTACGAAACGAGGTAATGCCAATGATGCCAAGTTACAAACCGCAACCTCATCCTTAGAGGTATATTCAATAATCTCAGTACACAAGTTAGAACTTTTAATGGTTCCTAAGTTCTGTTGGTTAGATTTGCTATTCGCTGCATCTTTGAACAACATATAAGGTGTACCCGTTTCAATTTGCGAATCTAGGATTGCAAACCAAAGTTCTTGTGCTTTAATGGTCTTTCTACCACGGCCTTCGGCTTCGTATTTAGCATATAAGGCTTCAAATTCTGCTCCGAAACAATCCGCTAAACCTGGAGCTTCATGTGGACAGAATAATGTCCATTCGCCATTATCTTTAACCCGTTGCATAAACAAATCGTTTATCCAAAGCGCGTAAAATAAATCACGTGCACGCATTTCTTCTTTACCGTGATTTTTACGTAAATCTAGGAATTCGAAAACATCTGCATGCCAAGGCTCTAAATAGATTGCGAAAGCACCTTTACGTTTACCCCCACCCTGATCTACATAACGCGCAGTATCATTAAATACGCGCAACATTGGGATAATTCCGTTACTAGTACCATTCGTTCCACCAATGTAAGAACCAGTTGCACGGATGTTGTGAATGCTTAGACCAATTCCACCAGCGCTTTGTGAGATTTTTGCAGTTTGTTTTAACGTGTCGTAAATTCCATCAATGCTATCATCTTGCATGCTTAACAAGAAACATGATGACATTTGTGGTTTCGGTGTTGCTGCATTAAATAATGTTGGCGTAGCATGTGTAAACCAACGTTCACTCATCAAGTTATAGGTTTTGATTGCACTTTCAATATCCTCTTTGTGAATACCAACAGATACACGCATAAACAAATGCTGTGGACGCTCCACAATCTGTCCGTTCACTTTTAACAAGTAAGATTTTTCTAAAGTTTTAAAACCGAAATAGTCGAAACCAAAATCACGATCGTAAATAATAGAGCTATCTAAAATATCTTTATTTTTCTCAATAATTTCGAAAACGTCGTCAGCAATTAGTGGCGCTGCTTTTTGTGCTTTTGGATCAAAATACTCGTACAACATTTTCATTGTACCCGAGAATGATTTCGTCGTGTTTTTGTGCAAGTTAGAAACCGCAATGCGGGATGCTAACAAAGCATAATCAGGATGTTTTGTAGTTAACGATGCAGCTGTTTCAGCAGCAAGGTTATCCAACTCTGATGTGGTTACACCATCATACAAACCTTCAATTACCTTTTTTGCAACATCAATTGGATCTACAAGATCTGAATTCAGACTGTAGCACAACTTCTGGATACGAGCTGTGATTTTATCAAATTGCACCGGCTCTTTGCGGCCATCTCTTTTTAGTACGAACATATTTTATGAGATTTTTTAGTATCTGGTAGCGGGTTTTAGTATTAAAACCTGTTTATCGCTTTAATAATTCTTGTTTATTTTATAGTATCGGGTATGGGTATCAGGTATCAAGACCTTAAGCCTTTCAGCCTTCAACCTTAAAAGTCTTCATCTAATGAAAACGCTTGTTTATTATTATCAGCTGAAGTTAACACGCCACTTTTCTGATAATCGCCCACGCGTTTCTCGAAGAAGTTAGTTTTTCCCTGCAAGGAGATCATCTCCATAAAATCGAATGGATTTGTTGCGTTGTAAATCTTCGCATAACCTAATTCCTGTAACCATCTATCGGCTACGAATTCAATATACTGACTCATTAATTTTGCATTCATTCCAATCAATGCAACTGGTAAAGCCTCTGTAATAAATTCTTTTTCAATTTCTACTGCATCGCTGATGATGCCGTGAACTTGTTCTTCGCTTAATTTGTTGCTTAACATACTGTAAAGCAAACAAGCAAATTCACAGTGAGAGCCTTCATCTCTTGAAATCAGCTCATTACTGAAAGTTAATCCTGGCATTAAACCGCGTTTTTTTAACCAGAAGATAGAACAAAAACTTCCACTAAAGAAAATACCTTCAACAGCTGCAAAGGCCACTAAACGCTCTGCAAAGGTTCCGTTTTCAATCCAGCGAAGTGCCCATTCTGCTTTTCTCTTTACTGCAGGAACAGTATCAATAGCATGGAACAAGCGATCTTTTTCTTCAGGATCTTTAATATATGTATCAATTAGTAACGCATAGGTTTCAGCGTGAATATTTTCCATCATAATCTGGAAACCATAAAAACAACGTGCCTCAGGCAATTGAACCTCACTCATGAAGTTTACTGCAAGGTTTTCATTTACAATACCATCACTAGCAGAAAAGAAAGCAAGAATGTGAGAAATAAAATGTCTTTCTCCATCATTTAAGTTATCCCAGTGTTTTTGGTCGTCAGAAAGATCAATCTCTTCTGCAGTCCAAAAACTGGCTTCGGTTTTTTTATACATTTCCCAGATTGCCGGATATTTAATCGGCAAAAGCACAAACCTATCTTTATTTTCTTGTAGCAATAATTCCTGTTCCATAGCTGATACTTTATTTTTTTACTCATTTATTCATCGTCGACGGAGACCTGCATCCGCCAATTTTATATGGTGGTTGTAATGTCTTTTATCAAAACGCTGTTGTGAAAGTGTTAACCCTTTTACCTGACAAACAACTGAGGTTTTAGCTAGGGGAATTTAAATTTGTAATCAGAGAGATATACCTATAAATTACTAAAAACTAAGCTTTTATATTTGTTTTCAAGTGCAAGAAATTAAAGAACTTTGTAGCAACAAATATAGATACGGAGGGCTTGTTTTGTGAATCAAAGTTGTTAACATCACTTCGATTTTCGTTAGTAAACGTATCAGCTAAATATCATTTTCGGGCGAAAAAAAAGCTAATTGTTTAATTTCAAGGGTTTAGTAAACAAAAATGAGTGTTAATAACTTAAATTTATACTACTAAAAGAGGCAAAACGGCGTTTTATTCTAGGGTGTAACTTAAGTTTACGGAGGCGATGCCTCTGCGATAGATACCAATCTGTTTAGCAGCACTTTCTGATAAATCTATAGCTAGTTTTTTAGAGAATGGGCCTCGATCATTAACCTTTACTATGACTGATTTCCCATTGTCGGGATTGGTTACTGTAATCAGGGTTCCCATGGGTAATGTACGGTGTGCGGCGGTTAATTGTTTGGCCCTGTATTTTACACCGCTGCTGGTGCGCCGACCTTCGAATTTCCTGTGATAATAAGTAGCGAGAACTGTTTTTTCAATGTTATCTGGTTGATTTGAGGGGCCAGATTGCTGTGCTTTAACTTGTGTAAAAACGAGACAAAAACTTAATATCAGAAAATACTTCATAGGCTAAAATTTCTTTATCGAGCCAGCAAATATAAGCATTTAGTTTATAATCAGCAATTTGTGGAAAACTTGACAGATTTACGGGGTGAAAACTACCGAAATATAACGTGTTAATAAGTTCGTTTTCGCCGCTCGTTTACCTTTAAACCCATAAAAATAATCAACAAAATAAATGATAAAAAAAGGCGTACAACTTTCGCTGTACGCCTCTACCTAACCCAACTATACCCACCTTATTTTTTATCTGGCACGAAATTCATAGAGATCGAATTTACACAATGACGTGTATCTTTATTGGTAAATCCTTCGCCTATAAAAACGTGACCTAGATGTGCTTTACAATTTGTACAAACAATTTCCGTACGGGATCCATCTGCATCCGGAATCCGCGTTACCGCACCTTTAATTTCATCATCAAATGCCGGCCAGCCACAATGTGCATCAAATTTAGTTTCCGATCGATAAAGGGGTGCATTACATCTTTTACAAGTATATGTGCCCTTATCTGTGGTGTGTTCGTACTTACCTGTACCAGGATATTCTGTTCCTTTATTTACAATTACTCTCTCTTCTTCGGGTGTTAATGGATTCCAGTTCATTTTCTTTTTCGGTATGATATTTTCTGACTGCTGCGCCTGCTTTGTTTCTTTCTTCTCCTGCTTCTGTGCACAAGCGGAAAGTCCTGTTATTAAAACAACAGCAGAGATCAAAAATAGTTTATTTAACATCGTTTTCATATATCAATATACGCTATAGATTTTGATTTGGTTTGTTGGTTTGAAGTTTCTAAGGAGTGTTTACAAAGGAATGATAAAGAAGGAAGTTTTTGCACGGAAGATATAGAATCCACGACCGGTGATTTCAATGAAAAACTTAACCACAAAGGCAAAAATTGTGATTAAAGAGTTTGCCACGGAAACACCGAATCCACGGAGTGCGAATTAAAGAAAAAACTTAATCAAAAGGAAAGAATAGCGATTAAAGAGCTAGCCACGGAAACACAGAATGCACGGAATATGATTTAAAGAAAAAATAATCAAAAAGCAAGAATAGCGAACAAAGAGTTTGCCACGGAAACACAGAATCCACGGAGAATGAATTAAAGAAAAAAACTAATCAACAGGAAAGCATAGCGGTTAAAGAGATTGCCACGGAAACATAGAATTCACGGAGCATGATTTAAAGAAAAAACTAATCAAAAAGCAAGAATAGCGAATAAAGAGTTTGCCACGGAAACACAGAATTCACGGAGCATGATTTAAAGAAAAAAACTAATCAAAAAGCAAAAATAGCCTATAAAGAGCTTGCCACGGAAACACAGAATCCACGGAGAATGATTTAAAGAAAAACTTAATCGTAAGGCAAGAATAGCGGTTAAGAGTTTGCCACGGAAACACAGAATCCACGGAGAATGATTTAAAGAAAACTTAATCGTAAGGCAAGAATAGCGGTTAAGAGTTTGCCAAGGAAACACAGAATTCACGGAGTATGATTTAAAGAAAAACTTAATCGTAAGGCAAGAATAGCCTATAAAGAGCTTGCCACGGAAACACAGAATTCACGGAGCATGATTTAAAGAAAACTTAATCATAAGGAAAGAATAGCAAATAAAGAGTTTGCCACGGAGAATGAATTAAAGAAAAAACTTAATCAACAGGAAAGCATAGCGGTTAAAGTGCTTGCCACGGAAACACAGAATCCACGGAACATGATTTGAAGGAAAAATTACACTGCAAAGTCATCAATAGTTTGCCACGGAAACACAGAATCCACGGAGTAGGAATTAAAGAAAAAACTTAATCAAAAGGAAAAAATCGCGAATAAAGAGCTTGCCAAGGAAACACAGAATCCACGGAGTATGATTTAAAAAAAAGTAATCAAAAAGCAGAATAGCGAATAAAGAATTTGCCACGGAAACACAGAATCCACGGAGAATGATTTAAAGAAAACATAATTAAATGGTAAGAATAGCGATTAAATAGTTTGCCGCGGAAACACAGAATGCACGGAGTATGATTTTACGAGAAGAATTATTTTAAAAAACAACTCTTCTAATTTCTAAAGTTGGTTTGCCAAAATTTAAAACTAAACCTATTTTACAGTCAGAGCATTTTAAATAATTAATTGTTTGAGCAAGATCTTCGTCAGCAATTCCTTTTTTAGATTTGATTTCTAATATAACTGAATCAAAAACTATAAAATCTGCATAAAAGCTATGCGGCAATATAATATCTTTATAATAAACAGGATAGAGTTTTTCTCGCTCATAATAATGCCCTCGACTTTCAAATTCAATACAAAGAGCATCTTTGTAAACAATTTCAAGAAAACCACAACCCAAATCTTTGTGAACTTCAATCGCAGCATTAATAATTAAATCAGTTTCATTTTTATAGGGAAAATTATCTTGTTTTATTTCATAATTCATACTGATAATTTTAGCCTAAACTAATTAAAAAAATTAAAATATTTTCCCTTTTTCTTTACGTGCTCTTATTGCTTCCGTGGCAATAATTACAAGCTACTTCATAATAATTCAACTTGGTTTCCCTTTTTTCTTTCCGTACCTTTAGTGCTTCCGTGGCAAATAACTACAAACTACTTCATAAAAATCTAACTTATTTTTCCCTTTTTTCATTCCGTGTTTCCGTGGCAATTATTTACGAGTTACTTCATAAAATTCAAACTTAGTTTTCCCTTTTTTTTCTTTCCGTGCCTTTAGTGCTTCCGTGGCAATTATTTACAAGTTACTTCATAAAATTCAAACTTAGTTTTCCCTTTTTTCATTCCGTGTTTTTCGTGTTTCCGTGGCAATTAGTTACAAGTTACTTCATAAAATTCAAACTTGATTTCAGCTGTTTTCTTTCCGTACTTTTAACGCTTCCGTCGCAATAATTACAAACTACTTCACCAAAATTCAACTTAGTTTCCCTTTTTTCATTCCGTGCCTTTAGTGCTTCCGTGGCAAATGATTACAAACTATTCATAAAGTTCAAACTTGGTTCTCCTTTTTTCTTTCCGTGTTTTTAGTGTTTCCGTGGCAATAAATTACAAGCTACTTCATAAAATTAAACTTAGTTTTCCCTTTTTTCATTCCGTGCTTTTAGTGTTTCCGTGGCCTATAACAAAAAAAGCGTCCCGAACTTAATCGAAACGCTTTTCTATAAAGAAATTTTTAAATGCTTATTTTGCTAATTCTTCTGCCATGGCAGCACCAATTTCTGCTGGACTTTCTACCACACGAATACCACACTCAGCCATAATCTTCATTTTAGCTGCAGCTGTATCATCAGCACCACCTACAATCGCACCAGCATGACCCATTCTACGTCCCGCAGGTGCAGTTTGACCAGCGATGAATCCAACAACAGGCTTAGTACCGTGTTCTTTAATCCAAAGTGCCGCTTCAGCTTCCATTCCACCGCCAATTTCACCAATCATGATGATACCATGTGTTTCAGGATCGTTCATTAATAATTTAACCGCTTCAACAGTTGGCGTACCAATAATTGGGTCACCACCGATACCGATAGCAGTTGTAATACCTAAACCAGCTTTAACCACCTGATCCACTGCTTCGTAAGTTAAAGTTCCTGATTTAGAAACCACACCTACGTTACCTTTTTTGAAAATGAAACCTGGCATGATACCAATTTTAGCTTCATCTGCGGTAATGATACCCGGGCAGTTAGGGCCAATCAAAGTAACATCACGGCCGGTAATATATTCTTTTACCTGAATCATATCCTTAGTCGGGATACCTTCAGTAATACAAACAATCACTTTAATACCACCTTCGGCAGCTTCCATAATCGCATCAGCAGCAAAAGCTGGTGGCACGAAAATGATAGATACATTCGCTCCTGTTTGATCAACAGCATCTTTAACAGTATTAAAAACAGGCTTCTCTAAATGCAATTGCCCACCTTTGCCAGGGGTTACACCACCAACTACGTTTGTACCATAGGCCAGCATCTGCTCTGCATGGTAAGTTCCTTCGTTTCCGGTAAAACCCTGAACGATAACCTTAGAATCTTTATTTACTAAAACGCTCATGTATCAATTTTTTTGTGCAAATCTAATATTTTGGAGTGGAAAGTCAAACCTAAAAGCATATTATTTATGGCGTTTTTTCAGGAAAATGTAAGGAATTGCATTATGACCCACTGTAACCTTGCTTTGCTACTCGATCTTTTTATGTAAAGTTACCAAGCCTGCCAGTGTTTTATTTTTCAGGGTTTAGTAACTTTAAAAAACATGAACGGAAGCTGAAGCAACAAAGAAGAAATACCTTGTTAAAATTAATTTTTATGAAATCCAAAATATCCATTACCATAGTCTTTTTCAGCTTGCTGAGTATTGGAGCTAAGGCGCAAACTCCTGATACCACCAGGTACATGCTACAGAATGATATTAATGTAGCAAAAAAAGAAGCTGGAACGCACAATGGTGGAGGCGAAACGATTGGCTTTAATTTCTTCAGCGAGGTTAAAAACCTCAAAACCGTGTTTAAGAAAAGAATTTTGAAACCTGGCTCTTCCATCGGCTATCACCTGCAAAAAGAAGATGAAATTTATTACATCCTCAGTGGTTATGGAAAGATGCAAATGAATGGCAAAACCTTTGCTATTAAACCAGGCGATGCCATTTTAACCCGGCCCGGAAGTTCTCATGGAATCGCTCCAAACCCGGATAACGATCTGGTGATCATGATTGTTTATGAAAGAAAATAAGTGGGCTTAGATGTAAAACGTTATTGATCGGCTGAGAACAATCTGCAACATTTTTACTAAAAAAGCCGGATTAATTTGAATCAATCCGGCTTACTTATAAGATATTAGTCAACTTCAGACTTTCGTCTTAAGACTTCACACTTTCTATTTCAGACTTATTCTTCCATCCCTTTGCCCATTCAGCCTGCGCGTCATCATCCTGAAAAGTCCACGCTACAAAGCGACTTATTTTTTGACCCTGGCTCATCTGCACTGTACGCACTTCAAACGCATCGGCTTTTACCAGCGCACCATAGATACTTTTTAAATTTGCACTTTTCGAAACCAGTGAAGTAAACCACAGCACCTGATCTTTAATCTGAGCACTTTGAATAATCATCTGTTCTACAAATGCACGCTCACCACCCGGACACCAAAGTTCTGCCTTGTTACCACCGAAGTTTAAAACGTGTTTTACTTCTTTTTCATTTCCACCCAAGTTACGCCATTTCTGACGTGTGCCTTGCTCTGCTTCTTTTAATGAAGAATGAAATGGAGGATTACACACTACGGCATCAAAACGTTCTTTTGCACCAACAATACCCCTGAAAATCCCCATTTTCGAAGATTGCTGACGGATTTCTACTTTACCTTGTAATTCCTTGTTCGCTTCAATTATACGTTTCGCTGAATCTACCGAAAGCGGATCAATTTCAGAACCAACAAAGTTCCAGCCGTATTCCTGATGACCAATAATCGGATAGATGCAGTTTGCCCCTACTCCAATATCAAGTACATTTAATTTGTTTCCTTTTGGAATTTTACCCTTCGCGCTCGAACCTAAAAGATCGGCAACATAATGAATATAATCTGCCCTGCCAGGAATAGGCGGACAAAGAAAATCCTGAGGAATATCCCACTGAGCGATATTGTAAAAATACTTTAATAGTGCCCGATTTAACGCTTTTACTGCATTTTGGTCAGCAAAATCAATGGAATCATCGTTATGTTCATTTTTGAAAACGAAACGCTTTAATTCTTTTGAAGTAGAGATAAGTTGTTTGAAATTGTAACGCGAACGGTGTTTGTTGCGTGGGTGTAACTCGCTTTTTTCTTTGCGATTATTTTGTTCTGCTTGAGCCAAGGTGATCTAAATTAATTAAACAAGCTGTGTGCATGTTTCTGCCGCAAAGGTAGGTAAAAGAGTTGGGAGTTTGGGGTATGGAGTTGAAAGTTGAAAGTTGAAAGCTAAAAGCAGAAAGCGGAAAGTCAAAAGCTAAAAGCTAAAAGCTAAAAGTTGCAAAGCGCCTTAGACATTGTGCATATAAAAGAAGATGCCTGGATTTCGGAATTTAGGGCTGTAAGTTTTGGGCTTGAAGTTGCAAAGCATCTTAAACTTTTTGTCGGATTTGTCGGAATAAAAGTATTAATCGTTGAGTTTGTGGAGCACCAACACATTAAACTGATAACTTCAAAACCATCTTAAAATCTATTGCACTGGGTTCTGCGTTTAAAACGCCCAAGTAATAACGCTAAACTCAAGCTAGCGCTCCATTACAGCTTGCTTATACTTTGCTTCATCAAACTGATTTTCGCTTTTAGCAATTACGATGGTTGCGATTCCGTTCCCGATCACATTAGTAATTGCACGGGCTTCACTCATAAAACGATCAACGCCAATCAGGATTGAAATGTGTTCTATCGGCATAATCTTCAATGCTGTCAATGTAGAAACCAAAACGATAAACCCACTTCCGGTAACACCAGCAGCCCCTTTGGAAGTTACCATTAGCACACCTAAAACCGTTATTTGCTGTCCGAGTGATAAATCAACATGAAACACCTGACAAAGAAAAATGACCGACATCGCCAGATAAATAGCCGTTCCATCCAGGTTAAAAGAATATCCTGTAGGGATAACCAAACCAACAACAGATTTATCACAGCCAATTGCCTCCATTTTTTGCATCATACTTGGTAAGGCCGATTCTGAAGAGGAAGTTCCCAAAACAATTAAAATTTCCTGGCGGATATATTTCAGGTATTGCCAGAGGCTGAATTTATAGTATCTGCAAATCCCATTCAGGATTACAAAGATGAAGAGGATACAAGTTAAATATACAGATCCCATTAATTTTGCCATTCCGAAAATACTCTGTAACCCGTGCGTACCAATGCTATAAGCCATACCACCGAAAGCGCCAATTGGTGCCAGCCGCATAATTATTTTCATAATTTTAAACAGAACTTTTGAAATTTTATCAAACGCATTCAACACTGAAGCCCCTTCACTACCAAGCTTGTTTAATCCATAGCCAAATAATATGGCGAACAGCAAAATCTGTAATATGTTGCCTTCAGCGAAAGACGCAATGATGTTATGCGGAATAATGTGCAGAAAAAACTCTGCCCAATTCATATCCTTTGCTTGTTCAGCATAACCAGTAATCTTTCCAGCATCACCGGTTTTTGCTACCACGCCCGCACCAGGCTTAAGGATATTGGCAACCAGTAACCCTACAGCAATGGCAACTGTACTTACAATTTCAAAATATAATAAAGCTTTGCCGCCTACCCGGCCAACCTTTTTCATATCGCCCATGTGTGCAATCCCCAACACGATGGTAAAGAAAATGATTGGCGCAATTAACATACTAATCAGATTTATAAAACCCTGACTAATTAGCTTTGCTGATGGCGCAAAGCCGGGAAAATACGCTCCAACCAGAATCCCAATCGTAATGGCGACTAACACCTGGAAGGTTAAATTGGATATAATTGATTTCATTGTAATGTTTTAAATTTGGAATTATGGCTTAATATCGATGACATCACCTGAAGTAAAAATACCAAATTCAGCCTGCGTAAATTTTATTAGTCTGCGGTCTGTTTTCTTTAGGTTTTTTGGTGCAGCAATTCTAATCACCTGACTATCCCCCGCAACGGTTGCCTTCTTACCATGCACAATAATTGCTGTACCTTCATCTATTCCAACACCTACCAAATCCGGATGTGCAGCCAAGGCTGATATCAAGCGATTATAGCGGTTTCGCTTCAAAAAATGCTGATCGATAAGGGTATTTTGGAGCAAACCCAAGCCCTCGGCAAACGCTATATTTTTATCCCAAAGCTTATTAAATGTTTCTCTATAAACCGTATCGAGCAGTTGCGTACCGGTGATCATAAACGTACTCATTACCGCAGCTCCGGCACTAGTTCCGGCGATGGTTGAACCATTTTTATAAGCTTTATGGATGGCCGCATAAACAGGAGTATTTAACACAGATTTCATAAATCTACTTTGGTCACCACCCAATATGTAGATGAGTTTTGCCGAGGCAAGCGAGTCAATCCATTCCTGATCATTGACATCATGCTTACTAAAATTAAAATTTCTAATTAATCGATTGTCCAGCTTCTGTATTTGTGTTGCAAAGATTTTAAATCCAACATCAGGAATCTCACTCGCCATTGGCAAAACAACAATATAGTCCTTAGCATTAAAGCCAGCAGTATTTAACATCTGCTTCATCAGTTCGTCAGAACGATTTCCGCCGCCAATGATGAATAGATTGCCTTTGCTTTGTGCCTGTAGAAAGAAAGGCAAGGAGAGAAAAATGAGGAATAGATTTAGCTTCCTCATCATTTATAAATGTTCACTTCAATCTTGCCATCTGCAGTAATTGCGCCTCTGTACATTCCTTCAGTGTTGAATGGCATGGTCATATTTCCTTTTTTATCTAAGGCGATCAGGCCACCGTCGCCACCCATTTTGCCAACTTTATCTAATGCAATTTTTGATGCTTCAGTTACCGATAAGCCTTTATATTCCATTAAATCGGAAATGGTTTTCGCTACTACATTTCTGATGTAAAACTCACCCCAACCTGTGCAGGAAATTCCAGCAGTTTCATTGTTGCAATACGTTCCTGAACCAATAATCGGCGCATCGCCCACACGACCATATTTTTTATTGGTCATACCACCTGTAGAGGTTCCGGCAGCAAGGTTTCCGGCCTGATCTAAAGCCACGCAACCAACCGTACCAAACTTATAATCATGATTTTTGGAACCTAAGAGTTCAGACTTTTTGCTTCCATGATCTAAAACTGCTTTCGTGGAATCATCTTTAATGGCTTGTTGCAAACCATCCCAACGCTCCTTTGTCCAGAAATACTTTGGATCTACAATTTCCAGGCCTGCATCTTTAGCAAACTGATCAGCACCAGCGCCAACCATCATCACATGTTCAGATTTTTCCATTACGGCACGAGCCGCAGAAATTGGATTTTTTACGGAAGTTATACCGGCAACAGCACCAGCCATAAGTGTTTTTCCATCCATAATGGCTGCATCGAGCTCGTTTTTACCATCATGAGTAAATACGGCACCTTTACCTGCATTAAAATGCGGATCGTTTTCCAGTATATGAATAGTTGCTTCCACAGCATCCAGACTGGTTTTTCCATCTTTTATTTTTGCGTAGCCTGCTTGTAAGGCCTGAGTTAAAACAGCAATGTATGCAGCTTCCCTCTCCGGTGTCATGTTCTTTTTTAAAATGGTTCCGGCGCCACCGTGAATAACCATCACGTATTTCTTCTGCTGCGCAGCAACATTTAGGGTAAGGAGCGAGATCAGCACGATGGCTGTTAATCTGAGTATTTTCATCTTCCAGGTTTGAAGATGTTAAATTAAGAAATTCCCTCGTAATAGTATGTAATTAAACCTTTGCAATCCCGCCAGATGAGAATTGCAGGTCGTAAAGCTTTTTATAGTAGCCGTTTAATTTTAGCAGCTGCTGATGCGTTCCCCTTTCCTTGATCTCGCCTTTATCCAACACGATAATTAGATTGGCTTTCTGAATGGTAGATAATCGGTGGGCGATCACAATGGAAGTTCTGCCTTCCATTAAATTATCAATCGCTTTTTGAATCAGTAGCTCCGTTTCCGTATCTACTGATGAGGTAGCTTCATCTAACACCAGGATAGCGGGATTATGTACCAATGCACGGATAAAGGAAATTAACTGCGCTTGTCCGGCAGATAGCGTTGCACCTCTTTCCATCACATTATACTGATAACCACCGGGCAAACGCTCGATAAATTCATGCGCGCCTACCTTCTTCGCTGCATTAACTACTTCCTCTATGCTAATCTCCGGGTTATTAAGCGTGATGTTATTTAATATAGTATCTGAAAAAAGGAAGACATCTTGCAGCACAGTAGCGATATGGCCCCTTAGATAGTCTAAATCGAAATCCTGAATTTCGATTCCATCCACCGTAACCTTCCCTTTCCCTATTTCATAAAAGCGATTTAAAATATTGATAGTTGATGATTTTCCTGCACCAGTTGCACCTACAAGGGCTACCGTTTCGCCTGCTTTAACTTCAAAGGTGAGATCTTTTAACACATAATGATCTTCGTTATAAGCGAACCAAACATTTTTAAATTCGATATTTCCTGCCAGTTTTTCTGGTTTTTGATGTCCATCATTCGGTGTGGTTTCTTGGGTATCTAACACTTTAAAAACGCGTTCAGCACCAACCATTCCCATTTGCAGGGTGTTAAATTTATCTGCAAGCTGGCGGATCGGTGTAAAAACCATCCCCAGATAAATAATGAACTGTGTAATTGTGCCTGGCGTTACATCGAGCGGATGAGCCAAAATACTTTTTGCGCCATACCAGATTAACAAGCCTAAAGACATTGCCGAAATTAATTCTACTACTGGAAAAAAGATAGAATAATACCAGTTCGAACGAATGTTCGCATCGCGATAGCGTTTATTAATAGCATAAAAATTTTTGTACTCCTGTCTTTCCCGGGCAAAATATTGTACGATAGAAACACCTGTAATATGCTCTTGTAAGAAAGTGTTCAGGTTGGAAACCTCATTTCTAATTTCCTGGAAAGAAACTTTAATCGCTTTCTGGAACTTCCTTGTCGCGATAATTAATAATGGGATAGGCAAAAGTACCACTAAGCTTAATTCCCAATCGGTATAAAGCATTACCCCTACAATTACCACCACTTGCAGGGAATCGCCAATCATGGAAATAAGTCCTTCCGAAAAAATATCAGCGATGGTTTCTAAATCCGATACCGTTCGGGTGATTAATTGCCCGATGGGTGTCTGATCAAAAAACTTTAAACGAAGTTTGGTGATGTGGTTAAATACATTGATTCTTAAATCGCGGATTACAGATTGCCCGAGGGTGTTGGTCAAAAGCGTGTGATTATATTGAATCAGCGTCTGCAAAACCAGCATAAAAATCATTAGCATGGTCATGTTTACCAAACCACCGTATTCTCCTTCAAGAATGTAATGATCAAGCGTATATTTAATTAAAAATGGACGTACAGGGGAAATCGCCGCCAACATAACCGTCAAAATTACTGACCAAACAAAAATAGCACGGTAAGGCTTTACATATTGAAAAATACGTTTCAGTAATCCTGTGTTATATACGTCGCCTGTTACTGCCATTTTTTTTAATTTTGAATGAATGAGTTTTGAATGAGTGAGTGTTGCCATTCTATAATTCTATCATTCTCTAATTTTTGTAATGAGTGAATAATTGAATGAGTGAATGTTATGGGCGATCGCTATTACACATTCTATCATTCTCTAATTTTTATAATGAGTGAGTGTTGCCATTCTATAATTCAATCATTCTCTAATTCTTTTAATGAGTGAATGTTATGGGCGATCGCTATTACACATTCTATCATTCTCTAATTTTTGTAATGATTGAATAATTGAATGAGTGAATGTTATGGGCGATCGCTATTACACATTCTATCATTCTCTATTTTTATAATGAGTGAGTGTTGCCATTCTATAATTCAATCATTCTCTAATTCTTTTAATGAGTGAGTTTTGAATGAGTGAATGTTATGGGCGATCGCTATTACACATTCTATCATTCTCTAATTTTTATAATGAGTGAGTGTTGCCATTCTATAATTCAATCATTCTCTAATTCTCTAATTCTTTTAATGAGTGAGTTTTGAATGAGTGAATGAGTGAATGTTATGGGAGATCGCTATTATACATTCTATCATTCTCTAATTCTATTCATTTTAACATATGCGTATTCTATTTTCACTAAATACAACCCACAGGCAGGCACTGACTGACCGGCGTTGCTCCGATTTTTACTTTCTATAATGGATTCAAAATCCTTTAAACTAATTTCATTTTTGCCGATGCGAACCAAAGTACCCATAATGGCCCTTACCATATTCCGCAGGAAGCGGTCTGCCTGGATCGTAAAAACCAAACCTCCATCAATTTCTTCAAAAACAGCTTTAACAATTTTACAGTTATTGGTGAAGGTTTGCGTGTTAGACTTACTGAAACAAGAGAAATCGGTATAATTTAACAACAAAGCTGCTGCCTCATTCATTGCTTCCACATTCAGTTTATCTTTTACTAACCAGGATCGGTTAAGTTTAAAAGGATCTTTTTCATAATGAACATAATATTCGTAAGCCCGGGAGGTGGCATCAAACCGGGCGTGCGCATCCTCATGAACCGGAATAATTTGTTTCGCTGCAATTTGATAAGGTAAAAGTGCATTGATTCCTCCAATGGAACTCAAAACCTTCATTTCATCAGCATCAACAATGTCAAAATGTGCATAAAAGTCTTTTGCATGTACGCCTGCATCGGTTCTACCGCAACCCAAAGTTTCTATTGGCTGCCTAAAAACTGTTGACATCGCTTTATCTAACAATTCTTGTACAGTAATTGCGTTAGGTTGAATTTGCCAGCCATGATATAAGCTGCCATCGTAAGCGATTTGGATAAAGTATCTTTTTCTGATCAAAACGCTGCAAAAATACTTTTTTCCTTGTGATTTAAGACTAAAGCGCAGTACATTTCTTCGTAACAAAAAAGATTAGGGCTTCGCTGCATTCGTTTCATTAAGCTTCCATTGATTATTGTAAAAGCCAGCCATTTTAATACCGTTAGCCCCCTCTTTCGGAAGATCTGATGAAAATATCATATAATCCGAAAATCCGCTTCCACCAGCAAAATATTGATTTGCGTAGGCGGATTTCATACCGCTCAAGCCTGTACTTGCCACTACACCAATTAAAAGATGCGTATTTTTTTGAGGCCAGATAAAGTATGCACCCAGATCATCACCTTTCCAGCTATTGTTGCCAGCCGTTATTTGTGTATTGGTTACCTGGATAGGGCAATCATTTAATAATTTATGCCAGGCCGAATTATTATCTGCATTTCCAAACAGGATGATGTTGCGGCCTTTATATTTCGCTGGAGAATATGCTTTGTCTGTTATAATATCAACTGCTCCATTACCTCGGTAGTACCAACTTTCGGCATCATATTTAGCTTTATCTGAATTTTCCATATTAGCCTCATCCGTACCCTTTGTGCCCACCACAAAAACCATGTGGTGATTGAAAGCTTCTTTGAAAGTACCTGATCGACCGGGTTTTTTATCTTCCTGACTGATGCTGGATATCACTTTCCAGGATTGATCTCTTTTTTCAAGCAGTATGGTATCCATTGCTGTTTTCGTGAGATAATCTATTGCTGGCAAACTATCCAAAGTTATTTTTACTTTCTGGTTGGATGCAAAATCATTTAAGGCCATCTTCAAAACGGCAACGTTTTCCGTCGTGCCTGTAATCAATGATTGTTTTTTATCCCGATTCAATATTATGCGACTATATTTTAATGGCTGCTCTTGTTGGTATATTGTTGCCCAACGGTAAGTGGCAGAAATCCCAGGACTGGCAGTTAAAAAATCGATATGATTTACTGCGGTATCAGCGGCGATGGTATGCCATTTAAAAAAATCGAACAACGGGGGCCAATCCACGCTTTGATCGCCAAACCAATGCTCACCACCTGGATATTCATAGTAACTAAAATCACGATGAAAATCGCCCAGCAACTTCCTCATCTGCCTGGCATAAGAAACCGGAACCACGCGATCAGCGTCGCCATGCAAGATATACACTCCCAAAGGTTTATAATTGCTAACCAATTTGGGTACATCACTTTGATTACCTGCCCTCAACAACATTTTTTCTACCACATTTTTGCTGCTGTCAGGAATTTTTCCATCTGCAGAACCATAATCTTTCAGCGATGCATATCCTGCTGCCGGCGCAATAGCGGCCCATTGATCTGGATAGGTTGCTCCCAGAAACCACGTGCCATGTCCGCCCATGGAGTGTCCTGAAAGATAAATTTTTTGTTTTGCTGGTTTAAATTGGTCTTTAGCCAGCGCCAAAACTTCCAGTGCATCCTGCCTGCCCCAGTCTTCCCAGTTAAACCCCCGGGGCCTGCGGTTAGTGGCAGCAACCACGGTACCCCAGTCTTTAGATTTATAGGCCTTTGCCTGACCAATTGCTTCTACTCCGGCTCCATGTACAGATAGGAACAATGCTGAATTGGCTTTCCAACCGCCGAGTTGAGGGGTTACTGCGAAATATTGCAAACTCCCATCAATTTGACTGACAAAGGTTTGCTTGTAGCTTGAGGAAGCCTCAACTGCTTCAACAACGATTCCCTTTTGATCTGCTATATCTTTTCCAATAAGGAGTTGTAATGCTAAATTATAATTACCTGGTTTAATTATTCCACGGGTATCAAATTCAAAAATCACCTTTCTCATGCTTAATTTAGGAATTCTGGGAATGGCTACTTTACGAACAGCACCATTCAGAATGGTATTAAAAGTTAAATTCTCCAGATCTTTTAAAGATGTGTTGGTAACAGTTAAGGCGCCTTTTAATATTTTATCAGATTGACTAATTACCATATTCGGAACAGTAACATCATCGGTATGAATTAACACCTTTTTATCATTTAATATGAGCACCGGTAATACGTTGGCACCCCTTATAAAAAGTTGATTCATCCCTTTTTTTAATTGAACCGGAATGTTCATATAACCCGAAGCATACGGATCGCCCATGTGGGGAATGCCATTGAAAAAAAGACTATTTCCTCCCACCACATTTAAAATTGCAGTTCTTGCTTCAGGAGCGGTGTAAGTAATGTAAATATAGTCTGAGCCTCTATCTACACTTCCAGGATTTAAAAATGGATTGTTAGTTGTTTGTGTACCTCTTCCTGAAAATGCCCTGAAACGTCCATTCTTATCTGCGATAATAGGTTTCCATAAAACCATTTTACCATTAGTACCTAATCCAAACTCACCATTCTCTTCAGGCACTTTCAACTTTCCGTTAGCCATTTGCCAGGCAAGAGCGTCTGTATAGATTGCTTCACGGCCATAACGACTACCGCTCGCTACAGTAAGGGCTTTCTCAAATTTAAGTGTATCCTGTGCGAATCCGGTGCTTGCAATAAAAAGCGCTAATAACAAAAGAGTTGTTTTAAACATAAAACGTTTTATATAGATGATTAAGGTATTACAATTCTGGCTTTTTAAACCAAATCCAATTAAGAATAATAATTAATGGTAAATTTTGCTGGTGTGCTTAAGCGTATAAAACCAAAGATATTAATTTTGAGAATGTGAATGAAATGATTAATAAATAAGAAAATGTTTTTTAAAGGTTAAATAAGAATCCCTATAATTGCCCATTATAATTTAATTTTAACCATGATACAACGCATACAATCTATCTGGCTTTTTTTGGCAACCCTTGTTCTCATTCTGATGATGTTTTTACCTCTTGTAACGAAGGTGGCTGATGGTTCTGAATGGATTATTTATACCAGCGGATCACATCATATCTTAACAGGAAAAAGTGGAACGGGGTTAAGGGCCGAAGTATTTTTGCCCTTGCTTATTACCAATATTGTATTGATTATACTGTGTTTTGTAAACATCTTTTTTTTCAAAAGGAGAACGCTACAAAAACGCCTGGCCGTTTTCACCATCCTGGCCATTATTGGTTTTGCTTTCTGGTGCAGTGTATACGCTAAGGAACTTCCTGGCGGCATTGAGGGTGCAAGTTTTGGCGTCGGTGCCTATTTACCAGCAGCTGCGATTCTCTTTATTGTTTTAGCGATTTTCGGCATTAATAAAGATGAGCGTTTAATTCGTTCGGCTGAGAGATTGAGGTAATTCATCTATTAAGCCCGAACCGATGCTTTCTCTATCTAACCGTTATACTCATTTTTTGATGATCGTATTGCTTTTGGCCTCTGCGTGCAGCAACAGAATTTCAAATTTTGGAAAAACCAAAATTGCGCAACGCTCTGATTCAGTTCTGCTAAATAATAGAATATCAGCAATTAAAAGTGTTCGGTTAGAAAAGTTTGAGAGAGGCTTATTCAAAGGCACTTCTAATCCTGCAATTGCCTACCGGCTGTTTAAGCCTTTAAATCTAAGTGGACAAAAACTTCCGCTAATTGTTTTCTTTCATGGTTCAAATGCAATTGGAGTTGACAACGTTAATCAGATAGGAATTTTGCCTAAGCTTTTCGCAATGGATGAAACGCAGGTGAAATACCCGGCTTACGTATTGGCGCCACAGTTTCCCTCCCGGTCATCAAACTATTCATTAGATCAAAAAAGAAATCTGCTGACCTCAAAGCCTCAACCCTGTCTAAACTCCGCATTACAGCTAATTGACAGCTTAAAAAAAACACTTAATATCGACCAGAAAAGAATTTATGTGGTCGGCTTTTCGATGGGCGCCTCTACCGCAATTAATGCAATGGCATTAAAACCTGATTTATTTGCAGCAGGCATCAGTATTTCTGGAATCCCTGAATTTGACCAGCTCGCTACACTAGCAAGCATTCCTCTTTGGATTATCCATGGAAATATAGATACTGAAAATCCATTCGCCAGTGATGAACAATTTTATAAAGAAGTAAGCAATCAACATAAAACCCGCTTCTGGGAATTAGATAACCTGGCCCATAACAACGTATTTTCTACTTCTTTTTTAGGGGAAGAACTCCCAAACTGGTTGTTCAAAAACAGTCGTAAATAACAATAATGATTAAACGCCGCAGTTCATGCCTGAAAACGCTATAGATCCTTATTTCACACCTTTCGATGAAGTGATCGCCCGGGAAACTGTTTCGAAAAAATTCAGTTTAATGGTCACGAAACCTCATCCACTGTGTTTGCTGGCAGCCAGGCAACTGCAAGCTTATTTAGCTAATCAAACCGATTGGGTTCATAATTTTGGCTTATCCAATCACAATGAAGGTGCAGTAATTGGTAAAATGTTTGGCGTATTGGTGGTTCAAAATCAAACCGGCGATGTTGGCTATCTTTCGGCCTTCTCCGGAAAATTAGCAGGCAGTAACCAACATCAGCGGTTCGTACCCCCCGTTTTCGATTTACTCACTGAGAATAGCTTTCTTAATATTGGGATGGAAAAACTTACCCGGATGAATCTTTTGATCAGCACACTGGAAGATCAAGACCAGCCGGAACAAAAACCAGAAATCGACAGATTGAAAGCACAGCGTAAAGCCCATTCCATTGCTTTGCAAGATCAGATTTTTGAACATTATCATTTTTTAAATCTGGCGGGTGAAGAAAAAAGCTTAACAGAGATTTTCGCAAATGCTGGCTACAAAAAACCTCCTGCTGGCGCAGGCGAATGTGCGGCGCCAAAACTTTTACAGTATGCTTTTCAGCACAAAATGAAGCCAATTGCACTGGCAGAATTCTGGTGGGGACAATCACCAAAGTCAAATTTCTGGAAACACGGTCATTTTTATGCCTGCTGTAAAGAAAAATGCGAACCTATTTTTAGGCATACCCTAGCGGGTATTGAGATCGAAAAACACTAATTAAACCTTCGAATCGAAGTTAACTACCTACTAAAATGCTTATCGCCTTATTTTCAATTCATTACCATTAAAAACTATTTAACCTTCTACCCTTAAAATACCAAATATTAAGCTTACCTTTGCGGCTCAATTAAAAATAAAAGACGAATGACAAACCCATTTCAATTATTGGGGATAAGTGATGACGTCGTTAATGCCGTAAAGGACCTTGGATTTGAAACTCCAACGCCTATTCAGGAGCAAAGTATTCCTGTACTGTTAGAAGGCACTAATGATTTTGTTGGTTTGGCCCAAACAGGAACAGGAAAAACAGCCGCATTTGGTTTGCCGCTGTTAGAACTAATCGATTTCAAAGTTAATAAACCACAGGCATTGATTTTATGCCCTACCCGTGAGTTATGCTTGCAGATCGCTAACGACCTTAAAAACTTTTCTAAAAACGTTGCTAATGCCCACGTTGTTGCCGTTTACGGTGGCGCGAACATTATGCAACAGCTACGTGAAATACGCCAAGGCGTTCAAATCGTAGTGGCCACGCCCGGCCGTATGTTGGATATCATTGGCCGTAAGGCGATTGATTTTTCTTCAGTTAAATATGTTGTGCTTGATGAAGCTGACGAAATGTTAAACATGGGTTTCCAGGATGACATTAACGACATTTTATCAACTACTCCTGATGACAAAAAAACCTGGTTATTCTCGGCTACCATGCCGGCAGAAGTTCGCCGTATTGCTAAAAAATACATGAACGAGCCTGTTGAATTAACCATGGGCACCAAAAACACTGGTAACGTAAACATCGAACACGAATATTACATTGTTCGTGCACGTGATAAATACGCGGCCTTAAAACGTATTGTAGATTTCAACCCTGAAATTTTTGCTGTAGTATTTTGTAAAACCAAACTGGATACACAAGATGTTGCTGAGCATTTAATTAAAGACGGTTACAATGCTGATGCTTTACACGGCGATTTATCGCAGCAACAACGTGATAAAGTAATGCAACGTTTCCGTGAGCGTAACATGCAATTATTAATTGCTACAGATGTTGCTGCCCGTGGTATCGATGTAAACAATGTAACTCACGTAATTAACTATTCTTTACCTGATGAAATTGAAAGTTATACCCACCGTTCTGGCCGTACTGGTCGTGCTGGTAAAACTGGTATCTCTATCTGTATCATCAACTCTAAAGAAATTGGAAAAATCCGTCAGTTGGAACGCATTATTGGTAAACAATTTACCAAAGCAGAGTTACCAACCGGATTTGATGTTTGCGAAAAACAATTATTCTCTTTAGTACATAAAGTGCATAACGTAGAAGTTAATGTAGAGCAAATTGATCAATATATTCCTCGCATTATGGATGAATTTAAAGATTTATCTAAAGAGGATGTGATTAAACGTTTTGCTTCATTAGAATTTAACCGTTTCTTGGATTACTATTCTAAAGCGCCGGATTTAAATGCTGCAGCTGGTGATGATCGTGGCGAAAGAGGCGAACGTGCTGGTCGCGGACGTGGTAGCGAAGGTTACACCCGTTTGTTTATCAACTTAGGTTCTGTAGATGAATTTACCCGTGGCGATATGTTATCATTTATCTGTAACAATGGTAAAATTGGTGGCAAAAGCGTTGGTAAAATTGATTTAAAGGGTGTTTTCTCTTTCTTTGAAGTAGAAGATGCTGTTGCAGATACTGTTTTTGAAGGTTTCAAATCTGTTGAATTTAATGGTCGCCAGGTTCGTATCGAAAAAAGCGGAGATGGTGGTCGTGAAGGCGGTGGCGAAAGACGCGGTGGCGGTGAAAGACGTAGCGGTGGTTTCGGTGGCGGCGAACGCAGAAGCGGCGGTGGCGGTGGTTACCGTGGCGGTAGCGGCGGCGGTGAGCGTAGAAGTTCTGGCGGTAGCGGCAGACGTGAAGGTGGAAGTCGTGAAGGCGGTGGTTTTAAAGATTTCTCAGGACGTAGTCGTGATGAAAAAGGTGGAAGCACTGGCGGACGCAGAGAAGGTGGAAGTCGTGAAGGTGGAAGTGGCGAACGCAGAAAAAAATGGTAAATCACTAAACCAAATATTTTACAAACCGTCCCGATTTTTCGGGACGGTTTTTTTTTGCCTTATTTCCACTACAATTAGGCTATCTTCAAAATAATGATACATTTGTATTGCAAATCATATTCCCTATTAATCTAATCATCTCATAATTAAAAAATATGATTTTTTTCTTTGGAACGAGAAGTTCGACTTTATTAACCGATAAACTTTATCACACCAACTGTGCCTATTGCAACGAGCCTGATACTGTATATCTCTCAGTAACGTCAAGCTATTTTCACATTTTTTGGATTCCTGCTTTCCCAATAGGTAAAAAATATTATTCGCATTGCGTGCATTGTAAACAAACTTTAACAGGAAATCAGATGCCTGCTACCTATCAGAATGGCCTTTCAGAAATTGCGCAAAGAGCCAAAGTTCCCATCTGGCAGTTTATTGGATTAATTTTACTGTCCATTCCAATTCTATTTATAATTATTGCAATCATCTTTGCAAAATAGCAGCAATGCAGTTTGCCAATCTGGCGGAGTTTAACCGTTAAGTGATGATTACCCTTTTTGTTCGCATGAAAAACAAGGCCTATTTGAAGCAATCTTTAATTATTTAACAATTGTAAAATAGTTATACAGCTTTATAATATTGCTTAAATTGCGTTACTTTCGCTTAATTATGCAGGCAAAATACATCTCCTATCAGGAAACCGGCTCTTTCTCGAAGCTGGTTCTAGATTACATCAATAACGAGGAAGCATTAAATGCTTTTTATAGTTATCGTCCTGATATGGAGGGCTTATCGGAAGCCATAAAGAGTAGAAATTTTCTTGGCGACCGAAACATTCTGGTTGATGTTTTAAAGTCTCAATATGAGCACTTAAAAACCAATAAATCAGTAGCCAAAAATATCGAACTTCTGGCAGATGCAAAGACTTTCACCGTAACCACCGGGCATCAGCTCAATCTATTTACGGGTCCGCTCTACTTTATCTATAAGATTGTAACGGCCATCAACCTTGCAATAGAGTTGAAAATTGCACACCCGGATAAAAATTTCGTTCCTGTATATTGGATGGCGACTGAGGATCATGATTTTGAAGAAATCAACCATGTAAGTGTCGATGAAAAAAATATCAGCTGGATTCAGAAAACAAATGGCGCAACAGGTAGATTAAGTACCAAAACAGTTGCGGCAGCGGTAACCGCTTATAAAGGCTATTTAGGCATCTCCAGAAACGGGAAGCACATTGCAAAAATTGTGGAGAAGGCTTATCTGGAGCATGATAACCTTGCCGATGCCACCCGATATTTGGTGAATAAATTATTCGAAAAATATGGATTAGTGATTGTCAATGCGGATGATGCCTCTTTAAAGAACCTTTTCAAAACTATAATTACCGAAGACATCATCAAGCACAACAGTGCGAAAAACATAGAAAATAGTTCTAAAGAATTAGAAGACTTAGGTTACAAAACGCAGGTAAATGGTCGCGACATTAACTTCTTCTACCTAAAAGATAATTTGCGCGAACGTTTGCTTTTCGAAAATGGAGAATATAAAGTTAACAATACGGATATCCATTTTACAGAAGAAGCACTTCGAGAAGAGATTAATGCCAACCCGGAAAGGTTTAGTCCGAATGTGGTGATGCGACCGATGTACGAAGAAGTTATTTTGCCCAACATCGCCTATATTGGTGGTGGTGCGGAGGTAGCCTACTGGATGCAGTTGAAAGCGAACTTTGATTATTATAAAGTTGATTTCCCGGTATTATTACTTCGTAACTCCGCTTTGCTGATTGATAAAAGAAGTGCCGAAAATCTTTATAAACTCGGCTTCTCGCTGGAAGATATCTTTCTCCCCACTGAAGAACTTAAAAACCTTTGGGTAAGGAAAAATTCAACTGCTCAGTTAAGCTTAGCTGATGAAACCCGGGCTATAAACAGCATATTTGATCAAATTAAACTGAATGCCTATAAAATAGATAAGACACTTTCAGTTTCTACAGACACTGCAAAGCAAAAAACAAATCATTTATTAGCTAACCTCGAAAAGAAATTATTCAGAGCTGAGAAACGCAAACATGAAATGGCGCTGATCCAAATTGAAAACGTGAAGAAAAGACTTTTCCCTAACGGAACCATGCAGGAAAGAACGTTGAACATCGCACCCATGTATGTGAATTATGGTGAAGATTTCCTTTCTACCTGCATTGAAAACTTTGAGCCGCTCGGCGGAGATTTTACTTTGTTGCTACCTTAAAAAATTAAAGCATAAAGCTGAAAGACGAAAGCCAAAGTACTCAATAAAACTATCTTGATACTTGCTACTTAATACTTGCTACTAAAAATGAACTTCATCACCTTTACCGAAACCAAACTCAGAACTTTTACTTACAACGTTTTTAAAAAAATGGGCTGTTCAGATGAGCATTCGACTCTGGCTACCGATGTCCTTCTTCGTTCTGATCTGAGGGGAATCGATTCGCACGGCGTGGCAAGATTGAGTGGCTATGTTCGCTTGTGGGAGAAGAAAAGAATTAATGCAACACCTAATATCAAAATCGTTCATGAAACGCCTACTACGGCAACCATTGATGGCGATGCCGGGCTGGGCTTAGTTGTAGCACCTTTTGCCATGAAAGTTGCGATAGAAAAAGCAGAGAAGTATGGTACGGGATGGGTGTCTGTAAAAAACTCCAATCATTTCGGTATTGCAGGCTACCACGCGTTAATGGCGGTAGAAAAAGATATGATCGGCATCAGCATGACCAATGCAAGCCCGCTGGTTGCACCAACCTATGCTAATGAGAGACTATTGGGTACTAATCCAATGTGCTACGCTTTCCCTGCCGGAAAATATCCACCAGTAATTATTGATATGGCTACCGCAGCTGCAGCAAACGGGAAGTTAGAAATCGCACAACGTGCTAATAAAAGCATTCCAGATGGCTGGGTTCAGGATAAAAATGGAAATAATTCCACCGACCCAAATGAATTAAAAAACGGTGGTTCTTTATTACCGTTAGGAAGTGATAAAGATCATGGAAGTCATAAAGGCTACGGACTAAGTGCTACAGTTGATATTTTGTCAGCCGTGTTATCTGGCGCAAATTATGGCCCTTGGGTTCCACCTTTTGTTGCATTTTTGGAACCATCTGCAAATCCTGTAGGTGAAGGTTTGGGTCATTTTTTTGGTGCGATGCGGGTAGATGGCTTTCGCCCGGCAAAAGATTTTAAAGACCATTTAGACAACTGGGTAGAGCGATTTAAAAGTGCGAAAACAATTGATCCGGATAAAAAAGTAATTATTCCAGGCGAACCGGAGCATGAATTTGAGCAGGAAAGAAAAATTTCGGGAATCCCGTTAATCGATGTTGTGGTAAAAGACTTAAATGAACTGGCTGAAAAACTGGGAATTGATACCCTAAATTAAGCAATAAAAAGCCGTGAATGTAACTAGCACTCACGGCGTAACTAATGAAATACTTATGGTTAACCTACCATAAAAAGGATAAATTTATTTTTTCTCACCCAAAACTTCCAGCGTATCTTTTAAGATCAGTTCCTTGCTTGATGAGCCAATCATAATTCTGAAATCTCCAGGTTCAATGACCGATTTCATTTCTGCATTTAGCATTTTTAGCATATCAGGCGTAATTTCAAAAGTGATTTCTTTTGTTTCACCTGCTTTAAGTGCAACGCGTTTAAAATTTTTCAATTCCAATAGAGGTCTTGCAACCGTTGCCAGCATATCTCTAATGTATAATTGCACGACTTCCTCACCTGCAACTTTGCCCGTATTCTTCAAGTTAAACTTAGCCGTTATGCTTTCAGTAGCTTGAATTTGCTTTTTGCCTAACTGCAGATTACTGTAATTAAATTTGGTGTAGCTTAAGCCATAACCAAATGGAAACAGTGGTTCACCACTTAAATTATTGTAATCATCTCCTCTGCCTGTTGGCTTATGGCTATAAACTAAAGGCAATTGCGATTCGTGTACCGGGTAAGTAATTGGAAGCCTTCCGGCAGGATTATAATCACCGAAAAGTGTCTCTGCAACTGCGTTACCACCTTCTTCACCAGGATACCAAACATTTAATACAGCCGGAACCTGATCAATCCAGTTATTCATAACGATGGCACTACCTCCTATCAATAAAACCACCACAGGCTTTCCGGTTTTAGAAACTTCGGTAATAAGTTTTTCCTGATTACCAGGTAGCGTTAACATGGCCCGATCCAAAAATTCGCCTTCCTTAATACCTGCAGCAACAACAATTACATCCGCCTGTTTTGCCAACGCCACTGCATTTTCTATTTCTTTCGTACTGTCATCATCAACATCGAGATTAGAAACCAGCTTAATGTAAGCGTTGCCCTTTGTTTCATGGAACTCTACCCGAATGGAATATGCCTGATCTTTTACAAAATTGAAAGGAACCAATCTTTGGTGGTAAGAAACTTTTTCCCATTGATCGATGATTAATTTCTCGTTTATAAACAAACGGAAACCATCATTTCCCTCCAATCCAATTTGAAATTCTCCTGTTTTGGGTGCAATTAATTTACCTGTCCACCGGGCAGAATAATTATCATTATGAAGTTTTTGATCCGGCGCGTAAAGCGTCCACATAAAATTAATCTGCTCATCCACTCTTGTTAAGAGTGGCGCACCTGAGAGATCCAGGTTATCAAAGTATTCAGCCTTAAGTCCACTTGCAGTATCTGCTTTTAAAAACTGTTTAGCAATTGGTTTAACCAGATTTAATTCGCGCCTGCTACCTTTAGCATAAGTTACCTTAACGGCAGAACCTGCTCTTTTTTTAATGCCATCAAAAATATTCACCTTTCCATTCCCCGATCCGCTATAGCCACCCAGGCGGGCATCAATAGCATCTTCTCCTAAAACAAGAATATTTTTTACATTATTAAATGGCAAAGTAGCGTTTGCATTTTTAAGTAATACGAAAGATTTTTCTGCTGCTTCCTTTGCAATCAGTTTATTGCCCTTATCATTAACAGCTTTTTGCGCATCCTTTTCGGATACATATGGATTTTCAAATAAACCCAGTTCAAACTTAGCCCTTAATACTCGAGAAACTGCATCATCTATACGTTCTTGGGCAATCGAGCCATCTAAAAACGGTGGAATAAACAACTTATAATGATCAAATTCCGTTTGAAAAATGACGTCAAGTCCGCCGTCCACGGCCTGTTTTGTAGATTGCGCATAACCGTTAGCCGTATGATGCAATACGCTCGCACCGCCTACAGCACCTGCATCAGAGATTACGAAACCTTTAAAACCCCAGTCTATTTTTAATTTTTGAGTTAATAATTGATAGTTTGACGTTGCAGGTGTGCCATCAACCGAATTATAGGCAGTCATTAAAGACCGTGCTTTACCTTGTTTAATAGTGGTTTCGAAAGGTGGGAAGTAAATTTCTTCCATCAACCTTTGGTTATAATGAATAGGGTAACTGTCTCGCCCACCATCACCAACGTTCGCAATAAAGTGTTTAGGCGTGGTTACGATATTTTGACGTTCAAATGCACTCACGAAGGCAAGTCCCATTTGTGAGGACAAATAAGGATCTTCTCCATAAGTTTCCTCCGTTCTTCCCCATCTAACATCAGCAGCAATATTAACTACAGGTGTTAAAATATCTCTGATCCCACGAAGTTTAGTTTCCCTGGCAATGGCATTCGCAACCTTCGCCATGTTGGTGGTATCGAAACTTGCAGCCAATCCAATCGCTTGTGGAAAAGCTGTTGCACCTTGCCTAACCAAACCGTGAAGTGCTTCATCAAAGGCAATAATTGGAATACCTAAACGCGTTTCGGTAACAAAGTATTTCTGAATGGCATTAATCTTTTTCGCCAGCGTGAACGCATTTTCAGAAGTATTATAGCTCATCATCTGGTTGGCGCCACCA
The DNA here is from genome assembly GCF_034045265.1 of Pedobacter sp. CFBP9032. Taxonomy (NCBI): domain Bacteria; kingdom Pseudomonadati; phylum Bacteroidota; class Sphingobacteriia; order Sphingobacteriales; family Sphingobacteriaceae; genus Pedobacter; species Pedobacter sp. CFBP9032. The sequence goes on along the minus strand of NZ_JAXCWE010000007.1, from coordinate 50,879 downwards.
CCACCTTGAGATACCGCACTTACCTGTAACCCAAAGATTCCGTTTTGATAGCGATTTTTATCCACACCGTCTAAGTCGCCGGGAATCATAAATAGCTGCCAGAATTTTTCTTCAGGTGTCATTCTAGCCAGTAAATCTTTTACCCGATCATCAATTTTTGCACGGGCATCTTTATAAATTATTCTTTTCGAATTTAATGCAGGTTTATTTTGAGCAAATGTATTTTCGAAAGCAAAGGTTTGTAAGCTGATTCCAATGCAAACTATAAGGGTTTTAAATCTCATTCTAATTTTTTTATTGAGGGACAAATGCGAAAGCCAATGCAGCCGTTTTATCTATGCCCGCTGGCAGCATTATAGTTGTTTCACTATTTACATTCTGCCACTTTACCTTTTTCCCGGTAGATATCAATACGATATCAGTCCCTTTTTTTGGAACATTATTATTCCATTTAATTGTTTTTAGATTGCCTTCAGCTGATGTTAAGCAATAAATTGCAAATCGCTTTTTGCCATCTTTGCTCTGGGTAAACCAGGTTTGACCGTCGTGGTAGTTCTTGGTAATGCGGGTGTTGTAAATCGCCTGGCCATTTTTAGATGTCCACTGGCCAATTTCACTTAACTTTTGAGTCACTTCATCAGGCAATGTTCCATCAGGCTTTGGCCCTACACCAAGCAACAAACTTCCGCCTTTCGCTACAATTTCTACCAGTTTATGAACCACTTCTGCAGCTGGTTTATACTGATCTCCGGGAACAAAACCCCAGGCGCCACCCAAAGTCATACAGCTTTCCCAGGGATGATCTAACTGCGTATCGGGAATTTTTTGTTCTGGCGTTTGATAGTTTTCATAAGGCCCGTGAACCGTACGATCTACCATCAACAAGCCGGGCTGTGCTTTCCTCGCCATGGCGGCAATTTTAGGCATATCGATATCCTGACTCCATTTTGGAATTGGCGCTCCCCATGATAGTACTTCTTCATTTACGCTTTCCAGTGGACGAACCCAACCACCATCAAGCCATAAAATATCTACACTTCCATAGTTGGTCATTAATTCACCGATTTGATTTTGCACAAAGTTTTTGAACATGTTCCAGCGCCATGGATACTTTTTAATGTCGTAATTATTATTGCGATCTGCTGTTGCATATTTCTGCCACCAATAATATTGCGAGTGCCAGTCTGGTTTAGAAAAGTAGGCGCCAATCATAAAGCCATCTTTTCTAAAGGCATCAAAAACATACTTGGCTACATCTGCCTTTGGATTACTGGCAAAAGGACCTTTAGCAATACTAAAATCACTCTGTTTGGTATCAAACATCGCAAAACCATCATGGTGTTTCGTGGTAAAAACAAGGTATTTCATTCCAGCATTTTTCCCTGCCGCCGACCATTGTTCCGGATTGAATTTCGTGGGATTAAATTTCTTGCTGAAATCCCAATACCATTTTTTGTAATCATCATAAGAAATGGTAGAATCTCTTTCGATCCAGTCTTCAGAACAGATGGACCATGATTCGATAATTCCCGGCACAGCATACAAGCCCCAATGGATGATCATCCCGAACTTTTTGTCTTGCCAGGTATCTAATTTTTCTTTAACGAGTGGATCAGTAGGCCATTCGTATTTAATCGATTCCTTTACAATATCATTGCGTTCCTGGGCATAAACAATATTGGCGAAAGATGCGAAAAGCAGCGCTATAAGTAATTTCCTATTCATATGTAAATATAAAAATCCCAGCCTTTTCAGGGGCTGGGATTGGTAAGTTATTTAAGTTATGGCATCCAGAAAATTTTCGTTTTCCTGGTGTCTTTCGACACAACGGCTTGATAATTTTCGCTGTTAAGTGTTTTTTCTTTCGAAGGGTAAATTAGTCTTGTTGGAGGTGTATCAAAGCCCGATAGCTTTCCTGTAGTTGAAAAAGTTAAAGCCGGGAAACCTGTTCTTCTGTATTCTGACCAAGCTTCTGTTGATTGCAGCACACCATAATGCAGCCATTTTTGCGTGTAAATTTGCGTAAGTTTTGCTGCCGACGAGCCTGCATATGTAGCTGTTGAAGCGTTAACCCAAGCATCTACAACTGAAGCATTAGGTGCGGCTACATTTTTAAAACCACCACCTTGATTTAAGTTATTTAGGTAATGATAGAAAGTTACCGATTGTCTCAACGCATTATCATAAGCTGTTTTTGCATCTGTAGAGCTTCCCCATCTTTCAAAAGCCTCAGCTTTAATAAAGTTCACTTCTGATGCTGTAATTAAAATTCCTGGCAGTTTTTGGTTATAAACGAAAGTTGCAGAGTCTAGTACTGCATAATCTGCGAAGCTAGATTCTTGTTGCGCTGCTGTAAAAGTAATCGGCATAGCTTTATAATCAGTATTCTGCACAAATTTACCATTTACCGTGCGACCAAATTTATCGTAAATAACAGGAATACGAGGATCATTAGCAGGTAACATTACCGTATTTAATGCATAATCTGTAGCATACCAGCTTCCCTCAAAAAATGCATCATGTAAGTCGCTGGTGCTGTTAGTTAAGGGCTGTAATAAAATATCGGAAGTTCCTGGGTTATAAGTTCCGCTGTTGCCACCATCTACTAATGGATAAGTAGTCTGATTTGCTAACATCGCTAAAATAGCGGGTCTTGCAGTTGCTTCATCAGTTCTGGAAATGCGCATTAAAAGCCTCAAACGTAATGAATTAGCATAACGAGCCCACATGTTCATGCTACCTTTTAACAAGATATCAGATTTCGAGAAAGCAGATGTTGTTGCATTAGTATTAAAATACGTTCCTAAAGCATCCAAATCTGCAATGAATGAGGTATACAATGCTTTTTGGTCGTCATATTTTGGATTAGTGATGGTGCTGGTAGTATTCAAACTTCCGGCTGCAGAGTAAGGAATGTCTCCCCAAAGATCAACCATTTTAGCAGCCTGTTCTATTAATACAACTTTAGCTGCCTGCATAATCACTTTTTGGCTAGCCTGATCTGCTGTAGAAAGTGTATTATATTTGGTTTCCATCGTTCTGTATTGTGCTATGATGCCACTTCCATTGCCACCAGTGCTATAGAAATCATCCCAATATTGTTGAGAGTAGCCATCATTTTGCTGATAGATGGTATTACCATTAGAAATATAGCTTGTTTGTGCATATACACCAGGCATCTGCGTTAAGAATGTACGTACATTCCAGTATTTAGCAGCAACCCGGTCATTATTAAGCATTCCGGTAAATAGTCCGGTCAGACTTGGATCCAGAACTTTCTCCGGATTATTAAATTTTTCATCAAGTTCCTTTTTACAACCAACTACAGTTGTGATTGCAATTAAAAGAAAGCTTGCTTTTATGATTAACTTTTTCATAATTCTTTTCTTAGCTGATTAAAAGTTTGCGTTTAATGAGAAACCAAAGTTTCTTGATGCGGCTGTAGAACCTACATCAACACCTTGCGACCACCATTTATTACCTAGTGGTGCCTCAGGATCTAAGTCTTTTAATGTACGGTGGATGTAAAATAAGTTACGTCCGATTAAAGCGAATCTCATATTACTGATACCAATCTTTTTGGTTAACGTTGAAGGAATTTTGTATCCCAAAGTAATCTCTCTCATTTTGATGAAATTATTTTTAAAGATTTCCGCTTCAGTTAAAGATCCTTCACCCCAGTTATAAGTAGTGATGTAATAATCAGCTGCAGAAAGAATCTTTGTATTCGGTTGTCCGGTAGTTTCGTTTATGCCTTGAAGTAAAACACCATCATTGTAAGTTTTGCCATTGGCCGTATATGCTAAACCACCGCTTGCAGCATCTCTAAACTCCATAGAGTTTTCCAACATCCCTGCTCCACGCATGAACTTTAAGTTTGGCGCAATCATTTTACCTCCAAAACGATAATCAATAGTGAAATCTACAGAGAAGTTACCATAACTGAAAGTGTTTGAAAAACCACCAACTGCTTTTGGCATAATGTTTCCAACTTTAACATAGACAGAGTTATCCATTACATAAAAGCCGTCATCATTAATCACGTAGTTTCCATTCGCATCGGTTTTTCTTGGACGGATGTAAATGTTTCCTAAGTCCTCACCTGCTCTCGCTACAATTTTAGCAGTTGCCTGGTCTGAGTTATAGAAGTTAATTTCTGAGTTGGCATCTTTTAAAGAGTTTACCTTAGATTTATTAGTTGAGAAATTTAAACGGGTATCCCATCTAAATTTTCCCGTTACAGGTGTTGCATTTAAAGCGATTTCAAATCCTCTATTGCCAATTTCTCCTACATTTATAATCTGACTTTGCGCTCCATTTGTTGAAGTTATATCAAGTGGTAATATCTGGTTTTTGATTTTGTTATCATAGTAACTAAAATCTAACCCTAATCTTCCTTTAAGGAAACGGGTTTCTAAACCAAATTCCGCTTCATGTTTCTTTTCAGGTAACAGATTAAGATTACCATATGATCTTGGTGCAAGTATAGAAGGCACAGATCCGTTAATGGTTTGAAGCGAGTTCTGTGTATATGCAATATTAGCTTCATAAATTGGAGGTGCATTACCTACTACACCATATGATGCTCTTAATTTACCATAATCCCAGAATGATGGTAACTTCACCACATCACTAAATACGAAACCACTATTTACTGAGAAATATGAATATTGATTATTACCTGGAGGCAATGTAGAAACATATTCTCTTCTACCTGTAGCCTCTACAAAAAGGAAATCTTTGTAGCTGAAATTTGCAATTCCTAAATAAGCATATTTTAATTGTTCTTTTCTTGCCTCAACAGTTTCAGCAACGTTAAACGAGTTAGATAATGCAAAGAAATTTTCAGTTACTAATCCATCTCTGGTATTTGATCTTAAATCTTTATAGGTCTCTTTTCTACCTTGGTAACCGCCGCTTAATGATAAGCCAAAATCTTCACCAATTTTATTAGAATAAGTTACCAATGCATCTCCATATAAAATGGCGTACTGACCTTGGTTTGTGGCATAAGATCCTGTACTGGTATTACCATTTAAGGCACTTGGAATTTCTGTAAATTGTCTGTTCTCTGCTTTAACACTGGTATAATCGTTACCGATACGACCTCTGAACTTTAAATTCTTCGCAAAATCATAGTTTAATGTAAAGCTGGATAATAACCTGTTTTCATTTTCAGTGTATTGGTTTTTTAATTGTTGCCAGTAGAAATCCAACAAGTTAGTTGCTCTAATGTTATAAACAAATGGCTCTGGCCTATCTAATTGATTGAATTGCGAATATTTGTAACCATTGCTGGTTTGATATTTTTCTTTCATCAAATCCATATCTTCTGCACGACTAAAGAACCCACTGAAAGATCCTAGTACCTGTCCTAATTGATATGGTCTGTTAACGGTTTTCGTATTTACATAACTTACAATTACATCAGCAGATAATTTAGGGGCTAATTTGATTGTGGAGTTTAGGTTAAATGAATTTTTTGCACCGGTATTACCAGGTTGTGTTCCTTTATAATCTAAACGGGAAGCTGAAAATCTATAGTTTAAAGCGTCTGTTTGATTAGAAATAGCCACGTTTGCGTTTGAAGTGTATCCATTCTGATAAACATCTTTATAGTTATTTGGCTGTGGAGAATAAGAACGAATTGATCCATCCCACCATCTTACCTGCTGGCCTTCCATTTTCGGACCAAAGTTAGCATAGGCTCTAAAGTATGGTCTTAAACCCGTTGGTGAAAGCGGATCAGCAATCCATCCTTCTTCATTTGCACCATTGGCTACGTTAGTTTCTCTATCGTAACCCGGACCATAAGTATTTTGAAAGTTCGGTAAAAATGCCACCTGATCAATCGATCCCTGGTAATTGAAATCAACTCCCAGACCACGATTTTTAGAACCTTTTTTAGTCGTAATTACCACAACACCACTTGCTGCATCTGATCCATACAAAGCTGATGCACTTGCACCTTTTAATACGGTTAGGCTTTCAATATCAGCTGGGTTAATATCAAGAATTCCATTACCACGAACACGTTGATCATCCCAATAGTTATTGTTATTTGCTCCTGCTGCACCATTTTGTCCGTCATTTCTAATCATTACACCATCCACAACGTATAAAGGCTGTTGATTATAGTTGATAGAGTTAATACCACGAATCTGAACATTTACCGCACTACTGGCACCACCTGGTGCAGTAGTAACCTTAACACCAGCAGCTTTACCATATAATGCAGATGCAAAATTGGTATTACCTGCTTCGGTTAATTGCTTTGCGGTTACCGTACTTACCGCATAACCCAGTGATTTTTCTTGTCTCTTGATCCCTAAGGCCGTAGTTACTACACTTACCTCATCCAATTGATTTGAACTCTCTTTTAGCGTTACACTTACTGTGCTTTGATCGGCATATACCAATTCTTGTCTGGCGTATCCAATCGCGGTAAAAACCAACGTTTCTTTGGCGTTTACGGCAATCGAAAACTGTCCGTTCCCATCTGTCTGGGTAACTTTTGATGTCCCTTTAATGGAAACACTCACTCCTGGAAGCGGTCCAGAGGCATCTTTCACCGTTCCGGTGATGCTTTTTTGTGCGTAGGATGTTATTGTTAATAGGGTTAACAACAATATACTTAAGCACCTTAAGTACACTTTTTTCATAATTTTGCTTTTTTTTAAGGTTATAGTTGACTTGATACTTCTTGGTTTTTGTTTTATTTATACGATTAGCTATTTAATTATTCGAACTGACTATTTTCTACTATGATGCTGGCTGCTGCCAAAAGCTCGGCTTCATCGGTTAAGGCTGACAATTTTATCGTTGTAAATTCTGCAATACGTGGCATACAAAACTGATTAATAGCCTGTTGAATGGATGGCAAAAACATCTTCCCCACTTTTGCGCCTCTGCCACTTAACACTATACATTCTGGATTCAATATGTGCATTAATGTAGAAATCCCCTTACCAATCTGAAATGCTGCTTTAGATAAAATCGAAATGGCCAGTGGATCCTGGGCCTCGACAGCATCCAGAAAATGATCTCTCGGGTGTTTGGTTTTATCTTTGAAGAGCTGCTTCATACTGGATTCCGCACCTTCTTCTAATGCACGTTCTGCTTTTTCGGCCATCACCAAAAGAGAGGTATCCACTTCTAAACAACCTCTTTTGCCGCAAGAACATAAGTTATTACTATCTGATAAGGGAATATGACTAAACTCTCCGGCATAACCGCGACTACCGCGATAAAGTTGTCCGTTTACAATCATACCTAATCCGGTACCCCAACCAATGTTGATCACCATTACATCCTTCAAATCTATTGCTTCGCCAAAATTGAGTTCGGCAAGTGCAATTAAACTCGAATCGTTATCTATTGATATGGGTAGATTTATTTTCTCAGAAAGATAATGCTGAAAGGTTTGTCCGTTTTTTATGGGTAAAAATGAAGAATTGATTCCCATTTCGGCATTAACAAATCCCGGCATACCAATTCCAACACCTATAATATCATCTCGATTAATTTTAGATTTTGTAATGCTTTTTACAATAAAGTTGGCAAGGGTGTCTACATCTTCAAATGAATCAGACATGTGTAAATCCAGATATTGAACAGGCAAAACTACCTTTCTTGATAAATCGTAAATGATGAGCCTGGTAATGAGCTGATCCATCGCAACTGCTACAATATATTTATGATGATCTGGATTTAAAAGATATATCGATGGGCGCCGTCCTCCTGTTGAAGGTGCTAAACCTTGTTCTATAATATATCCTTCTGTAATTAAACCATTTACAATTGAAGTAACCAAAGGCAAGCTCTTCTTGGTGAGTTTGCTTAAATCCGTTAGGGATAAAGCCTTTTTATAATAAAGATGTTTGATAATATCAGCACGAAGCCGCTGACCTTTCTCAATGATTACAGACATTTTTATTTGGTTTATAAACAAACTTAATAAATATTTTTAAAACAATAAGTGACTTATTAATTTTTTTTAAAAGTATTTTTCCAAACAAAAATAGGTAAGGCCATAAACTCGCCTCTTTTTGTTCGGTTCTGTTAGGATTTTTGGAGTTAATTCCGGAAAATAACTGAGTTTACAATGAGATAATGCCTAGTTAACCTGCAACTGCCAGGATTTCATAAGGAAGTTAAACCGGAATAGCGCAGTTTTTAGATTTAAAAGAAAGTTTATCGTTAAAGCGAATATAAATGATGTAACAATTTATCCCATCACGGTGGTTTGGAGCAGCTAAAAAGAAGCAGTTAGTTAGATCGTAGCTAGCTATACAACCAGGTTGAGCAAGAGATTTTAGCATTCGCATAAAAGGTGGCTTGAAAAGGTTTTCCTTCCTGAACTTGATTCAGGATTTTGATATTAAAACAATTCGCTATTTTTTGCTCACCTGTTTTAGCACTTCGCTAGTATCTAACCCTTTTAGCAATGGCCTTACAGATTGATCGTTCTTGTCACTACACCAGCCAACAAAAAAGCGCCTTGATTAGATCAGCGCGCTTCATATACCCTTATATTTACCATCAGTGTATCCCCTTAAATAACCTATTCCATCTTATTTTATTGAAGAAAGACCCTTCACTATCGAAACTCATCCAGATAAATAAAGCTTTACCCACTACATGATCTTCTGGTACAAAACCCCAGTAACGTGAATCTGTAGAATTATGTCGGTTGTCACCCATCATCCAGTAGTAATTCATTTTGAAAGTATAATTTGTAGCCACCTTATCATTAATATACCAAATGCCATCTTTCTGCTCTACTTTGTTTCCTTCGTATGTTCTAATGGCGCGGTAGTATAGCGGCATCGTATTGCTATCTATTTTAACGGTCCAGCCTTTTGCGGGGATCTTAACTGGTCCGAAGTTATCTACATTCCATTTACGGTTAGGATCAAGCGGGAAAAGATCTCCATCATCAACAGCAGGTGGCTTTACAAATAATTCAACTGATTTTATAAAATCAAAGGCCTTTAATTTCTGAATCATTTCTGGTGTAGCATTTCCGACATAATTATTCGCATCGAGTTGCTGCATCTCTCCAACCTTGAATCCAAGTTGACTGAATACCTCCAAATTGATATTTGTTGTGGACAACTGAATTTTATATGGCATCTGACCAGTACTTTTTAAGGGTTCCGCTTTCCCATTTATACTCACCACTCCTCCGCGCATGCTCACTACATCACCTGAAATTCCAATACACCTTTTAATAATGTTTTCCCGTTTATCAACAGGTCTGCTGCTAACCGTATATTGGCTATTCACTGTTTTCCAATCAGATTGACGAATTAAATTATAGTAGCTTGGTTCTTGATTTTCGAGTGCGACGGTATCGCCTATTGGCAGATTAAATACAACTACGTCATTTCTCTTAATTTCTGATAATCCTGGCAAACGATGATATTTCCATTGAATACCATCCCAATATGATTTTGTTCCGGTAAGTGGCATAGTGTGGTGCGCAAAAGGAAAAGCTACGGGTGTCATAGGAATCCGGGCACCATAATTCACCTTGCTAACGAACAGGAAGTCGCCTATTAAAAGTGATTTCTCCATCGAACCTGATGGGATGGTATAAGCTTCGATAAAGAAAACGCGGATAATGGTTGCAGCTATCACGGCGAAAACAATTGCATCTACCCATTCGCGGGTTTTTGTCTTTTTCTTTTTAGGAGCGCTTTTCTTTTGCCAGATTTTCCAGTTCATATTGAAGATTGATATCGTTGGGTTTAGATGAAGTGGCGGTTTGATTGTTACAGAATGGTCTTCCGCTGCGCTGGCTTGCCTCGGCTGGCCGCCGAAGGGCTTGTTCTTTATTCTTGATAATAAAGAACCAAACAATCAAGGCTTGTACCTGATGTCGGATAAATTCGTTAAAGCTTTATTTCGGCAGCACAAGCACCCGATGAAGAATCGGGAGAGAACGCGCTGCCTCGGGTTGTAGTAGATTGAAAGATTGTGGGGAAACTTTAACGTTTTCTCCTTCCATCATTTCCTATGCCGGGTAGCAGGGTGGCCATAGCGGGATGAGAAAATAGGATGCGGACTTAGATTTATAATAAGGATTGTGATCGCTATCACTACCCAACAAGGCCAAACCACCATTTCTTCATTCTGCTCTTATACCGGCATGGTCAATTTTTCGGGATGGCAATGTCCAAGCCTACTCACTAACTTTAACAGAAAAATTGCGAGCCGGCAGTTTTGTTTCTTTTGCTGTCAAAAGAAAAAACGCCCGTCCGGCCAGGACAAGAAGATTTTTTTGTTTCCCGCCGCGCAGCCTTGCCTCGGCTGGCCGCCGAAGGGCTTTATACCTTTTTCTTGATAAAAAGGTAGCCAAAAATCAAGGCTTGGACCTGATGTTGGATAAAATCATTAAAGCTTTATTTCGGCAGCACAAGCACCCGATGAAAAATCGGGAGAGAACGCGCTGCCTTGGGTGGTAGTGGTTGGAACGATTGTGGTCGAAGCTTTAAACGTTTTCTCCTTCCATCATTTCCTAGGCCGGGTAGCAGGGTGGTAATAGCAGGATGAGAATTAAGATGCGGACTTAGATTTATAACAAGAATGGCAATCGCTATCACTACCCAGGAAGGCCGAACCACCGTTTCTTCGTTCTGCTCTTAGACCGGCGTGGTCAATTTTTTGGGATGGCACTGAACTAGCCCAGCTACTGACTTGGATAAAAAAATTGCGAGCCGGCAGTTTTGTTTCTTTTGCTGTCAAAAGAAAAAAGGCCCGTCCGGCAAGGACAAGAAGATTTTTTTTAACCCGAAGCGTAAAAGACATTTTTTTGTAGCATTTATCTATCGGCTGGTGTCATCACTTGCAGTAACTTTTCCCACTGCACTGGCTTGCCTCGGCTAGCCGCCGAAGGGCTTTCTACCTTTTTCTTAATAAAAAGGTAGCCAAAAATCAAGGCTTGAAACTGATGTTGGATAAAATCGTTGAAGCTTTATTTCGGCAGCACAAGCACCCGATGAAAAATCGGGAGAGAACGCCCTACCTTGGGTTGTGGTGGGTTGAAAGATTGTGGTTGAAGCTTTAAACGTTTTCTCCTCCCATCATTTCCTAGGCCGGAGAGCAGGGTGGCCATAGCGGGATGAGAAAATAGGATGCGGACTTAGATTTATAATAAGGATTGTGATCGCTATCACTACCCAACAAGGCCAAACCACCGTTTCTTCATTCTGCTCTTAGACCGGCATGGTCAATTTTTGGGATGGCACTACCCAAGCCTATCTACTGACTTGGATAAAAAAATTGCGAGCCGGCAGTTTTGTTTCTTTTGCTGTCAAAAGAAAAAAGGCCCGTCCGGCCAGGACAAAATAGAATTTTTTTAACCCGAAGCGTAAAAGACATTTTTTTGTAGCATTTATCTATCGGCTGGTGTCATCACTTGCAGTAACTTTTCCCACTGCACTGGCTTGCCTCGGCTAGCCGCCGAAGGGCCCTCTTCTTTTTCTTAACAAAAAGAAGCAAAAGTCAAGGCTTGGAACTGATGTCGGATAAATTCGTTAAAGCTTTTTTTCGGCAGCACAAGCACCCGATGAAGAATCGGGAGAGGACGCGCTGCCTTGGGTTGTGGTGGGTTGAAAGATTGTGGTTGAAGCTTTAACGTTTTCTCCTTCCATCATTTCCTAGGCCGGATAGTAGGGTGGCAATAGCATAAACGAGAAAATAGGAGGCGGACTTAGATTTATAATAAGGATTGCAGTCGCTATCACTACCTAACAAGGCCAAACCACCGTTTCTTCGTTATGCTCTTAGATCGGCATGGTCATTTTTTTGGTACGGCACTGACCTAGCCCAGCTACTGACTTGGATAAAAAATTGCGAGCCGGCAGTTTTGTTTCTTTTGCTGTCAAAAGAAAAAAGGCCCGTCCGGCCAGGACAAGAAGATTTTTTTGTTTCCCGCTGCACTGGCTTGCCTCGGCTGGCCGCCGAAGGGCTCTCTTCTTTTTCTTGGCAAAAAGAAGCCAACCAGAGCTTTTCTGCGAGCTCATGAATACCTATAAAAACATATACAACTGATGAATAAACCCAAGGCTTGGAACTGATGTCGGATTAGCGCGTCGAAATTTAAATGGCGGTAGCGCAAGGGCTCGATTTGCTTTTACATAAAGATTTATTTTAGGAGCCGTTCGCGCTACCTTGGGTTTGAGGTATTTGAAACGTTAGTGCAAAAATTTCAACGGCTTCTCCTTCCATCATTTCCTAGGCCTGAGAGCAGGGTGATAATAGCAAGATGGATAAGCGAGGTGTTGCCCCTCATTTTAAGTGTAGCGAACAATCCCTGAATTTTTCACTGCGTTTGATTAACGCGAAGTTTTCTAAATCGCTAGCCGCGAAAAATCTGTATTCTCGCCCTTTCCCTCCGGTGAAAATGCTGCTGATCGGCGGATAGAGACTGTCCCAAAAAAAAGCGCCTTGATTAAATCAAGACGCTTCATATATCCTATTGTAATGTGACTTTTAATGTATCCCTCTGAATAACCTATTCCACCGGATTTTACTAAAGAATGAACCTTCTCCATCGAAACTCATCCAGATAAATAGTGCTTTACCTACCACATGATCTTCCGGTACAAATCCCCAGTAACGTGAATCTGCAGAATTGTGGCGGTTATCACCCATCATCCAGTAATAATTCATTTTGAAGGTATAGTTAGTCGCTACCTTATCATTGATATACCAAACGCCACCTTTTTGCTCTACCTTGTTGCCTTCGTAAGTTCTGATGGCCCTATAATAAAGCGGCATGGTATTGCTATCGATATTTACCGTCCAGCCTTTGGCAGGGATTTTAATCGGCCCGAAGTTGTCTCTATTCCACTTACGGTTAGGATCATGTGGAAATGTACCTCCAGGTTCTTCACCTGCGGGATCAGGATTCATTACTACTGATTTCACAAAATCGAGTGTTTTAAGTTTCTCTACAATTTCTGGTGAAGCGTTTACTATATACGTATTTGCAGCAATCGCAGGGCTATTTCCTAAATCAAGCTTATACTCATCAAGCGCAGCATAATTGAATTCCATTGTTTTAAACTCGATGCGGTAAGGCATCATACCTGTACTTTTAATTGGTTCAGGTTTTCCATTTACACTAACCACGCCTGCCGACATAGAAACTACATCTCCGGCAATGCCGATACATCTTTTAATGTAATTTTCTCTTTTATCAACTGGCCTGTCGATAATGGTATAAGTATTTCTCACCTGCTCCCTGCCGCTCATTCTAACCAGATCGTAATAGCTTGCTGCCTGGTTTTCTACCGCAACCGTATCACCTTCAGGAAAGTTAAATACCACTACATCATTTCTTTTGATATCTGACAGTCCAGGTAAACGATGATATTTCCATTGTACGCCATCCCAATATGCTTTTGTAGAAGTGGTTAACGGCATAGTGTGGTGAGCAAAAGGGAAGGCAACTGGTGTCATCGGTATCCGGGCACCATAATTCACCTTACTTACGAATAGGAAATCGCCAATTAATAACGAACGCTCCATCGACCCTGATGGAATGGTGTATGCTTCAATGAAGAAAACGCGAATAATGGTTGCAGCCACTACTGCGAAGACAATCGCATCTACCCATTCGCGGGTTTTTGTCTTTTTCTTTTTAGTGGCATCAGTTTTCTTCTGCCAAAATTTATAATTCATATTTTTATGTTCGTTTGTGGTTGTTCATTCTGGTCTGATCATCTTTCGGTTTGCACCGCTCTACTTTCAGCTTACTCAAATATATCAGTAATACTGAAAAATCCTTTTTTATTTTTCAACCATTCTGCAGCTACAACAGCACCTAATGCAAAGCCCGCCCGACTGTGAGCAGTATGCTTAATTTCAATATCATCTACCTCACTACTGTAAATAACGGTATGTGTACCTGGAATATTCTCAATTCGATGTGATTCAATTAACAGCTGTTCTGCTTTCGGAAATAACTCTACATCGCTACCAACTACTTCATTTAACCACTCTGATTTTCTCTCTAGATTATCCACAATTCCTTCGGCAATTGTGATGGCTGTACCGCTCGGTGAATCCAGTTTCTGAGTATGGTGAATTTCTTCCACCTGTACCTCATAAGCCGGATAATTATTCATCAGCTTTGCCAGCGTTTGGTTGAGCTTGAAGAACAAATTTACCCCAATACTGAAGTTAGAACCATAAAGCAAGGTATTGTTACTGCTATCACAGTCATTTTTAACATCCTGTAGCTTACCATACCAACCCGTTGTACCCACAACGACAGGAACATTAGCATCAAAACAGGCATCGATATTACTCAATACAGCATCTGGCGTACTAAAATCTATCGCTACATCAGCAGCCTTTAAATGCTGTCTGGTTAGATCTTCCAGGTTATCTACTGCTATTTTTAAAACGATTTCGTGACCGCGTTCAAGGGCAAATTTTTCTATAATCTGACCCATTTTGCCATAACCTAAAAGCGCAATTTTCATCTTTATAATTTTATTGTTAAAGTTGTTAGAGCGATCAGGATCTTAATTATTATACTGCATAATTTTAAAAGATCCTAATGGTCTCCTATTTATTAAAATGTTAACGATAATTTTAACGATGGCGTTGCATTGAATCCATACATCGTATTTGTGGTAATTACTGATGGTCGAACCTGAAAAGCCAGGTCATCATCTATATTGAAAAAGTGTAATCGTGCTGCAACATAAGCATCAACAATATTTGCTGCATAAAGCAAACCGTAAGAAAAAATAACAATCTGACTGTTTCGCTTAAAAACACTCTTATTATCAAGCACTCCCTGATCTGAATAACGGGTTAGCGTTGGATTCGGTGCAAAGTCACCAACTCTTTGTGCAATGGGCAATTGTCTGGACTGCCCTTCTTTCAAAAAGACTTTATAATTCTTTCTACTCTCAATATAGGATAATGTGAGTGCTGTAAATCCGCCGTAAATGGCCGCAATCTTACCTGTAGTATAAATTTTCTGAAGTGTTTGACTTTTACCTGCCCGCGTACCATAGCCATCATTGAGTAGCTGCATGTTGTACAATTGCCCCCATCCCGGAATAATCATCGATCTAAAAACTGCTTTTCTTCCGGCCACTTTTCCAGGATTTACATATTTGGCTTTTGCAGAATCCCGCCTCGACATCACCTTGGGCGAATCCACCTTCATTGGCTTATAGTTACGGCTCTTCAGCGTATCTGTTTGTTTGCCCGTTGTATCCACTACCTGAGCAGATGCCAGGTTAGCCAGAAAAAATATAAGCAGAGAAAACAATAATAAAACCTTTTGAATACGCATTACCAATCTAATAATTCTAAGATTCTATTTAAATCGTCGTCGCTCATAAAAGGAATTTCTATAGCCCCTTTGCCGTTCTGCGTTACTTTTAATTTTACGCGGGTTGCAAACTTCGAGGCCAGATCATCCTGTAATTTCTGATATTGAAAAGAAACACCCTTTTCTTTAGGCTTTTCTTCTGTTTTAGAAGGTGCATGATGAAGGTTTCTCACCAATTCTTCTACCTTCCGAACGGAAAGACCTTTATCTAAAATTTCCTGGTGAATAAATAATTGTTTATCAACACCATCTACATTAATTAGTGCCCTTGCATGGCCCATAGAAATTTTTTGATCGCGAATGGATGCCTGAATGACTGGCGGAAGTTTTAATAAACGGAGATAATTAGTTACCGTAGTCCGGTTTTTCCCTACGCGCTCGCCCAGTTGTTCCTGCTTCAAACCTACCTCATCAATCATCCTTTGGAAACTTAAAGCAACCTCAATTGCATTTAAATTCTCCCGTTGAATGTTTTCGATAAGTGCCATTTCCAGCATCTGCTGGTCGTTAGCACTGCGGATATAAGCTGGAATTTGTGTTAACCCTGCTAATTTCGAAGCCCTGAATCTCCGTTCACCGGAAATTAACTGGTATTTATTGGCGCCCAGTTTCCTGACGGTGATGGGCTGAATTAAACCTTGTATTTTAATGGAATCTGCCAGTTCGTTTAAAGCTACCTGATCAAATTCGGTACGCGGCTGATAGGGATTGGTTTCAACTTCAGTTAAACTTACGTGACTGATATTGCCAATCTGCTCGGTTTCGCTTACAGCATTTACCTGCTGCTTTGGCGGATGAGCAGACTCGCTATCATCTAAAAGCGCACTTAACCCTCTTCCTAAACCTGTTTTTCGCTGAAAAGATGTCATCTATAATTTATAAAGTTGCTGAGTCTATGTTTTCTTCCTCTTTTAACAAGCCGTTTTTCTTCACGATTTCCCTAGCAAGGTTCAGGTAATTGATGGCACCTTTGCAATTTGCATCGTGCATAATTACCGAAACGCCATAACTTGGCGCCTCGCTTAAACGCGTGTTCCGTTGAATAATGGTATCAAAAACCAATTCATGGAAGTGCGTTCTTACTTCTTCTACTACCTGGTTAGACAATCTTAAACGTACATCATACATCGTTAATAAAATTCCTTCTATTTCCAGGTCAGGGTTTAAACGATTTTGTACGATCTTAATTGTATTTAATAATTTTCCTAAACCCTCCAAAGCAAAATATTCACACTGTACCGGAATAATCACCGAATCCGCAGCTGTAAGTGCGTTAATGGTAATTAAACCTAAAGATGGAGAGCAATCGATGATGATAAAATCATACTGATCTTTAATTTTCTCCAAAACCGCTTTCATTTTATACTCGCGGTTATTCAGGTTAATCATCTCAATTTCAGCACCTACTAAATCTATATGTGCAGGTAATAAATCTAAATTCGGGGTATCCGTCTTTTGAATGGCCTGACTTGGATCGATATCGTTGATGATACATTCATAGATACTATCTTTAATATTGCGGGGATCGAAACCGATACCTGATGTTGAATTTGCCTGAGGATCAGCATCTACCAATAAAGTTTTGTATTCTAGTACGGCTAAACTGGCAGCCAGGTTTATAGATGACGTTGTTTTACCAACACCACCTTTTTGATTTGCTAATGCAATAATTTTGCTCATCTATCTATCCGAAATTTACTTAACGTTTATTTGGGCTGCGTATATTTTATGCCTTTTAATCGGCAAAAAGTTCTATTTTTGCGTTGTTTACGCCCTTTTTCTCAATCAGCTAAGATACAAACTATATGGCAATTTTAGCAATAAGGGCTTTCCGGTTTTGAACATCTTATTAACAATTCATCCATGATTACCATAATAGTAGGCACCAACAGACCCAACAGCAATACTTTAAAAATTGCCAATTATTACCAGGCGCAGTTAAAACTCCGTGGTGAAGAGGCTACACTATTTAGCCTGGAGCAACTTCCAGCCGATGTATTGAATACAGATATGTTTGGTAAGCGCTCCTCTGCCTTTCAGGAAATACAGGATTTAATCGCAAAAACCAGTAAGTTTATTTTTATTATACCAGAATATAACGGCAGTTTCCCGGGTGTGCTAAAGGTATTAATTGATGCCTGCGATTTTCCAAATAGTTTTTATGATAAAAAAGCCGCATTAGTTGGCATCTCCTCCGGAAAATATGGCAATATCCGCGGTATCGATCATTTTACAGGGGTTTGCCACTATATACATCTCAATGTACTTCCACTCCGCATCCACATTCCAAACATTAAACAAGAGTTGGATTCATCAGGAAACCTAATTCAGGAAGATACCATTAAATTCACCAATGAACAGATCGATAAGTTTGTCAGGTTTTAGTTTTTTTAATCGAAAGCCCAACTTAACGCTGCGAAATTTGGTACTGATGCCTTGTTTGCACGGTTCCATAGAACTTCGTGGATATCGAAAACTGAATGATTTGGTCGATCACTTTAACATAATTTAAGTTAAAAATTGTAAGCTAGGTTAAACCAGGTTAATAAATCTGAATGTGGTTTTAGTCATTATATTTTAGCAATATGAAAACTAAAAACATACTTCTCACGATGCTCTTCTTCGCCATCAGCATCTGCCACATCAAAGCCCAGGATTCTTTGATCAGACACTCCATTCATGTATCACCGTTTGTTGGATTTAATTCTACAATGAAAGCGCCGGTTTATGGTGCAGAACTTGGCTATGAATACCGACTAAATAAACATTGGGGATTCACGGCGGGCATTAACATTGCCTATACGCAAAAAAACGGCAATGCTTCTGACTTTGGAAGCAGCGCAGGTTTAACCCAGGTGAAAAATTACAAACTCCTGCAAAACGCCCTTTATGCTGGTGCAAAATACTATCTGGGTGGTTTCTATCTATCAGCCGACTTCGGTTACCAGGAGGCGTATGAAACGACAAACTACCAATACAAAGGTGCCGGATCAAGTTATAATAATGGCACTTACGCAACCAACAGCTTCTATCAGGCATACGGACTAGGCTATCAAATTCCGCTCAAAAAAGGAGATAATATAGAATTTTTTGCCAAAGGATCTAACGGCAATGGCTATACCAGTTACGTTGCCGGCTTCAGGTATAACTTTGGCCTGTTTAGAAGAAAATAGCAAAATAAAAATTCAATAAACGCAACCTCAACATTACGCTTAGTTTGCGGCTTGCAACCAATGCAAGCCGCTTAATTGGTGCAATACATTGCTATTATCACTTAACGATTTAATCGTTAACTTCAGTCAAAAAGAAAGGCATTAATCTGCGTCAATTATTTTTGCAAAGCGTAAACGGCAAAAGATGCCAACCAGTGGTCGCCACCATAATTACCGGCAAACACCAATGGTAAGGCATTGGCCAGAAAACGATCTGCTGTTGTTTCGAAACGTTGCTTTAATTTATGGTTTTTCGGTAATTCTTTTGCTATGCCTTTCATGCACCAGGCCCGCGTAAAAGATAGGCCGACCAAATGAACGCCCTGATAATCGTTGATATCACTAATTACTGGCATATCACTAATGCGCCTGATACTTTTTTCTTCGTAAAACTTATTCAGCCAACTCACAAATTGTTTATTTGGCAGAACACGCCTCATCAAATCAGCTATTTCCAGGCTTGGTGAAAAGAAATCAGATCCATCAGGTTCGAGGTATGCAGGAGTAGCGGTATTATCTAAATAAAATGCTTTTGCTTTCTCATCAATTTGCTTCTCAAAATCAGCATCCTTAAAAGTTCTGGCCCAATCTAACGCAAAAACTAATCCAAAAGCAGTATTAGGGTGCACACCTGTGCGGTTTGGATACGTTTGTTTAGGCAGATACGCCTTCCAAAGTTTTAAAATCTGTTGAGTGAGGGGCTGCAATGCGGCGTACCATTTCTTCGCATCCGGATTATCCCAGGTATATAATTCCTGATCGAGCTTTAATAACCAGGCCCAACCATACGTACGTTCGTAGGTATTGGCTACCTGGTATTTGGAAAAGTATTCTGCCTCTGCCTTCATTTTTTCTGGCGTTAAAGTGGCATTTAATTGGGCAATAATTTCAGATTTATTTTTTAAATCAGGTATCGTTTTTAGTAACCGCAGCAACATCCAATGCCCGTGAACAGAACTGTGCCAATCCAGACACCCGTAAAATGCCGGATGCAGCTCACTTGGCAATAACCGCCCATCAACCGCTGTATTGGCTACATGTGAAGTTTTATTAGGAAACTCCTGACTGATACAACCTAAAGGCATTTTGGAAAGTTTTTCTGCAACATCAGCCGTCAATGTCGGAACAGTCTGTGCATGAGCAACTAGAAATGAAAATGCCAGCATACCAATGATAAAAATCTTTCTCATTATTAAATTAAACTTAAAAAATTATTGTTCCAATCCAGTTCTTTTTTCCATATCCCGCTTCCCATTCCCGATCTGTCCTCTCTATTTCCTATCTCCACTTCTTGTCTATTTCCCTATTCTCAAACTCCAAACCTAATCCATTTATCGCCTTCATGGCCAAAAATAAATGATCCCGGGTGCAACATTTCTGCGAGGTCTTCAATTAAAGCTACTGCGTTTTCAGCAGAGCGTTCGCGGGTAGTATCATCATTGAGTAAGATGACGCGGTTATTTTTTACAGCTTGCCAATCTTCACCCAAAGCCGATGGCACTTCGCGCATTAAATCAGTTAATGTTTTACCAGGTTGATAATAAACAATAAAGACAGCGCTCAGGATATCAGTTTCCAGCATACCGCCGGCAAAAGTAATTTCTTCACTAAGTGCATAGCCCGGAGTATTGCTGACATCTAATAATGCAACGGGAACTTTATCCATAAATTTAATTTTATGTTCCACAATATCTAATCGCTCTTGTAAATCTTCGCGAATTGTGGCATCAAGGCCGATAAATAAATCGTTTAAAAAAGACATCTGCATTAAATTTATTAATTTGTGCAAAAATAACAATCCTTATTTCATGCAGGCTTCATTTAAGTATATATTTTGGATTTTCTTTGCCATTCTTTTCACTTCCTGCAATCAGGATACCGTAAACAGCAATAAAAAGACTTTCAATATCAACCTGGATCAGGGATTAACCTCTATCGATCCTGCTTTTGCCCGCAATCAGAATGCCATATGGATGACCAACCAGATTTTTAATGGTTTGGTTCAAATCGATTCGGGCTTGAAAACGATTCCCTGCATTGCCAAAAGCTGGCAGGTATCTGATGATGCCCTAACCTATACCTTTAAATTACGTAATGATGTTTATTTTCACGATGATCCGATTTTTAAAGGTGGTAAGGGCAGAAAGGTTATTGCAAGTGATTTTGCCTACAGCTTTTACAGACTAATTGATCCAAAAGTTGCCTCTTCTGGCGGATGGATCTTCAGCGACAAGGTAAAAGATCAAGGTAATTTTATCGCACTAAACGACTCTACCTTTCAGATTAAGCTGGTTAAGCCTTTTCCTCCTTTCATGAATTTATTGACCACACAATATTGTTCTGTAGTACCGAAAGAGGTAGTGGCACATTATGGGAAAGATTTTAGAAGTCACCCGATTGGTACAGGGCCCTTCAAATTCAAATATTGGAAAGAAGGCGAAATCTTAGTACTGTTGAAAAACGAAAACTATTGGGAGAAAGATCAGGCCGGAGTTCAACTGCCTTATCTTGATGCTGTGAAGGCTACTTTCATTACAGATAAACAGAGCGGCTTTATGAGTTTTTTAAAAAAAGACCTCGATTTTTACTACAATGTTGATGGTAGCTATCGCGATGATATCCTCACGAAGAGCGGAAAAATGGTATCAAAGTACAAAGGGAAATTTACACTAACGAAAAGCCCATACATCTGTACAGAATATGTTGGGATTTTGGTAGACACGAACCTGGCAATCGTAAAAAAATCGCCTTTAAGAGTAAAAAAAATACGCCAGGCGATTAACTACGCGATTGATCGCGACAAACTAATCCGATACCTGAGAAATGGGATTGGTATTGCAGCAACTTCAGGTTTTATCCCAAAAGGAATGCCTGGATTTGATAGCCTTGCTGTAAAAGGCTATACTTATAACCCGGTCTTATCTGCCAAATTATTAAAAGAAGCTGGCTTTCCAGGCGGAAAGGGTTTACCAGAAATTACCCTGAACACCACCACTACTTACAAAGATTTGATCGAGTTTATTCAAGGTGAGCTTACCAACATTGGCATGAAAGTGAAAATTGATGTGAGTCCGAGTGCGAGCCTGAGAGAGTTGATGTCTAAAAACAACGTTAATTTCTTTCGCGGTTCCTGGCTTGCCGATTATGCAGATGGCGAAAACTTCCTTTCTATGTTTTATTCAAAAAACAAGGTACCTAACGGACCAAATTACTTTGCTTACTACAATAAAGATTTCGATAAACTATTCGAACAAAGTTATTATGAGGCCAATGATCAAAAACGTTTCGAACTTTACCGAAAGATGGATCAAATGGTAATGGAATATGCGCCAGTGGTGCCACTATTTTACGATCAATCTGTCGTGATGCTTCAAAATAACATCAGCGGCTATGCCTTCAATGCCTTAAGTTTAATGATCTTGAAAAACATTAAGAAAAACTAATTCTTCATCAATTTCCGTTTAAGGAAATCAGCCGTTGCTTCACTTACTTTAACTCCGTTTGAAAACTTCATCCAATGGTGGGTATCGTCTGGAATAACAAGCGATTCGAACTCAAACTTTTTATCTTCAAAACGCTTAGCTAAATCTACACTTTGGCTAAATGCTACATTCCGATCGTCATCTGCATGAATAATTAATGTTGGGGAAGTCCAGGTATTGACATAAGTTACTGGCGAAGATTTTATCGCAATTTTTTCTGCTAAATCGGCATCCGGTGCAGGCGCCTTTCCTGCTGTCGAATTATTTCCAAACCTGTTATTTACGCCATGAATATCAACGCCTGCAGCAAATAATTTTGAGTCTTTACCTAAAGCCAAAGCGGTTAAGTAGCCACCATAAGAACCACCATAGATACCAATCTTATCGGGATTGATATTTGGTTGCTTTGCCAACCATTCGCCTGCTGCTTTAATATCCTGGTATTCTGAAGCACCTTGCGCACCTGCATTCAGTGGCTTATGAAAATCATACCCATAGCCTAAACCTAATCGATAATTTACTGACAGCACTGTAAAACCTATGCTCACCAGGTACTGGTTTAAGGCATAATCTATAGAATAATAATCCATCGGATTCCAACCGAGCAGCATCTGCCTTTGCGGACCGCCATGCACATACACAATTGCAGGATGATTTTTTACCACCTTCTTCGGAGAAAAAAGTTGCCCGTATACATCGTTCCCATCCATGGCTTTAAAGCTCACGTGTTCGGGGGTAACCATGGCATTTGATGGAAAATCTTTCGGAATTAACTCCGATCCTATTAATTTGAGTTTGCCGTGATCTATGAATGCTGGCAATAGCGGCTGCCGGGCATTAGCACTCAGGCAAAAAATACTTTTATCGTCGCCAGAAATTACCGGATATGCTTCGATACCCTTTCCCAAGGTGATTAATTCCATACGTGATTGATCAACAGGCACACGATAGATATGTCTTCTATCTAAATCGTCATCATTTTTACCGGTGTTGGCCGCAAAAACAAGTGCCTTTTTATCGTTGCTAAGCTTGATATTTTCTACAGTAAAGTTTCCGGGAGTCAGGTTCTTTTGGTCAGAACCATTGGTCTTCATTGAATATAAGTGTGGCCATCCATCCTGATAAGAGGTAAAAACAATTCTCTCCTTAGCCCATAGCAAATTGGCTCCTCCTTCCATTGCCGGAAATGAGCCCCTGATCGTTTCAGGTGCTTTATAAAGTTGTTTTCCTTTGCCAGTATTGACATTTACTTTCCATATCGCCCATGGCTGATGTTTTCTGGCTAAAGTAGAATCGGCTTCAGTTCCTAAACCGGGCAATCTAACAAAAGCAATTTCGGTTCCATCAGCTGACCAGGCAGGTGTCACATCTCTGGAAAAGGATGGCAATAACCATTGGACAGGTATTTTTTGATCAACAAAAATGCCGATGTAGGAATGATCGGCCCGGTTACAAACAAAAACTAATTTTTTTCCATCTGGCGACCATTTATAGCTGCTATTTGTGCCTTTGGCGTAAAATAAGGTGCTTGCTGCTGCAGATCCATCAAGGGGTACACTTTTAATTTGTCCGCCATTGTCAAAAATAACCGTTTTGCTGTCGGGCGAAATCAAAGGGTGATCCCCTTCACCTAACACCTTAATCATTTTATCTTTGATGTTTAAACTTAATACCTGCATTTTAGGTGCAATCGGCGATGAAGCAGCATTTACCGGGCCGCCATCTCTTCCACCATGATCACCACCTCTAACAAAAACAATCCAGTTTCCATCTGCAGAGATAGAAAGGCTGGTTAGTTCCTGACCGTCGTCTTCATTAAACGCTGTCATCTTTATGGCTTCGTAGGCAGGTGCTTTGGCCAGGTAGATATTTCTTTTCCCCTGCTCATTTGCCGCCCAGGCTATCGTTGATCCGTTAGGAGCAGCAATCAATTGGCTGGGAAATGGATAACTAAGTACAGATTGGATAGAAAACGATTGCGCAAAAATGGAGGGTGATAAGCAGAATAGAAGTAAAGTAAATAGCGACGGCTTCATAACTAGGATTTGAAAATGGTCCTTTTTGAATTGAATTTACAAACATGAATTTATCGGTTGGTGAGACACCAACCGATAGAAAAATCAATCTTAAACTGCTTACTGATCCCACCAAAGCCTGGTCGTTCTTAAAACATCCACGGGAACATTTGCTCCATTTTTACTTCTTTCGCCCTGTGGATAATCTAAACGGCGAATGAAGGTAGGTAATGCGGCATTTGCTGGCATCGTAAAATCTTTATATCTGTAATCAAAACGACGGGCATCGTTCCAGGCCTCGGGATTTAAATAAGTGGCAATGTACTTTTCTTTAAAAATCAGGTCTTTGGTGAGCGCAGTAGCCCCCACAGCAACTGTTGGCTGAGCAAGGTAGGCTTCCTTATCTGCTGAAGACACCTGAAACTTATCCATGTTGGCTCGAATTGCGGCCAGATAGGCATTGTAAGATCTTGTTCTGTCAACATCAAAAGCAGCTTCGGCTTCGATAAATTTCAACTCGGCATAGGTAATGATAAAAATTGGT
Source organism: Pedobacter sp. CFBP9032 (assembly GCF_034045265.1). NCBI lineage: Bacteria > Pseudomonadati > Bacteroidota > Sphingobacteriia > Sphingobacteriales > Sphingobacteriaceae > Pedobacter > Pedobacter sp. CFBP9032. Next base: position 26,262 of record NZ_JAXCWE010000007.1, on the reverse strand, counting down.
GAGGTATTGCCGCTCCAAGGAGAATTACGTGAAATATAATTTTCGTCCTTTCTGGTGTTAGCACCCGGAGCGCGGTTTCCAGCACCGTTCACTGTACCAATATATTTTCCATCTACTGTTAAATCGGTAATTTTTGGTAAACGTGGATCAAAAACCGGATAGCTTGTACCGTTCAAGGCATCTATCAACTGCTCTGAAAGCCAGCCCCCAAGTGATTGCTGTTCATTATTTAAGGCCACGGTTGCCCAGGGACTGCGTTCTCTGAAAGTTTGCATTCTGGCATCATCATCATTGCTGACGAAAGATTTACTCAGAGCATCTAACACCGCTGTTGGATTATAAGTATTGCGCTTACTTACTTTATTAAGCAACCTTGCTTTTAAGCCATAGGCCATTTTTAACCAGTTTGCCCTTTCAGTAGAAGCCGTAGTTCCGTAAATTAAATCGCTGGCTGCAGCAAGTTTTACAGTAGCATCTGTTTTAGCAAGCTCTACAATCGCTTCATCTACCAATGCCATTGTTGAGGCATAAACCTCTTCCTGCTTGTCATATTTTGGAACCAGGTTGTTGATATTAAAGGCTTCAGAAAATGGTGCACCGCCCCAAAGGTCATTCACCATGATCAAGTTATAGGCAATCAGCACATCTGCCACGCCTTTGTACTCGCTTGAATTTTGTGCGATTGCCAGCTTCTTCAGTTCATTCGCATCTGCCATGGCAAAATAAAGTAAATCCCAGGTGCCGCTAAAATCAATCGCCTGATAGGTGTCTCCGGCACCATTTGCCGCCGGGTTTGCAGTATATTGCACATAAGGCAATATGATACTGGCCACACTGTAATTATTGAAACCCGCTTTATAAGTGGACGTAGCCAGCAGGGTATTTAGTGTCGGGTTGGCAACCTGGTTTGGGTTATCAGATAGTTTATCAAAGTAACTATCCTTACAGCTTTGCAAACCTAATGTTGCAATTACAGCCGAAAACAAAGTATATTTTATAATCTTTTGCATCTTCATTCTTTTTTAAAAACCAACATTAAGGGAAAACATAATGGTACGTGCCGAAGGATAAGTAAATCCTGCTGACCCGTCGTTGTTGCTACCAGAATCGTACGAACTCGATTCGGGATCTACGCCATAATATTTAGTCCATAACCATAAATTATTTCCGGTTACGGATAACGACGCATTTTTAATGGCCTTCGCAGGCAACCATTCTGCTGGTAAGCGGTAACTCAAACTGGCCGAGCGTAAACGTACCCAGGAAGCGTCGCTTACAAACGGCTCAGAAACATTGCGGTATAAAATCCGGTAGTAACCTTCACCATAATCTACACGATCCGGCCCTAATCTTTGACCCATGTAAACGGGTTTTGTATTGGGCTGACCGTTGGCTAAAACACCATCAAAAACCCTTGTGGTTCTCCGATCTGCTGTATAATCTGGCAAGCCGAATGCAGAATAGAAATCTTCGAGCCAGTTGTATTTTTCAAAACCTAAACGGGCATCGAATAATATATTTAGACTGAAATTTTTATAGCTGAAGTTGTTCCCGAAACCAATAATGTAGTCTGGTTGTGAGTTACCCAACAACTTTTGCTTCCCTCCCGAAATACTCGGAAAACCATTTGCGCCAATTAACAGCGGAAGGTTTTTATCTAAGTTAATCGGATCTTCTGCTTGTCCGCCGTAATATCGGTTGAAATAACTACCGTAGATATTACCATAAGCCTGGCCTTCGATTAGTTTCATCGTTACGCCAGCATTACCATAACCCCTGGCAGCACCATAAACAATTTCGGTAATTCCGTTCGGCATAGAAAGCACCTTATTTCTGTTTGCTGATAGGTTAAGGTTGGTACTCCAGTTGAAATCCTTTCCAACAATTGGTTTACCATTAATTACCAACTCTACCCCACGGTTTCGGATATCGCCAGCATTGATCGACTTGGTTACGTAACCAACCGCAGATGATATTTGCGTTTGGATAATCTGATCTGTACTTAAAGAATAATAGTAAGTGAAATCAAATCCGATTCGGTTTTTAAAGAACGACATTTCTAAACCGGCTTCGTAAGTATTGGTAAATTCAGGCAATAAATCCGGATTTCCCAAATTTGCGCCTATGGTTAAACCACCTGTTCCGGTAGGTAAAGAGGTGTACGGCGTGTACCCAGTGAAAGTGGAATATTCTGATGCATCTTTTCCAATGCGGGCATAAGACAATCTTAGTTTAGCCTGGCTGATCACTTCCGGCAATTTGAACTGATCGGAGAAAACATAACTTAGACTGGCAGATGGATAAAAGAAAGACCTGTTTTCTTTAGGAAGCGTAGAGGTGATATCATTTCTTCCTGTTAAAGTTAAAAACAGGTAGTTTTTATAATCGAAAGTTGCTTCACCAAAATAGCCAATCAGGCGTTTCTCTCTAAGTGCCTGGCTTGGCGTAAGCACACCTGCGTTGGCGAGATTGAAGAAATTATAAATCCCCAGAATACTGCCCAACGTTCCTGTTTCTTTAATTCTGCGATCATAAAGTTCTTGCCCTAATCTCAGCGTACCCGTAATATCTTCACCTATTTTGGTTGATGCAGTTGCTACAAAGGTGCTGTTCAGCGTTCTGAATTTAGTGTTATATTCACCGTAATATCCCTGGTCATTATCGTACATCGCTTCTCCGGTATACATTGGTCCACGGGCGGTTCTTACTCTATTTTCATTATAGGTATCTACGCCGAAACGATAAGAGAAGTTTAACCATTTTAGGGGATCATATGTTAAGCTTGCACCTGCAATGTATCGGTTCACATCGCTTTTTAGCTTATTATTCGCGGTACCCCAAATCGGGTTGTTGGTGCCCAGGTATTTTTGAGAGCCATCAGGATTCTGATAATCTGCAACATCATACCTCGGTGAAAAATACGCCAAACCCTCGCCAAATCGATCTGCGCTATAGGTATAACCGCCCGAGTTGGTGAAGTTCATATTTACAGAGGCTTTTAACTTCGGACTGATAATAAAATCCGTATTTAATCTTCCGGAGAAATTTTTATTATCCGTATTCGGCATCATCCCTTTCTGATAAAGCTGTGAAATGGAAGAGAAAAATTTAACCACATCACTTCCGCCAGTTAAGGAAAGTGAGTTTTTTACCTGTTGACCAGTACCAAATGCCTGATCGTAATTGTTATAAAGTTTATCGGGATGAGTTGGATCAATCAGCTTAGCTTCTGCAATTGTTGGTCCCCAGGCTGGCCCAATTCCGCCAGGAGGATTGGTATATACCCCCAACACGCCTTGCGTAAATTCAGTTTGTACCTTCGGACTTATCAAAACTTGATCGAAGCCATAACTGCTATTCAGGTTGATCTGGATTCCATTCTGCTTGCCTCTTTTGGTGGTGATTACGACTACGCCATTTGCACCTCTTAAGCCATAAAGTGCTGTTGCGGCCCCACCTTTTAAAATGTTAATGGTTTCGATATCATCAGGATTAACGTCGGAAGCCCTGTTGGTCACCCCTCTTGAACCATAAGCATTTCCACCGGGATTTGCGCCCTGGGTAGAAGTGGAGTTATCAATCTGTACGCCATCGATCACATAAAGTGGGTCGCCAGAAATGTTTGGGTCTATTGAATTTACACCTCTGATTCTGATGCTCGCACCTTGACCAGGCCCGCCGCCAGTGCTTGATATTGTTGCGCCTGCAACCTTACCTTGTAAAGCATTGAGCAGGTTAGGCTGATGATTAAAATTTAAATCTTTATCGTTTACTGTCTGCGCGGCATAACCAAGTGATTTTGCTTGTCTGGTGATTCCCAGTGCTGTTGATATGGTTACTTCCTGAAGTTCTTGTGAATCTGAGGCAAGTGTGAGGTTAATGGTTGTTCTGTCGCCCACTGCAACTTCCTGCATTTTGTAGCCCAGCAAACTGATCATCAGTACAGCGCTAGATGAAGGCACCTGAATAGTAAAGTTTCCGTTTCCATCTGTTGAAGTTCCGGTGTTGCTACCTTTAATTTTAATACTTGCCCCAGGCAAGGGCCCGCCATCATCTGTGGCGGTAATTTTCCCTGTTACCGTTTTTACCTGGGCAAAGGAGGATAGCCCAATGAGTAAAAGAAACAGAAAAAAAAGTGAGGTAAAAACTTTTTTCATATTTTAAGAATTTAGGGTTTGATGATTGTTAGCAGATGCAATATAACGTTTTAGTAGAAAAACACCGCAAAAAGCAGAATGAAATTCCGCAGTATACCGCAAATCACGCTAAAATAATACCAAAACCCAGCTAAAACACGCAAAAGATATCCTTTTACATAAAAAAATCACCCCTTAGTGTAATTTTTACACCCTCAAACCATAACACAAAAAAAAAGAGTTTCCGGATTACCCGAAAACTCTTCATTATACTATTCAAACTAGCTTTTTATTGCTGTAAGCCGCCGCCCATTCCGCCGCCTTGTTGTTGATCTTGCTTCACATCATCGTTTTTAATCTTTTTCTTCTCTGTGAATTTCAACTTTCCAAAAGAGTAGCTGAAGTTTACTCCGAATGAACGTAGTGGATAGTAAATATTAGAACTTTGGAAAAGTGTACTCGTTTTATTTCCCACAGTATTTACAGAATTGTTCACTGTTTTAATATGTAGATCTCGGTTAAAAGGATTTAAAGTGTTGATTCCAATTGAACCTTTTTTATTCCAGATGTCTTTCTTGAAAGATGCTCCGTAAAAAATCATCGCATCTGTTTTTCCCTGATAAGTTCTTCTTGGCGAATTAACCACTCCAAATAGTTCAAAGTTATAGCCTTTACCAAAACCATAAGCAGAGCGCCCGAAAATATTATAGTTTAAAAATGTTCCTGTACTAATTCCGGTTTGCGTATTGCTTACTTCATAAGTATTAACACCAAGATTAGTCATTAAAGTCCATTTTGGTTTTGGGTTGTAAGAAGCAAATACATTAGCACCATAAGTTTGTGCAGTACCTACATTGATATAAGTAGTTAGGGTTTTATCTAAATTACCTTCTCTAAATGGCGTAATTGAACTTTCGATTACACCACCTGTACGACGATAAAATACAGAAGCATTAATTACAGAACCTTTAATAAAAGTGGAATAACCAAGCTCAAGGTTATCACTTAACTCGGGGTTTAATGTGGGTTCACCCTGACGGATATTAAACTGATCGCTCTCATTACGGAAAGGATTTAAATAAGCTAAACTTGGTCGCTGAACCCTACGGTTATAACTTAGTTTTAAAGTTGCATTTCCTTTTAAGGTTTGAGAGATGATTGCACTTGGAAATAAATTGAAATAATCATTTTTCTGATTACCACCTTGTGCTGTATTAAAATCTATCGTAGTATATTCTGACCTTAATCCTCCTTTAAAATTTAATTTCTTACTTAATTTGAAGCTGATTACGCCATAAGCTGATGCAACATCCTGATTGTATTCAAAATCCTGAGCAGCATTGGTAGAAAATTCACTGTTAATGTTTCTGAAAATTCCTTTTGCACCAACTTCTAATATTGTTGATTTACTAAATGGATAAGTATAATCTGTTTGTGCTGTATATTCTTTGTTCTTACCGGTGTTGCTATTGTTTATCGGCGGAAAGGAACTGCCTATAATTTCATTCTCAAAATCTGTTGAGTTTTTTCCAGAGGATAGCTGACCTGAAATAGTGAATTCTTCTCCTTCTTTTTTTGTGGTATGCTTATAATCAACATTAAAATCAAAGTTATTAAAACCGACATCCATATTGCTTACATTCCTTAGCGGAACGCCATTCAAAATATAGTCTGCACTACCAGGCCCACCGTTAGAGAAGTTGTTATACTTAAATGTAGAACTTACATTGTTATAAGCGTTGAAATCATAGTCCGCACCGAAACTTCCATTGTAACCGTTGCGGCTGAATTTGGAAACTCCGTTTTGGATGATGCTATTAATTCTGGTTGTTCCGGCAGAATCTGTACGTGTATTGTTTTCAAATAATAACCTGGAATCTTGTGCATAGGCAAGATTTGCGCCTAAACTGGTATTTACACTTAAACGGCCGGTTTTAGCAGTTAAATTAAAAGCGCCATTGTTTTGTCTGGTTCCTACGGATGTATTTACACTTCCGCTAACGCCCTGTGCATTTGATTTTTTAGTAATGATGTTTATAATTCCGCCAGAACCTTCTGCATCATATTTAGCTGAAGGACTCGTAATGACTTCTACACTTTTAATTTGTTCTGCAGGAATCATTTTTAAGGCATCAGATACACTGCTGGCCATTGTTCCTGAAGGTTTACCATTAATTAAAACACGTACTGCACCCCCGCGTAGCTGAACATTTCCATCAACATCAACAGAAAGCATCGGCACTTTACGCATCACGTCTGTTGCATCACCTCCGGCATTTGTACCATCTGCTTCTGCATTGTAAACCATTCTATCGATTTTATTTTCAATAATCGCTTTTGTCCCCTGGATTTGAACATCAGCCAATGTATTCTCTGTAGAAGAGATGTAAATAGTTCCTAAATTCTGATCTGGTTTTGCCGGGGTTGTTGTAACTGTAATAGACTTGGTTTTATATCCCATAAACCCAATCATCAGTTTGTAAGAATCAGGAGCAACATTTTGCAAGGATAATTTACCTTTCGGATCTGTTACACCTCCATTTACTGATTTGTTGTCTTTGGCATTGATTAATGATACGGTCGCATAATCAATCGGTTGTTTGGTAACAGAATCTAAAATCGTGGCGGTAATACGACCGAATACTGTAGGTTTCTTTGCTCCTCCACCAAAACCGCCAGCAGGAAATTGTGCCTGTGCGCTGATAAATGTTCCAAGAATAAGGATTGAGAGTAAAATTCGTTTCATCTTTTAGTTAGTATTTGTTTGTTAGTCCGCGCAGGTCGTAATTTGTTACAATCGGAAAGAATTATTTTTACGCAACTTGGTTATTTGGTCGGCAAAGTTGCAATTTTTATCTGTAAAAAACAGACATGCAGGAAGAAAGACGAATATTAAGTACTAAAAAGAGAAATTTTTGGATAGTTGTGAGCGCAAAACAACTTAAACTATAGCTGATGGGAACCTTGGTGGCTTAACATTGAGCCAATTCATTTTTAATGGGAATGAGCTGCTTGTTATTATTGATTAACCATATTAAGCTTAAATTTTTGAGTAAAATCAATTAACATAGATAGTCTATACGGTCTCGTTTTCTATATGGTTAAATCAATTTGCTTGATAGAGTCACCGATTATTAATTAACCACCTAAGACAGATAGATCATATAAGTTCGAATTTTAGAGTATAAATTAATATTGATTGTCTATGTCATCTCAATTTCTATATGGTTGAATTAATTTGCTAATTGAGAGACCGATTATTGATTAACCACCTCAGACAGATAGATCATATAAGTTCGAAATCTAGAATGTGAAATCAATTAACATAGATTGTCTATATGATCTCAATTTCTATATGGTTAAATTAATTTGCCAGTAGAGAGACCGATTATTAATTAACCACCTAAGACATATAGATCATATAAGTTCGAATTTTAGAATGTAAATCGATAGTCTATATGATCTCGATTTCTATATGGTTAAATTAATTTGCTTGATAGAGTCACCGATTATTAATTAACCACCTAAGACAAATAGATCATATAAGTCCGAATTTTAGAGTGTAAAATCAATTAACATAGATTGTCTATATGATCTCGATTCCTATATGGTTAAATTAATTTGCTTGATAGAGTCACCGATTATTAATTAACCACCTAAGACAGATAGATCATATAAGTTCGAATTTTAGAGTGTGAAACCAATTAACATAGATGGCCTATATGATCTCAATTTCTATATGGTTAAATTAATTTGCCAATAGCGAGACCGATTATTAATTAACCACCTAAGACAGATAGATCATATAGGTTCGAATTTTAGATTATAAATCAACTAACACGGATAGTCTATATGATCTCAATTTCTATATGGTTAAACTAATTTGCCATTAGCGAGACCGATTATTAATTAACCACCTTAGACATATAGATCATATAAGTTCGAATTTTAGATTATAAATCAATTAACATGGATAGTTTATATGATCTCAATTTCTATATGGTTAAATTAATTTGCCAATACAGAGACCGATTATTAATTAACCACCTTAGACATATAGATCATATAAGTTCGAATTTTTTTGAAATAAAAAGCAGTTAACAGATGGTCTATATGATCGAAGTTTCTATATGGTTGAATTAATTTGCTTAATGGATTCACTAAAGTTGAATAACCACCTAAGACAGATAGATCATATAAGTTCCAATTTTTGAAATAAAGAGCAGTTAACGTAGATTGTCTATATGATCCAATTTCTATATGGTTAAACTAACACTACAAAAAAAAAACTTACTTATCAGTAAACTAAACTTTTCTAATTTTAATAATTTTCATCCAATGCAACACTTTCATTACTGGGTAAGTTGGATCAAATTCCCACCATTTTGTCGCGAAATTTGGACTATTTGGCTTTTTATGATGATTATTTTGAAATAATTCGCCCATTAGCAGAAAATCCCATGGTAATGAATTTTTACTATGATCATCGTTATCGTGGTTTGAATAGCCATATTTATGCCCACACCAGTTTACAATAGCACCATGTAGCGGCCCCATTAAAAAGTGGATTGGCAATAAAATAAACAACCACCAATGATTAGCAAAAGCGATATAAAAACCAATGTAAAATAAGCCACATCCAATTCTCCATAACCAAGAATTGCCTATGCGATCTATCAAAGGCCATTCCGGGTAGTTCCCCTGAAAAGCTGGCTCTGGTTGTATTTTAAAATGAAGATAATCCATATACATGTTCTTCGTTGCAATCATCATCCCGAAAACATCTTTAAAGAAATGAGGTGAATGCGGATCTTTCTCTGTATCGCTATAAGCATGGTGCATCCGGTGCAAGATCGCGTAAGCCCTCGGATTTAAAAATGATGAACCTTGAGAAATCAACAAAATGAGGTAAAAAAATCTTTCCCAAAAAAGCTCCATTTTAAACATTTTATGTGATGAATAACGATGGAGAAAAAAGGTTTGGCTAAAAAGTGATAGAAACCAATGGCAAAGAAAGAATATAAGGATAATCATGTATAATGTGTATGCTATATAAACGGTATTTATCGACTTTTAGTTTTTATTAAGTCGCCGTTAATAAATGTTCGTTGTTTAAACGAGCTATAGAAATGTGTTTAAAAGGCACGATAGATCACTCACCGTGCCTTTTGAAATATTTTATTGAATGAATTACTATCTACCGAAATCGTCTTGTACCCTTACAATATCGCTTTCATCTGATGGATTGGAAGCATCTGTGTGTTGCCAGATTTCTGCTACTACACCCCAATCCGCTAACCCAATTAAGCGGTGACGCTCACCTTGTTGCAATTTGATCTGATCTTTAGGCGAATATTTTTTCACTTCACCTTCTTCGTCTGTTTCGCTGGTTTTAATTCCTACTGTACCTGTTACCACTTGCCATATTTCTGCTCTACGGTGGTGATATTGCCATGATAAGCGTGTATTTGGGGCTACTATTAATATCTTTGGACTTAATTTACCACCTATTTTTAAACCCTCTACATCTAATCCGTCAAAATAAGTATCGGCAAACTGTTGAGCCTGGGCTTCGTCAATTACGAAGAAACCTCCCCAAGGACGTGTTTCATCGCGGTTTACTACATTAAAACCTTCAATTTTTAGACGTTGCGCAACGCTATCGAATATTTCTCTTTTGTCGTTTTCCATAATTGGCGTAAAAATAATGCTTTGAAATTAAAAAAGCCATTTCAGGCTTTAATTTTTTTTGACCCTTTTTAAAAGCCATATCCTCACAGTAGCCTTCTGTCAGCGGAAGCAAAAAGCCCCAAAAATAATCATTGCAAACAAATGCAAAGGTAAATCACCTCACTATTTCCACTTCGTAAATAATTGGCTGATCATTATTCAACACCTGGTTGTTTAAGTATTTCACAAAAGAATCTCTCGATTTAAATTGCTGATTAGAAGGTTCCCATGCGGAATAAAATTTGAAACCTGTTTGTTTTCCCTTTTCAGGCATTTTTAACGAAACTAAATAACTGTTCTTTACATCTTTGTCTGTGGTTGCCGTTTTACCAAAGGAAATAAAATCTGATTTGGTGGCCATAATGGCCAATCCAAGCTGATCGTGATTTTCGCTCTGCAGGCCATAAGCGTAAACAACATTCGTATTTTTACCTTTAATTTCTCCTGATGGGATATTAAATAAATCTGCAAAACCTGTAACCAGGCTAGATTTATCAGGCGCATGCTCAACCATAATATCACTTTTGTAAAAGTATTGACCACCCCAAATACTGATTTTTTCTGTAATAGAAATGGGCTCATATCCTGATGCAAATTTCCATTCGGGATAGGTTAAACGAAATACTGCCCGATAAGGGCCATCGGCGATTTTATGATAAATTACCTTACCCATATTTCTGCCACCCAGTCTAATTAAAGAATCCTTTCCATCCTTAAGCTTAATATTGATAGCCAGCGCTCCAGCACTTAGTGAGGTACCAACTTTATAAATATCCATTCCCCAATCTGCTTGATGATGATAAATTACCGAAGGGTCTACACCAACCGTATCCATCATCATTTTAGAGGTGGTTTTTCCCCAGATATCCTTTCCATTTCGCACATCGAAATATAAACGAAAGCCAACTTTATCGTTTTCCCAGGCTGGCCCTTCAGTTAAAAATGGTGGAAGTTTTTCTTTGCTAAAATCAGTATTTGGTTGTCCGGTTGGAATAGAATCGGTATTTAAGTTCGGTCCGAACGAATTATCTACATTTTTGCGCATGTGCCGAATATGAGCCATTACCTTATCCGCAGGAAGCTTCTTGTCCGAAGGAGAGATTTTTAAACTTAATTTCTCCATTGGTGAAAAAGTATACAGTAAAACCGCTTCATCCCAAATACCATCTCCGTTAAAATCATCATACTGTACTGGTAATTTTTTATCGCCAGCTATTACTGATAGATAAGGCTTTGCTGCTGTTAGCGCAATTTTCATATCAGAACGCTTAATAATTACAAGTTCATCGCTTCGCTGAAGATTTGTGGGATTAGAAAGCTCCAAAACTTTTTGGGCAAAGGCAGGAAGGATTATAAAAAGTGATAAAATGGTTGTGGCGACTTTTTTTCTCATGAGTAATGGGATAAATAGTTAAAAATTAAGCAAAGGGCAACATAAATGATGCCGCAGATGTAAATCAAAAATTATTTAACCAATCTTATTTCATACACATTGGCAATGGAAGAGCCTGTGTTTGCTTCCAGCTTAAGCTCCATTTGTTTCGACAGCAATTGTTCGGGAATTTCAAAATCTTGTGTATAGAAAGCATCTCCTTTACTCCCCTCTAAATTCAATTTAGCAATGATTTTATTATTAATCGAAATCGAAAAATCTTTATTCTTTTCTTTGCCGTAGAGTTTAAGCCGAACTTTTTTAGCTGTTAAATTCTCATTTTTTAAATGATAGCTGAACCATCCATTTCCATTTCTAAAATGTCTATCCTGAAAAATTCCAGCATCTGTTTTTTCTCCTTTGAAACCATGATCAGATTCTGGCTGTTGTTCTCCGGTGTTAATGAGATCAACTGTTTCTTGCTCAAGTTTACTTTTTTCAATTTCAGCTAGTTTTATGGCTTTTGCCCGTTCTTCTAGGTTTTCGGGATTTGAGTAAGGAAAATACACTACATAACGTTTTTCTGCCAATCGATAGAATGGAACAAGTTTAAGGTTTTTATATTTAGGCTGATAAATGGCATTTGTAACGCTGAAAGCGAGTGACTCATTTTTTACAGCGACAAGATTTTGAGCAAGATCTGTTTTGTTACCAGAAATTAGTGGTGCCTCATTTAATGGAAATAATGCACCAGTCGCAATATGCCCCATCCGGCTTCCGTCGGCAGTTAAATTAGGCTGCTGCAGGGTATCTAATTCTGCCGCCATCACAATGGGGCCATGAAGAAAGGCTACCCAATCAGATCCATCAGGCATAAATTCGGCCGTGTTATGCATTGGCAGTGCTACTTTAATTACATCACCAGATGACCAAATCCGATCAATACTTACATAACCATTTCCTAAAGCTTTTGCGACCACTTTTTTCCCATTGATTAAGATCGTCATTTGCCCATTGGTTAACCAGGAAGGCTGCCTTAAATTAATGGCAAAACGTTGCTGCTTGGCAACCTTTAATGTTAATTGTGTAGACTCTTGCTCAGGGAAGTCGGTTGCCTGTGTAAGGCTAATACCCTTTTCTTTCCAGTTCAGTATGGAAGGGATAAACAGATTCACATAAACATTCCGGCCATCATGCGCATAAATTAACTCACCATATTTGCCATGATTTTCCAGACCAGAGCCTACGCAGCACCAAAAACTTTCCTGCGGTTGTGAGTAGGTGCGGTAATGCCCCGGACGCATCGGTGTGAAGTACACAAAACCGCCTTTCTCCCTTTGGGATGTTAGGATATGATTATATAACGTTCGCTCATAATAATCTAAATATTTAATGGAAGGTGCATCCAGAAACAGTTGTTTAGTCAGTTTTAGCATGTTGTAAGAGTTACAGGTTTCAGGCCCTTCTCTCGATTCGAGCATGGAAGAAAAGTCATTTGCCGGATGAAAATGTTCTCTTACACTATTTCCACCAATGGCAACGGTTCTGTGGTTTACCACGGTTTCCCAGAAAAAATTTGCGGCTTCCCCCCAATTTTTATCCTGATCCACTAATGATATTTGTTCAAAACCAATCACCTTCGGAATTTGTGTGTTGGCATGCAGTCCGTTCAACGCATCCTTTTTCGCAAGCAGGGGCTTCAAAATCGATTGGTCTGAAAATTGCCTGGCCAACTTTAGGTATTTTTTATCTCCGGTGATGGCATAAACATCTGCAAAAATTTCGTTCAGACCACCATGTTCACTCTTTAACAATTCCTGAATTTGATCATCAGATAAACCATCAACCAAATTTATACACCAGTCTGTTAATTTAATGAGCATCCGTTTTGCCTGATCACTACCTGCAACGGCATAAGCATCGTGTAAACCCGCAAAAATTTTATGAATATTATAAAGTGGCACCCATTTTCCATTTAGTGAAAAACTGGAAGATTTAATATGGCCTAATTTGATTTGTGCCCAGATTTCTTTACCACCTGGTACGCCTGAAAGATAACCATTTCCATTTTTTAACTGGCACTTTTCCAGTTCATCGAGCATGTAATTAAGTCGCGACTTCACCTTCTGATCTCCAGTTGAAGCGTACATTAAAGAGAGCGCCGAAACATAATGACCGCCAATGTGCCCATCCAAACCTGTATTTTCCCAGTTTCCGTAAGATGCTGCTTTGGGCGTTAGACCTGCTTCTTTTAGATATGGTGCTAACAATCGATCAGGATTTAATGAAAGCATGTATTCCTGATCTGTTTTTTCGGCTTTTAAAAACGGGCTTTCCAGCAGCCTCACATCCATCAGTTTAAATGCCTGAAGTTTATTTTGCGCAATGACTTGAACGGAAAATGTAAAAATAGATAAGAAAAAAATGATTCGCTTCATGATGATAGGTTATCTTCTCGGAAAGGGAACAATAATGCGTTTAGCATTAGGATAAATACTTGGTTGTTGAATCTCAAATATACAAAACTGGCTGCAATTTTAGATTTATGAAATTTCTTTTATACCGATAGAGATTTTTGATTTGGCATGAACGGTTAGGTTAAATCGGTCGTCCTTTCTGAACTTTATGCAGGATCTTTATCTTAAAATACCTCGCTATTTTTTACCTCATGGTTATTCTTAACGTGGAGAAGAAGCCCTTCGTTTCTATCGACTGTCTTCATTCAACATCGAACTGTTTTTTATCCTTTAGGATTTGAAGAATCCTTTTTCCTAACCTTCTCCTTTTAGCGGAAAGTTGCCAATAGGCAGATAGAGGCTATTTATTCTCACCGACGCCTTTGATGTCAGGTTACGTAATCTATTTTTGATAAACGCGAACGTAATCTATTTCAAAGCGATTTGGAAATTTAGTGTCTTTCGGATCTCCCCCATTCATTCCGCCAATAGCCAGATCCAGTAAGATATAATGTTTTTGTTTAAAGGGATGAGGGCCTTTACGGTCATCGTTATCAAGATCAGCGAGTAAGGTTTTATTGAATAGCACATTATCCACAAACAAACTGATTGCCTGCTCGTCCCAATCCATTCGCCATACATGAAATTTTTTCGCCCACGCTTTACCACCCAGTTCAGCAACAGCCTTTGTTTTGCTAAACCATTTTGTCTTGCCGTCTTTTGAGGTGCTGGCAATGTTTGCCAATATCTTACCACGGTAATATTCCATAATATCAATTTCGCCATTGGCTGGCCATGCGCCATCAACACCTAAAGTCCAGAAAGCAGGCCAAAGGCCTTCGCTTATATCAATTCTAGCACGCATTTCGAAGCGACCATATTTCCAGCTTTTCAAACCTTTGGTAATTAAACAAGCAGAAGTATAAGGAATCGTTTTTCGGTTTTTACGCCAGTTTTTACTGTCAGAGACAAAATCAGGATTGGTTTTTTCAGTTTTTCTGGCTTCGATAATTAAGATGCCATTTTTGCAAAAAGCATTTTCTTGTTGGTACCATTGCAGTTCTTCATTGCGGACAAACCCCTGCTCGTAAGTCCAGTTTTTAGGATTTGGCTGCCCGTCTTTACTAAATTCATCAGCCCATACCAACTGATATCCATCACCAAAATATTTTGAATGAGCAACATTTTGCGCCTCCTTAAGGGCGCAAAATGTTGTGATAAAAACCAGTAGTGAACAAAAGATATATTGCATTTTATCTCGCATCAGAAATAAAGTTACCCAAAAGTTTTATGGTGTAACTGTATGAATATTTCTTATCCGTTAGTCGGTATTGCGCATGCGGATAAGCCCCCCAACTATCATCACCACCAACGCCACGCTGCTTCAAATCAATATTTAAGTACACATTGTTCCGTTTTGGCAAATCTGTAGGATGTTGTTGTTTTTTAGTTAAACCCGGATCTAAATCTTCTGTTGAATGATTGATAGCTGTAAAGGAAATGGGCTGTGCACCCTCAATTAAAAGCCCGCTACCATCATTATCGGTTAAAGTTAACCAGCGAACATCTGTTTTATTGCCGCTTTCCTGCGGACGGATATAACCTTTGTAGTATTGATTTTCTACCTGGTCGTGGTATAAACCAACCAAAGAAGCAAAATTACGATCGCTGTAGTTTTCGTATGGCCCCCTACCATAATATTTTAGATTCTGATAAGCTTGCGGCAGCTCGGTACGCATCCCAAATCGTGGCAATTCCGGCAAATCTCTATCGCCTAAATCCATCGTAGCAGTCACTTTTACCGATCCGTCGTTTTGAATCAGGTAATTTACAACGTATGAAACGGCAATACTATTCAATAGGTAATTTACATTAATCAGCAAGCCACTATCTGTTTGTTTGGCTATGTTTACAGCAAGGAGCTTTTTACTTTCATGGGCCGACCGCCAGATACCTAAACGCTGAGGCATGTTGTTTCCAAAATCGTTATCTGTTGGTGCCCTCCAGAAATAAGGCTCTGGAAAACGATTAAAGTTTTTTCCGTCTTTTTTACCGTAGCGTATAAACCTGCCATATTTAGTGTCAAATTCGCCACTCACATCACCAGCGGTGAACGAAAGTTTAGTGCCTTCTGTAGTTACATTAAGTTTGCCAGCAGTCTGGATTGGCTTCTCGAAGAAATTGCCTCCATAAAAGAATTGCTCGTTGGCTACTTCAAATCCGGCAGGCAACATAGCGCTGGCTTTTTTGCTATAGGCATAAACGTTTAAGAAATATTCTGTTCCGGCAACGGATTTAAACACGGGCAGGTTAAGCTTGATGTCTTTTTTAGTATGCGGATTAAGGCTCACCTGGAAGGTGCCTTCCTTAACCATTTTACCATTACTTATCAATTGCCATTTAAAATCATATTGTTCCAGATTGGTAAAATCGAAAAGGTTCTCAACCGTTAAGTTTCCTTTAGCAATATCCGCTGATGTAAATAAAATATTCTGATAAATTTTCTTAATCTCGTAAGCGCCGGGATCTGGCGTCCGATCTGAACTCACCATTCCATCAGCTACCCCGTTCTCATCATTCTGCCAGTAAAAGCCACCTAAATCGCCTCCGTAAGCCCAGAATGTTTTGCCATTTAAATCTTTAGTTTTTAATCCCTGATCTACCCAATCCCAAATGAAACCACCCTGCATGTGTTTGCTACCGCGGATAATATCAAAGTATTCTTTGAAATTCCCGTTGCTGTTTCCCATGGCGTGTGCATACTCGCACATGATGTATGGGCGGGTTTTGGTATTGTCGTTAGCGTATTTTTTCATGGAACCAATGCTTGGGTACATCGGACAAACAATATCCGTATTCCAATCTTCGCCCGCTTGCTCAAATTGAACCGGGCGGGTATTATCGCGTTGCTTAATCCATTTATAATTATCATGAAATACTGGCCCGTTACCACATTCATTACCAAGCGACCAGATAATAATGGAAGCATAATTTTTATCACGTTCCACCATCCGCACGGTGCGGTCTACATGTGCTGCAGCCCATTCTGGCAGATAAGCAGGGTGTTTTGACTTATCGAAAGCACTCTGCCACTCTGCGCCCATGCCATGTGTTTCGATATTTGCTTCGTCAACAAGATAAAGACCATATTCATCGCATAGTTTATACCAAAGCGGATCGTTTGGATAGTGTGATAATCGCACCGCGTTGATGTTAAATTCCTTCATCAAACGAATATCTTTTAACATCAGTTCTTTGGTAGTGGTATGGCCGGTTACATCATCGTGTTCATGGCGATTAACCCCGTGAACATAGGTAGCAACGCCGTTTACCAGAAGCTGCGCATTTTTGATTTCTACTTTTCTGAAACCTACTTTAGCACCAGTTACGGCAGTTTGCCTGCCTTTTGCATCTGCCAGTTCAATCACGCAATCGTATAAATTTGGCTGCTCTGCATTCCATTTTAACGGATTCTTAATCGTTCCGTTGAAACTAATGGTTTGAATAGAATCTGTGTTAGCAGTAAAAGATTGCTTTTTAGTAAAAACGGTTTTTCCGGTCTTATCTAAAAGTGATACCGTAACCGACCCGCCAGCGGGGTTTTCCTTTGCGAATTTACGAACATCAACATCGGCCGAAAATAATCCGTCAGTGTAAGTTTGATCCAAATCGCCTTTCAGGAAAAAATCCCAAATGGTTTGTTTCGGCACTGCATACAGGTAAACATTGCGTTCTATTCCGCTCAGACGCCAGAAATCCTGGTCTTCCAGGTAACTTCCGTCAGACCAGCGAAAAACCTGAACCGCTAAAACGTTAGTTCCTGATTTAAGAAATGGCGTAATATCAAACTCCGCAGGCGTTTTAGAAGCTTTGGTCATACCCACCTTTTTTCCGTTCAGGTAAATGAAAGCACAGCCTGAAATGGAACCAAAATGAATGATGGTTTCTTTGCCTTCCCAGTTCTCCGGAACAGTGAAAGTTTTTCTATAAGTACCTACCGAATTATTTTCGCCAATAAAAGGTGGATTTTTTGGATGAGGATAAGTGATATTCGTATAAATAGGAATGCCAAAACCATTCAGTTCCCAATTAGATGGAACGGGAATATTTGCCCAACCACTATCATCCAGGTTGGTGCTGAAAAAATCTATCCGGCGATCCTGGTGTTTATCTACATAGTTGAATTTCCAGCTTCCGTTTAAAGATTTATAGTAGGATGATTTCGTATAATCATCCTGAATCACATCTTTCTGGTTATCAAACAGCATGAAAGTAACGTGGGCCTTCTCTTTACCCTGATCTACTAACCGGGGATTTTCCCAATCGTTGTTTTGGGCGTTAGCCTGGTGCGAAAATAAAATCGCCAGCGCAACTGCCGCTATTTTTGTTTTAAAGCTCATAAAGTAAATTTGAATGTATTCAGTTACAGATTCCTCTTTCAAAGATACTGCAACTGAAGTATTATTATATTCCGGTTGGCGTTGAGCCACCGGCTGTAAGCCAACCCGGATTTTGATAAATTGGTGAACTCGCTATATTGCCATCGGCCGCAGTAATGTTAAAATGTTGCGTCGCAATCGGACTTAAATAATGAGCCATTGTCCACCTTGCACCTTTGTAAGAATCGGCATTTGAACGAATTTCCTGCGGACGGAGATAAACACTCAAAGCGGGGTCAGAAACCACAGCGCCAGAATTTCCAGAACCGTAAACAATTTGCGAAGCCGTGAACCAGCTCTTCATCGGGCCCCAGAGTTTAAATCCTTCAAAATGGTACGGCGTACTAATCATCTGATCCATTGCTCTCCATCTTTTCAAATCCATATACCTTAAACCTTCTGCCATCAATTCGTTTCTTCTTTCGCGACGAATATTATAAAGTGTAGGGGAAACCAACGTATTGGCAGAATATGCTCCCCAATCCTGCGTTTCTTTAGCCATTTCAGTTGCCGCAATGGTTTGTTGAAAATCGGTATTTACTTTGGCTCTTGCCCTTAATTGTTGCCAATATTTAGTCGCATCCGCATCAATTGTTCCGTTTCTTTCATAGCTGGCTTCAATATAGTTCAAGTAAGCTTCACTTGCCCTGTACGTAATACTTCCTGTATACCCCTGACCATTATTCGCCTGAGCGCCATCATAACTAATCCCTTTTCTGATGGCGTAACCAGTGGTATATTTTTGATCATAGCTAGATTCCCAGATTCTCGGGGTAGGCTCTATTTGTGTGGCATGCGTTCCCTGACCAATGTTAACCAATACGTTTTTTTGACCGGGCTCCTTTAAAAACAGGTTCAATCTTCCGTCTCTGTTTTTTCTCACATCAGCGATATAATCATCGCCTTGATAATTACTTCCTGCAGCATAAATTGGTAGTCCGTTTTCCATTAAGAAACTCTCCACCATACTTTTTGATAAACCAACGGCATAGTTTCCAGCCTGGGCATACACCGGGATATTGTGTGTAACTAAACCAGCGCCATATTGCCTCCACAACAGAACCTCGCTATAGCCAGACATGTCAACCGCGCCGAACATTTTAAAATAAGGGTTTTCATTGTTAGGCGCTTCGATAATTCCGGTATTGGCCACCAGTGGAACGGCATCTGCCACACTTTTCGCTGCAGACATGGCCTCGCCTAAAAAGTACTGGATTTCTGAATCAATGCTTCCCGTTGGATATTGATAACTGGCATTATAATCTTTCGATTTACCAGGCCAGTTTGGTCCGTTGGGCACAAATGCGGTTCCTTTAAAATACTTCAGCCAAGTTCCTTCATATAATGCCACTCTAGATTTGATCAGCTGTGCACAAAGTTTAGAAATTCTATTTTTAGTGGCATCGGGTGATGTTTTCAACAATAAAGCGGCAGAATCCAGATCAGAAAGAATAAACCTGGCTACTTCGTTGCGGGGCTGTCTTTTGCTTACTTGAGTTAAAATCTCTTTTTCATCAGGATAAATGGTTTTGATAATCGGAAAATCGCCCAACGATTGCAGTTTCTTGAAATATTCTACGGCCCTGATAAAATACATTTCACCAATATATTGCCTGATGTTATCTGCATTACCCACAATACCGCCTGCTTTCCATCTTGGAATTACGGTACTCAGGAAATAATTTGCCTGATAAATGTTGCCAAAACTCCACTCGCCACCCGAAGCTTCTACGCGCCATAAACCTGGAATAAATTTATTATCCAAAACAGGTAAAATCATATTATCCGTATTACCATCGATCCCAAAAGTGCCGAAAGAATAGTTTCCGTGGGAAGGAAATGCATCGGGATACCTCGAAATGGCATAAGCGGCAAGTTGCCCTTCTTCTTTTAAATAACTTTCAGGGGTAATATTTGAAAGTGGTGCTTTATCTAAAGCCTTTTGGCAGCCTCCTGATAAGAGTGCGAAAACTGCTAATGTTGCCAGGCAACTATATTTTTTATACTTTGAAAAATTCATTTCTATTTGATTAAAAAGTTACACTTAAACCCAACGACATTACTTTAGAAAGTGGGTAAACGCTTCCATTAGAACCACCATCAATGGTCTCCGGGTCAAACATTTCTGCTAGTTTGGTCCAGGTAACCAGGTTCTCGCCTGAAGCAAAAAATCTTAATTTCTGCGCACCGAGCTTCTTGGTTAATCGTTGAGGGATGGTATAACCCAATTGAATATTTTTTAACCTGATGTAAGAGGCATCCTGAAGGTAGCCGGTTTGGGTTTGCTGGTTTTTACCGGTTCCGAAAGTTGGTCTTGGATAATATGAATCGAGATTCAAACCAAGCGGACTGTTCGGATCATTCCTAAAATAATCTGCATGTTGCACTAAACCTGTAGACCACCATTTATCCGAAGTGGCGCCCCAGAAAAAGTAACTGCTTTGCCAGTAATCTCTTTTCAATACCCCCTGAAAAAATGCCCTGAAATCAAAGCCTTTATAATCTAGGTTTACATCCAAACCAACACGGTAGCGAGGTGTATTGTTGCCAATCAGGTGGGCGTCGCCAGAATCTCCTTGTCGCCAGCTCCCCCAATCCAGTTTCCCATCTTTATTATAATCAGCATACATGATATCTCCGGCAGACCATTGTGATCCAAATGCCGATTGGCCGTTGCTTAGCGTAGCCAGATGCGCATTCATCTCCTCCTGTGTTTTGGCAATTCCAACGGTCGTATATCCCCAGATTTCGCCTAATTGCTGCCCTGCTCTATAAGTATCCAAAGACATAGTTGCGTTTGGATAACGGGTTACCGTTGTCTTCAAGTCTGATAATAAAAACTTCACGCCATAACCCAGGCCGCTTTTCGTACGGTCATTCCAGCCAATTTCAAGCTCAAAACCCATAGATTTTAAATCAGTATTGTTGGTTTGTGGTACCGCTGTTCCTAAAGTTACCGGTAGCTCTGGTGCAGGACCAACCATGTTTAAAGTTTTACGGTTAAACCAATCGAAAGAT
This sequence comes from Pedobacter sp. CFBP9032, assembly GCF_034045265.1. Taxonomy (NCBI): domain Bacteria; kingdom Pseudomonadati; phylum Bacteroidota; class Sphingobacteriia; order Sphingobacteriales; family Sphingobacteriaceae; genus Pedobacter; species Pedobacter sp. CFBP9032. The sequence continues at coordinate 5,111 of NZ_JAXCWE010000007.1, read as the reverse complement.
CCGGTTAACCTGTTTTTAAAGAAGCCAAAATCTAAACCTGCATTATAACTTTCTACCGTTTCCCAGGTTAAGGTTGAGCTTACAATACCTGGTGCACTTGCGGTATTTGGTCGACCACCGTTAATCAGCCAGGCTCCATTTGCAGTACCTACAGGCATAGTTAAATAGGTTGGATACCAGACATTGGTATTTTGATTTCCTAAACTACCGTAAGAAGCCCGAAACTTAAAAGTATTTACAAAAGCAAACCTGTCTTTAAAAAAGTCTTCTCTGGCCATGTTCCACCCCGCAGAAACTGATGGAAACCAGCCCCAGCGTTTATCAGCACGGAAACGGGATGATCCATCATACCGAAGGTTGGCTTCTAACAAATAAATCCCGTCATAATCATAATTTAAACGACTAAATAAGCCTTGGGTTGCCCAATTTTGATATTGGCCTGAAACTGTTGGCGCAAGCACTTTACCATCGGCATCTAAACCTGATGTGGTATTCAATGTAGCAATATCAGCTACGATAATGCCATTTCTTTGGGCGCTTAAATCACGGTACCTGGTGTCTTCATACTGAAAACCAGCCATGATTTTAAGGTTATGTTTACCATAACTTTTAGCATATTCTGAGTAAATATTGGTATTGAAATAGTTTTCCTTATAACCATATTCGTTTACATTCGAACTTCTTCTGTAGAGATACGGAACTCCATTTACATCATGGTTAAATGTTTGCTGCGAATCCCAGTGACGGAATTGCGTTTGCGTACGATAATTCGCTTCTCCAAAAGTTTTCCAACCTTTAATCGGCTCAAAAACCAATTGAATTTGCTGATACATCCAATCTTTAACTTCATTATCATCGCCACCTTCTGCCATTTCTAAAGCAGGAGATGGTGAGCTGTATAAATAACCGTTCGGGTCATAAAGTGGTAATGTTGGCCAACCCTGGCGCCCAATGCCTTCGTAAAAACCATTAGTTAATGCCGCCGGACGATGATAAGTTTCTCTTAGAAAACGATTGCTGTAATTTGCGGTTAAGATTTCTGAAATCTTAGTATTGATTTTCGCGGTAGCACCATACCTCGCATATCCATCCTGATTAAAGCGCATCATCCCGGTTTGATCCATGAAATTCCCTGACAGATAATAGGAAGTAGCTTCAGTACCACCGGTTAAGCTCACATTGTGCTCTTGCGAAAAGCTATGGTCGCGATACATTACCTTGTACCAATCGTTGTTGTCGTTACCAAATGCATAACCATCTGCCCAAACCAGGTTATTGTTAGGGCTCGGAATAATGGTGCTTTTTAATGTTCCGTCCTGAAAATCTTTAATCCGCTTTAGACTTGCTGCATCAAAATGAGGTGCACTGCCACCGTTTCTTCCGGCATCGTTAAAGTATAACGCGAAAGTATAAGAATCCATCATTTCTGGCAATAAAACCGGACTGGTTTGACGGAAACTATTGTTATAATTTACCTGTACCTTACCTGCCTTACCTCTTTTTGTAGTCACCAAAATTACACCGAATGCAGCTCTCGAACCATAGATCGACGATGCAGAGGCATCTTTTAATACCGAAATACTTTCTACATCTTGTGGATTCAAAGCATTTAACGAACCTTCCATTCCATCAATCAGGATCAGTGGATCTGAAGAGGAACTTCCAATTGTGCCTACTCCCCTGATGTTAATAGATGGTCTGCTTTCCAATGAGCCATTATTTTGCGAGATATTCAGGCCTGGCACTAAGCCTTGTAATGCCTGAGACACATTTTGAACCGGTCTGTTTTCAAGCGCTTTTGCATCTACTACACCTACCGACCCGGTAAGATTTACTTTTTTCTGTTTCCCGAAACCTACTACCACCACATCTTCTAGCGCTTGTTCAGCATCATCAACCAGGATGATGTTAACCTGTGGTTGATCACCAATGGTGATACTTTTGGTCGCATAGCCGATAAAGGCAAATTCGATCACCGATCCTTTACTTGCACTTATTTTGTAACCACCATCGGAATTGCTCATGGTTGCATTAGTGGTGCCTCTTTCTTTGATGGTTGCACCGGGAATCGGATTTCCCTGGTTATCTGAAATCCGTCCTGTTAAGGAGACCTTAGGAGTTTGAGCGCGTACGTTTCCGGTGTAAATTCCTGCGAGAATTACAGTAGCCAGAAACATAAAAATGCATTTTCGCATGTTTAGTAATTTTTTAGCCATTCTAAATTTGTTTTGATTGTTGATGAATTTTCACTGCTGATTTGCAGCATAAAGCATTTTAATAGTTTTTAAATTTGCCTGGTTAGTGGCGATTTAAAAATTTCATCTGAGTGTGTAAAGACGAAACAAACGGGATATTTGGTTTTAAAGTTTCCATATGTTGATGATCTGATTATTCAAATAACCATGAAAAATTAAACTTTTAGAAGGGGTATTATGGTAAAATGTAGGTGGTAAATTGTGATATTTTAGGCAAATGAAAGCGAAATGGGCATTTCCTCAGTTTTTAACCGTCAAACTGACATTTATTGAAAAGATAAATTTGAGCTAAGCACTCACCGGAAAGGGGATCACATTATACTTTGGTATCTAAACCCTGAACTTATATTATAGAGGTTGCGGAAGACTGCCCTCCTGAGATGGAAGAAATTAAAATTTCTAATAAGATAAATCATCTTTTATTTTAAGAAAAATTAAAAGATGCATATGGTTACCGTGAATAATTACTCATGTGCCCGCAGATTGTGGCTACATGAGTAATTAATTTAGCCGCTTTAAGGATTATACGCACCGCTAAATTGAGTTAAACCATCTTTACGCATGGCCTCCAGAATTAAGCAATTGTATACATAATCCCAACTAGAAGAAACTTCAGAATTTTGATTGAGACCATAAGGCCACCAGTGTTGCGAATCGCCGTTAAGTTTTGCAGTACTATCATTTGTTATGATCTGCAATAGTGATGTTACACTAGGTGCCTGAAGTTTACCGCCTACAATATGACTTGACCACCAGGATGAAGTTCCTGTGCCTAATGAATGATCAGATTCATGGAGCATAGTCCGCAGGTTTTGATAGGAAGAATTGCTTCCAAATCTCATCCAACCCTCATTATTTGCATCTGCAGTCGGCACTCCACTATCATAATTTAGGTAAAGATGTTTCGTTGCTGAAGTATAATTTTCCAGGTACCAAACCGCACTATCAATGGCTACCTGCAACCTACCATAAGCTTCAAGTTCTTGTGCCGTAGGATTTGCAGATTTGTTAAAGGTATAAGTAATATTTCCTTTTGCTATGGTTTTGAAAATAACATCACTGCTGTAACTCACCCCATTGCCGTTAATCGCATAAGCCCTGGCATAATAGGATGTTTTTGGCGTAAGGCCCTTAAGCATCACTCTAAATTTGCCCAGACCAGCATTGCCATGCTTAACTTTATTATCCGTTATCGAAGGATTTGGTGCCAGGCCCCAAACAATCCCTCTTTCGGTTACAGCGTTACCACCATCAGTAAGCACCTCTATATCTGCCGCTGCCACTGTTGAACCCACAATATGCATGGGAGGAAAATTGAATGTGATGCTGTCAGTACTTGATGTTGCGCTGATGGTAGCGAGCTTATCCGCCAATTCGGTTTTCGCCGGATGCTCCATTTCTGCATTCCCGCTTTTCTTGCATGCGGTAAACATCGCAATAATCGCATAACTTAATACGAAGTAAATTTTAAATTGTTTTTTCATTTTTAGGTAGATTAAAGGTTAGCATATATTTATTAAGCGTAAAAAATTAACATGTAGTTAGCCTCATTTTCTTCTCATTGTAAACAGGTAAGTGTATTTCACCGTCATGAAGTTTAAAAGCTACGGACTCGTAAATAAAGACCATTAATATATGTCTATTTATAAATTATTGATTTGTACAAATTACTGCTAAAACTGATATTAGCGTGAGGGGTAATACCGTATTAATTAGGGGTTAAATCGTTACTTTTATATCAAAAGGGGAGGTTTTTTGACATTATCTATCATTCGATATGTTTTTTACGTCATAAAGAACATATTTTTATTACATAAGACGCTGATAAATTTTACATCCCATATTTGTCATTTCCTAGGCCGGAGCGCAAAGTGCCCTTCTCTTGAACTTGTTTCAGGATCTTATCACAAAAAGTTGCTGAATTAAATTCAGCATGACGATTCTGTTATTTATGCCCACGAAACACCCGTCAGTGCGAAGCTGATTTTTCATCTGCTGAAGCAATTTCTATCGAAGAAACCTTTCACGCTTAGCTTGCCTCGGCTGGCCGCCGAAGGGCTCTAAACTTTTTCTTGATAAAAAGTTTAACAAAAATCAAGGCTTGGATCTGATGTCGGATAAATTCGTTAAAGCTTTTTTCGGCAGCACAAGCACCCGATGAAGGATCGGGCAAAACGCGCTGCCTTAGGTAGTGGTAATTTGAAAGATTGTGGTCGAAGCTTAAACGTTTTCTCCTTCCATCATTTCCTAGGCCGGAGCGCATGGTGGCCATAGCGATATTGTCATCCGGAGGTACGAAGAATCCCTGCGTTTTAACCTACTGCCTCAAGGTAACACCGAACCTTTTTTATTACGTCATTCCATGAACGCTGGGTTAAAGCGGTCGTCATTCTGAACTCGATTCAGAACCTATGTTTTATTGATTTTTTTGAATCGCTAGCTGTGAAAAGTCCTTATTATAACCCCTTTCCCATCCGGGGAAAGGGGCCAATAGGCGGATAGTGGCTGTTTCGGCTGCGCCGAAAGGCTTTATTCTTGATAAAAAGAGCCAAAACCGAGCTTTTCTGTGAGCTCATGAATGCCTATAAAAACATAAAACTTATAAATACCTCAAGGCTTGGATCTGATGTCGGATAAAATCGTTAAAGCTTTATTTCGGCAGCACAAGCACCCGATGAAAGATCGGGCAAAACGCGCTGCCGTAGGTAGTGGTAATTTGAAAGAATGTGGTCGAAGCTTTAAACGTTTTCTCCTTCCATCATTTCCTAGGCCGGAGCGCATGGTGGCCATAGCGATATTGTCATCCGGAGGTACGAAGAATCCCTGCGTTTTAACCTACTGCCTCCAGGTAACACC
>NZ_JAXCWE010000068.1:0-251 GCF_034045265.1 Pedobacter sp. CFBP9032 | reverse complement strand
GTATATTGATTATAAAATCGGGCAGGATATTGCCGGAACTTCAAGAAAAGATTCCTATGGAAGCTTCTTACCCAATCTATTGCTTAAATATTCTTTCTCAGACAAATATGATTTAAGTTTAACATATAACAGAAATCTTTGGCGACCTTGGTATTCTGAGTTTAATCCATTTTTATTGCCTCGAAACGACGGATTGTACACCCGAGGAAATATGGATTTGAATCCGAATCCTAGTGATCGAATTTATATGA
>NZ_JAXCWE010000067.1:0-252 GCF_034045265.1 Pedobacter sp. CFBP9032 | reverse complement strand
GAAATTATTTTCAGAATGATAATAAAAGTAGTTTTTTTGGGGGGCTGTACAACGCAATCCCTTATATCATTTTTACCGTTTTTCTTTTTCTTGAAACAATAAGACTCTTACGGGAAAAACCTGAGATTATTGAAGATAGGCAGTTTGTCTTTCTCTATAAGTTGAGTTTTTTTGGAATGATTTTTATTCCAGGATCATTTCTGATACAAATCATAGGACACCGATATGTTATGACTTTAAGTGTTTTTTGGC
>NZ_JAXCWE010000066.1:0-254 GCF_034045265.1 Pedobacter sp. CFBP9032 | reverse complement strand
CAAAAAAATGTATCCGCTGAATAACTATCTTACCTATCAAAGCATTTTAGATTTCGAACAGCCTAAAAAAGTAATTACCTCAAAAAAGAAAAACATATATCTGGATTTGTTGGAAAATCATAAAAAAACGCTTAAAAACACAAGTTTAAATATGGATTATTGGGACAGTTCAGATTATGCATTTAGTGATTTGTCTATTTTGTTTTTAGATCACGAATTGGCTAAAAAAGATAGTAATTGGCAAAATCTATACA
>NZ_JAXCWE010000065.1:0-255 GCF_034045265.1 Pedobacter sp. CFBP9032 | reverse complement strand
AGAGAAAGATCTTTCTGAAATCACAGGTTTTGCAGGAACTTCTCTTCAGCCAAACTCTGGAGCGCAAGGTGAATATGCAGGATTGATGGTGATCAGAGAATATCACATCTCAAGAGGTGAAGGTCACAGAAATGTGGTATTGATTCCTCAGTCTGCACACGGAACAAACCCAGCTTCCGCAGCAATGGCAGGAATGAAAATTGTTGTTGTTAAAGACCTTGAAAGTGGAGAAATTGATTTTGAAGACTCCGAAGC
>NZ_JAXCWE010000064.1:0-256 GCF_034045265.1 Pedobacter sp. CFBP9032 | reverse complement strand
CTTTTTTTTATATGTTTTTGTAGTATTAATGTGCACCTTCAGATTCTAAAACGTCAACATCAATTCCTTGTTTGCTTAAGGTCTTCTTTGCAAGATAAGCAAATAGGGTAATATAAGCAAAGCAGAGTACCGGGATAATGTACGAGCTGTGGATACCGATAATATCAGAAAGCTTTCCTTGTAATGGAGGGATAATTCCACCTCCCAAGATCATCATTACCAAGAATGCTGAACCTTGAGCGGTATATTTTCCTAA
>NZ_JAXCWE010000063.1:0-257 GCF_034045265.1 Pedobacter sp. CFBP9032 | reverse complement strand
CACACTGGTACTGAGACACGGACCAGACTCCTACGGGAGGCAGCAGTGAGGAATATTGGACAATGGGTGAGAGCCTGATCCAGCCATCCCGCGTGAAGGACGACGGCCCTATGGGTTGTAAACTTCTTTTGTATAGGGATAAACCTACTCTCGTGAGAGTAGCTGAAGGTACTATACGAATAAGCACCGGCTAACTCCGTGCCAGCAGCCGCGGTAATACGGAGGGTGCAAGCGTTATCCGGATTTATTGGGTTTAA
>NZ_JAXCWE010000061.1:0-258 GCF_034045265.1 Pedobacter sp. CFBP9032 | reverse complement strand
CCCGACCTCAATATTGGTCATTTTTACTTTATTATTCTTGTCTACTAAGAAAATATAGGTTTTATCCTGAATGGAAAATGTAGCCTTCTGAGGAATCATCAACGCATCATTCTGAACTTCAGAAATAGTTAATTTTCCGGATGTTCCGTGTTTGATTAAACGATTAGGATTTGGAAATAACGCTTTGTAGCGGATTGAACCTGTCGCTCTGTCGATTTCACTTTCAGCAGACTTTAAAGCACCATTAAATTGGTAAGC
>NZ_JAXCWE010000060.1:0-258 GCF_034045265.1 Pedobacter sp. CFBP9032 | reverse complement strand
AAAGACTGATGGCTTCATCATCAAAACTTTTCATAATCACTAAAGAAATCATCAGCGCAACTTTTTCGGGAGAACAGTTTTCATGACCTGCTGAAAGCTGTTTCTTCGTCTCCGAAATACTTTTGGTTTTCATTCTGTGAACGGTGATGATCGTATTATCTAAAAGAAAAATTCCGATTTTGGTACTGATGTCACTTATAGTGTTGAGGTTTTTTCTTTCAAGCTCGGTGCTTTCACGCAAAAGGAAAAATTTCACGT
>NZ_JAXCWE010000006.1:0-372579 GCF_034045265.1 Pedobacter sp. CFBP9032 | reverse complement strand
AAGAATAAAGGCTAAAGGTCAAAGCAGAAAGCCAAAAGCTGATTCTTCGTATAGTTCACGGTACGTCCTCCTAAACTTGATTAAGGATCTTTTTACAGATGACTAAGGAGTAAGGATTAAAGAGTAAAGACTAAAGGTCAAAGCAGAAAGCCAAAAGCCGATTCTTTGCATAGTTCTCGGTACGTCCTCCTGAAGTTGATTCAGGATCTTTTTTACAGATGACTAAGGAGCAAGGAATAAAGAGTAAAGATCAAAGCAGAAGGCTAAAAGCTGATTCTTCGCATCATCAGTCGCACGTCCTCCTGAACTTGATTCAGGATCTTTTTTACAGATGACTAAGGAGCAACGAACAAAGAGTAAAGACTAAAGGTCAAAGCAGAAAGGTCAAAGCCGATTCTTCGTATAGTCCTTCTTACGTCCTCCTGAACTTGATTCAGGATCTTTTTAAAGATGACTAAGGGGCAAGTAATAAAAGAGTAAAGATTAAGAAGGAGAGCGTAAAGACTAGAGGTCGAAGCAGAAATCTAAAATGGATTTCTGGAATTATCTTTATCGAGATTAGGCAGAAAAAGAATAGCATGCTCTTAATATAATTCTGCCAATAATAGTACAAGATTATAAACGTTATAGGATTACTAATCTGGATTTAATGTATTGGTAATAAAAAAGTTAAATTTGGCTATTTACCTCTACAGGGATTGCTTTTTTGGTAAACACTGGCCTTATCCAGGTTGATAAATTTTATATTTGTGAAAATTTGTATTCTTATGCAGACGTTAGCGCAATTGAAATGTGGAGTATTGGAGGGTTGTACTTCCCTAAAACTATCTGAAGGATTAACAAGCTTTCCAATAGAGATTTTTTCATTATCAGATACCCTGGAATATCTGGATTTATCTTCTAATAACTTATCTGAGTTGCCAAAGGATTTCGGAAGGCTAAAAAAACTGAAGGTTTTCTTTTGTTCTGATAATAGCTTTGATACTTATCCCCAGGTTTTGGCAGATTGCCCGCAACTTGATATCGTTGGCTTTAAAGCTAATCGTATTCAGACCATTCCGGATAATGCAATTGGCGCTAACCTAAGGTGGTTAATTTTAACAAACAATCAGGTATCAGCAATACCGGCAGCTATTGGTCAATGTTATCGTTTAGAAAAATTAATGCTTGCCGGAAACCAGTTAACGGCCTTGCCTGATGAGTTGCAAAATTGTAAGGCTTTAGCACTTTTAAGGCTTTCTGCAAATGAAATCGATATTATACCTGAATGGTTATTCTCCCTGCCAAAATTATCATGGCTGGCATTTGCTGGAAATCCTTGTACTCAAAATGCTATTGCAGAGATTGAAGCGCCGGTTATTGCTTATAATAGCTTGCAAATTAAAGATAGGTTAGGGGAAGGTGCTTCTGGAACGATTTACCGTGCATCGAGAGCAGGCATACTTCATGATGTGGCCGTAAAAGTTTTTAAGGGAGACGTAACCAGCGACGGATACCCTGAAGATGAAATGAGTTCGAGTTTGCAAGCAGGGGAACACGATGCATTGGTTAAGATTCTTGGCACAACAGATAATATTGTCGAATCGAAAACGGGTTTGGTAATGGAACTTATTCCGAAACATTATGTAAATCTTGGAAATCCTCCAAGTTTGAAGTCGTGCACTCGCGATGTTTTTGATCCTAATGTTCAATTTTCTGCCCAGCAAATTATAAACATATTAACCTCTATTTCTTCGGTGGCCAATCATTTGCATGAAAGAGGAATTATGCATGGCGATTTATATGCGCATAATATGTTAATTGATGATGAGGGTAATACCCTGTTTGGAGATTTTGGGGCAGCTACCAGGTATGAGCGAACTGAACTTAGCAATGCTTATGCTTTGGAGAAAATAGAAGTAAGTGCTTTTGGTTACCTGGTGGATGATCTTTTATCGTTATACCCTTCCAATAAAAATGATGCATTCAGTTTGGCTTTGCAATCACTAAAAGAGAGATGCCTTTCTACAAAAACTGATAGCCGCCCGAATTTTGAGGAAATTGAATCAAAATTAGCAGAGATAAAGCTATCCGTTTAATCTTAGCTTTCTTTTACTGCCAACTGGCCACATGCTGCATCAATATCTTTTCCACGGCTACGGCGAATGTTGGTGGTAATCCCCTGCGATTTCAGGTAATTTGCGAAGGCATCGATTTTATCTCCTTCTGCATTGGTAAAATCAGCAAATGAGATCGGGTTGTATTCAATTAGATTTACTTTACATGGAATGTGTTTGCAAAACTTTGCTAAATCCATTGCGTCTGTTATCTCATCATTGAAATGGTTAAACACAATATATTCGTAAGTGACCGGATTTTTTGTTTTGGCAAAGTAGTACTTTAGTGCTTCTGCTAATGCCTTTAATGTGTTTGCCTTATTGATTGGCATAATTTCATTGCGTTTTTTATCATCAGCAGCATGAAGCGAAAGTGCAAGGTTAAATTTAGCGCCATCGTCTCCCAATTTTTTAATCATCTTTGCAATTCCGGCAGTAGATACCGTGATGCGTTTGTAACTCATATTTAAACCATCGGGTGCGGTGATACGTTCAATAGATTTTAATACGTTGGCATAATTCAATAGCGGCTCGCCCATCCCCATATAAACAATATTGGTAAGTGGGTTATTGTAGTTTTGTTTGGCCTGTTTATCTATGAGCACTACCTGATCATAAATTTCATCTGCGTTCAGATTTCTTTTACGATCCATATAACCTGTGGCACAGAATTTACAAGTTAAGCTACATCCAACCTGGGAGCTTACACAAGCAGTCATGCGATCTTCTAACGGAATTAGTACACCTTCTACAATGTTACCATCTGCTAAACGAAACGTATTTTTAATGGTATGATCGTTACTGAATTGTGAGTTATTTACCTGAACAGCATTAATGGTAAAACCTTCATCTAATGTTTTGCGCAAATCTTTAGAAAGATTGCTCATCTCATCAAAATTAGTAGCTGATTTTTCCCATAACCACTGATAAATCTGCTTTGCCCTGAATGCTGGCTGTTGCATGGCCGCTAATTGTTGCTGCAACTGTGCTAAATCAAGTGAGCGGATATCGATCTTTTTTGCTATTACCATTTGCTGCAAAGATACTTAAAAAGCTTTTAAGCTAAAAGGCTAAAGCAAAAAGCAAATGGTTGTGATTCAGAATTTTACAATTAACAGGTTATCTTCCTTTTGGTCTGCCATTTGACTTTCCTGCAGGTTTGCCTTTTGCGGGTCTGGCATTTTTAGTAGCGTGAGTTTTTTTTCCGGCTGTTTTACCTTTTGCTGATGAGGGGCCGCTTTGCTTTTTATATGTTGGTTTTGCCCCAGTTGAGTGTTTAGGTTTCTGACTTTTTTTAGCTTCTTCTCTCAACTCAGGAATTTCTTCCCAGGCATTTGGTTTTTTCTTTGCAGTATTTTTGGCTTTTGGACTTGCCTCTGATGATGATTTCTCTACGCTTTTCATTATCCCTGACATTTCCTGTTCAGAAAGTTCTCTGAATTCGCCAGTTGGAATGCCCTTTAGATTGACATTCATGATGCGTGTTCGTTCTAATTTGGTTACTTCATAGCCAAAATGCTCACACATTCTTCTAATTTGTCTGTTTAATCCCTGAATTAAAATGATGTTAAATACGAAGGTGCTGATTTGCCGAACTTTACATTTGCGGGTATTTACCCCGAGAATGGGCACGCCATTACTCATTTCAAAAATGAAGTCCTCGTTAATGGGCTTATTTACGGTAACCACATATTCTTTTTCGTGCTTATTACCCGCTCTTAAAATCTTGTTTACAATGTCTCCATTATTGGTTAGAAAAATAAGCCCGGATGAATCTTTATCTAATCTTCCTATAGGAAAGATCCGTTCGCTATGGTTAATATAATCAACAATATTATCTTTTATATTAGATTCTGTTGTACTGGTAACACCTGTTGGCTTATTAAAGGCCAGGAGGATGAAGTTACTTTCTTCTTTTGGCTCGATGTTATGCCCGTTAACCATCACGTTATCACCGGCGAAAACCTGATCGCCGATTTTGGCTCTCTTTCCATTGATAAATACATTACCCTTTTCTATAAACCGATCTGCTTCTCTACGGGAGCATAAACCACTTTCGCTGATGAATTTATTTAATCTGGTTGCGGGGTTATTATTCATACTACAATTTTACGGAAATAAATTTGGTATAATCTATCAGATTAGGTGAAAGCTAAAACTTTGCCTGCTCCTCTTAAACGCATTTCTTTCTGTGCTAAATCTGAAAATTTAAAGTATAATTGCGTATAAATACTCAATCTTTCACACATTGCAGTTCGTTCTGTGTAAAAAGAATCAAACAATGTGGAGGGTAAAGCTGAAAAATTATCTTATTTTTGGCTAGTTAATTACAGTAGTTATACCTGTTTGTTTTATCAGAAAATATAAATGATAAAGGAATCATTAGAATGATTTACTTCATCTGTTTTGTAATAATGGTATTAAAACGTAATTATATTTCAGTATGTTTCCCAATGCAAGATCCAGAAGAATAATTTATAAGCAACTAATAATAAAATCAAATGTCTGCTGAAGTTCCCGGTGCAAATCCTTCATTTAAAATAAAAGATACTGCATACACTTTTAATGTTGAAGAGTACATTAGTTTTCTAGATCAGTGTGAAGACTTTATGTCTGTAGAAAAAGAAAATTTTGAAGTAATGCTTGATTGTATATCCGAGCGTTTGATTAATTGCGCGGATGCTAAGACTCCAATAGGAGAAATCAGGCCTCAAATCAAATTGCTTAAGGAACTTGGGTTTTTTCTTAAAAATATAGTAAGTGTTGAAGCGACAGAATAACTAATACAGTACTTTTGTTTTTGATGCATAATTGTAAGAGCTCATTGTATTTTTCCAGCAAATCAATGTATTTATCTTTCCAGTTTGAATCGCCCGTACTTAACGCATTTTCTGTAGATTCTGTATAGTGGAGTGTACTTTTGCCAATGGTTTCGCCTTTAACAAATAAGGATGGGAATTCTGAAGAGAAATCATGATTTAATACGGATCCTATTCTAAATATAATTTCAGGTTTAAGGTGTCTTTGATTAAACCAGTTATATACTGATCTGCGGTTAACCTGAATAATTCTTGCAAGTTCGGCGATGCTGTATCCGTTTCTTCTGATTATTCTTTCTACTGTTTGGCCATGATGGAGTTCCATAATGATAATGAATAGGGGTTTTTAGTGATTTGTTTAACGATTAGATGAAATTGTTTTTGCCTGACCAGTGATGATATTACCAATATCTACTCTAATTTTTGCAACTAAGGCACAATCAAGTTGGTTGAGTACCAGTAATACGGTTTTCTCCTCCACTTCTAATATCTCTGCCTCACTACCCGCTTTAAAGCCTTTATTAATTAATACCTTATCTCCAACAACTAATTGTTTGCGATTGATTGTTTCAATTCCGTTATAAGTAGAAAGAATTCCATTAATTCTGCTGATATCTTCATCTGGCATGATAGCAGGCTTACCGCAGAAATTTACATAATTTAAAATGCCGGCAGTAGCCAATACTTTATGTTCTTCAATCGCACTTACATATACAAACAGGTAAGATGGGAAAAGCGGTTTCTCAATAAGCTTATATCTATCGGCCCATTTACTCTTAATGGTAATAACCGGGCAAAAACTGTGCAATCCGGATTGACTTAATAGCTGATGCGCTTTCTTTTCATAGTTGGACCGCGTATATACGACCTTCCACTTTTTTTTACTCGCAACGTGTTGCGGGAGGGGTTTTAAATTCATATTTAAGGGGTAAGACATTGTAAAATAACCGAAAATGTGCCAAATATGTAGCTTAAAGATTACATTTGTATATCAATATGTGAATTTGTGTAAACCCACTTTCTTGATAATAAGTGTTTTATACTCTTTTTATGTTTAAGTGTTGGTTTATTGACACTTATCTGCAGGTCAAGTTTCCATAAGTCAACACATTTTCTCTTTTGTGAAGTATTTTAGCTGGGAAGCCTTCCCAAAATACCACGTTATGCTAACCAACTCATTCGAAAATTCGTTCGAAAATAAAATCTCCCCTACTTTCGCAGAAGCTTTTTAAGACGCTCAACAATTAAATCCCCGAGTATCTAAATTCGTCAAAAAGGATCACTGTAAGTGAAATGGCGAAGCTATACCCCCCAGTGTAATCAACATTATTATGAAAAACAAATTTCTATTGCTTTACGCAATAACGGGCATGTTATTGCTGTCTGCGTGTAATGCTTACAAGAATGTTCCCTACTTTCAGGATCTCGACAAGAGTAAGCAAACTACCGAAAACATTGAAAACTTCAGTGCACTTACTATTCAAAACTCTGACATTCTAGGGATTACAGTAAGTAGTTTGAACCCAAAGGCCTACAGCGATTCCAGCGCAAGAGTTTCTGGTTATTTAGTAGATCAAAAAGGTGAAATTAGGTTACCGCTTATCGGTAAGATTCCTGCTGCAGGTTTAACAACAGGTGTTTTGGCTGATCAAATTCAGAGCCAATTAAAAACGTATTTAAGAGAACCGGCAGTAACCGTTAGAATGCTCAACTTCAAAGTATCTGTAATGGGCGATGTTTTAAAACCTGATGTATACAAGATTCAAAGCGAACGTGTAACCGTTACTGAAGCTTTAACAATGGCGGGTGATTTAAATATTACCGCTAAAAGAAAAAATATCCTGCTTATTCGTGAGGTAGATGGGAAAAGAGAATTTATACCAATAGACATTACTTCTGCGAAGCTTTTTACTTCGCCATATTATTATCTAAAGAACAATGATGTTCTTTATGTACAACCAGACAAAACCAAATATGCATCAGTAGACGGAGGTTACCGGACAGTGAGTCTGGTACTTTCGGCGCTGTCTATTGTTGCGATTGTGCTTTCCAATTCATTGAGATAAATTATGAAAACTAATAATGAACAATTTATTTACACTCCGTTTGTAGAACAGGCAGAGGTAAAGCAAAATAAAATATCAGAACTGGTGAGTAATTTACTTTATCACTGGCCACTTGTATTGTTGAGTTTAATTATAGCGATAGTACTTGCATTTGTATATATCAGTTCTACCAATTCCGTGTATAACGTAAAGGCAAAAATATCCATCAACGATAATAAAAATAAAGAAACAAATGTAAAGGAGGCTGCTATGGAACAGCTCTCGCTATCTACTGGTAACAAGTTGGTGGAGAGTGAAGTAGAGATTATCAAATCGCGTCCATTAATTAGAAATGTGGTTGATTCCTTGCAGTTGTGGGTTAATTACAGTGTGAAGCAAAGTCTTAAAACGGTTGATATTTATACTTCATCACCTTTTCGCCTTCAGCTGATTAAGCCCAGAACTTCCTTATCCACACAAAATTTTGAGGTGAAGATTATTGATGGCAAAGAATTCAAAATCATTCAGAACGAAGAAGAGATTCCAGGTAAATTTGGTGCACCGGTAAGTACGAGTTTTGGAAGCTTCACTTTGTTGGCTACCAACAAACTAAAAAACTATGAAGGCGAAACCATTAAAGTAGATATGGTTCCGTTGGAAACAGCAGTAACTGCTTACCAGGAAAAAATATCGACTAGTTTTAACAAACAGGCTCCCCTGGTTGAGCTTAATATTGAAGACCAGGTTCCATTAAGGGCGATCAGAACTTTAAATACGTTAATCAGTGTTTACAAAAATTCTAATATCCAAAACAAGAATAAAGAAACGCTTAATACCTTAAAGTTTATTGATGATCGTTTAACTTCTTTACGCGGAGAATTATCGCAAGCAGAAAAAACGGTTGAAGGTTATAAAAGTAGTGTTGGTTTAACAGAGATTTCTTCAAAGAGCCAGTATTATTTAGATAATGCACAATCGAATGATGGAAAATTAGGTGCCGTAAGTGTGCAGTTAAATATCATTAATGGCATTGAGCGTTATGTAAATTCCGAAAAAAATTCTTCCAGTCCACCAGCAACAATCGGGATCGAAGATCCGGGCTTAGTAGCTTTAGTGGGTAAACTAAGTGCGTTATTGTTAGAAAAGGATCAGTTATTGGCTACTGCACCAGAAAGCAACCCCATATTTTTTCCACTAAACTCTCAGATAAAAAGCACTAAAACGGCGATTAAAAATTCCATTAGCAATATTAAGGCTTCTTTGGTTTCTACCAACCGTGAGCTGCGTAAAATCAGTTCGGGTTTTGAAAGTTCAATAAAGGATATTCCGGTACAGGAACGCCAATATGTAAGTTTTAAACGCCAGATGGACATTAAGCAAGGTCTTTACATCTATCTTTTGCAAAAAAGAGAAGAAGTGGCGCTAAGTTATGCCTCCACATTGAAAGATGCGCGTATTGTAGAAAATGCGTATGCAGGGAAACCGGAATCGAAGAAAAAAGGACCGATCACTGTTGCGCTTCTTTTGGGCTTGCTATTCCCGGTAGGCTTATTATCTTTCAGGAAAAATATTCGCAATAAGGTATTAACGGTGAACGATATCCAGTTGGGTACAGCTGTTCCGGTAATTGCAGAACTGATCCACGAAAGTGGAAAAAACGAGTTGGTTATGCTTAAGAAGGGCGCTTTTGCGATTACTGAGCAAATCCGTAACCTTCGTACCAATATTTTACAGCAAACCAGTGGTTCTAATAATCAGGTGATTTTGTTTGGCTCGAGTGTAGCGGGTGAAGGTAAAAGCTTCGTAGCCAGTAATTTCGCTTTATCATTAGCGGCAACCGGGAAAAAGACTATTATTCTGGAGCTGGATATGAGAAAGCCGAGAATCAGCAAAATTTTTAAAACTAAAAATACAACACTTGGGATCAGCAGCTTTTTAGAAGGAAAGGCTAATTTAAGTGCGATCATTGAACCCTCTGTTTTTAATGAAAACTTATCTATCATTGGTTCAGGTCCTATTCCAATGTATCCTTCAGAGTTATTGGAAGGCGATAAAATGGCTGATTTAATTAACCAGCTAAAAGAAGAATATGATCACATTATTATTGATTCGCCGCCAATGCATTTGGTTACCGACGGATTGATTCTTTCGCAGTTTGCAGATGTATGTTTATATATGGTTAGACATAACCATACGGCAAAAACTGAACTTAATTTTGTAGAAAAATTATACCAGGAAGAAAAAGTAAGGAATATGTTCATTGTATTTAACGGTGTGTTTATGGATAGCAGATTTGGCTATGCATTGGATTACGGTTACTATAGTGAAAAAAGCAATAAAAAACTAGGTTCTGGTGCATTCACAGATCTTGCATTAAGATTCTAAGCTTTTCATTTTCATACTCACTATTTCATGTCTGCCTCAAAAAGAATACTTTCCGGAACAATCGCCTCATGGGTGCAAATTGCAGTAGCTATGTCTGCGCAAATCTTACTTGTACCTCTTTACTTAAGTTTCTGGGATGCGGCAACATATGGGCTATGGCTTGCAGTATTGTCTTTTTCGAGTTTACTTAGTGCCTTTGATTTAGGGTTTCAGGAATACATGAATTATGAGTTTCTGAAACTTGGAGGGCAGCTGCCGAAGAAAATGAGCAAGTTGCTGTCATCAGGAATGATGGTTGCCATTGTATTAGGCTTGATCCAGATTGCAGTTGTTTTACTGATTTACTGGCTGGATGTTTTGCCCATGATTTTTAAAGATCTGGGATCATCCTTAAGAGGAAAAGCAATTCAAGCCTTTTATGTACTGTTTATTCAGTCTATCGTTTGGTTGCTTTGCAACACCGCCGGCGGATTGTTAAACAGAATAATGGCTACTTACGGCTATTATCCAAGAATGGCCTGGTGGGGTGTAGTTACCAATACGATGTTACTGGTATCGCCGGCAATTGCAGTAGTGTTTGGTGCAGATTTATTAACGGCAGGCGTTGTAATGGGGGCAGCCAAGGTTGCTTTTGATATTCCTGTTTGGTTCGACATGTTAAGGTTATTGAAAAAACACAAAGTAAAGCTAGTTAAGCCATCTTTTGAATTAGGATGGAGCAGTTTCTGCAGGTCTACAAATCTTTCTGCTACCGGATTTTTAGAAAATGTTCGCCAGCAGGGGGCAAGGCTAATCATGTCTCCAATTATCGGCGCTACGGGTATTGCAGTTTTTTCTACGATCAGAACCGGATCGAATGTAGCCTTGCAAGGCTTGCGGACAATTATTAATCCGCTAATGCCAGAGTTAATGACCTTTCTTCACAAACGAGATCAGGAGCGAACGGAAGTTGCTTTTAGTACGCTATGGGTAGTTACCATCGCCGTAATTGCACCATGTTTATTGGTGGTGCAGACTTTTATGCCAATCATCTATCATGCCTGGACAAGAGGTAAACTAAGCTTTGATTCCTGGTTATTTGCCTTGCTATCATTAAGTGTTCTCATTTATGCTTTATCTCAACCTGGTATTGCTGTAGTAAAAGGGAACAACCTGTTAAAACCGCAATTAATGATCTCTATAATGAGTGCCATTATCGCAGTATTGGGAATTTTTATTCTCGTTCCTGTTTACGGAATTAAAGGTGCTGGTATGGCACTGTTGCTATCGGAAATTGCTGCTTCGGTTGCATTTACCAAAATTGCAGGGAAATGGCTGGAAGATGCCGGTTTGAGGTGGCCTCAGCGGGGATTTAGAATCGCATTATCATCTGTAGCCTTAACCAGCCTGGGTTTGGTTGCCATGATCATTAGTCCGAAATATGAACTGCTAACGCTGTGTATCTTCTTATTGTTATTGGGATACAATTTTTATCGTTACTGGCTTACCTTACCACAATTGGCAGTAGTTAAAGCAAAAGCCATTTTAAGTGGTTTTGGAAGCAAAAATTAATTGAATTTATGAATATTTCAGCATATCAAAAAAATAAAGCCTATCAGCTAAAAAAACCTATACCCCTGGTAAAGGTTATGGTAGGATCGGCATTTTTAGGTCACGCCAAATTTTATTCCAGAGTGATGCTGTTTATTGCATTGTGTTTTCAGTGTTATTTCTTCTGGACAACTGATAACGTGATTGTGCTGGCCAACATTGCAATCGTTTGGCTGATTGTAACCGAGTTTATTCTTACAGATGATATGGTGAAGAAATATCCATTATCATTATTTATTGTAATCGGTTTCGCCTCCACACAGTTTTATTTCCCCTTGCTGTTTACATCAATGGAATTTAAACCAGTTGTGTATAATCTGGAGAAACCGCAGGATGTGTTCTTTCATGCAAGCCTGGTTTTAATTGTATTATTTATTGCGCATTATATTTACAGGCTTTTGCCGACCCAAAGAGACCGCGAATCATTTATTTTAAAGAAATTAGGTTTTTTCCAAACGCCACAGAATTTACAATTGTGGATTATGGGGATTATTGGTTTCCTGGCCAATATTTACGTTTTGGTTTTTAATCAGGCTTTGGCGACAGAAATTAGTGGCGATGCATCTGGGAAAGCCATTCAGGCATTGTTTCCTTTTGCTTATGCACCTTATTTTATTCCCTTTAAAACTTTATTTGGCGGCATAGGTAAGGTTAAAAAGTCTACCATTTATCTTCTGGCTGGCTTTACGGTTTTGCTTTTTATAGTGAGTATTGCCAGAAATAGCCGCGGGGTTTTTATGGTTGGTTTTGCCTCCATTGGTTTCGCTTATTTTTTAGGTTTGCTTATCGGTGTTTTCGGCGTTCCGAAGATCAATTACAAAATTGTTTTACTGGCTCTGTTTGGGCTATGGTTTATTAACGGACCGCTTGGAAATTTAGGAACAGCCATGTTGCTTGTTCGTTCTGAACGTTCGGATATCAGTAAAAAAGAGCTGATTGAAAAGACCTGGATTGCCATGAAAGATGACCGGGCCATTGCTATACGCAGGCTTGAAGATAGACAATTGGAAAGCGACTGGGATGAACGTTATTTAGACAATGCATTTGCTTCCCGTTTCGCTACGATAAAGTATAGTGATGCCAGCCTGGTGCAGGCAGAGAAAGTGGGCGAAAATAATCCACTAATGAGGTCGCATACCATCAATTATGTTTGGGGTGCGCTTCCTGATCCAATTCTTAGGGTAATCAAACCTGGCATTGATAAAGAAACTTTATATGCGCAATCTTTCGGTGATTATATCTATAATCTGGCCGGAGCGGGAAATGTAACCTTTGGTGGTTACCGGTTAGGAAATATGTCTGGTACAGGAATGGCTGCATTCGGCTATTGGTATCTGCTTATTCTTGGTTTGGTAATGATTCCTGTTTTTTTATTGTTCGACAAATTCGTAATCAGAGGATCGCGAAAATATATGCTTAATGGTAAGCTGGAGCACAATATTGTTTTCAGCGTGTGCGGATTACTGGCACTTACCTCTATTTTTCAATATTTACCAACAGAAAGTGTAGCCGGCCCTTTTACTTTTTTAATAAGGGGTTATGTGCAAAGCCTATTTCTATATTTTATTGTTTTTAAGTTTTCGGGTTTATTCGTTAAATCTGGCACATCAGCCAATCTCAAATTGTAAACATTTTCAAACTTTAATTAAAGATTATGCTTAACATTTTATATTTCGGCGATAACCGCCATTTTTCTACCGCATTTCATCGTGCAAAGGCACTGGAAAGAATAGGGCACAAGATCCTGGCCTATCATAATCCAGAAGAAACTTTGCCTGGTTATTTTAAGTCTTCTATTATGAGTGCGGTTAATTTTAGAAGTGGCTATCGCCTGGTACAGCCTACTATTTATCTAGAATTAAAAAAGATTTTGCATTCCGGGTTAAAACCAGATGTAATCTGGGTAGATAATGGAGAGTTTTTTGGTGAGAAATGCCTTCGTCTTTTAAAGCAGTTTAAATGCCCGATTATTTTATACAGCATTGATGATCCGACAGGGAAAAGAGATGGAAGAAGGTTTGATAGTTTTTTATCAGCTATCAAATTGTACGATTTAATTGCGGTGGTAAGGGAAGAAACCGAAGATGAATGCAAATTACTAGGTGCGAAAAACGTTTTGCGGGTGATGAGAAGCTATGATGAGGTTGCACATGCGCCATATAAAAATGCGGCTGAGATACCTGCGAATTTCAAATCTGAGGTGGCATTTATTGGCACCTGGATGCGGAATGAAAATAGAGATGAATTTCTAAAGGTGCTAATTGATGCCGGTATTGCTGTTTCCATTTGGGGAGATCGCTGGCCTAAAAGTCAGCATTTCGAAGCACTTAAGCCCTTTTACCGTGGTCCGAATTTAGGTGGCAAAGATTATATTGCGGCCATTCAGGGTGCAAAGATTTGCCTGGGTTTGCTTTCTAAAGGTAATCGCGATTTACATACTACCCGATCTATGGAAGTGCCTTATGCAGGCGGGATGTTGTGCGCAGAACGTACCAGTGAACATACCGAACTCTACGACGAAGGTAAGGAAGCCATTTTTTGGAATGATGCACATGAATGTGCCGAAGTTTGTAAAAAGCTATTGGCAGAAAAAAACATCGAAACTATTAAAAAGGCCGGGATGAAAAAAGTACGGGCGCTGCGTTTGGGTAATGAGGATATTTGTAGACGTATCCTGGAAAGAGGATTATCCATCGCGGTATAAGTTATTATTTGAAATCGAAAGACATGCACAGCCTGCTGTGCTAAATGGTAAACGAATTACGGCCTGTTTCTTTTGATATATTTCCATTATTGTTACAGGCCACTTTGCAGGCTGGTGATTTCAAATTTGTTGTAAAATTTTCATGCTTAATATATTATTTTTTGGTGATAACCGTCATTTTTCTACGGCTTGCCATCGGGCAAAAGCTTTAGAGCGAATTGGGCATCGGGTAACACATTTTAACCCGGAAGAAAATCTTTCCGCTTTTTTTAGGTCTCCTTTAATGAGGGCCATAAATTTTCGCAGTGGTTATCGCCTGGTTCAGCCATCTGTTCAACGTAAACTAAAGCATATTTTACAATCTGGCTTAAAGCCCGATGTAATCTGGGTAGATAACGGAGAGTTTTTTGGAAGGAAATGCCTGCAGATTTTAAAGCAATTTAATTGCCCGGTAATCTTGTACAGCATTGATGACCCGACAGGTAAAAGGGATGGACACCGATTTGATAGTTTACTCGATGCCATTAATTTATATGATGTTATTGCTGTAGTACGCACCAAAACTGCCGAAGATTTTGAAGCGTTAGGTGCTAAGAAAGTGATCAGGGTGATGATGTGTTACGATGAAATAGCGCACGCGCCTTATCAAAACGAAGCTGAAATACCTGCAAAGTTTAAATCTGAGGTGGCATTTATTGGTACCTGGATGCGGAATGAAAACAGAGATGAATTTATAAAAGTATTGATAGATGCCGGAATTCCTGTTTCCATCTGGGGAGATCGCTGGACAAAAAGCAAGTATTTTTCGGTGCTTAAACCCTATTATCGGGGTGCAAACTTAGGTGGCAAAGATTATATCGCAGCCATTCAGGGGGCAAAAATCTGTCTGGGTTTACTTTCTAAAGGCAACCGGGATTTACATACTACCCGATCGATGGAGGTGCCTTATGCTGGCGGACTACTCTGCGCTGAACGCACCAGTGAACACCTGGCGCTTTATGATGATGGTAAGGAAGCTGTTTTTTGGAATGATGCACAGGAATGTGCAGCACTTTGTAAAAAATTGCTGGCTGGAGACAATATCGAAACCATTAAAAAAGCAGGAATGAAAAAGGTAAGAGCCCTGAAGTTGGGGAATGAAGATATCTGTAAGCTCATCCTGGAAAAAGGATTATTTAACGCAAATTAACAACTGAATGATATGCTCAACGAAAGGGATAAACAAAGACAAAAGCGCCACCGAAAGCGATTTGAAGCTAAAATAGATCCTTCGGCAATTGTGGTGGCTTTTAACAATCATTGCTTAAACGCCGATCTGTTTAGCCTTATCTATTCCATGCTTAGTGACTTACCAGATCATATCCGTTTAAAAACCCACTTATATGGAATTGATTCTGGAGATTTTACCGATGATTTTATGGACTTAGGCACCAAAACTTTTATAGATTATAGCGTGCCTTTGCATTATGTAAAAATCGATGGTCAATACGAGTTATCTGATCATTATCATGCAATTGATATCCTGATCGTTACTGACGATAATGAGCCAGGTTTAACCACCGTAAAGTCTGCACTAACTGCAGGTTGCTCCGTTATTACAAACAGCAAAAATTCTGATAGAATTAACCTAAATATCAAAGAACGTTTACGTATAAGTGAGCGACAGTGCCCAATGGAGTTATCAAAACACATTGCTGCATTGGCTGCCCAAAGAAGAAAATTTGATTGCGCTTTAGCAAGCTAACCCATTTAAACCCGCCTCAACCTAAATATTATGCAAATTATTTTCTTTTCAAACCCTGATTTTTTTGGATCAGAGAAAAGACCAGCGTTTTCCAGTATGCCACGTTTTACCAATATGCTAGTAGATGGCATGAGGGATAAAGCGCATGAGGTGAGCGTTTGGACACCGAAATCTACTTTTTTTGATTTGCCATTCCCTTCTAAACTGAAAAAATGGATGGGTTATATTGATCAGTATGTCATTTTTCCGATTCAGGTAAAAAGAAAGCTTAAGAAAGTAAGTCCTGAAACGATTTTTGTATTTACAGATCAGGCGCAGGGGCCATGGATGCCGTTGGTGCGAAACAGAAATCATGTGATGCATTGTCATGATTTTCTTTCTCAATGGGCCGCCATGGGCGAAATTAAAGGCCAAGAAGTTGGTTTCACCGGAAAGATGTATCAAAAGTTTATTCGAGACGGCTTTAAAAAAGGCAAGCACTTTATTACCAGTTCTTATAAAACGGATGCTGATTTAAAGAAATTAATGCCTGAAGCTGAAATAAACACCTATATGATTTATAACGGACTTGAAGCATTCTACAAGCCTTTAGATAAAATCAAAGTTCGTGCATCCTTATCATTATCTCTTGGTGTTAACCTGAGCAATGGCTATTTACTCCATGTTGGCGGTAATCACTGGTATAAGAACAGAAATGGTGTAATCGAAATTTACAACGCATGGCGATCAATGACTAAAAAAAGAATTCCATTGCTATTGGTTGGTCCACCCCCAGATGATTTTATAGGAAAGGTTCAGAAAGAATCTTCCTACCGCAGTGATATTCATTTTCTGGTTGGGCAAAGTGATGAAATTGTGAGTCAGATTTATGCAGGCGCGTCGCTTTTCCTCTTTCCTTCTTTTGCTGAAGGTTTTGGCTGGCCTAGTGCAGAGGCAATGGCTTGTGGTTGCCCGGTAATTACCAGTAATGAAGCGCCAATGACAGAAGTGGTTAGTGACGCAGGCTTTCTTATTCCGCTGAGGGATATAGAAAACCCAAAACAGTGGGCAAATGATGCCGCCTTTGTTGTAGAAGAGGTTTTGAACGCACCGAATCAGGAAGCACTAGTTACAAAATCGATAGAAAATGCCAAACGATTTAATAAGAAAAAAGCGATGGATGACTTTGAGCAGGTCTACAATCGGATAGTGAAATTGAATTAATAATAACTGCTTAAAATTTATATATGGTTACGCTAGTTACTTCGCAAATTCCAAAGGCAAGTCCGGATATTACACATTTAATAGCTTTCGAAGATTATTGTAAGGATAAAAGTAGCTGGACCATAAAACGCGGACCGAAACTGTTTAATCCCCGTTCGTTTTCACTTCGTTTTTATTCATTTGTGCAAGCGCTTTTAAAACCAGTTTTAAAGCGGGTTAAAATTAAAGGTGCCGTACTATCACTTGGCTTGCCATATTACTATTACCTCACTGCAAAAACATTTCCATATTATGGTACCGATTGTGATTTGCGGGTACTGTGGACTTATGACGTTTGGGAACCGGATTTTAAGCGTGTGGAGGAACTGGTAAATAAAAGTAACCTTGATTTGCTTTTGCTTTCCTCTTACCAGGCTACAGCGCATTTTAAGAAATTAAATCTGCGCAACTGTAAAGTGCATTGGGTACCAGAAACGATAGATGTTCATGCTTATCAACATAAGGCGTGGAAAGACAGATCCATTAATATACTTTCATTTGGCAGATCGTGGCAACAGTACCACGAAGTTATTGTAGATGGTTGTGAAAAACATCAGATCAATTACCAGTACCAGGAACGTTCTGCAACACATGATGTTGCTGTTCATGGCTTAAAAAAGAAACTACAGTTTCCAACCACTGCTGATTTTACTGCAGGCCTTGCCGATTCGCAAATCTGCATTTGTTTTCCTCGTTGTGTTACGCATCCGGCATTGGCTGGAGAGGTTTCTACACTTACCATTCGGTATTTGCAGGCCATGGCTTCGAAATGTGTAATTCTTGGCGCTGCGCCAAAAGAGATTACCCAATTGTTTGATTACAATCCGGTAATTGAAGTAGACTGGGAAAAGCCTGTAGAACAGATCAGGCATATTCTTGATTATCCGGAAGCATATATGGCGATTGTAGAAAAGAATTACCAGATGGTTCATCAGCATTTTCATCACCAGAATGCGATAGATCAAATAAATGAACTTGTCAAATTAAATTTGACTTAAAACTAAATATTATTATAATGAGCGAGCAGCCAGTGCAAAAGATTCTCCACGTCGTATCCTCTATGGATCCAAAAGAAGGGGGTGTGTGTCAGGCAGTAAGGACAATCGTTGCGGGTTTATCTACCAGAAACATTTATAGCGAAGTTGTTAGTTTAGATGATGCTGAATCTTTTTTCTTCAAGTATGATTCTTTTACGGTTCATGCGCTTGGGCGTGGAAAAGGGCCCTGGAGATACAATAAAAGGCTTACCGCCTGGTTTATAACCAATTTATCTTATTTCGATAAGGTAATAGTACACGGACTTTGGACGTTTATGGGCTTCTCTTTACAGAAAGCCATTAAAAATATCTCAGCTAAACAAGGTGAGAAAGTACCTCAAGTATTTGTAATGCCGCATGGCATGCTCGATCCTTATTTTCAGCGGGCATCTGGCAGGAAAATGAAAGCATTGAGAAATACCTTCTATTGGAAGTTTATCGAAAATAAACTCATTAACAACGCTGATGGGATTTTATTTACCTGCGAGGAGGAGGCTGCATTGGCTAAGTTGCCTTTTAAACCCTACCAACCAAAGAAAACCTACATTACGGGTTTGGGTGTAGAACACCCGCCAATATATGTTGATGAAATGAAAGCTGAATTTGAGAGCCGTTGTCCACAATTGGATAATTCACCATATATCCTTTTTCTGAGTAGAATAAACGAAAAGAAAGGAGTTGATTTATTGCTGGATGCATATTCATCCATTATTGAATCAGTAGAATCAAATCCACGTTCAGAACTTGCCGGCTTATTACCAAAACTGGTTATTGCCGGGCCAGATTTAGAAAGTGAATTTGGAAAAAAAATTCAGAAGCAGGTAGATCAACATCCTTTGCTTCGAAAATCGGTCGTTTTTACGGGCATGTTATCCGGCCTTTCTAAGTGGGGCGCGTTTTATGGTTGCGAAGCCTTTATTCTGCCCAGTCACCAGGAGAATTTCGGAATTGCAGTGGTGGAAGCACTTGGCTGCTCCAAACCGGTTTTAATCTCGAATCAGGTAAATATCTGGCGGGAAATTAATGAAGATGGAGGCTGTTACGTTTCCAATAATACAATTGATGGTACAAAGAAGCTTTTGGAATCGTGGGGACAAAGCTCATATAGAACAAAGATGATGATGTCTAAAAATGCATTCTATTCTTTTACCAAAAACTTTGCTACCGTATCGGCAACGACCAAGTTTGTTGATGCCATCTCTAACCTAAACTAAAATGAGTGTTGAAACTGCAAACCTATTAGAAAGTGATCTTTCGAAGTTCGATATCGGAGATTATAATGCCGGTAATAAATGGAAGGATATATTGTGGTATCCCTTTAATTACCTGGTTTTTAACAGTTGCATTCCATGGCCTAGTTCGATAAAAGCAAGCTTGCTGAGGTTGTTCGGCGCCAGGGTGGGAACGGGTTTGATTATTAAACCACGGGTGATTATTAAAAACCCCAGAAGATTGGTTATTGGTGATCATTGCTGGATTGGTGAGTTGGTTTGGATTGATAACCTGGATGATGTGGTGATTGGCAACCATGTTTGCATCTCTCAGGGGGCCATGTTGCTTACCGGAAATCATGATTATAATAAAATAGATTTCCCCTACCGTTTAGGTACAATCATTTTAGAAGATGGCGTTTGGGTAGGCGCAAAATCGGTGGTTTGTCCGGGAGTTAAATGTTTATCTCACGCCATACTTACTGTAAATTCTGTAGCGACAAAAAATCTCGAATCCAGAAAAATTTACTCCGGAAATCCTGCGGTATACATTCGGGATAGAAAAATTACTCAGTAATTTAATGTTTCGATTTCCATCGGAAACGGATTACTGGTTTCGATAAACTGCTTGTTAAAATAAACGAACACCAGGAACCAATGGTGTTCAGGTATGTGTTAATCATTAGCCCATGCCCACCTCTTTAAAGAATAAAAATATTGCTTCTTTCTGCTAACCAGTAAGCATAAACAAACGCATCAATCTTTGGATGTGCTCGCTCAAAACAAATTTTATGGAACAAATCAACACCGCCAAAAAACGCATTTTATTACTTGGAATTAATTTTTCGCCTGAACTTACTGGTATTGGGAAATATTCGGGAGAGATGATTGATTGGTTAGTCAAGAATGGATATGATTGTACGGTAGTTACTTCATTTCCATATTATCCAAACTGGAGCGTTCAAAAGCCATACCGAGGATTGTTCTATAAGAAAGAGGTAAATGAAACTGGAGACCTGAAAGTGTATAGGTGCCCGCTTTATGTGCCATCTACGCCAACCGGAAAGAAAAGAATTCTGCATGATATCAGCTTCTTTTTAACCTCCTTACTAATGATGATTTACCTGCTGTTTAAGCCAAAAAGCGATTACGTTTTTTGTGTGGCACCACCATTTCACCTCGGGTTTTTAAGTAGTTTTTATTGCTTTATAAAAGGAAGTAAGATGGTTTATCATATTCAGGATTTGCAGATTGAAGCCGCCAGAGATCTTGGCGTGATCAAAAATCAGTCGTTATTTGGCCTGATGCTGAAGATGGAGAAATTTATCCTGAAAAGAACCACGTATGTTTCTACCATTTCTGAAGGGATGTTGGAGAAAGTAGCGTTAAAGACTGATAAAAAAGTGCTCATGTTTCCAAACTGGGTAGATGTAGACGCGTTTCATCCCATTAATAAGAGAGCTGAACTGAAAAAACAATGGGGCTTCGAGCCTGATGCCAAGATTGTTTTATACTCTGGTAGCATCGGTGAAAAACAGGGTTTAGAAAGTTTAATTTCTATTGCTGATGATTTCCAACAGTATCCGTTTATTCAGTTTATTATCTGCGGAAATGGCCCTTACCGAAACAAGCTGCAAGAATTTGCGAAGAATAGAAATCTAATGAATATCAGCTTTCTGCCGCTGCAGCCCCTACATATTTTTAACGAGTTTTTAAATATGAGTGATGTTCACCTGGTATTGCAAAAGAAAAACGCCTGTGATTTGATGATGCCATCTAAATTGGCTGGAATACTTTCTTCAGGAGGGTTAGCATTGGTTACGGCAGAGCAAGGAAGTACGCTGCATAAAATTATTAAAGCAAATAATATAGGAGTGGTGATTAACTGTGAAGATGAAAATCTTTTATCCAGTACAATCCTGGCCTGCTGTTCTGGCGATTACCAGGCAAGAACACATAATGCCCGTGAATATGCCATGAGAGAATTGAATAGGGAGGTGATTTTGAAACGTTTATTTTCTGAAATAGAAACCGGAAAAGAATCAAAAGCCGTTGTGCCGAAGATTAAGGAAATTAAAACAGAATTGGTTTTCAGTAACAATAATTAAGCCTCAGCACCATCATGAACAACTTTAATCTCTCAGATGAATCAATTATAGATCATTTCGAAAGCGAATTAGCTGGTAATATAAATAATCAGTTTGCACTAAGTGCTCCAATTGATGCGGCGAACAGGGAATATGTTTTCCAGCAACAGCTGAAGAGAGGATTTGATATTCTCTTTAGTTTAACTGTTATGATTGCCTTTAGCTGGGTATATGTTATTGTAGCAATTCTTATCCGGGCAAATAGCAAGGGAAAAGTAATCTTTAAACAGCAGCGAACGGGTAAAGATGATCAGCCATTTTGGTGTTATAAGTTTCGTACAATGGTGATTAATGAGCATGCACACGCTCACCATGCACAAAAGAACGATGCAAGAATTACCAGCATCGGCAAATTCTTAAGAAAATCGAGTTTGGATGAATTACCTCAGTTTTTTAATGTGCTTATCGGTAATATGAGTGTAGTTGGCCCACGCCCACACATGTTAAAACATACGGAAGAGTACAGGCAAACGATCGAAAATTTCATGGTTCGGCACAGCATAAAGCCAGGCATTACCGGATGGGCACAAGTGAAAGGTTTTAGGGGAAATACAACAGGAGATGAGATGATGGAGAACCGGGTAAAACACGATATCTGGTATTTAGAAAACTGGTCTAACAAGCTGGATTTAAAAATTATTATGCTTACCGCAAAGCAAGTTTTCAAAGGACATGAAAACGCATTTTAAAGAAAAAGTAAAAAATATTAAATAAAAAACGCAATGAAAAAAAAGGCATTAATTACAGGGATAACCGGTCAGGACGGTGCATATCTAACTGAACTTTTATTAGAAAAAGGTTATGAAGTACACGGGATTAAACGAAGAAGTTCGCAGTTTAATACGGATAGGATTGATCATTTGTATCAGGGGCCAGAAGTAGAAAACAGAAACTTAGTTCTTCATTATGGAGATTTAACAGATTCCACCAACCTGATCAGAATCATTCAACAGGTACAACCTGATGAGATTTATAACCTGGGTGCAATGTCTCACGTACAGGTGAGTTTTGATGTTCCGGAATACACGGCCAATGCAGATGGAATTGGAACATTAAGAATTCTAGAAGCCATCAGAATTTTAGGCTTACAAAAGAAAACTAGAATTTACCAGGCTTCTACTTCAGAACTTTATGGATTAGTACAAGCTGTACCACAAAGTGAAACTACTCCTTTTTATCCACGCTCTCCTTATGCAGTAGCCAAAATGTACGCATATTGGATTACTGTAAATTATAGAGAAGCTTATGGCATGTATGCTTGTAACGGGATTTTATTTAACCACGAAAGTCCGCTTAGGGGAGAAACTTTTGTAACCAGAAAAATTACCAGAGGTGTTGCTAAAATTGGTTTGGGTCTTCAGGATATGCTTTACCTGGGTAATCTTGATGCCAGAAGAGATTGGGGACATGCGAAAGATTATGTTGAAGCCATGTATTTAATTCTTCAGCAGGAATCTCCTTCAGATTTTGTAATTGCAACGGGAATCACCACTCCTGTACGTGAGTTTGTGAAGTTAGCCTTTGCAGAAATCGGTGTAGAAATTGGTTTCTCTGGTACTGGTGTAGAAGAGAGAGGATTTGTTGTGTACTGCAATAATCCAGATTATCAATTAGAAATTGGCAGAGAAGTAGTTGCCGTTGATCCGAAATATTTCAGGCCAACAGAGGTTGATCTATTGGTTGGAGACCCAACTAAATCAAACCAATTACTAAACTGGAAACCTAAATACGACCTGCAAATGCTGGTAAGTGAAATGGTTGAAGCAGACGTAGAACTTTTCAAAAAAGACCAGTTACTTAAAGAATCGGGTTACGTAATCAAAAATCAATATGAATAAAATGGAACAGACGGATTTAAAAGATTTAAATGCAAAGATATATGTTGCTGGCCATAAAGGAATGGTGGGCTCAGCCATAGAACGGGCCTTAGTGAAGCAAGGTTACACCAACATTATTAAAAGAACTTCAAAACAATTGGATCTGACTGATAAGTTGGAAGTAGACCATTTCTTCGCGACACATAAACCAGATTACGTTTTTTTAGCTGCGGCTAAAGTTGGCGGTATTTTGGCCAATAATACTTACCCGGCAGATTTTTTAGTTCAGAATATCAATATTCAGAACAATGTGATCCATGCATCCATGGTTAACAAAGTAAAAAAGCTTTTATTCCTGGGTTCGTCTTGTATCTATCCTAAACTTGCACCGCAGCCCATTAAGGAAGAATACCTGTTAACAGGTGCTTTGGAGGCCACTAATGACGCTTATGCGATTGCTAAAATTTGCGGAATAAAAATGTGTCAGGCTTATGCTAAGCAATATGGTGTAAACTATATTAATGCGATGCCAACCAATTTATATGGTAAAAATGATAATTACCACCTGGAAAATTCTCATGTTTTGCCCGCTTTGATTCGCAAAATTCATGAAGCAAAACATGCAGGTACACCAGAGGTAACGGTGTGGGGTACAGGAACGCCTAAAAGAGAGTTTTTATACGCTGATGATTTGGCAGAAGCTTGTGTTCACCTGATGAAAGTTTATAACAGCAGTGAGATTGTAAATATTGGTACAGGTGAAGATCTGACCATTAAAGAATTGGCCACAACCATTTCAAAAGCTTTGGAATATGATGGAAACTTAATTTTCGATGTTTCAAAGCCCGATGGAACACCAAGAAAGCTGCTCGATGTTTCGAGAATTAAGAATACTGGCTGGCAGCCAAAAGTAGAACTGGAAGAAGGTGTATTGCTGGCTTACCAGGATTATTTAGAACAGATAGATTACCCAAAAATAGCTGTTGGCAATAAATCGCTTTGTGCATAACACAAAGCAATTTATACTGATGGTAAATCCAGTATAATAAAGAAACACTTTTTTTTATAGTGTGTCACTGGGGACAATTGAGAAACCCTGTGCCGGATGGCCAGGGTTTTATTATTTTCTCATTTTTTTAAGGGTTAAAACCCTGGCTCATCTGCACTCGGGCCATAGCTGCCAGGGATGGGAATATTTAAAATTCTTAAATAAACACCCAGCTGTGCACGGTGGTGAATGGTTTGGCTAAATGCGATGCGCATCATTTCATATTTGGTTAAGTCGCCTAAAATATGTTCGCCATTGCGCAAAATCCACTGGTTATCAAAGTCTTCTACGTTGGATTGCGCCAATTCTGATTTCCCCTTCTCATAACTTTCTTCCAGCAGCTTCAGCAAATCCTCATTATTTTCTACCTTTTTTTCCTGGTAAGGAGCAGTTTCAAAATCTAATCCATCGGTAGTAAGCGCCAGGCTAACCCATTCAGGAAGCTCTGCAATATGGCTGGCAAGTGATTTTAATTTCATGCTTTTCTCGTGTGGTGCCCAATCAAATTTATCCACAGGTACAAGGGCCAGAAATTTCTTGGTCGTGATAAACTCCGATTCCAATTCCTTCAATAATGCTTTAATAATATCCATATTTTTTTGTTTTGATTTTTCCATTCCGTGTAATTCCATTAATAGTAAGTCGGCGAAGCTCATCTTTTTTCGTTTTGGTGATACAAAGAAAACAGGCGGTAGTGACAACCCTATGGCAGTGCTAAAAAATAAAATCATTTTATTTTTATTGCTCGAAATAGTAGCAGTTTTTATGGATCGGAGCTGCCTGATCTGTGAGTTGAAAGAAAAGCTAGTAGTTGATTTTTAGAAGTTAACTGGTAGCATACTCATATAGTCGCTTAAAGGCATGTGGTCTGTCTTGGAAAAAGGGGTTTCCAGGTTTTTAAGGCAAACAATTCTGGTTAAATTAAAGTCGCGGTATTGATTTCTGAAATGGCACCAGGCAATCATATGCCAGCTAAAAGCGTAGAAAATTAATCCAATAGGTTCCACACAACGTTTGGTTGCTTCTTCCTTTACATTTTTATAGTCCAGTTCGATTAAATTTTTCTCAGAAATAGCCTGCTGAATAAGGGAAAGGTAAGTGTAATTGAAAGTTAAGCGTTCTGGAATCTGCAGTTTGATGTGTTGATTTAAGTTTTCTAACTTTTCTTTTTGTGCGGTTTTCAAAACCGCTTTTACTTTTGTGAGCGCGGTAGAATAATGAGAACGGATGGAGTGATCTGCAAAACCATTTACCAGACTTTCTACCAGCAGTAAGGCATTTGCTTCATCTGTATTAAAAGAAACCGGAGGTAAAAAATATCCCTGAACAAGAAAATAACCTTTATTATGCTCAAAGCTGATCGGAATTCCCTGCTCGCTTAAAGCCTTCACATCCCGGTATACCGTGCGAACGCTTATATGAAACCGCTCTGCAATCTTCTCAGCAGTATTGTATTTGGTTGATTGAAGAAGTATTAATATGCCGAAAAGGCGATCAATGCGGTTCATGTTTCCTGGCTTAGAGCAAAACTAAGTAAATAATTTAAACCTTTTAGGGGTACAATTGTATTATATTGTTCGATATGTCTTTCGGGCGAAAATTTCGTTAATGATTAAGACACAAATCTATAGTTCATGGCAGCCGCAATTCAGAAGCGTTTTTTTCGTGCAATAAAAAGCAAAGTAATCATCGGGTTTCTGTTTGCGTGTTTTGCTTTGCTGCTGGCTTGGGGAATCAGTAAATTCGCTTTCACCCGCATGCTGAACACTGTTGAAGAAATTTCTGCTCCAAATGCCAGGTTAAGGATTGTAAACGAGTTATCGCATAAAATTGCCCGGCTTGATCAGCTCCAACGAGATGAGGCTTTTAACAAGCAAGGCAATTATAATTTTTTAAAAGAATCCAGGCAGCTGCGGTCTAACCTGGATACACTGCGGCGTCTTTATACTGGTGATGCGCTACAGCTTAAAAGAATTAAATCTATTAAAAACTTGTTAATAGAACGTGATAAACAGTTTATTGCTTATCTGAAAGTTCGCGAGACTTTAGTAAATACAAAATCGTTTTCTACTGAAGTACAGAAATTAAATGAGTTAGTTGCAACACGATCACGCCAGACGGATAGCGCAGTGCTAACCACCGAAACCACTACCTCAACTACCACCGTTGCACCAGAAGAAGAAGAGAAATCAAGAGGCTTTTTAAGTAAGCTGTTTGGTAAAAAGAAGTCAGAAGTTTACAAAATCATTAACGAGGAATTTAAGGTTAAACGTGATACGCTGAATGCAAAAGCGGAAGACAGTATTATGAAAAGTATGGCTGGCTCACTTAAAAATATTGAGAAAGAGCAACGTCAGAAAAGCCAGAAGTTTTTAAAGCGGGAGGCTAATCTATCTACAGCCAGTAATGCGTTAACCAATCAGATGCTTCAAATTTTACGAGAAGTAGAAGGTGAAGCGGTGGCACAGGTAGATTTGAATGGCATCCAGGCCAGGGAAGTGGTGAACGATGGGATAACACAAATTACCGCAATCATTATTACATTCTTTTTTCTTACGGTTATCCTCCTGTACTTAATCCTCACCGATATTACCAGGAGTAATAAATATCGTAAAGCATTGGAAGAGGCTAAAGACCTGGCCGAATATCATGGCAAGGCGAAGCAACGCTTTCTTTCTAATATGAGTCATGAAATCAGAACCCCTTTGCAGTCTATTTTAGGTTATGCAGAATTGATCGCTCAGCAAGAACAGCCCAAGAAAAAAGATGTGGATGCCATTTACCAGTCTTCTATTCATTTGCTTCAGATTGTAAACGAGGTGCTGGATTATAATAGGATTATCTCTGGTGAGTTTAGTTTTAATCAACAGGTTTTTGATGTTAAAAAGATTATCGAAGAGGTTACGTCTGTTATCCGTCCATTGGCTGCGCAGAAATCGCTCACGCTAATTACAAACTTAAATTTAAGTGATGTGGAATTTGTGAGTGGCGATGCTTTTCGATTGAAACAAATTCTTTTCAATTTGCTCGGGAACGCGGTAAAATTTACTTTAAAGGGAGAGATTACCTTATCTGTAACCTGCAAAAAACAATCCGGAAACCTCCATTTTAATTTCACCATCAAGGATACCGGGATTGGCTTTGATGAAAAAGATATTCCTAAAATATTTAAGGAGTTTGAGCAGATTGAATCTCCTGAAAAATATGTGCTCAATCAAACCGGAACAGGTTTGGGTCTGCCTATTGTAAAGGCCTTAATAGATGGACAGGGTGGAAGAATCCATGTGAAAAGTAAAGCGGGGATTGGAACTACCTTTAATATTTACCTCACCTATCAGGAAACTACAGAGAAGGTAATAGATCCGTTGGATCTGGATCAGTATGCCATTGTAAATCCTGGAATGGTTTGGGTTATTGATGATGACAGGTTAATTCTGGAACTCTGTGAATTAATTTTTGAGAAAAATAAAATTCCATATCAAAGCTTTAACCAGGTTGCCGATATTTTGCATCAGGAGGCTGATCCTCTGCTAAAGTACGTTTTAGTCGATATGCGTTTGCCAGAAATGACGGGTATGGAACTCTGTCATATCTTGCGGAAAAAACTCCCTGCTAACGTTAAATTCTATGCCATTACTGCCCAGGTATTGCCAGAAGAGCGGGAGATGGTATTAAGTGAAGGTTTTGATGGGTTAATCTTAAAACCTTTCCGGGCGGTAGATTTACTTTCCATTTTCGAAAAAACTGAACTGTTAATAGAAGCACCTGAGTTTGACTTTTCTTCTATCGAAAAAATGACCTTTGGTGATCAGCAGATGCTGGAAAAGATCATTGCAAGATTTAAACAAGATTGTATTGATGATGCAGAAGTATTAAAAATTCATCTGGAAGAAAATGATCAGGATAAAAGCCGCTTAATTGTTCATCGGCTTGCTGGCCGAACGGCACAAATGGGTTCGAAGACTTTGGCGCAAGCATTGCGGCTACTGGAAATTGAAATCGCAGAAAAAGGTTTAGATCAGCGTATTAAGGATGCTGTTTTAGATCAATTATTGAAATTAGAAGCACTAATTGTAGTGCTAGCAGAAATGGAACCCGCAGCTGAGAAAAGTAATACTTAAATCATTTGCGTAGCTATTTTATCAAGAATAAAAGATATTGCGTTTGGATTAATCAATAAGTGTTAGTCGATCCCGTACCGTTCCATTTTAGAATAAAGCGTTTTTCGATCAATATTGAGCATTTTTGCTGCCTTAGATTTGTTATGTTTGGCTTTAATCAGCGTTTCTGCAATTAAAGTTTTCTCATTATGCTCATTCACGGCTTTCAAATCAGAGGAACTTCCTGGTGAAGTTTGTTGGGTTACAGCAATCATCATTTCATCAGGTAAGGCGTTTACCTGGGCCACTTCGCCGGGTGTTAGCAATACCATGCGTTTGATCACATTGCTGAGTTCCCTTAAATTTCCAGGCCAGTCGTAATTGAGGAGTAAAGATTTTGCTTCGGCAGAGATGCTCTTTACATTTCTTTCCAGATCGCGGTTAGAAAGTTGTATAAAGTGATTGATGAATAATTCCAGATCACTACCACGGTTTCTCAGTGGCGGCAACTGAATTTTAAATTCGTTAAGGCGATGATATAAATCTTCTCTAAACTCACCAGCTGAAATGCTGTTTAACAAATCATCATTGGTAGCTGTAATAATCCGAACATCTACAGTAACATGTTTTGTACTTCCCAAAGGTTGGATTACCCGTTCCTGAAGCGCACGGAGTAATTTAATCTGCACTTCATAGCTTAAATTACCCACCTCATCTAAAAACAACGTTCCGCCATTTGCGGTTTCAAACTGTCCTTTTTTATCGTTTAAGGCACCTGTAAAGGCACCCTTTACATGTCCGAATAATTCACTTGCTGCCAGATCTTTCGATAAAGCACCGCAATCTATCGCTATAAATGGTTTATTGGCGCGTTTGCTTTGCTGATGTAAAGTTCTGGCTGCAAATTCCTTTCCTGTACCACTTTCACCCTGAATAATAACCGACATATCTGTTGGAGCAACCAGGTCAATATGTGCATAAAGTTTATCGGCAATGGCACTTTTACCTTTTATCAGGTCGGCATCAGTACTTTCAATTTCAACAGCTTTTGCTTCCTTTTTAGTTAAGGAATTTTTGATCACCATTAACAGCTCGTCGGGATTAACAGGCTTGGTAATATAATCGAAAGCACCCATTTGCATGGATTTAACAGCCGTGCGAACATCATTGAAACTCGTCATGATAATAATTGGCGTGGAGATACCGAGATTTCTGTTATGCGTAATCACATCGAAACCGATTCCATCCGGAAGGCGATAATCAATTAAAAACAGATCGAAAGTTTCATTTTCAATCAACTTAAAAGATGGTTTGATGTGCGTAGCCAAAGAAATGTCATGGCCATGTTTTGTCAAAAAACCTTCGAGTAATTGGGCAAATGTTGTATCGTCTTCTATAATCAGGATTTTGGCCATACAACAAAAATAAGAAAAGCCAGTTAAAAAACTGGCCTTCTTAAACTAGGTAGATGTAATATTTGGGTTTACTCAACTGGTTTACCGTCTTTATCAATTTTAATTGAACCAGTTTCGGCTTCTTTTTTCACATTAATAATGTAATATTCTTTTGCACCTTCTTTAACAGACCATGCTTCAGTAGGGGTCCAGCCTTTATAGGTATCAGATTTTAAGGCTGTAGTTATCGGCTCTGGAAGCTCCTCTAATTTAACCGGAGTTTTTACTGCGCTATCCTGAACTGCAACAATTGCAGCATTTTTCATTGTATTTACTTCACTCGCTTGTACTGCTGAGAATCCTGCAAAAGCTAAGAACGCAGCTGATAAAATTAATTTTTTCATCTTATTATATATTTAATGGTGATGAAACTATCAAATAGTTTCGTGATTCGCTTAGTTGAATGTAACCAAAGGTTACGCTTATTGATTATGCCTCCGGGGCATTTTATTATTGAACTGGTTTACCGTCTTTATCAATTTTCACAGAACCAGTTTCTGCTTCTTTTTTAACATTGATTAAAAAGTATTCTTTAGTACCTTCTTTAACAGACCATGCTTCGGTGGCTTCCCAACCTTTATATGCATCTGATTTTAATGCTGCTGTTACTGGCTCTGGAAGTTCTTCTAATTTAACCGGAGTTTTTACTGCGCTATCTTGAACTGCAACAATTGCAGTGTTTTTAATTGTATTTACTTCACTTGCCTGTACTGCTGAGAACCCTGCGAACGCTAAAAATGTAGCTGATAAAATGAACTTTTTCATAGTATGTAAAATTTGAATTTTAATATGTGTAACAATACTTGCTAATGTTTCATAATGATGCCAAAGCTGGCACGAAATATCAAAGCTTTGTAAATCAGTATTTTGTGTTTGTGCCAAAAAAATGATAGTGGGGAATTATTCCACAAGTTGGGGGATTTGGTAACAGATTGGTATCTAGTTGAGCGTTATTGCGGCCTGAAATGCTGTGCTGAAAGCGGGTGCTAAAAATTTAAAATAAATTTTCTGGAAAAGAATTTTTTTTTCTATCATTGCAGCCCGATTAAAAGCCTCCTTAGCTCAGCTGGTAGAGCAACTGACTTGTAATCAGTAGGT
Source organism: Pedobacter sp. CFBP9032 (assembly GCF_034045265.1). Taxonomy (NCBI): domain Bacteria; kingdom Pseudomonadati; phylum Bacteroidota; class Sphingobacteriia; order Sphingobacteriales; family Sphingobacteriaceae; genus Pedobacter; species Pedobacter sp. CFBP9032. The sequence continues at coordinate 342,042 of NZ_JAXCWE010000006.1, read as the reverse complement.
CATTGGTTCGATTCCGATAGGAGGCTCTTTTTAATATACGATTGTAGATTTATGATCATTCTTAAATCACTTCTCCTCTAAAACTTATTGATCGCCAGCAAAATCGTAATTCGGTGCGCTAAAATCTTAAATTTGTTTCATGCTAAAATATTTTTCGGCCGACTGGGTTTTTCCCGTAAGTGTAGCGCCAATTGAAAATGGTGTAGTCTCCGTTAATGAAGCGGGAGAAATTCAAGAAGTTTTAACGCCTGCAGCAGCTCAACAGCGTCAAATAAAGGTTAATAAACATAAAGGTGCAATTGTGCCGGGTTTCATTAATACGCACTGTCATCTGGAATTGTCACATCTTTTCGGCGAGATTCCAGAACGAACTGGCCTGGTAGAATTTGTGCAAACCGTTATCAAAAGCAGATCTGCCGATGCAGATGCAATTCAATCGGCAATGCATAGCGCAGACCAAAGGCTGTTTAATAATGGAATTGTAGCCGTTGGCGATATTTCCAATCAGGTTATTTCAAAAGAAATTAAGCAGCAAAGCAAAATTTATTACCACACGTTTGTAGAAGCATTAAGTTTTAATCCCGATAGGGCCGTGGCAACGATGGATTATGCTATTGAAATTAAAAGCCAGTTTGCGCCGCTGCCTGCAACTGTAGTACCACATGCACCCTATTCGGTATCGCCAGAACTTTTTGCCTTAATTAATACATCGGCAGAAGAGGATGAGGCATTTATTAGTATCCATAACCAGGAAACTACCCATGAAAATGAATTTTTTGAAACTAAGTCTGGCAATTTTTTACAACTCTATCAGTTCTTGGGTCTGAATTTATCATTTTTTAAACCCTCTGGCAAAACAGCTTTACAAACCTGGCTACCTTATATTAAAAAGCAGAAAACATTGCTGGTTCATAATACAGTAACCAGTAAAGCAGATGTAGCCTTTGCAAAACAGCATCATGGAAATTTATATTGGTGCTTATGTCCGCAGGCTAACCTATATATCGAAAATACCCTTCCTGATGTTGACTTATTCATTTCAGAAGATTTGAAAATTACTTTAGGAACGGATAGCTTGGCAAGCAACCACCAACTCAATATTCTGGCTGAAATGAAAACTTTGCAATCGTTAAAGAAGGTAGAATTTGAAAAGCTTTTACAATGGGCAACCATTAATGGTGCTGAGTTTCTTGGATTGGAAGATCAATTTGGAACGATTGAAGTAGGTAAATCGCCTGGATTAAACCTGATTCAATTATCGAAAGATTTTGAAATTGAAAGTGATCGGGTGATTAAATTGGCGTGATGTTGCACTTTGTTCAATGATAAGTTTTGTTTAATTTTGATAGTATGGGAACATTGATTGTACATCCTGAAAATAAAGAGCAACTTTCAGCACTTAAAGCGTTTATGAAAGCGTTAAATATTTCTTTTGAAGAAGCAAAACAACCATATCATACTGATTTCACTGAAAAGATGAAGATTAGTAAGAAGCAGGCTAGAGAGGGACAGACCGTCAAAGTTAGCCTGGATGATATATGGAAATAGAATTTACACTTATTGCTATGCAAGATTTAAATTATTTTAAAAAATCTGGCAATAAAACAATTCTTAAAAAGATTAGAGCGCTTTTGGAGAACATTCAAGAAAGTCCTTATGTTGGAATAGGCAAGCCAGAAGCGCTTAAATATGAACAATCCGGCAATTGGTCCAGAAGGATAAGTCAAGAGCATAGGTTAATCTATGAGGTTCAATCAGAATTTATTATTGTTCATTCTTTAAGGGGGCATTATCGTTAATAGTAATCATTTGATGAATCCAATCTGCAAACTCCTTCACATCAAATACCCCATTATACAGGCAGGCATGGTTTGGTGTAGCGGATGGAGATTAGCATCGGCAGTTTCTAATGCTGGTGGTTTAGGGGTTATTGGGGCAGGCTCGATGTATCCTGAAACCTTGCTTGATCATATTCAAAAGTGTCGAAAGGCTACAAGCAAACCCTTTGCAGTGAACATCCCGCTCTTGTACCCAAACGTTCAGGAAATTATCGAACTCATTATTCAGGAGGAAGTTAAAATCGTTTTTACATCTGCAGGGAATCCGGCAACCTGGACAGCCATTTTAAAAGAAAAAGGCATCATCGTTGTACACGTAGTTGCCAATACGAAATTTGCATTGAAAGCACAGGAAGCAGGAGTAGACGCAATTGTTGCGGAGGGTTTTGAGGCGGGCGGACATAATGGTAGAGAGGAAACTACCACCTTGTGTTTAATTCCTATGATTAAAGAAGTTGTGCAGATTCCTGTCATTGCAGCAGGAGGGATAGCCAGCGGAAAATCAATGCTTGCTGCTTTTGCACTTGGTGCTGATGCCGTTCAAATCGGTTCGGCTTTTGCCATTGCCGAAGAATCTTCAGCCCATCAGGCATTTAAAAATAAAATCATTTCATCATCTGAGGGCGATACCAGGCTGGCGATGAAAAAACTCGTACCGGTGAGGTTGTTGAAAAATGAGTTCGCTGATGCGATTGCAAAAGCAGAGGCCGAAGGTGCCGACCGAAATCTTTTGCTTGAGTTATTAGGCAAAGCAAGGGCTAAGCTTGGGATGTTTGAAGGTGATATGGAAAATGGAGAGCTCGAAATCGGTCAGGTTTCAGCAATGCTCAATGAGGTAAAACCAGCAAAACAAATTCTTGAAGAAATCTGGCAGGAGTTTATTGAGGGGGTAAAACATTTATCAAGCCTAAATTTTCCAGTTTAAAGAAGATATGAATACAAAATACTTAATGGTTGCAAGCGGCATTTTGTTCGCCTTAACTGTGCTAGTCTGTTCGTTTGTCCCAGAGGAAATTTTAAAGTTCCTGCATCTCGAAAGCCAAAGCCTCTTCACTTTAATTATTCAACTACTGGGTGCGCTTTACCTGGGTTTTGCTATTTTAAACTGGACAGCCAAATCGAACTTAATCGGTGGTATTTACAGTAAACCTGTTTCGCTCGGAAATTTTTTGCATTTCTTGGCGGGAGGATTGGCATTGGCTAAGTATTATTCAAAACACACCACAGATACAGTATTGATTGCTCCAATAGTTATATATTTGATATTTGCCATTGCTTTTGGACTGGTTTTTTCTGGCAGGCACGAGTTTAAAAAACCAGTATAACATCACACAAAAAAATTAACTTTGCTGCCATGACGAAACACATCGATATCAAAGTAACAGGCAAGGTGCAAGGCGTATTCTTCAGGGCGAGTACAAAAGCAGTAGCCGACCAAATGGGCATCCGCGGCTTCGTTAAGAACGAAAAAGATGGTTCTGTTTACATTGAGGCAGAAGCAGAACAATTTATTTTAGATGCTTTTATAGACTGGTGCAAAGAAGGGCCAGAGAAATCGGTTGTAGAAAATGTAGAGATCAGTGATGGCGGACTTAAAGATTTCCGAAATTTTGAAGTCGTAAAAAAGAATTTGCTCTGGTAAAATTAAGTTAAGATTTTAGATTGACGAATTGCGATTTAAAACCTGAAATCATATTATTGTTTATAATTAAATCGATTTTAATTTTTAGAAGCTGAATGGCTATTCAATCTAAAATCTAAAATCCTTAAATCTAAAATTACTTGTCTGTATATAAAAAGTTTCTTGGGCAAACAATGGTTTATGGGATCAGCACCATAGCTTCGAGGTTATTAAACTTTATCTTAACGCCAATATTTACCAGGAGTTACGGGGCTGCGGCGTTAGGTGTTTTTACTAAAATGTATGCCTATGCTTCCATGACTAATGCTGTTCTGGCGTTTGGAATGGAAACCACCTTTTTTCGTTATTTAAATAAGTATGAAGATAGAAAGGCCCAGGTTTATAATAATTCGTTTTTAATTGTAGCTTTTATTTCTACACTGTTTTTAATCACCGGACTTGTTTTTACAGAGTCGATTACCAAATGGCTGCTGAATAATAACATGTCGCACTACCAGGATCAAAAAAGGTATGTGCAATATTTTTTGTGGCTACTATTTTCTGATGCCATTTGTGTGATTCCGTTTGCCAGGATCAGAGCTGATGGAAAACCATTTCGTTATAGCATTATCAAATTTGTAAACATTCTAAGTTATGTATTGCTGAGTTTGTTTTTCATTTACGGCATCCCATTAATTATAAAACACGATTTGCCTGGTCGCGAATTTTTTCAGGGCTGGTTTCGGGATAAATGGGTGGGATACGTTTTCATTTCAAACCTGATTGCGAGTGCAATTACATTCTTATTGTTAGTGCCCGAGTTTTTAAAAGTGCAATTCAAGTTTGATTCTGCATTATTCAAAAACATGCTGTCTTACAGCTGGCCTGTACTTATTGCAAACTTATCTTTTATCATTAACGAAAATTTAGATAAAATTTTATTGGATCGCTACACCACCGAAGCCCAGGTTGGGATTTATGGTGCGGTTTGTAAGCTGGCCATCTTCCTTAGTATTTTTAATATGGCTTTCAGATTAGGTGCTGAACCATTTTTCTTTAGCTACGCGAAAAATGAAAATGCAAAAGTTACTTACGCTAAAATATTGGAATATTTTGTCATTGCCCTTTCTATTCTTTTTGTGGCTTTAACAGCTAACATCGAAATCCTAAAATATTTTATCAGCAGAGATAAAGCGCATCTGGCCGAATACTGGGTAGGATTACCAGCCGTTCCGTATCTGTTGGTGGGTTATGTATGTTTAGGAATTTATATGAATCTTTCCATTTGGTACAGGTTATCCGACCAAACGCGTTTCGGCCTGTATATATCATTAATTGGCGCAGTTATTACCATCGTTTTTAATATGATCCTGATTCCGAAATATAGTTATATGGGGTCGGCATGGGTATCAATGGCCACTTATGGCACCATGATGATTATCTCCTATATTTTAGGACAAAAATATTATCCAATTCCTTATAATCTTAAAAAGATTCTGGCTTACTTAATTGTGTCTACTATTATCGTATTTTCATCATTCTTTATCTTTAATAAAAACATCTATATCGGCAATGCCATGCTCATTGCATTTATTGGCGGTATTGCTTATTTTGAAAAAGAAGATTTAAGAAGAATGTTAAAACGATAAAAATTTTATTTACAAAAAACCGCTCTTTTCTATCAAAATGAATATCAACATCATCAATAAATCTGAACATCCACTTCCTCAATACGAAACCGATCATGCTGCGGGGATGGATTTGAGGGCATCACTTGTAGAAGAAATTACGCTTAAACCATTGCAGCGCCAACTCATCCCAACGGGTTTATTTATTGAATTACCTATTGGCTTTGAGGCGCAGATTAGACCGAGAAGTGGCCTTGCTTTTAAACATGGCATCAGCATTGTAAATTCGCCTGGTACTATCGATGCAGATTATCGTGGCGAAATTAAAGTGTTATTGGTAAATTTATCAGATACGGATTTTAAGATTGTTAACGGAGACCGTATTGCACAAATGGTAGTGGCTAAACATGAAACGGTGCAGTGGCAAGCTGTTGAGGTGCTTAATGAAACACTACGTGGAGAAGGCGGCTACGGCCATACGGGGAAAAGTTGAGTTTTGAATTCGCGAAGGAGAGAATTTAGAATGAAAGATTTATTGAGGGATAGATTTTGAATTTAGCATGAAAGATTTAGTGAGGGTTAGAATTTTAAATTTAGAAATGAAAGATTTAGTGAGGGATAGAATTTTGAATTTAGAATGAAAAATTTAGTGATGGATAGAATTTTGAATTTAGCATGAAAGATTTAGTGAGGGATAGAATTTTGAATTTAGCATGAAAGATTTAGTGAGGGATAGATTTTGAATTTAGCATGAAAGATTTAGTGAGGGATAGAATTTTGAATTTAGAATGAAAGATTTAGTGAGGGATAGAATTTTGAATCTAGAATGAAAGATTTATTGAGGGATAGAATTTTGAATTAATGAGTGAAAGAAATGAGACCATCATCTATTCATTCTATCATTCCATTTAATATATGATAAAAAGGCACATTTTTTTTGCATTGTTGGTTATCGGCGGAAAAACTTTTGCCCAGGCTCCTGTTGTTTCCGCTGCCCAGGATAGTAATATGGTAAAAAAGTTGTTTTTTGCTGGCTTGCGAGACAAAATGACCGATAACTATGCGCTGGCGTTGACCAATTTTAACAAAGTTGTGAGTTTGGAGCCAAATAATGATGCTGCGCTATTTGAAATGGCCAACGCGAATTTGCGGTTAGATCGTTTATCAGAAGCAGAATTAAATATTAAGCAGGCGATAAGCATAAAGCCTAATAATCCCTGGTATCAGCGACTGCTGGCAGAGATCTATAAGCGCACCAACAAAATGCCAGAATTGATCGAGGTGTTTAATCAATTAATTAAGATAGATCCAGAAAATGATGCTTACTATTTTGATAAGGCAAATGCACAGTTTTTATCCAATCAAACCGATGCTTCGAAAAAAACTTATGATGAAATTCTAGCCAAATTTGGCGAATCTAATGAATTGCTTACCGCAAAGAAACGCTTTCAGCCAAATTCGGGTGCATCAGAAAGTGATATCGTAAAACTGTTAGAGGGTAACCAGGCTGATATTAAAAACTACCTTTATGCTGCTGGTTTATTGTTGCAGAAAGGCAATGATACAGAAGCGCTGAAAGTTCTTTTGAAAGCGCAACAACTGGCTCCAGATAATTTCGAAATAAACCTGGGGCTTGCAGATCTTTATGGCAAGCAGAAAAATGAAGAAAAAGCATTTGCCTCGTTAAAGCTTGCTTTCGAAAATACAGCAATGCCTTTGAATGAAAAAGTGAAAATTATTGCGTCTTTATTTTCAAAGTTGAGTGAGCCGGTAGTTGCCGAAAATGTTACGGAATTAAGTAAGCTTTTAGCTGAAAAAAACCCAACAGATGCGAAGGCATTGGCACTTTATGGTGATGTTTTATACCAGCAGAATAAGTTAAAAGAGGCCTTAGTTCAGTATCAGGCGGCGTTGAAGCTCAACGATCAGGTATATATGGTTTGGGAGCAAATTATTAATATTCAAACGTTATTAGGTCACTACGATGAGGCTGTAAAAATGGGTGATGAGGCACTAACTATTTATCCCAATCAAGCCAGTCTTTATTACTATTCGGCTTATGCCCTATTTAAAACAAGTAAGCTGGATCTGGCACAAAGTAATTTAAAAGCAGCATTGCAATTAGATGTTGATAATAAAAGTTTACAGGCGCAGGTTTTTGCTTTGCAGGGCGATATCTACGTTAATCAAAACAACTTTGCATTGGCAAAAACAGCCTTCGAAAAAGCAATTGCAATGGAGCCTGATAATTATTTCATTATGAATAATTATGCTTATTATCTGGCCTTAAAAAATGATGACCTGGTTAAAGCAGCAAAATATTCTGAAACAGCGGCCAATGCCATGCCGAATAGTTCATCCATTACAGACACTTATGCCTATATTTTATTTAAGCAGCAAAAATATGATCTGGCCAAGGTTTGGATAGAAAAAGCACTGCAAAACAATACCAATAAAAACGGTGTTTATTTGGAGCATTATGGAGATATCCTTTTTATGAAGGGAGATAAGGAAGCCGCGCTTATACAGTGGCAAAAGGCAAAAGCTGCAGGAAACGGATCTGAAGTATTAAACAAAAAAATTAATGAGAAGAAGTATTTTAAATAGTTTGCTAATTGCAGGAACAGTAATTTCTATATCTGCCTGTAAGGCTAAAAAAGCAATCGTTGTTGCACCACCTGTTACTACAGAAGTGAAGACAGATAACACCAAGGCAGAAGCTTTAGCTTTATTAAATAGTAAACAACTAAAGTTTAATACCCTTTCATTAAAAGCGAAGGCCACCTTAGATATTGCTGGTAACTCGAATGATGTGACCATGAACTTCAGAATAAAAGACAAGGAAATTATTTGGGTAAGTATTACCGCACTGGGTGGTGCATATGAACCTGCCAGAGCCATCATAACACCAGATAGTATCAAGGTAATGAACAGGTCAAAAAGTGAATATTTGAGCAAGCCGTTTAGTTATATCTATAATTTTACCAATAAGCAGGTTAACTTTAATACGCTGCAAGCAATGTTAACCGGTAACGCAATGGGTGAGTTTTTAACACCAGCATCTAACTTAAAGCAAGAGAATGGTGTTTGGATGGTAACAGGAAGCAAAGAAAGCCTTGATTATAGGTTGTTATTTAATACGCTTTTAAAGGTGGAAGAAACGAACCTGAATGATTCAAAATCTGGTCAGGCATTGAAGGTAACGTATTCAGATTATCAGGATTTAAATGAGTCATTATTTCCTAGTACGCTTAAAATCAACACCCTATCGGGAATGAAAAAAATAAATATTGATTTAAAATTTGTGAAAATTGATGGTAATGTGCCATTGGAATTTCCATTTAAAGTTCCTAATAGTTACAAGTTAGTGCAGTAAATTTCTCAATACTCGCTTAATAGCTATCCGGCAGTCATTAAATATTTGGGTTAAATTTTTGCCCGCTTATTTGATGACTGTTTTTTTATGGCTATAAATTTTCTGATGAAGACGGGGTGAAGATTATTTGTAAAGCCTTTTGTATCTAAATTTTAATGTCGTTTCCTATAAAATTTTTATACTTTTGGATTAATGAAGCTACAGAAAATCATATTTATCCTGTTTTTAAGCGTATTTGCCTATTCGGCTACTGCACAAACCGAAAGTCAATTAAGAAGGAAAAAAGAAGCTATCCAGCGTGAAATTGAACAGCTTCAAAAGAATTTGAATAAAACTGCTAACGGTAAAAAGTTAACACTGCAGCAGATTAATGCGATCAATGCACAGATTCGCCTGCGTCAGGATAAAATTGGAACCATAAACTCTGAAATAAAAAACCTGGATAATCAAATCTCCCAGAACACAAATACCGTACATACATTGCAAGGTCAGTTAGGAGATCTTAAAAAGGAATATGCCGGAATGATTCGTTTTGCGCAGCGAAACAGAAATGCTTATGAGAAGATGATGTTTATTTTTGCGGCAAGAGATTTCAATCAGGCTTATAAAAGGATAAAATATTTGCAACAATTTAGTCAATACCGCAAAAAACAAGCAGGTTATATCGAAAATACCCAGCAGGATTTAAATGGAAAGATTAAGGTATTGGATAAAACACTGAGAGAGAAAAGTGATCTTTTGAAAGAACAGGAACGGGAGCGTGAGCGGTTAGGAAAAGATAAGAATCAGCAGGCTGTTGCCTTAAATCAGTTAACAAAGCAAGAACGTCAGTTCAAGCAGGATATCAATTCAAAGAAAAAAGAACAGGCGCAAATTAACCGGGCAATTGCTGCAGCCATTCAAAGGGCCATTGAAGAAGCGAGAAGGAAAGCAGCAGAAGAAGCACGTTTAGCAGCAGCAAAACGAGCAGCAGAAGAAAGAGCTGCTGCGGCAAAAGCAAAGGCAGAAAATAAACCTGCCCCAACTACAAGTACTGCACCTGCTGCACGGGAGAAAAGTACTTCAGAGTTGCTAACTGCTACACCTGAAGCGGCCAGACTCTCTGCAGGATTTGAAAATAATAGGGGTAGATTGCCATGGCCGGTAGCAACCGGAACAATAACAGAGCGGTTTGGTTTACATAAAGTAGATCAGGCATCGTACACAAATGATGGGGTAGACATTACCACGGCAGATGGCGCCGCAGTAAGAGCGGTATTTGCAGGTAAAGTGGTAATGGTGCAAAACATTATGGGTAGAACTGCAGTGGTAATTAATCATGGAGAGTACTTCACTGTTTATCAGAATTTGAGAGGCGTGAGCGTAAGCGTAGGTAATTCTGTTGATACCAAGCAAACGATTGGTGCGGTAGCCAGCACGGGTGATGATGCCATACTTAAGTTTCAGATAAGAAGAGGTCAGGGGGCCTTAAATCCGGAAGCCTGGATTAGTAAGTAGAAAGTTTTAAAATGTTTATATTTGTATAAAATAGATTAGTGATGTATCAAGGAACGTTATTAGAGTTTTTAAATATGGGTGGGTCTGAGATCGTACTTATATTAGTGGTAGTTCTTTTGTTGTTCGGGGGTAAAAAATTACCTGAACTGGCAAGAGGGTTAGGAAAGGGAATCAGAGAATTTAAAGATGCATCTGATGGTGTAAAACGTGAAATTCATAGAAACATCAACGCCATGGATTTAGATAAAGAAGAAGCTGAAGAAAAAGTGGCAAATAATCAATCCCATCAACCCGCAGCAGAAACTGCTCCTGTAGATGAGAAAGTGCCAACAACAGACAATCATCCATCGAGCACTCCAATAGATGAAAAAATTGTAACTGACAGTCAAAAAGTTTAAACAAAAAAGTTATGTTAAATACAACAATAGCAGCAATGCTTGGAACACCAGAAATTATCATTATTGCGGTAGTGGTATTGTTATTATTTGGTGGTAAAAAAATTCCTGAACTGATGCGTGGTTTAGGTAAAGGTGTTAAAGAATTTAAAGATGGTAAGGATGGAGTTGATGGAGAACAAGTTGATCCCTCAAACCGTGATAAGACTGTTTAATTGTTATAATTTTAAGTTTTGAAGAAATACAGCGCTCTAAAAGAGATCCAGGCACTCATTTCGCAAAAGCAACTTACTTTACCCGATTTATTGGCTTATTATTTTAAGCAAATTTCAGCTAATGAACACCTCAATGCATTTAATGAGGTGTTTTTTTATTCGGCAGAAGTGCAGGCGAAAGCAGTACAACAGAGAATAGAGCAAGGCACCGCAGGTAAACTTGCCGGGATGGTGATTGGCATTAAAGATAATATTTGTTATCAGGATCACAAGGTTACTGCATCTTCAAAAATGCTCGATGGCTTTGTTTCGCCCTACTCATCTACCGTTGTTCAGCGGTTATTGGAGGAGGATGCCGTAATTATCGGCCGCTTAAATTGCGATGAGTTTGCCATGGGCGGCTCTAATGAAACTTCCTACTTCGGGCCAGCCAAAAATGCTGCAAATCCGGAATTGGTACCCGGTGGCTCTTCTGGCGGTTCTGCTGTAGCTGTTCAGGCCGATCTGTGTCTTGCTGCCCTTGGTACCGATACCGGCGGGTCTGTGAGACAGCCAGCTGCCTTCTGTGGTCAGATTGGTTTAAAGCCAACTTATGGACGGATTTCGAGGTACGGTGTGATTGCTTATGCTTCCTCATTTGATCAGGTTGGACCGATCACATCTTCTGTTGAAGATGCAGCGCTTTTACTTCAGGTGTTAGCTGGCGCTGATGACCATGATTCTACCGTATCTCCATTAGCGGTACCAGATTATCCGGCGCAGTTAAATGAAGAGAAAAAACTGAACATCGCTGTTCTTAAAGAAACCATAGAAAGTGATGCGCTTGATCCGGAGATCAAGGCTGCAATATTAAAATCTATTGCCGATCTTAAAGAAAAAGGCCATAATGTAGCGTATGTTTCCTTCGATCTTTTAGATTACCTTGTGCCTGCCTATTACATTTTAACCACTGCAGAAGCCTCCTCAAATTTATCCCGTTATGATGGAGTGCATTACGGGCACCGGAACACGGAAGCAAAATCACTAACTGAACTTTATAAGCGCTCCCGTGCGGAAGGATTTGGTGAGGAAGTGAAGAAGCGGATTCTGTTAGGAACTTTTGTTTTGAGCGCAGGTTATTACGATGCCTATTATCAAAAAGCACAACAGGTGCGTAGGCTAATCAGAGAAAAGATGGATCATCTTTTTGAAGATTACGATTTAATTTTATCTCCTGTGGCACCGACAACGGCCTTTAAAATAGGCGATAATGTGCAGGATGCATTGGTAATGTACCTTGCAGATATTTTTACTGTTTTACCATCATTGAGTGGAAATCCGGCAATTGCCTTACCTTTAGGCAATAATACAGCTGGCTTGCCGTTAAGTATTCAATTTACAGCCAAACATTTTGAGGAAGGTAAGCTCCTTGCTTTTTCTCAGGCATTTTTAAAATAAGCATATTTTTTTAAATATGCCCAGCGTTTTTTGTGTTTTTCTGGCTAAATCGGGAAAACACACCAATTGAAATTTAGTAGGATAACTGAAAAATAACGCTGGATAAACCAAATTGCCCATGATAAAAAAATTACTTTTTACCAGTGTATGTGCCCTTATAGGATTCGTATCTGTTACTTCTGCCCAGCAGAAGGTAAAGATTGATAGTCTTCCGAAAATTCAAGATAATATTTTCATCAATACAGACCCGGTTTTAGTTCCGCTTATCTATGAAAACCCCTTGTTGATGGGACAAAATTATATCTACAAGCTGCGTTTAGATTCCATCGCCAAAACCGTTCCGCTTCCCTATAACGAATACGTTCAGCAGTATATTGATATTTACGCTAAGCGAAAAGATTTATTTGGCAAAATGATGGGCTTATCCAATTATTATTTTCCAATTTTTGATAAGGCATTAAAAGATTTCGATATTCCACAGGAAATTAAATACCTCACCATTGTTGAATCACAAATGAATCCACATGCGATTTCGAGAGTTGGAGCAACAGGGATTTGGCAGTTTATGTTTGGGACCGGGAAAGCCTATGGTTTAAAAATGGATAATTTTGTAGATGAGCGAAAAGATCCTATCCAGGCCAGTTACGCCGCAGCACAGTATTTTAGAGATGCTTATGAAGAGTTGGGTGATTGGTTACTGGCTATTGCAGCCTATAATTGTGGTAAAGGTGCTGTAGCGCGGGCGATGATTAAGGCAGATTCCCGTGATTTTTGGGAAATCAGACAATTTTTGCCTAAAGAAACGAGGAATTACGTGCCTGCATTTATAGCTGCAGTATATGTAATGAATTATTCAAATAAACACCAGATTTCACCTCAGGCTTGTAGCCTATTCTTAAAGACAGATACCGTTCAAACCAATAAGTTTGTTTCCTTGTCTGAACTGGCCAAAGCCTTAAATGTTGATGAAACCGCTCTTTTTGCGCTTAATCCGTCATATAAAAAACAGATCGTAAATGGTACTGATGAAGATCCTAAACGGATTGTGATGCCAAAACTTAGGGATATCGACTATGCCGGAGTTTATGAGGTGCTAAATAACACTGAATTGGAGACTAATATGCGCGTTATCCAGGCGAGTACAGATGATGTAAGAGACCTGAGGAAAGCCAAGGCTGCCCGAACCGTTTCTGCCAGATCTGTAGTTGTACACAAAGTTACCTCCGGGCAATCGCTCACAACAGTCGCTACTAAATATGGTGTTGAGGTGCAAGATTTGAGGGTGTGGAATGGATTGAAAAGCAAAACCATTGTGCCGGGGCAAAACTTAAAAATCTTCGCTAAAAACGTAAGTCGTTTAAAAGCACCGGTTTCCTTTCTGAATTATACGGTTAAATCTGGAGACACCTTATCGGAAATTGCAGAGAAGTTTAATGGTGCTACTGTTCAGAGTATTAAGCGTGATAATAAGTTATCTAAAGCAGGCTTACACGCCGGGATGATTTTGAAAATTAGCAAAGGATAATAAGTAAAAATTTTAACCACTTATTACAACGGATTAATCATCCAGCCCCTCTTCTTCTAAAAATTAGATATATTGTCTAGGTAAGAATTAGGGCAATATTTTTCATAAAATCTGTTAAAATAAACTTACCGCTAATCACAAGATAATTTAAGCATTTAGACTTTCTAATATAACCAGCCATTCATTAAAATTGAACAAAATAAACAGGGTTTAAATTTCCATATTCTTGAAATCATAGCGAGCAATTTTTCGGCTATTAAACTGTTTACGAGCGAAGTGATAACTATCCTGCAGATTTCGCACGACTTATTTTGCTTACATAATGTTTTCTGCCTGACAAAAGAATCGTACCTTTGCGCCGTCACTAATAAGTTACTTAATGAGTAATATCAATAGAAAGCAAGATGCGCTCGATTACCACTCGCAAGGGCGGCCAGGAAAAATACAGGTAGTACCTACAAAACCAACTACTTCACAACGTGATTTAACTATGGCTTACTCGCCAGGTGTAGCAGAACCTTGTTTAAAAATAGCAGAGAATACAGATGATGTTTACAAGTACACCGCAAAAGGGAATCTTGTTGCTGTAATTAGTAATGGAACCGCCGTTTTAGGTTTGGGAAACATTGGTCCAGAGGCCAGCAAGCCCGTAATGGAAGGTAAAGGTTTATTGTTTAAGATCTTTGCCGATATCGACGTATTCGATTTAGAACTAGATACCAAAAACATAGACGATTTTGTAAAAATTGTTAAAGCTTTGGAGCCAACTTTTGGAGGGGTTAACCTCGAAGATATTAAGGCACCGGAGTGTTTTGAGATAGAAACCCGCTTAAAACAGGAAATGAATATTCCTGTAATGCACGATGATCAACATGGTACGGCTATTATTTCTGGGGCAGCATTATTAAATGCCTGCGAAATTCAGAAAAAGAAAATCGACAAGATTAAAGTGGTAGTGAGCGGGGCAGGTGCAGCGGCAGTTTCGTGCTCAAAAATGTACCTTTCGCTTGGCGTAAAAAAAGAAAATCTGGTGATGTTTGACATCAATGGATTAATCAATACAGAACGAACTGACCTGGATGATATGCGCATGTATTTCGCCACCAGTAGAAAAGATATTGGTACCATAGGAGAAGCCATGAAAGGTGCAGATGTTTTTATCGGTCTTTCTGCAGGAAACGTAATCCAGCCAGAGATGTTGGTTGGAATGGCAAAAAATCCGATTGTGTTTGCCATGGCTAATCCTAATCCGGAGATTGCTTATGAATTGGCCATCAAAACCCGGAAGGATTTAATTATGGCAACTGGTCGGTCTGATTATCCAAATCAGGTGAATAACGTGTTGGGTTTCCCTTACATTTTCCGGGGTGCTTTAGATGTTCGTGCAACCACGATTAATGAAGCCATGAAAATTGCAGCTGTAAAAGCAATTGCAGAGTTGGCGAAAAGATCAGTTCCCGAGGCGGTTAATTTAGCTTATAATGCCCGTAATCTTAAATTTGGAAGGGATTATATCATTCCTAAACCGGTAGATTTCAGGCTAATTACAGAGGTTTCTATTGCGGTGGCAAAAGCTGCAATAGAAAGTGGAGTTGCACGTAAAACAATTACCGATTGGGATGCGTATTCTGAAGAGTTAAGAAAACGTTTAGGTTTGGACGATGCCATTATGCGTTCCATTACTACAAAAGCTAAAACAGATCCTAAACGTGTAGTGTTTGCAGAGGCTGATAATTATAAAATTTTAAAGGCTGCTCAAATTGTTAAGGATGAAAATATTGCGATTCCTATTTTATTAGGAAACAGGGAAAAAATCCAGGCGATTATTGATGAGCATGCACTTGAACTGGATGGCGTGGAAATCATTGATCAGATGCAAAATCCAGCCAAAACAAAACAGTATGCAGCAGCACTTTACAAAAAAAGACAACGTAAAGGAGTATCTATAAATGATGCAACGAAGTTATTGAGAGATCGGAACTATTATGGTGCCTCAATGGTGGAGTTCGGTGAAGCAGATGCCATGATTTCTGGTTTAACAAAAAATTATGGCGATACCATTAAACCGGCCTTGCAGGTAATTGGTGTAGAGCCAGGCGTTAAACGTGTGGCTGGGATGTACATGATGATGACCAAGAAAGGCCCGGTGTTTTTTGGTGATACCACTGTAAATGTAGATCCCACGGCTGAGGAATTGGTTGACATCACTTTGCTGTTAGATAAATCAGTGAAGCAGTTTAATATTAAGCCCCGGATTGCCTTGTTATCTTATTCTAACTTCGGCTCTAATGATGGTATAACGCCAAATAAGGTGAGAGAAACAGTAAGAATCCTCCATAAAAACCATCCGGAAGTTATCGTTGATGGTGAGATGCAAGGTAACTTTGCTATTAATAATGAACTTTTAAAAGATAACTTTCCGTTCAGTACACTGGCAGATGAGCCTGCAAATACGCTGGTTTTTCCTAACTTAGAATCAGGAAATATAGCCTATAAACTGTTACAGGAGCTAGGAGGAGCAGAAGCTGTGGGGCCAATTTTGTTAGGTTTGAATAAGCCTGTTCATATTGTTCAGTTAGGAAGTTCGGTGAGAGAGATCGTAAATATGGTTACTATTGCAGTAGTAGATGTTCAGGCAAAAGAAGAAATTGCGGAAACATCAAAACGAAAAGGTATATTTACAAAAACAACTAAGAAGTAATACCCATGTACGCCTATATTGATGGTAAATTAACATACAAAAACCCAGCGTTTGTTGTGGTTGAAGCTGGTGGTATAGGCTATCATATAAACATTTCATTAAATACCTACAGCGCTTTAGCTGACGCAGAAAGGTGTAAACTCTACACTTGGCTTTACGTAAGGGAAGACGCACATACATTATACGGGTTCGCTGATGAAGGCGAACGCCGTTTATTTTTACATCTGATATCTGTATCTGGGATAGGACCAAATACAGGTAGAATGATTCTATCCTCGATCACACCTGAGGAAATTCAAACAGCAATTGTTAAAGCTGATTTGCCACTAATCCAGCGGATAAAAGGCTTAGGTGCAAAAACTGCACAGCGTTTGGTTTTGGAGTTGCAAGACAAATTAAAAAAAGAAGGAGTAGATTCATTAATTTCTATGCCTCAGCACAATACGGTTAAAGATGAAGCCTTATCGGCATTGGTAATGCTCGGCTTTGCCAAACAAACAGCAGAAAAAACAATCGACCAAATATTAAAAGTTACAGAAGGAACGCTCTCTGTAGAGCAACTAATTAAACAAGCTTTAAAAAAACTATAGATCTTAACGCCTTTGAAGAGAATATCTACACTCCTATTTCTCATCCCCCTTTTCTTGATTGCTCCCAAAAACGCCTTCTCACAAGTAGTTCAGAGCAAAGCAGATACTGCTTTGTCTAAAAACAACTTCGGTTTAAAAGAAAAAGAGCGCTTGGGTATCAGTTCTTTACGAAGTCCGTTTTATCCGCTACCCAATAATGTGAGGAAGGTGGTGGAGTATGACGCGAAAAATAAACGATACATTGTAAAGGAATTAATCGGCGATAAATATGTTACACAAACCCAATATTTAAGTATTGATGAATATTCGCGATTGGTAAATAGCGAGATAAAAAGAGGTAACTGGCGTAGTATTTCAAATGCAGAAGTTGGCGATTATAGAAGCACTGGGATTATTCCAAAAATTCAAATCAACAGCAAAGCATTCGAGAAACTTTTTGGTGGAACAACCATCGATATTCAACCACGCGGAGAGGCAGAGCTTACCTTTTTAGGACGTAGAAATAAAAACGAAAATCCTTTATTTAATGAGCGGCAGCGGGTGCAAACCAATTTCGACTTCAATCAAAGAATCCAGATGGATTTGGTGGGTAATATTGGTACAAAGCTTAAAATTAAAAGTAACTATAATACCGAAGCACAGTTTGATTTTGAAAACCAGATTAAATTAGATTATACAGGTGGTGCTGATGACATTATCAAAAAAATAGAGGCTGGTAATGTAAGTTTGCCCCTGAATACGAGTTTAATTACAGGTACGCAGGCATTGTTTGGGATTAAGACCCAATTGCAATTCGGAAAACTGAATGTAACCAGTGTTTATACCCAACAGAAATCAGAGTCGCGGGAACTTCGCATTACGAATGGTGCACAGCAAAATGAATTTTCTGTTTCTGCCGATAATTACGAAGCCAATAAACACTATTTCCTGGCCCAGTACTTCCGAAATAACTATAATAAGCATTTAGCCAATGCTCCGATCATCACCTCACCTATTCAGATTACGAAGATCGAGGTATGGATTACCAATAAAGCCGGAAATACCACAGATTCGAGAGATATTTTAGGCTTCCTTAACTTAGGCGAAAACCAGCCCTTTAATCCGGGCGCAATAGCTGGCGGTGGCTCAGCACTTCCCGCAGGTACAACTGCAACAGGATTTCCTCAACAGTCAAATAATTTATTGTCTAGTTTACCAGCCGATGCCAGGTTTACAAACTCCAATTCTATTATACCGTTCTTTCAAGCCAATGGTGGTACAGATCAGTATGCTAAACTTACTTATGCAAGAAAATTAACAGAACGGGAATTTACTTTTCAGCCTCAATTGGGCTATATTTCCCTGAACAATCCACTCAATGCCGATGAGGTTTTAGCAGTAGCCTATCGCTATACTTATAACGGAGTTGAATACCAGGTGGGTGAATTCTCTACAGACATATCTTTTGACGCCGTAAATCCAAAAGTACTTTATGCGAAACTATTAAAAAATGAAACAATCAAAATCAACCTTCCAACATGGGATTTGATGATGAAAAACATTTATTCAATAGGCGGTTATCAGATTAGTCCACTAAATTTTAAACTGGATGTCTTTAGGATTGACAATGAGACTGGTGTTGAAAAACCGATCATGACGGAGGGACAAAATACAGCCAACAGACAGTGGATTTCCTTAATTGAATTTGACAGGCTGAACCAGCAAAATGAAAAAAAGCCAGACGGAATCTTTGATTTTGTAGCCTCAAACAATGCTTTTGGATCATACTTTTCAAATAGTTCTACCGCAAACAATACCTTTGGATCCAACTTATCATTGAGTGGATTAGCCTCCTTAATTAACAATACCAATACCGGATACATCACTATTGATCCTGCAAACGGACGGATTATATTTCCTATTCTAGAGCCATTTGGTCAGGATCTGGCCAGTAAATTTGCACCTGGCGAACAGGCATTAATTGATAAATATACTTTTACAGCACTTTATGATTCAACCCAGCTGATTGCGAAGCAATTATTTCAGAATAAAAACAGGTATGTCATTAAAGGACATTACCAATCAGAAATATCCTCTGAATTCAGCTTAAATGCAATTAATGTTCCGGAAGGATCTGTTAAAGTTTTTGCAGGAACAATGCCATTGCAAGAAGGTGTCGATTTTACGGTAGATTATCAGGGCGGCAGGGTCAGCATTATCAATCAAGCACTGCTTACTTCTGGTCAGCCGATTCGAATTACTACGGAAAATAATGAACTTTTTGGTTTGCAACAAAGATCATTGTTCGGAACCCGTTTAGATTACCGCTTAAATAATAAGCTTAATCTGGGTGGTACGTTTATGAACTTAACCGAGAAACCCCTCACTCAAAAAGTGAACCTTGGCGAAGAACCCATATCAAATACCATTTGGGGTGCCGATGTTAATTATAGTTCTTCTTCCAGATTTTTAACTAAGTTGGTTGATAAACTTCCATTCATCTCTACTAAGGCACCTTCTAGTGTGAATTTTTATGGTGAGTTTGCACAGTTAGTTCCGGGCCACCCTAGGGCATTAAATTTTGCGGGAAGTAAAAATGGCGTGAGTTACCTGGATGATTTCGAAGCATCAAGATCAGTGATTGATTTGAAAAGTGCCATTTCCTGGCAATTATCTGGTACGCCACAAGATTTTGCCGAATCGCAATTGGTAGACGATTTAACCTATGGTTACAACCGGGCTCGGATTGCGTATTATAATATCGATCCAACTTTTTATAATTCTAATGCTACTACTACGCCGGCTAACATCAGGAACAATAGAAATGAACTTTCTAATCATTATGTACGGCAGGTAATTGAACAGGAGGTTTTTCCGTTTAAAGAAACTGCAACCGGGCAGGCGCTAAATATTACCACTTTGGATGTGGCCTATTACCCTACTGTTCGTGGGCCATATAACTATTCTACCACTGGTTTTTCTGCTGATGGAAGGTTAACTAATCCAAGACAGCGATGGGGTGGTTTCCAACGTAAAATTGAAACGAATGATTTTGAAGCATTGAATGTTGGTTTCATCGAATTTTGGGTGTTAGATCCTTTCATTTATAACAGGAACTCTCAGGGTGGTGATATTTATTTTAATTTGGGTAATATTTCTGAAGATATTTTAAAAGATGGCAGGAAATCGCTCGAAAACGGATTGCCGGCAACTGATGATCCATCTAAGTATGAAGAAACAGCCTGGGGCAGGGTTCCAAGATTGCAACCCGTAATTCAGGCTTTTGATAACGATCCGGATGCGAGAAGGGCTCAGGATGTTGGTTTGGATGGCTTATCAGATGCAAACGAAAAGCAGAAATTTTCCGCCGCTATTAATCAAATCAAATCACAGTTAAATGCCACTGCTGCCGCGGAGATTGATGCCGATCCATCATCGGATAATTATTCTTATTTCAGAGGTCCGGCACTGGATCAAATTAATGCCGGGATTTTAAAACGTTATGAAAAGTATAATGGACCAGAGGGAAATTCCAAAACAGCTCAGCAATCACAAGCAGAGTTGGGGATAGAAAATTCTGCATCCACCTCTCTTCCTGATGGTGAAGATATTAATCGCGATAATAACATGACGCAAAGCGATGAGTATTATCAATATAAGGTAACCATGAAACCGGGGATGGATGTTGGTCAGACACAATTTATTACTGATAAAGTAACTTCACAAGTGAGATTGGCAAACGGCAATACACAAGCCGTAACCTGGTATCAGTTCCGGATTCCAATATCACAGTATGAAAAGAGAGTAGGTAACATTCAGGATTTTAAATCGATTCGTTTCTTCAGAATGTTTATGACGAATTTTGCAGATACGGCCATTATGCGTTTTGCAAAACTGCAATTAATCAGAGGAGAATGGCGGGAGTTTAATACTAAAAATACAGCAGATCAGGTAATTGTAGAGCCAGCATTGCCTGCACTAACGCCAGATAATTCAACCATTCAGGTTTCAACTGTAAACATCGAAGAAAATGGAAAAAGAAGTCCGATCCCTTATGTAACACCTCCTGGAATTCTTCGTGAACGCGATTTTAGCAATTACCGGGGAGATACACGTTTGAATGAGCAGTCGCTGTCTGTTACCGTAAAAAATCTTCGTGATGGATATGGAAGAGCTGCATTTAAAACGGCTTACAGTGATTTCCGATCTTACAAGCATTTAGAAATGTTTGTTCATGCAGAAGCCATTAATAATCAACTTTTGAATGACCGCGACCTGAGTGCATTTTTAAGAATTGGCACAGATAATCTGGAAAATTATTACGAATACTTAATGCCTTTAAAGATTACCACGCCAGGTACCAGTGATCCTGATGCCATATGGCCAGAGGCCAATAGAATGGACATTAACCTCACCTTGTTCCAAAACGCAAAATTAGCCCGTAATGTAGCAAAACAAGCTAATGGACAGCCTTGGCCAATTAATGTACCATTCACCTTTACAGATGGCGAACGTACCATTATTGTGAAAGGGCAGCCAGATATGAGTAAGGTAAGGGTGTATATGCTTGGTGTAAAAAATCCTTTGCGAAATAACCTTTCTGAAAGCGACGATGGTACAGATAAGGATGTGTTGGTGTGGTTTAACGAACTTAGGTTGACAGAATTTGATGAAAGAGGAGGCTGGGCTGCTACTGCAAGGTTAAATTTAAAATTAGCAGATTTTGCTGATGTGAACATCTCCGGCAGTAAATCGACTATTGGTTTTGGTTCGATTGATTCTAAAGTGAGTGAGCGTAACCGTGCCGATAATGTTTTGCTAGATGTTTCCTCTGCTGTGGAGTTGGGTAAATTCTTACCACAAAAATCAGGTGTAAAAATTCCGATGTTTGTGAACTACTCAAAGCAGGTTTCTACGCCACAATACAACCCAAAAACACCCGATATCGAACTAAAAAACGCGTTGGACCGATCAACCAAGGAAGAAAAAGACTCAATATTAAATTTCGCTCAGGATTATACCGTACGCAGGGGAATTAACTTTACCAACGTACGGAAAGAGAGAACAAATAATAGTAAACCCGTTCGGCTTTGGGACATTGAGAATTTTGCGGCCAGTTATGCTTTTACGCAATACGACCACAGGGATTTTATTAATCAGAGTAGCATTCAAAATACGTATAGGGCCTCCTTACAATATAGTTATGCAAAAGAGGCTAAAACTTATGCGCCTTTCGAAAAGGTTATAAAGTCTAATATGCTAGCGATATTGAAAGATTTTAATTTTAGTATTTTTCCTAGTGCTATTAATTTCCGAATTGACGTAGATCGCCTGTATTCTGAAAATACGTTGAGAAATAACGATCCGAATAATTCAATTCCAATATTTCAGAACGGGTTCGGAACAACTTTCAACAAGAACTTCAGGATGAGTAGGATTTACGGAATCGCCTGGAACTTAACGCGGTCATTACAATTAGATTTTAACGCGACTAATTACTCCATTATTGACGAACCAGATGGGCGGATCGATGGAATGAAACGTGACACGGTTTGGCAAAACCTGAAAAAATTAGGCCGTACAACAGATTATAATCATAACCTGAATGTAACCTATACTTTGCCGATTGATAAAATTCCGGGACTAAACTGGGTAACGGTAAAAACCAGGTACGGAACAAACTTTAACTGGCAAACAGAACCTTTATCAACACTTTTAGATCCAAATATTAACTTAGGAAACACGGTTCAAAACAGTAGGAATATTCAGGTTAACCCAACCTTAAACCTGGCCACTTTATATAATAAATTTGGCTTCATTAGAAATTCAGGCAATAGCGAGGAAACGGGAGATAAGCTTAAGAACTTCTTTGTCAATTTATTAACCAGTGTTAAAAATGTGAGTGCAAATTATGTGCAAACGAAAGGGATTTTCTTGCCAGGTTATTTACCTACAACCAAATATTTTGGAATAGATAATGTAACTGGTGCACCTGGTTTAGGCTTTGCTTTCGGAAGTCAGCGGGATATCAGGGATATGGCACTAAATAATGGTTGGTTAACCACAGATACTTTGCAAACCCAATTGTATGTGAATACGCTTCGGGAAGACTTACAGTTTACCGGGCAGATAGAACCTTTCCGCGATTTAAGAATTACCATCAGGGCCAACAAATCTCAAACCCGAAACTTCTCATCAAATTACAGGTATGTAGCCAGCGTAGCTTCATTTGAAAACCTAAGTGCAATTACCACTGGCGATTATAGCATTTCATATATTGCCTTGGGTACCGCATTTAAGGAGAAAAATTCTAATGTGATTTCTTCTTTATTCAATCAGTTTATGGCCAACCGGATTATTATTTCCAGAAGGCTAGGTTCACAAAATCCAAACTCAGCCGGAGTAGCTGCTGGTTATTCAGATGGTTATGGTAAAGAAAGTCAGGATGTGATTATTTCTGCTTTTATGGCTGCCTATTCAGGTAAAGATCCAGGTAAAATGAGTATGAATTCGTTTCCAAGAATTCCGCTTCCAAACTGGACTTTAACGTATAATGGTTTAACTAAGATTGCGTTCATTGCAGATCGTTTTTCTTCTATCGATATCAGGCATGGTTATCGGTCTGCCTATAATATTAATGGTTTTAACTCTTTGTTGAGGTACCAGGAAAGCAATGGTTTCTCTGTAAACCGCGATGCAAATAATAACTTCCTGCCAGAGTTCCAGTTTGCACAGGTAACCGTGTCAGAATATTTCTCGCCTTTAGTTGGTGTAGATACTCGATTTAAAAATAACCTGAGTGCTACCTTTGAACTCAACAGATCACGCTTGCTGGGTTTAAGTTTAGCCAATAGTCAGCTTGCTCAGTTATCAGAAAACAATGTGGTATTAGGAATGGGATACAGAACCAACAAGTTCCGTTTTCCTTTCGGCTGGTTTAAAAGCTTGAAAATGGATAACAATATGGATTTCAAACTGGATGTTGCCATTCGTGATAATAAAACGGTTATTTACAGAGCCGACATAGAGGAAGCTGAAATTTCATCCGGCGCAAAGAACATCACTTTAAGACCTAGTGTGGATTATGTATTGAATCAAAAGTTTAATGTGAAGCTATTCTACGATTCCAATATCACCAAGCCTTATACTTCACAAACGTTCAATACATCCTTCAGTAATTTTGGTTTTAGCTTAAGGTTTACGTTGAATTAAGGTTTCCGTGATGGAATTACAATTAGCACTTTAACATTCAAACTTAATATTTAACTTTGCCCAAATTAATTATAGATACATGAACTTTCCATCAGAATTAAAATACACTAAAGACCACGAATGGGTTAAGGTTGAAGGTAACGAAGCTTTCATCGGCATTACAGATTTCGCACAACGCGAATTGGGTGACATCGTTTATATTGATGTTAATTCGGTAGGTGAAGAAGTAGCCAGAGAAGAAGTTTTCGGTACCGTAGAAGCTGTAAAAACGGTTTCTGATTTATTTATGCCGGTAACTGGTACGGTATTAGAAATTAATTCAGAACTGAATGATAATCCTGAACTGGTAAATTCTGATCCTTATGGAAAAGGCTGGATGGTAAAAGTATCATTATCAGAAATAGCAGAAATCGAAGATTTACTAACTGCTGATGCTTACCAGGCATTGGTTGGCGCTTAATCGTATCTTATTTTGTACAAAGCACTTAAACGGCAAAAATGGGCCATATTCTGGACGCTTATCATTTTGGTGCTTTGTAATATAAGGCTACCTGAATCTAACGGTCAGGGTTTCTTTTTTGTAGGATTTGATAAGATGACCCATTTGGGCTTCTTCTTCGTACTTTCTGTTTTTCTATTTTACGGGAAAATAAAATACCAGAATAGCTATGGATTTAGAACACTCACCATATTCAAAATCCTTTTACTCAATTTTATCATTGGCGGTGCAATTGAACTCTTACAGTGGAAGGTTTTTACTTACCGGTCTGCAGAGTGGTGGGATCTTGGCTGTGATATGTTAGGTGCCTTAATGGCTGTTTTTAGCTATATATTACTGCATAAATTGAATTTTGATGAAAAAAATAATTAGTTCAGTATTTATAATAGCCACTATACTTTTGAGCGGTTGCAGCATTTTTAAAAAAGACTGCAACTGCCCAAAAGTTTATTATAAAAGTTACCCATCTCAACGCAGGTAGCAGAATATTATCATCCCTCAAATGATGGAACAGTGATGTTCGTATTGCTGTATTTAAAATGTTACCGAGCATTTAACAATCTATAACAAACCTTTAAGCTTTCGCGTAGTCTGATAGCTTAATTTTGTATATATTATCTAAATTTTTTTAATGAAAAGGAACGTTCAAAGGGCAATCTTCATTGTTCTTATTTTTTGTAGCTATATCGCTCAGGCGCAGAATTCAGGTTCAATAAACGGTAAGGTTATCAATGCTAAAGATAAGCAGCCAGTAGATTTCGCAACCATAGCCGTCAGAAATCTGAAAGATTCGGTTGTGGTAGCATCAGGTCAGACAGCACCCGATGGTACATTTAGTTTTAAAGCAATCGCGCCAGGCAAGTATCGTATATACGCTGCATTTTTAGGTCTGAAAACGGCTACGAAGGATGTGGAAATAGCAAAAGCAGCTGTTAATGCGGGCGAGATTTCAATGACTGACGACGGTGTAGACCTAAATACGGTAAATGTTACCGCAAGCATTCCTGTAGTGGTAAAAACCGATACATTAGAGTTCGATGCAAAAACCATCAAAGTTCGTGAAAATGCAGTTGTAGAAGATGTATTAAAAAAGCTTCCTGGTGTTGAAGTAGCCAAAGACGGAAGTATTAAAGCACAAGGCGAAACGGTTACCAAAGTGAAAGTAGACGGGAAAGAGTTTTTTGGAACAGACCCGTTACTGGCAACAAAAAATCTGCCAGCAGATATGGTTGACAAGATTCAGGTGATTGATGAACAATCAGAGCAATCTCAGTTTTCTGGTGTAGATGATGGCACAAGAACAAAAATCTTAAATATCACTACTAAAGCCGGAATGAAAAAAGGGTATTTCGGGAATAGCACTGTTGGTTATGGTACACAGGACCGGTACGATGCCAGTATTAATGTAAATAAGTTTGATAACGACCAGCAATTCAGTGTAATCGGCCAGTTTAATAACGTTAATAAGCAAAATTTTGGTCAGGGAAATGGTGCGGGTAATGGTTTTGGCGGCGGTGGTCGTGGTAATTTCGGAGGTGGTGGAAGTGGTGCGGGTAGTGGCGGAATCACCAATACAAATGCCGGAGGGTTAAATTTTGCGGATACTTACAAAGATGGAACACAAATTCAGGGCAGTTATTTTTTCAACAGATCAGATGTGGCTAATCAGCAACAAAGTTTTACTCAAAACTTTTTAGGCAATAGCATTACAACTGTAGCAAACAATTCTGATAATAATACTGATCGAATTAATCATAGATTTAATTTCATGATTGATACCAAGCTGGATTCATCAACAACCATCAAAATTCAGCCTAATGTATCTTATACTCAGAGTGACGCTACAAATCTGAGTAATTATGACCGGAACCTGCTCGAATCAAAATCAACAGGTCTGCAACGCTATATTAGTAATAGTTCTACCCCGAATATCACCAATAATTTATTGGTTAGAAAGAAATTTAAAAGAAGGGGCAGAACATTATCGCTCAATGTAAATACATCTATAAATGATAATGATGCAGACAATTACAACTATATCTCTGAAGAAAACACAATTAATAGCGTAGTTACAAATACACTTACTGATCAATTAAACAGAGTAAATACGAACTCTATAAACAATACATCACGATTGGTTTATACTGAACCATTATCTAAAACCACCAGCTTGGAATTTAACTATCAGAATGGCTACAGCCATGATAACCAGGGCAGGCAAGTGTTAGATTTTAATTCAGCTAGCGGTCAGTATGATTTGGTAAATTTTGATTATACCAACACCTACGAAAATCAAACCCTAACTAATGCAGGTGGAGTAAGCTTCACTACTAATGAGAAAAAATATAACTGGAACATAGGTTTAGCTGCGCAGCAAACTAATCGTGAAAACGCCAACCTTACTACCGGATTGGTTAGAACTCAGAATTTTATCAATTTAACGCCATCTGCAAATTTCAGGTACAATTTCAGTAACTCCAGAAGATTAAATATTCGATACAGAGGAAATACACTACAACCGAGTATCAGTCAGATTCAGCCAATTCCTGATAATACCAATACACAAAGTGTTTTCATTGGAAACCCTGGTTTAAAACCTGCCTTTAACAATACTTTGAACATCAACTATAATAACTTTGATTTTGCTAAGAGCAGAATGTTTTTCGCTTTCTTAAGCTTAAATCAAACCTTCAATGCCATTGGAAACAGCAGTCAGCTGATTACTGACCGTAATGATGAAAACTTTGGTAAGATCAGAACCACTTATGTAAACGTTGATGGTGTTTATTCAGGAAACGGAAGTGTGAATTTCGGTATACCAATTATACCAGAAAGAAAACTGACTTTAAATGCATCCTTAAATGCAAATTATAATCGCAATGTGAATTTCACGACAGGCAATGATAATCCAAATGATTTAGTTAGAAATATTACAAATTCAATCGGAATTACTAACAGATACAACTTTGTAACCAACTTCGATAAGTTTGATTTAACAGGAGGCATATCCGGAACGTATAATAGGGCAACCTATTCTGCTCAACCAGATGCTACCACCAACTTTTATACCTGGAATCCTAGCTTCGATGTGAGTTACGTTTTTCCAGGTAATATCCGCTTAGCAGTAGACTTAGATTATATTAAAAATACAGGTAGAGGAGAAGGTTTCAATACGCAGTTTACGCTAGTAAACTCTTACATTAGTCGCCAGTTTTTTAAAAACAGAGGAACATTCAAAATTGCGGTTAATGATGCTTTCAATCAAAATCAGGGAATCAGCAGAACGGCAACAAACAATACCATCACCGATTTAAATTATAATGTATTAAAAAGATATTATATGCTTTCCTTCACTTACTCGCTCACCAGAATTGGTGGAAGAAATATGAGTGGTGATATGCAGATGCCTACGCCGGGCCAGGGTGGGGGACAACGCATGAGGATGTAGAATCACTTATTAATTTTCAGAGGCTCGTGTAAAACGGGCCTTTTTTATTTTTGAAAGATTAATAACCGTTTACGTAACGTTTATGTATTTCATTTGTTACCTGACGTAAATAAACCATTAAAGTGCGCAAGAGTCTTTATGTTTAAACTCAGAAAACTAACCGAATGAAATATTTTTTTACGCTGCTCCTTCTTTTCTTATGTACTATTAGTTATGCTCAGAATACTGGCTCTATTACTGGCCGTGTTATTCAATCGAAAGATAGAAAACCGATTGATTATGCTTCCATCATGATTAAAAATCTGGTAGATTCTACTACTATAGGGGCAGTAAACACAGGCGAAGACGGTACCTTTAGTTTTAAAGAACTTAAGCCAGGGTCATATCGGATCTATGCGGCCTTTCTAGGATTAAAGAATACCACTAAAGACTTTATTGTTTCTGTTGAAAAGCCTAATATAAATCTCGGTGATATCATTTTGGAAGGTGGTGTAATCGATCTAGAAACTGTCGAAATTAAAGCAGAAGTACCACCAATCGTGGTGAAACAAGATACATTGGAATTTAATGCCAGTTCATTTAAGGTAATAGAAAATGCTGTGGTAGAGGATTTACTCAAAAAGCTCCCGGGAGTAGAAGTAGATAAGGCGGGAACCATAAAAGCGCAGGGAGAAACGATTACCAAAATAAGGGTAGATGGAAAAGAATTTTTTGGGAATGATCCACTCCTGGCCACTAAAAATCTTCCTGCAGATATGATTGATAAAATTCAGGTAATTGATGAGCTTTCAGATCAGGCACAGTTTACCGGGATAGATGATGGTTCCCGGACTAAAATAATTAATATCACCACCAGGAAAGACAAAAAGAATGGCTACTTCGGTAATACAACAGCGGGTTATGGCTCAGATAAAAGATACGATGTTAATGCCAATGTAAATCATTTTAATCAGGATAGAAAACTCAGTGTAATTGCCCAGTTCAATAATGTAAATAGGCAGAATTTTGGTGGCGGTTTAGGTGGTGGAAACGGCGGGAACGGTGGCGGTAGAGGTGGAATTACCGAAACCAATGCTGCGGGTTTCAACTTTAATGACACCTATGCAGATCAAACAGAGATAAGTTTAAATTACTTCGTTAACAAATCAAACAACCTTATTCTGAGAAACAGCGTGACGCAAAATTTGCTGGGCAATGTAACTACTATTTTCAATAATGATCAGACCAATAATGCAAACCGTTTAAATCATCGGTTAAATTTTGTAGTGGATACCAAACTCGATTCGCTAACCTCATTGAGGATTCAGCCTAACCTAAGCTATACCAATAACGAAGGATTAAACAGCAGTAATTACACCAGGGACTATAATACCTACGCCATTAACGGTTCACAAAACCTCAGCAATAAAAATACTTCACCATCAATCAGTAACAATATCC
This sequence comes from Pedobacter sp. CFBP9032, assembly GCF_034045265.1. Taxonomy (NCBI): domain Bacteria; kingdom Pseudomonadati; phylum Bacteroidota; class Sphingobacteriia; order Sphingobacteriales; family Sphingobacteriaceae; genus Pedobacter; species Pedobacter sp. CFBP9032. The sequence goes on along the minus strand of NZ_JAXCWE010000006.1, from coordinate 312,641 downwards.
TTTTTCGCAGAAAATTTATGAAAAGGGGTAGAACGTTATCATTGAATTTGAATACAAGTATAAATAATAATGATGCAGATAGTTATAACCGAAACGACGAAACGCGGACGGAAGGTGGTATAGCTACCTTAAGAAAAACCGATCAGTTTAACGATCAGGAAAGTGAATCCATAAATCAAAATAGTCGCCTGGTCTATACAGAACCACTTGATAAAACATTAAGTCTTGAATTCAACTATCAAAACGGTTATAACCATAATAAATCTGATCGGTTTACTTATAACTATAACCCGGCAACATTAGCATATGATCTTTTAGATACCACTTTCAGTAATGCTTATGAAAACACCATTTTAATCAATACCGCAGGCTTCAGCTTTAATAAGAATGGGAAAAAATACAATTGGAATGTTGGTATGGCTGTGCAAAATACAGATAGAACCAATAACAATATTACACGTGGATTTATTCTGAAGCAGAATGTTTTCAACTATACACCTTCTGCAATGTTTCGGTATAACTTCAGCAATAATAAACGATTCGTGGTGAATTATCGCGGCAGCACCAATCAGCCTACTATACAGCAATTACAACCCATTCGCAACAATACCGACACGCAGAATCTTCCTGTGGGTAATCCTGATTTAAAGCCTGAATTTAACAACAACCTTCGGTTGGCATTTAATAGCTTTACAGTGGGTAAAAACAGGTCGTTATTCATCAATCTGAACCTTACCCAAGCCTCAAACAAGATTGCTAATGCTACCAGTTTAATTTCATCAGGTAGAGATGAAGGTAAGTTAGCCATCCGTCCGGTTAACGTAAGTGGTGTTTATGCGGGCTCGTTAAACACTTCTCTCAGCTTACCCATCATGGCCGAAAATAAGCTGAATTTCCATGTAAACGTTGGTGGCAATTATAACCGCGATGTGAACTTCACTAATTCCGTGAAAAATATTACCAATAGCTGGGTGTTAACCAATGGATACCGTTTGGTATCTAACCTGGATAAATTAGATTTAACGGTTGGCGTAAATGGTGCTGTGAACCGGGCAACATATTCTGTACAGCCGGAATTCAATACCCGATTTTTTTCTTTTAGCCCAAACATTGGCGTTAGTTACCTTTTTCCTGGAGACATTCGCTGGTCGGTTGATGCAGATTACAGCCAGAATACAGGTAGGGGAGAAGGCTTTGATACCTATTTCACCATCGTTAATTCTTACATCAGCAAACAGTTTTTTAAAAACCGCGGAACGTTTAAAGCAGCTGTAAATGATTTATTAAATGAAAATCAAGGCATTACCAGAACAGCCAATAATAACACGATCCGAGATGAGCGTTACAATGTGCTGCAACGCTATTTTATGTTTTCTTTCACTTATTCTTTAAACAGGATGGGCGGTAAAAATCGGATCAGTGAAAAAGGTGAGGGGGGCAGGCGTAATCGTGGTAGCGAAAGTTTTGGCGGCGGGAGAACAAGAAATTAATCACAAGTTAGTCAAACCTGATCTTCGGCACTAAGATCCCTGCCTTCTATTTGGAATAAATCTAAAGAAAGGCTAACTTGCGACTGATTTAGCACATGAACCCGAAGGGATTGAGATAGTATTTTAATCGTGGAGGCTCCATCTGAGCATATAAACGAATACAGATGAAACTTTCAAATTTAAAAGTTGGCGAAAAAGGAACAATCGTTTCATTTACAGATCTTGATCTTTCTGTAAAATTGATGGAAATGGGTTGCTTGCCTGGTGAAGTGGTTGAAGTTGAGCGCTTTGCTCCGCTCGGCGACCCAATGGCTATTCGTGTTGCTGGTTATCAGCTTTGCTTACGTAAAAGCGAAGCCGATGTCGTTATTATCAATAAATAAGCTGGTTTGGATATTAAAGTTGCGTTAGTTGGTAATCCCAATACAGGTAAATCTACTCTGTTTAATCGCTTAACAGGATTAAACCAAAAAATTGGAAATTTTCCAGGGATTACGGTAGATAAGAAAACAGGTTTTATGAAACTTGCCGATGGCAAGAGTGCTGAAGTGATTGACTTACCGGGAACGTACAGCCTCTATCCAAAAAGTGCTGATGAAAGTATTGTTTTTCAGGTTTTAGCTGATGCAAAAAACAATAGCTATCCTGATATAATTGTGCTGGTGGTTGATGCCTCAAACCTAAAACGTAACATGCTTCTGTATTCGCAGGTTGCAGATTTAGGGATCCCGATGGTATTAGCTTTGAACATGGTCGACCTTTCTGAAAAACAAGGAATAAATATCGATTTAAATAAACTTGCTCAAAAACTAGGCGTGCAGGTTGTTTCTATTTGTGCACGGAATAATATCGGGATTGATAAACTAAAATATGCAATTACCAATACTACTAAAATTGCTACTCAATTTCAGGATGTTGATGTGAATATCCTCGCGCCAGCAGCGATTAATGCCATCAAATCAAAACTGAATTCTGATAACGATTACTATGCTTTGCAGGTTTTACATCAGCATGAATACCTTAAATTCTTTTCTGCAAAGGAACAAGAAGAAATTGAGGAGATAGAACAATCTCATCGATTTGAATCTTCTAAAACACAGGCTGCAGAAACTATTGTACGTTATAAGTATCTAAGTTCAATTTTGGCCGATGTAGTTACTGATGAAGGTATTGCTAAAAAATTTACTTTCAGCGATAAGCTTGATTCAATATTAACCCACAAAATCTGGGGATTTGCAATATTTATATTGATCCTTTTTGTCATCTTCAATGCCATTTTTGCCTGGTCGTCTTACCCAATGGAATGGATAGAAGCTGGATTTGGTTTCATTACAGAATTTGGTCATCAATATCTGCCTGAAGGGATGTTTACCAATTTACTTCTTGATGGTATTATTGCAGGGCTGGGCGGAATCTTCGTATTTATTCCTCAAATTGCCATTCTGTTTGCTTTCATCTCTATTCTCGAAGATACAGGCTACATGTCCAGGGTAACCTTTATGATGGATAAAATCATGAGCAAAGTTGGCTTAAATGGAAAATCTGTTGTACCTATGATCGGTGGCTTAGCTTGTGCAGTACCTTCAATCATGGCAGCAAGAAATATTGAAAACTGGAAAGACCGGATGATTACCATCATGGTTACACCTTTAATAAGCTGTTCCGCGAGGCTTCCGGTTTACATTTTGATTATTTCCTTAATTGTTCCTTCTGAAAATATTTTTGGAATTTTTAATATGCAGGGTTTAGCCCTGATGGTGATGTACCTGGTTGGGGTTATTGCTGCGGTGGTAGTGGCCTGGATTATGAAATTCATTATTAAAACAAAAGAGCGGGCCTATTTTATTATGGAGCTTCCAATCTACCGCATGCCAAGATGGAAAAATGTGCTTTATACCATGTACGAAAAATCGAAAACTTTTGTTTTTGAGGCTGGCAAAGTGATTATTGCCATTTCTATCATTCTTTGGGTGTTGGCTACTTTTGGTCCGGGAAATCGCTTTGATCAGATTGATCAGAAATATGAGTCTGCCTTAGCAGATACCACAAAAAATACAGCGCATATTGAAACGCTTATCGCTACCGAGAAACTGGAAAATTCTTACGTGGGCATTTTGGGGCATTGGATTGAGCCTGCTATTCGGCCATTAGGTTATGATTGGAAGATCGGTATCGGATTGATCACTTCCTTTGCAGCACGCGAAGCTTTTGTAGGTACCATGGCGACTATTTATAGTGTCGATGGCGGAGATGAAGATACCTCTACAATCAGAGAGCGAATGTCTGCTTCTAAAAATAGTCGTACAGGTTTACCCGTATATACTTTCGCTACTGGCATTTCGCTGATGTTATTTTACGCCTTCGCGATGCAATGTATGAGTACGGTTGCAATCGTTTACCGCGAAACCAAAGGCTGGAAGTGGCCAGTGATTCAGTTGGTTTACATGACCGCCATGGCTTACTTTGCAGCGCTTATTGCTTATCAGGTGTTGAAGTAGGGGAGAGAGGAGAGAGTAAAAAGTATCAGGTATCGGGTAGCAAGTATCAGGTAGCAAGTATCGAGTAGCAAGTATCGGGTAGCAAGATTTAAGTATCTGAATGATAGTTATACGTAACATGCGGCTTATAACTTCTATTTACAAGCTGCACTGCCAGCTTTTGACTCACATGGCAGATACTTATAACTTACAACCTATAACCTACAACTTCTTACCCTAACTCTATCTGCCTTTTAATACTTTCCTCTAAAGAGATTAAAGTTTCCGTTCGTTGAATACCATTAACGGCCTGAATTTCTTCGTTAAGCACATGGCGTAAATGATTGGTATCTCTGCAAATTATTTTGGCAAACATGCTATAGGCACCGGTAGTATAATGCAGTTCTACCACTTCTTTAATTTTACTAAGCTGGGCAACGGCATCTTTATATTGAATTCCTTTTTCCAGATAAATACCTAGAAAGGCGCAGATGTCATAACCAGCTTTTTGAGGATCGATAATCAGATGTGAACCCTTAATGATCCCCATTTCCTGCAACTTCTTCATTCTAACATGTATCGTACCACCAGAAACAATAAGGTCTTTTGCAATTTCGGTATATGGCTTGGTCGCGTCCTGCATTAACTGCTTCAATATATCAATATCGAGGTTGTCAATTTCTAAATTGGAATTGTCTTTTTTGAGCATATTTTTGAATTATGATAAGCGAATTTACGAATATTTATCAATATTATAAAAATAAAATTAAATGTTTAAAATATTTGCAAGGTATTAGATGTTCCATTACATTTGTATCAAGCAATTAACAAAAAGGAACGTTCTTTAACCAATTGCTAAACATACTGTAGGGTGGTGAAACAGGCAGACACACCTCCTTGTCTCGGTGGCGGAGAATAATGGGAATACCAGCAATGGCTAACCACTCCTTGGAGGTTCGATTCCTTCCCCTACAGCTGCTTAGTCTGGAGTCCTTAGTTTAAAGTCATGAGTAGACTATCAATTTGGAGACTCCAGACTAAGGACTAAAATGTTGGGTGGTGAAATTGGCAGACACGCCTCCTTGTCTCGGTGGTGGGGAATAATGGGACAAACGCAGTTTATTGGGTTGACCACAATTAATTTTTTGAACTGTAGCTAACTACCCCTTGAAGGTTCGACTCCTTCCCCAACAGCATTTTTTATGAATAATAAGTTAGTTAATTGAGCAATCCTGGATAGGTTGCTCTTTTTCATTTTGTAACCATCTGAAAAATATCTAAAATATTAGATCAGTTATTACTATATTACCGATTGATTACACCAAATATCTTGTAGTCCCTTGTAATGAAGAGAGTATCAATTAAAGACATAGCCAAACAACTAAACATTTCGATTACATCTGTCTCCTTTGTAATTAACGGAAGAGCAAAAGAAAAGAATATTAGTGATGCACTGACTAAAAGGGTTTTAGACCTTGTTGCAGAGCTAAATTACCAGCCAAATACACTTGCCACAAGCTTGAGAACAGGAAAGACCCGGATTATTGGCTTCCTGGTTGATGACATATCAGAGCCATTCTTCTCTGGCATTGCGAAGCGTATTGACGAGATTGCTTCTGAATTAGGATATAAAATTTTATTTAGCAGTACCCGGAACGATACAAAGAAAGCTATAGAGTTACTGCAAATCTTTGCAGACAGGCACGTAGATGGATATATCATGGCGCTGCCCGAAGGTTTGGAAGATGAAGTTAAAAAACTTATTTCGACAGATGCACCCGTTGTTTTGTTCGATCGATATGTGCAGGATGTACAAGCTGATTATGTAATTATAAATAATAAAGAAAGTACAGCCCTCGCAACGGAACATTTAATCGCTAACGGATATAAAAATATTGCTTTTATCACCGTTGATTCCATTCAGTTGCAAATGTTAGATCGCCTTGCTGGTTATGAAGAAACAATCGCACGGCATCAATTAAATCCATTCGTTAAAAAAATTAATTATAGTACATCAGCAACAACGATAAAAGAGATGACTGAATTTTTCCAGGCAAATAAGGAGTTGGATGCGGTTATCTTTGGAGCGAACTATATTAGTTTAGATGGTTTGAGAACCTTTCGGGCTATGGGGTTGCGCATTCAGAAAGATCTTGCTGTGGTTTCGTTTGATGATTTTGAAATCTTGGAGTTTTGTGATCCTCCGGTAACCGCAATTGCTCAGCCTTTGGAAGCTATCGCAGAAAATATTATGAAAACGATGATGGATAAATTGAAATCTACCAGCACAGATAAGAAATATAGTGAAGTGATGGTTCCAACAATTTTCAACATCCGAGAATCCAGTTCAAAAGCCAGGAAATAAAAAAAGGGAACAAGTTCATCACTTGTTCCCTTTTTTTATTTATGATGTAATTGATTAAACAGTCATTACATCTTTTTCTTTTGCCTCTGCATGTTTATCTACTTTGATGATATAAGCATCAGTTAATTTCTGAACCTCACCTTCACCAGTTTTAATTTCATCATCAGAAACGCCTTCGCCTTTAAGCTTTTGAATTTTAGTATTTGCATCTTTACGGATATTACGTACCGTAATTCTTCCACGCTCGGCTTCTTCCTTAACTTTTTTAACCAGGTCTCTTCTGCGTTCTTCTGTTAGGGGAGGTACTACCAAACGAATTACAATACCATCGTTCTGAGGATTAATACCAATATTTGCAACCTGAATAGCTTTTTCAATAGGTACTAAAAGTGATTTTTCCCATGGCTGAATCACAATTGTTCTGGCATCAGGAGTATTGATGCTGGAGACTTGGGATAGCGCTGTAGAAGCGCCATAATAATCTACAAAAATACCATCAAGCATGCCTGCCGACGCTTTACCAGCTCTAATTTTAGTTAGTTCAGATTCACAATGATCGATCGCTCTATCCATAGCAGATTCAGCATCCATCAGTTGTAATTGTATGAGTTCGTTCATAATGTGTGTATTTCTACAAAAGTAATAAATTTTAAATGCTTATTTAACCAAAGTACCGATCGATTCGCCGTTTGCAATCTTCATGAAATTTCCATGTTTATTCATGTCAAACACAATAATTGGAACCTGGTTTTCTTCACAAAGGGTGAAAGCAGTCATATCCATCACATTCAAGCCTTTATCGTAAACCTCCCTGAAAGAGATTTCTTCATATTTGGTGGCCAATGGATCTTTTTCAGGATCTGCCGTGTAGATACCATCTACGCGGGTTCCTTTTAAAACAACATCAGCTTTAATTTCAATCGCACGTAAAGCGGCAGCAGAATCAGTAGTAAAATATGGATTACCGGTACCTGCTCCAAAAATAACCACGCGGCCTTTTTCTAAGTGTCGCACGGCTCTTCTGCGGATGAATGGTTCACAAATCTGTTCCATCTTAATGGCTGTAAGTAAACGGGTTTTAATTCCAACTTTTTCTAATGCATCTTGCAAAGCCATAGAGTTAATTACAGTGGCTAACATACCCATATAATCAGCCTGCGCCCTATCCATCCCACTTTTTTCAGCACTTAAACCTCTAAAAATATTTCCACCACCAATAACGATGGCGATTTCCAAACCTTTATCGTGAACGGCCTTGATATCTTCAGCGTATTGTTTAACACGCTCATTATCAATTCCGTATTGTTTATCGCCCATTAGCGATTCGCCGCTAAGCTTTAGCAGGATGCGTTTGTATTTCATGACCTCAAAAATATTAAGTTTTTTTTAATACCGGGCTATCCTTTTTGATAAATGATGTAAATATTTAGATTAGATATTTGTGCCTTTGAATATCACCTTCTTTAAATTCAATTCATTATCCAATACCAATAGATTTGCAGGCTGCTCAACCGCAATCTTACCTGTAAGGTTTTCAATGCCCATTAATTTAGCCGGATGTTCAGTTGCCATTCTAATGGCTTGCGATAATTCAATATCACAATGGTTTACACAGTTTTTTACGGCTTCTAGCATGGTTAAAGAAGAGCCCGATAGTGTTCCGTCTGGCATTACAAATTTGTTGCCCTTTTGGATATGCTGATAAGGGCCGGTTGAACAAGGCGTAACGGCATCGGTAATCAAGAATAATCTTTCACCCGCCAACTTATAGGCCAGCTTCACTACTTCAAAGTCTACATGCTGACCATCTACAATGATGCTTGCCATTGCTTTATTATGGTTAAAGAATGCAGTAGGTATACCGGGTGCTCGGTGGTGAATAGGAGTCATGGCATTAAAGAGATGGGTGGTGGTTTGAATTCCGCTCTCGTAAGCATTAGTTGCTTCCTCGAAAGTCGCATCGCTGTGGCCTAAAGAAACCACCACATCATGATCTAAAAGGTATTGAATCACGTCTTCATCATGTAGCTCTGGAGCAATGGTCATCATTTTAATCACACCATCTCCAAAATCTAATAGTTCTTTTATTTCCGCTAAGGTTGCCTTCCTAACAAATGCAGGGATATGAGCGCCCAGTCGGTTTGGATTTAAGAAAGGCCCTTCCAAATGTAAGCCTAAGAAGTTTTTAGCTGATGAACGGTACTCCTTTGCCGCTGCAATACCCGCATTGAAAACTTCAGGAGTATTTGTGGCCATGCATGCCAGGAAACCTGTTGTACCTTTTTTTAGTAAATCATTTTCCATGATCATCAACGATTCTACTGTTGGTTCTGCTGAAAATAGTTTTCCTCCGGCACCGTATATTTGTAGGTCGATAAATCCTGGAACAACGAATTCCTGTTCCGTATTTCCCTGTGTTTCTTCTATAGAAATTATTTTACCATTATAAATACTGATGTTTTTTTCTTCTATTAAAATTTTATCAGCATAAAATTTAGCATTAGGAATGTTTAGCATAGCATTTTTTTTTTAGCGGCCTAAGTTACTAAGTTGATCGTTTATTTTGAATTAGGCGTCAGCTTGTTCATGTAAAAAAAAATATTTTTTTATTGAATATTATCCGGTGGAGATAGCCTCGGCAGATCTTCTTCAGGTGACTAACCTCACAAATCTTTCATTTTTAACATAGGAATATACCCTAATTTTGATCAAAAAAAATCCGGTTAACTTTTTCAGCTAACCGGATTTTAATATTATTTTAAATGCTTATGCACCTAACTGAACACGTTTGAAAGCAGATACGGTTAAACCTTTAGATGTATTATCTAAGAATTTACGAACGTCTACTGAACTGTCTTTAACAAACTCCTGGTTTAATAAAGTGCTGTCTTTGTAGAATTTGTTCAACTTACCAGCAGCAATTTTTTCAACCATTTCTTCTGGTTTGCCTTCTTGACGGATTACATCTTTAGCAATTTCGATTTCACGTTCGATAGTAGCAGGATCAACACCGTCTTTATCAACAGCAACTGGGTTCATAGCAGCAATCTGCATTGCAACATCTTTACCAGCTTCAGTAATATCTACGCCATTAGCGCCTTCAAATACCACTAAAACACCCATTTTACCATTAGAATGGATATAAGAAACGATTTTTTCACCAGATACATTTGCGTACTCCTGAATAACGATTTTCTCTCCGATTTTACCGGTTAGTTCAGTTATAGTTTCGGCAACTGTACGACCATCTTCTAAAGTAATCGCAGCTAATTCTTCAATAGAGGCTGGATTGTTAGTAACTGCTGCTGCTAAAACAGTCTGAGCTAAATTACGGAAATCTTCAACTTTAGAAACTGGTTCAGTTTCACAAGCTAAAGCAACTAATTTACCATTCGTACCATCTGCAGAAACGTTGATTGATACCAGACCTTCAGAAGTTGCATTACCAGAACGAGCGGCAGATACTTTTTGACCTTTTTTACGCAATAAATCAACAGCTGCTTCGAAATCGCCATTAGCTTCTACTAAAGCTTTTTTGCAATCCATCATACCTGCACCAGTTTGTTGGCGCAATTTGTTTACATCAGCGGCAGTAATTTGTACTGTAGACATTTTATTTCCTTTTTAAAGTTTAAAATCTTGTTATAACAATTACAGGTTACAAGTTACAAGTGCTAAGTTAAACTCATGTTAAGCCAACTTAAAACCTGAAACCAGTAACCTGCAATTAAAAAATATTACTATTCTTCTGTTTTAGTTTCTTCTGATGAAGAGCCTTCAACTTCAGCTTCAGCAGTTTTTTTACGTCTTGGTTCTTTAACCTCTGGCGCATCCGCTGCAGCTTTAGCCGCTACTGCTTCTTTTTCTGCTTCATCATCTTTTTCACGTTTACGCTCATCTAAACCTTCTTCAATTGCTTTGATGATTACATCAGTAATTAAAGAGATTGATTTAGTTGCATCATCATTCGCTGGAATTGGGAAATCGATGTTTGAAGGATCAGAGTTAGTATCAACCATCGCAAAAGTAGGGATGTTTAATTTTAACGCTTCAGTAACTGCGATGTGTTCTTTCTTAACATCAATTAAGAATAATGCTGCAGGTAAACGGTTTAAATCAGCAATACCACCTAAAAGTGATTCTAATTTAATACGCTCACGTTGAATCATCAAACGCTCTTTTTTAGATAAGATCGAATAAGTACCGTCTTTAGTCATTTTATCGATGTTAGACATCTTTTTAATTGACTTGCGTACAGTAGCAAAGTTGGTTAACATACCACCTAACCAACGTTCGGTTACGAAAGGCATATTTACTTTCTTAGCTTGTTCAGCTACGATTCCTTTTGCTTGTTTTTTTGTTGAAACAAATAAAACTTTACGTCCTGATTTTACGATTTGTTTAATCGCAGCCGCAGCTTCTTCAGTTTTAGTTAATGTTTTATTTAAATCTATAATGTGAATTCCATTACGCTCCATGAAAATGTAAGGAGCCATTTTTGGATTCCATTTACGGGTAAGGTGACCAAAGTGTACACCTGCATCCAATAAGTCTTGATAAGTTGTTCTTGCCATTGTCTTTGCCTCCTGTGATTAACGTTTACTGAATTGGAATTTCTTACGGGCTTTTGCACGTCCTGGTTTTTTACGTTCAACCATACGCATATCACGCGTCATTAGGCCTTTAGCACGTAATGCAGGTTTTTTCTCCGCATCTAGTTCAACAATCGCTTTAGCAATAGCTAAACGAACAGCTTCTGCTTGTCCTTTTATTCCACCACCTTGTACATTTACAGTGATATCATAACGACCTGTAAGCTCAGAAACTTCTAAACTTTGGTTTACGATATATTGCAAAGGTAAAGTTGGGAAATATACTTTGTGATCTTTACCGTTAACGGTAATTGCTCCAGCACCATCTTTTAAGTAGATACGTGCAACAGCTGTTTTTCTTCTGCCTGAAGTGTTAGTAACTGACATTTCTTAAAGTTTAATGGTTTTTGGAGATTGAGCTGAATGTGGGTGGCTTTCACCTGCATACACAAAAAGATTAGTGTATAATTTTTTACCCAATTTAGTTTTCGGTAACATACCACGTACCGCTTTCTCGATTACACGTTGAGGGTGTTTCGCCATTAACTCTTTTGGAGAGATAAAACGTTGACCACCTGGATAACCAGTATAAGAAACATATTGCTTTTCGCTGAATTTGTTTCCTGTCAATTTAACCTTGTCTGCATTGATAACGATAACGTTATCTCCGCAATCTACGTGTGGGGTGTACTCAGGCTTGTTTTTACCACGGATGATCATAGCGATCTTCGATGACAAGCGCCCCAAAATCTCGCCTTGCGCATCAACAACAATCCACTGTTTGTTAACAGTTTTCGCATTGGCCGAGACAGTTTTGTAACTTAACGTATTCACTTGCTTGTATTTAATTTATTAAACAATTTATTATTCCCATTAAAATTGGGACTGCAAAGATAGATAGAATACTTTTATTATCAAATAGTTGAAAGGAAAAAATTGAAAGTTATTTATTAAAGTTTGCAAGGGGCGGGGGATAGATTATTTTGTTTACAACAAACCAATACAATCTGAAGTGATCATAAAAAAGATATAGCGATGGTTATTTAAATTAATAAGGTCGAATATTAGATAAATATAAAATTGAAGTTCAATTCTCCGATGGTATTAATAGAATCGTTGATTTTGAAGTCCTATGCATCTATAAGAGTGTCGGGGGATTAGAACATAAAGGATCAAAAAGCAGAAAGCCCGGATTTTTAAGTTCGGGCTTTCTGTTTAGCGTGTTGAAATTACAATTTTATTTCTTCATCCTTAGATGAGATAAAATGAAATTCATTTAAATAGTATGATGATTGTGCCTTAACTTTAATCCACTGGCCATATTTAAAAAACCAGCGGCGTTGTAAGTTAAAGATTCCTTTAGTAATGAAAGCTTCAATATAAGGGTGTACACTTAGCGTTATACCTTTTTCATTTTGCTCACGTAAAATATAATTAAGGTTATTCTCAATATCATCCATTAAAACAATACTTGCTTTAATTTCTCCGGTTCCACCACAAGCCGGACATTTTTCTACCGTAACAATATTCATCTCCGGACGAACGCGTTGTCTGGTGATTTGTACCAAACCAAATTTGCTTGGAGGCAAAATAGTATGTTTGGCTCTATCCAATAACATCAGCTCACGCAAATAATCGAATAGCATTTTACGGTTTGTTGGCTTATGCATATCGATAAAATCGATGACCACAATGCCGCCCATATCACGCAAGCGCAATTGTCGGGCAATTTCTTTTGCCGCCTCTTTATTTACCTGTAAAGCATTTTCCTCCTGGTTTTCTTTACTGGCAGTACGGTTCCCACTATTCACATCTATAACGTGAAGTGCTTCAGTGTGCTCTACTACTAAATAAGCACCACCTGGTAAGTTTACTGTTTTTCCGAAAGCATTTTTAATTTGCTTTTCTATTCCGAAGTGGTCGAAGATGGGTTCTTTCTGTTTGTAAAGTTTCACGATTTTTTCCATTTCCGGAGAAATATCATGAACATAAGAACGAATATCATCGAACAACTCTGGCGTGCTCACGTAAACGTTTGTAAAATCAGGATTCAGAATATCACGTATTAACGTTGATGATCTGTCCATCTCTCCCCATACCCTTTTTGAAGGTTCGGTTGAAGGCACTTTTTTAATGAAGTTTTCCCATTTTGCAATTAGATCTAATAAATCTTTTTGCATTTCGGCAACCCCACGTCCTTCAGAAACGGTTCTGATAATTACCCCAAAATTTTGGGGTTTAATACTTTCGATAATCTTTTTTAAACGATTACGTTCGGTATTACTTTTAATTTTTTTTGATACAGATATGGTATTGGAGAATGGCACCAGTACCACATACCTGCCGGCAATCGAAATGTCGGAGCTTAAACGAGGGCCTTTTGTAGAAATTGGTTCTTTAGCAATTTGTACGGGAAGCAGCATGTTTTTCGCCAGCACATCAGAAATTTTGCCTGCCTTATTAATGTCGGCTTCGAGCTTTAAATTATCTAATAATGTGCCTGTAACCGAGCCATTACGCTTGATTTTAGTTAGCTTAATTAAAGATTGCACCTGTGGGCCCAAATCAAAATAATGCAAAAAAGCATCTTTTTCATAACCAACATCCACGAAAGCAGCATTCAGGCCGGGCATAATTTTTTTAATGCGGCCTAAATAAATATCGCCTACGGCGTAGTTATTATTGATTTGTTCTTTGTGAAGCTCAACAAGTTGTTTGTCTTCAATCAACGCTATGGTAACTCCGGCAGGAGTCGAATTGATAATTAATTCTTTTACCAACAGCTACAGATTTAAGGCTTTCGCCTATTAACAAATGGATAGTAAACGAGAAAAACCTGATATAGCCCAAATACTAATGCGATTAAAAAAATCATATAAATACTTTAAACCTCACAGTTTTTACTATGAGGTTTAAAGGGCTGCTATCAAAATAAGAATCTATTTTTTCTTATGTCTGTTTTTTCTTAAACGTTTTTTACGTTTGTGGGTAGCCATTTTATGTCTCTTTCTTTTTTTACCGCTTGGCATAGTTTTAAGTTTTAAATGTTTTTATTAATCCGTTAATTAATTTTTATTCTTTAGTTCAGCTACTTTCTTATCGATGAATGATGATAAGGTTGGGTTAGCTGCTAATTTTTTGCTAGATAAATAAGCATCAACTGCTTCTTTGTTCTTGCCTAAATTTTCTAAAGCTGTTCCTAAATAAAAATAGGCTTCAGGTGTAGGAGCAGTAGCAATCACCGTATTAAAACGAGGAATTGCTTTGTCAAACTGGCCTGATTTTATAGAGAAAATTCCTAAATTCATGTTCGCCTTAACATTTTTTGGCTCTTTAGCTACAACTTCCAGCAACATTGCAATACCTTGCATTGGTGCGCCTAAGCCATTTACTATCGTTACGCCTAATCCTGTTTTGGCTTCAATATTATTTGAATCTTTCTCTAATACATTTTGGTAAGATGTATTGGCTTTCTGTAATAATGCAGGTTGAGCCAAGCTATCTTGAGTACTCTCAAACGCCTTCATAAATTGATTGCCTGCAGCTAACCATGTTTTTGATGATGGTTCGCTCTGCGCAACTACTTCTAAATAAAGCGCTGATGGAGTAATTTGCTCCACATCATCCCATTTCTGAGCTAACTGTTTTGCTACTTCAATTTTTTCTGCACCTTTAGCGCCTTTATAACTGTTTTCTAAAGCTGTAATGTCTGTAGCCAAATTTTTGTTCAGTACATTCTTAGCTGCTATAGAAGAAGTTTCGATGCTTAGCACTGCAGCAGATGGTGTGGATGCTGCGCCAGTCATTTGTTCGCCGGCAGCAGGCATTTTGCCATTTTCTTCTGTTGGTTTAACCAACCCCTTAATGTCTCTTGTGAATAAAAAAGCAACCAGCAATAAAACTGCTCCAATGATAATGATTTGTTTTGATCTGATGCTGCTATTCATAATATGACTTAGGCTTCTACACTAATTTTTTTAGAGTTACTTTTAACTTTATCAACAAAAACTTTTGCTGGTTTAAAGCTAGGTACAAAGTGTTCTGGGATAATTATTGCAGTGTTCTTAGAGATGTTTCTAGCAGTTTTTTGTGCTCTCTTTTTAACAACAAAGCTTCCGAAGCCTCTTACGTATACATTTTCACCGCCAATCATACTTGTTTTGATAACCTTGAAAAATGCCTCAACCGTTTCCTGTACATCAACCTTCTCAATTCCGGTTTTTGTTGATATTTCTGAAATAATATCTGCCTTAGTCATATTTACTTATTTATATATATTGTGTTTTAATATTATAACTGTTTTGGGGTTGCAAAAGTATTGCTTTTTAATGAGATAGGGAAATAAAAGATGATTTTTTTATCTCCTCAGATATCAGGCAATTGCAAGATTTTTTTTTATCCAATAAATACGCCGTAATTTGCATCAATGACATTCCAGATTGAACTGATAAATTGGTATCAAAATAATAAAAGAGATCTGCCCTGGAGGCACACAAACGATGCTTATACCATTTGGTTATCAGAGATTATATTACAGCAAACCCGGGTAGAACAAGGCCTTCCATACTTCAACAGTTTTCTCGAAAATTTCCCTACGGTAAGCGATTTCGCTGCTGCTACAGAAACGAGGGTGTTGAAACTTTGGCAAGGATTAGGCTATTATTCAAGGGGTAGAAACATGCATGCTACCGCGCAAAATGTGGTAAATAACTTTGGTGGGATATTTCCAACACTTCATGATGACCTGATTAAACTTAAGGGAATTGGCGAATATACTGCTGCAGCAATTTCTTCTTTTTCTTCTGGCGAGGCAAGGGCTGTTGTTGATGGAAATGTATTCAGGGTACTATCCAGGTACTTTGGCATTGAAACGCCAATCAATTCTCCGGCAGGTAAAAAAGAATTTTTTAAACTTGCCAATGAACTCCTCTATCAGGAAGATCCGGCCACGTACAATCAATCAATTATGGAGTTTGGCGCAATTCAGTGTAAACCGAAATCGCCGAATTGTGGTATTTGTCCATTAAATCAATCTTGTTTTGCATTTACTCAAAATCAAGTAAATCTACTTCCTGTAAAACTTCGTAAGGCTGCACAAAGGCATCGCTACCTCAATTATTTTATTTGTAAAAATGATGAAGAGGTGTTAATTCGCGAAAGGCAGGCAGGTGATATCTGGCAGCACCTTTTTGATTTCCCCTCCATTGAGACTCAAGAAGAAGTAAATTTAAGCAATTCCTTATTTGCTGAAAAGGTTGCTGAAACTTTTGGCATTAATGCAGAGTTTACACAGCTCATGAGTAAAAGACATATATTAACACACCAAATTATTCATATCAACTTTTTTTTGTTAAAAAATTATATATTTAACTTCGATAAACAAAAGGAACTTAATTGGGTTTCTTTAGATAGATTGAATGATTTACCGCAACCAAAAGTTATTCACGATTTTATTACCGAATATCTTTTAAAACGTAATGGCCTAACTACCCAGATTTCATTTGATCTATAATTTAAAAAAACTAACCAAAAATATTTATGTCGGGCATTAACAAAGTTATTTTAGTAGGCCATTTGGGCAAAGACCCTGAAGTACGTCATTTAGATGGTGGCGTTACCGTCGCAAGCTTCCCTCTTGCCACATCAGAAACCTATAATAAAGATGGAAAACGAGTAGAACAAACGGAATGGCACAATATTGTATTGTGGAGAGGCCTCGCCGAAGTTGCCTCTAAATATCTTCAAAAGGGAAAACTCGTTTACATTGAAGGAAAATTAAGAACAAGATCTTTCGAGGATAAAGAAAAAGTTAAAAAATATGTAACTGAAATTGTAGCAGAAAATTTCACGATGTTAGGCCGGAAGAGTGATTTTGAACAGAGTCCTACAGCTACGATTCAGCAAGCCCCGGCAGAACGTAAAATCGAGGATGAGTATACCATTGGTCCTTCGGACGAAAATGGTGATTTGCCTTTTTAAGTCTGAATTAAGAAATAGACCGTATCTTATTAATCTAAAAAAATATATGTTCTGTTGAGTTTGTCGAAATACGGTGAAGAAAATTTTACAAGTTCTTCGACAAGCTGATGATGGCATCTTTAATTTAAAGATGCCATCATCAATTTATAATAAGGTCTTTTGTTTAAAGGCTTATATTATTTATTCAACCGTTACGGATTTTGCCAGGTTTCTTGGCTGATCGATGTTACAGCCTCTTAAAACTGCAATATGATAAGATAACAGTTGCAGAGGAATGGTAGCCAGTAAAGGTAGAAAAGCTTCGTTGGCATCAGGGATTTCAATACAATAATCTGCCATTTTCTTTACTTCTACATCACCTTCAGTAACGATTGCGATCACCTTACCCTTTCTGGCTTTAACTTCCTGAATGTTGCTGATTACCTTTTCGTATGATGAATTTTGAGTCGCAATAAAAACTACAGGCATTTCTTCATCTATTAAGGCGATAGGGCCGTGTTTCATTTCTGCGGCAGGATAACCCTCTGCATGGATATAAGAAATCTCCTTAAGCTTTAATGCACCTTCAAGCGCCACTGGGAAACCACTTCCACGCCCCAGAAATAAACAATTCCTTGAGTCCTTAATTTTTTCGGCAACTTCTTTAATTAATTTATCTGATTCGAGCGCCTTTTGAATTTTTTCCGGAATATGATCTAACTCCGTTAAAAGCTCAATCATTTTAGATTCGGTAATGGTTCCCTTTTGCTGCGCCATGTAAAAGGCCATTAAAGTGAGCACGGTAACCTGGGCGGTAAACGCCTTGGTAGAAGCAACGCCAATCTCCGGACCAGCATGCGTATACACACCTGCGTGCGTTAAACGAGGAATGGATGCACCTGCTACGTTACAGATTCCAAAAATGGTTGCACCACGTTCTTTAGCCATTTCAATAGCCGCCATGGTATCTGCCGTTTCTCCAGATTGTGAGATGGCAATTACTACATCCTTTTCTGTAATGATTGGATTACGGTATCTAAATTCAGAAGCATACTCTACTTCAACCGGGATTCTGGCGTATTCTTCAATCAGGTATTCGCCAACTAAACCAGCATGCCAGGAGGTTCCACAGGCTACAATAACGATTCTATCAATATTTTTGAGCTTTTCCGCAAATTCTTTTATTCCTCCAAGTTGAACCTTTCCCTCGCTTGGATAAATACGGCCACGCATACAGTCTTTAATTGATCTCGGTTGCTCGTAGATTTCTTTTAACATGAAGTGTTCAAAGCCACCTTTTTCCAGCATTTCCAACTTCAATTCCAATTCTTGTATTAATGGCGTCTGAACGATATTATCCAGTTGCTTCACCAATAAATCATCTTTGGTAACTAAAGCAATTTCGCCATCTTTAAGGTAGATTACATTTTTAGTATATTCAATAATCGGTGTAGCATCTGAGGCAATAAAATATTCGCCTTTCCCAACGCCAATTACCATCGGACTACCTTTTCTGGCTGCAATCAAACGATCTGGATGATCTTTATCCATAATCACAATCGCATAGGCGCCGCTTACTTCATGCAAGGCCAAGCGAACAGCTTCGAGCAGATCCAGGTTTTCTATTTTCTGAATCTCCTCTATTAAATGGATGAGTACTTCGGTATCTGTATCACTTTTAAATTCATGACCACGGCCCATCAATTCTTCTTTCAGCGTAGCATAATTTTCAATTATACCATTATGAATAATTGATAGTTTCTCATTATTTGAAGTGTGTGGATGTGAATTCCGATCTGATGGTACACCATGTGTTGCCCACCTGGTGTGTCCCATTCCGATGGTGCCAGTACGGTCTTGATTTTCAGCAAACTCTTCTAAAACAGCCACTTTACCAGCTTTTTTATAAATACTTTGTCCGCTATCATTTATTAGTGCTATCCCGGCACTGTCGTAACCTCTATATTCTAACCTTTTAAGCCCTTTTAAAACGATTGGCCAAGCTTCTCTATAGCCGATGTAACCTACTATTCCACACATATATTTGGGTATTTCTAAAGTCGACGAATATACTAAACAAAGATTGGTTAGCGTGAAAATAATTTTTCAGGGCATAAAAAAACCTCAGCATTTCGGGCTGAGGTTTTCTTTAAGGATTATAATTGTTAATTTATCTTCGTGTAATAAATATTCAATTTTATTTTATTTGTAGCGTTACCAAAAGATCCGATAACAGCTCTCCCGGCAGATGTACCTGAAGGTGAAATATCGTATTGAGTAATAGATGATGGTGCTAAGAATGTTCCATAATCTGTAATGGTTTTATCAACAAGACCTTGTACATATGAAGTAACATTAAATACATATCTGTTTGTCGACGATTGGTAAGCACCGCCAAATAAACCAGTAGCATTAGAGGCTAGTAAACTATTGTAATCAGGTAAAGTGGTAGGTTGTTCAGCAATATCCCAGCGATATAAAGCTAATCGCTCTGCCGGAACGAACGGATTTGCAAATGAACCATTACTTACATCAACCACTAATTCTGCCTTATTTACTACAACTTTACCATGTGTATTACTAAAGTTTGCAAGATTTGGAAAAGAGATTTTAGTTTTTACTCCAACTAAACCTTGCAAATACGTTACATTATATTGTGTAGCATTATTGGTGAGTTGTGTTTGAACATCCGTACCAGTATAATCATGTTTAATGTTTGCGGCAGCACCGTTTGCTAACGAAATCGGGAAATTCACGCTCGTGGTATCAATGCCATTTGTGGCATTAGGTTTTTTATAAACCAATTGAACAAACGAACTAGTACCTGCAAGATCTACAAAAGCTACTCCACCACCGGCAATGGTTGAAGATGTTTTGTTCACCTCTGCATATAAGCCTTTAAAATAATCAATAAACCTTGCAGCTGTTGTAAAGGTAGCAGCAGGTTGCGCCAAAATGGTGCTCTGAATAAATGCCCTGTTTAATGGAATTCTGATCTGAGCTTTAACTGTTCTTAGCGTATCAGGCTTGCCAGCAATAATGTCAAAAATTTTGATAGGTGTTTTAGGGAAAATTTTACTATTGAAGTTACCTAATAGAGTACTGTTATGGGGCTGTACATCAGAACTTTTAAAATTGGTAATTTTATTAGTCAACTGGTATACATCAATACTATATTTAGAAGTTGTAGTATCTCCGTAGAACTGGGTACCCAGGTTTAAAACCAATACAGCAGAATCCAAAGTAGAGTTGGTGCCGAAATCCTGATTAAGGGAAGTTGGAGGTGCTACAGACATTGCCAGGCTGGCTTCTGTTTTTCCGAAAATCGGATCAACCATATAGCCTATCGGATGCTGAGTTAATCCACTGGTTGTAATATCACCTTCTTTTATCGTTTGTGACCTGATCTGCTCATTGTTTACCAAAGTACCTTCGATAGCTGCGTTTGGATCAACGTCTAAACCGACAGCACCTGGGTTTTTACATGATGCAAAAAGAAAAAGACCTATCAACAGGGTTAATAAGTCTTGTTTTGTAAATTTCATATTTAAAATAATAATACCTGATTAAGCAACTGAAACCAATTCATCACTTGAAATTTCTTCATAAAAAGTATAGAAGTTTTCAAAATTATCGGTTAAGTTAAAGGCTAATGTTGGTTTATTAGAATCTTTAACAAATTTTAACACCGTTGCATCAAGATTTTCATCTGCTAAAACTACCGCATCAGCATGTGTTATCGCACCAATATGCATACTGTTGCAATCTGCAGGAATGAAAGCTTTTGTGTCTTCCTCAGTCATGTTAGCCATTACAGCTTTAGCTGCGAATTTCTCATTCAGTTTTTCTGTAAAACCATCCTCATAAATCGAATACACCACTTTTGAATTCTTGAAAGTAGGATCATTTTTATAAGTAGTTTTGATATAAGCAGGAACTAAAGAACTCATCCACCCGTGACAGTGAACAATATCCGGAGCCCATCCTAATTTTTTAACCGTTTCTAGTGCGCCTTTGCAGAAGAAAATAGTACGCTCATCGTTGTCATCAAAGAATTTTTCATTCGCATCTCTGAAAACTTGTTTGCGTTGAAAATACTCTTCGTTATCAAGGAAATAAACCTGCATGCGTGCAGCTGGGATGGATGCTACTTTAATAATTAAGGGATTATCATTGTCATCAATAATGATGTTCATTCCTGATAAACGGATTACTTCGTGTAGGCGATTTCTTCTTTCGTTGATGTTACCGAATTTAGGCATCAAGATGCGGATTTCAAATCCTTTTTCCTGCATAGCCTGTGGTAGTTGACGCGTTATTTCAGAAATTTTAGTAAGCTCGAGGAAAGGCGACATCTCGTGTGTAACAATCAGCAGCTTCGTTTTGGCCATCTCCATATTATAAGAAAATATTAAGTTAAATAAAAGATAATGAGCTGCAAAGGTAAGCATAATAATACTATTTATCAATATAGCAAGCATTTGTTTGGTTTCGTTTAGATTAATTTACACCTTTACCATTTAATTTAGATAGACCAAATTGGAAATATTTAAAACCAAAGCAACGCTTAAAGCTTTCTTAAAACCATTAAAAGAATCTGGTAAAAAAATAGCACTTGTACCCACAATGGGTGCCTTGCATAATGGCCATA
This sequence comes from Pedobacter sp. CFBP9032, assembly GCF_034045265.1. Lineage (NCBI taxonomy): Bacteria > Pseudomonadati > Bacteroidota > Sphingobacteriia > Sphingobacteriales > Sphingobacteriaceae > Pedobacter > Pedobacter sp. CFBP9032. The sequence goes on along the minus strand of NZ_JAXCWE010000006.1, from coordinate 291,108 downwards.
TTTCTTTGATCAAACTTGCCCAGCAAAATGCAGATATTATTATTTGCAGCATTTTCGTAAACCCTACTCAGTTTACAGATCCTAAAGATCTGGAGAAATATCCCCGTCCTATTGAACACGATTTAGCCATGCTCGAAAGTGCAGGCTGCAATGGCGTGCTGATGCCAGATGTTGAAGAAATGTATCCTTCAGATGAAAATGAAAACTGGCATATTGATCTGGGAAAAGCCGAATTTTTATTAGAAGGTGAGTTTAGAAAAGGGCACTACCAAGGGGTTACACAAATTGTGAAGAAACTTTTTGATGCGGTTGATCCCGATATCGCGATGTTCGGACAAAAAGATTTTCAGCAGGTATTGATGATCAAAAATATGGTTGAGTATTTCAACCTTTCTATTCAGATTATCACCTGTCCTATTATTAGGGAAGATGACGGACTGGCCATGAGTAGCCGCAACATTCACTTATCTGCTCTTGATAGAAAGCACTCTTTGGTTTTAAATGAATCCCTCTTGTTTGTGGTTAAACACTTCGATGAATATGCATTGGAAGAACTGGAAGCAAAAGCAAAAACATTTTATAATAATATGGAGGGGGTAGAATTAGATTATTTTACCATCGTTAATGGAAATACCTTAGAGCCAGCCACTTCCAAAGATGAAGCAAATCTGGTTGCCTTAGTTGCGGCCAAAGTAGGTTCTACCAGGTTAATCGATAATATGATTATTAAATAGTATCGAGATTAGGGGAGTGGGTATGAGGATTAGGGTATCAAGATTTGAGTATCAAGTATTGAGATTAGGGTGTAAAGTATTGAAATTTTAGTATCAGGATCAAATGTCGTTATGGTCCAATACATATAAGAATTTTGAATTTCGATTTTATTTTTTTGTAAATAAGCCTTCTACCTTAAACCTTTTTATCATCAACCTTTTTATTACTAACTTTGCCAAATGGTTATTACAATATTAAAATCGAAAATACACCGTGTTAAAGTAACACAAGCTGAATTAAACTATGTAGGCAGTATTACGATAGATGAAGATTTGATGGATGCGGCCAATATTATCGCTAATGAAAAGGTACAAATTGTTAATAACAATAATGGAGCCCGTTTCGAAACTTATGTTATAAAAGGCGAACGCGGCACCGGGACCATCTGTTTGAATGGTGCAACTGCACGCCTGGCTCAGTTGGGCGATGTCCTCATCATCATGTCTTACGGTAGCCTTCCTATTGAAGAAGCCAAGAAATATAATCCAATCCTTGTTTTTCCGGATGACAATAATCATTTATTAAAATAGCATTGTGACACTCGACCTCAAAACGGCAGTAAAATACCTCATCATGCTTTTGATTGGTGTAGGTGTTTTATACTTGGCGTTTCAAGGTCAGGATCTGAAAAGGATTTGGCTGGAAATTAAAACAGCCAACCTCTTTTATGTAATCATTTCTTCGTTATCCGTTTGGTTTGCCTATGTCTTGAGGGCGTTAAGGTGGCAAATGCTTTATGGAGCTATTCATTATAAAGTTAGTTTCTGGAATGTCTACCACGGAGTGATCATTGGTTATTTAGCCAATTTAGCTTTGCCGCGGTTTGGCGAGGTGGTTCGATGCTCGGTAATGCAAAGAACAGAAAAAGTGCCGATCTTTTCGTCTTTGGGTACGGTAATAACCGAAAGACTTTTCGATATACTTGTACTTCTGCTTACTAGCCTGGCGTTGCTTATTTTTCAGTACGACTTAGTGTTTGATTTTCTTGATCACCACCTCTATCATAGTATCGCAAATCGCCTGAGCCAGGTTAATTATATCTGGCTAATGGCATTTGGTATTTTACTTATGATGTTAAGCGGCGCAACATTCTACTTTTTACGCCGTAGCGTAAACAAAAAGTTGCTAAGAATTTTTGTAAGCCTCAGGCAGGGATTTGGATCCTATCGCAAAATGAAAAATAAGTGGTCTTTTCTGCTTTACACTTTTGGGATCTGGAGCTTCTACCTGATTTCCATGTATTTCTGCTTTTCAGCCCTTCCATCAACCAGCAACCTGCATGTTAATGCTGCATTTACCGCATTGGTGTTTTCCGGATTTGCTATGGCTGCACCTGTGCAAGGTGGGATTGGTGTTTTCCATTGGATGGTAGTACAATCTTTGGTTTTATACGCGGTATCTTTTAAAGATGGATTGGCTTATGCCACAATTATCCATTCCTCCCAGATTTTACTTATTCTTATTTTAGGATGTTTAAGTCTCTTCTTAACATTAATAAAACCTCGTTCCAAAATTCCTGGATAACAGATTCCGCAAATGGAAACTAAACGGCTACTTATTATTATTTCAATAAAATTACTATGCAGCCATAGTAATTTATGATTTGAAATGCTACATTTGATTTACTAACCCTTTATACCTAAATGTTATGCATTTTGAATTAAGTGAAGAGCAAATAATGATACAACAGGCTGCAAGAGATTTTGCACAGCAAGAACTTAAGCCTGGAGTAATTGAGCGCGATGAGCATCAGAAGTTTCCTGCCGAACAAGTAAAAAAGCTGGGTGAACTCGGCTTTTTGGGCATGATGGTGAGCGAAAAATATAATGGAAGTGGCCTTGATGCCATCTCTTATGTTTTAGTAATGGAAGAACTTTCTAAAATAGACGCCTCTGCATCAGTGGTTGTTTCTGTAAATAATTCATTGGTTTGCTATGGTTTGGAAGCTTATGGGAGTGAAGAACAGAAAGAAAAATATCTTAAACCATTGGCATCTGGCGAAAAGATTGGTGCATTTTGTTTATCGGAACCAGAAGCAGGATCAGATGCAACTTCACAACGTACTACTGCAGAGGATAAAGGTGATTACTATCTGTTAAACGGAACGAAAAACTGGATCACCAATGGAAATTCAGCTTCAACATATTTAGTTATTGCACAAACTCATCCGGAATTGAGGCATAAGGGAATTAATGCCTTTATTGTTGAAAAGGGGATGGAAGGTTTTACTATTGGGCCGAAAGAAAATAAGCTTGGCATCCGTGGATCTGATACGCATTCTTTGATGTTTAATGATGTTAAAGTGCCTAAAGAAAATAGAATTGGTGAAGATGGTTTCGGATTTAAGTTTGCGATGAAAACGCTTGAAGGCGGTCGGATCGGAATTGCTGCGCAAGCACTCGGAATAGCTCAGGGTGCCTTTGAACTGGCTACACAATATGCTAAAGAGCGTAAATCTTTTGGAAAACCAATCTCAGAACACCAGGCCATTGCCTTTAAACTGGCAGATATGGCCACACAAATTGAAGCAGCAAGATTATTAGTTTATAAGGCAGCGTGGCTGAAAGATCAAGGTTTACCTTATACACAGGCTGGTTCTATGGCGAAATTATTCGCCTCTAAAGTAGCCATGGATGTAACCATTGAGGCTGTTCAGGTACATGGCGGGTATGGCTTCGTAAAAGAATACCATGTAGAACGCCTGATGCGTGATGCAAAAATCACTCAGATTTATGAAGGAACTTCTGAGATCCAGAAAATGGTTATTTCGAGGGAAGTGATAAGGTAGGATCAAGTCTGAAGTCAACAGTCTGTAGTCTTGAGTCAGTTGGACTTAAGACTACAGACTGTTTTGTTTTATCGAAGAAGTCTCTCGACCAACAACTTTGGACTAATGACTCTCGACTAAAGACTCCAAACTATTCCTTCTCTCCTGCAACAGCACCAAAGATTGCTTTTATTAGCGCAACAATGATAGCTAAAAATGCAGCTGCAAAGAATCCGGTAGTGTTAAAAGATGTCATCATGCTATCTACCAAAAGAATCATCAGAACCGTGATAATGAATGATACCAGTCCTAATGTTAAAAAGTTGATTGGAAAAGTTAACAACCTCAAAATAAAACCAATAGTTGCGTTGGCTAAGGCAATTAACACGGCTGCGCCCAATGCACTCATAAATCCGGTTACTTCTACTCCGGGAACCAGTTTCGCCCCGATAAAAAAGGCAAGTCCCATCAAAAGAACTTCAATAATTAATCTCATAATGTTTAAATTTGTTAATGTTTAAAAGCTTGTGTAAATTTTTAATTGTTACAACAATAGGATTGTCAATTTCTTGTTCAGGTACAAACAAAAAACCAGTCATTAAGTTTTCAGCGGATAGCGCATCAATAGTAGTCAAAAATATTGATGAGGCGAGCCTACTCCAGGTTAAAAACCATTATGAAGGTAATGCTGATTCCGTAGCCTTAATTTCTGTTATTTTAAAGCCAGGAGGTCTGGATAGTTTGCAGGATGATATTGAAGTGCCTGGGAAAGTTAAGGTAGCAGGAGATTCTGTTGTTTTCGTGCCTGAACAACCATTTCAAAAAAATAAAAGTTACCTGGTAGAAAATTATATAGGAATTAAGTTCGCAGGTCTGAGTAACTTACTTAATGGTACTGCCAGGCACAATTTACAGCCGCAAAAGCAGGTACTTAAACGTTAATAATCAGCATAATAATAAGATAAGTATTTGATTTTTCGTGATAAAGTACTATATTTGCATTGTAATCGAAGAAAAGAGAAGGGGACAATGTCCCCTTTTTCTATGAAATCAGGTTAAAATATGCAGGTAGAAAAGAAAGTTGCAAGCCTCGTAGAGGAAAAAATTGCAGATCGGCCAGAGCTTTTTTTGGTTGAAGTGAAAATGTTGCCAAATCATAAATTAATTATTCATGTTGATGGCGACGAGGGTATTAGCATACAGGATTGTGTGGCCATTAGCAGGCATGTAGGTTTTCATCTGGAAGAGGAAAACGTAATTGAGCAGGCTTATAATTTAGAAGTTTCTTCTCCAGGTGTTGGGGAGCCATTAAAATTAAATCGCCAATACGTAAAAAACATTGGTCGTACGCTAAGTGTTAAATTTAAAGATGGACTCAAAAAGGAAGGAAAGCTTTTAACGGTTACAGATGATAATCTAGTTCTGGAAGAATCGGTTAAAGAAAAAGGGAAAAAAGCGGTAAATGTTGAAACAACGGTACTGTTTAATGATATATTAGAAACAAGTGTGTTAATTTCATTTAAGTAAAAAATGAGTACTACAACAATTAATTTAATCGACTCTTTCCAAGAGTTTAAAGATTTCAAAAATATAGATCGCCCTACGGTGATCAGTGTGCTGGAAGAGGTTTTTCGTAGCATGTTGCGTAAAAAATACGGGACAGACGAAAACTGTGACGTAATTGTGAACCCGGATAACGGGGATTTAGAGATCTGGAGAACCAGAAAAGTAATGGAAGACGGCTTCTCTGAAGATGACGATTTAGAAATTGAGCTTGCTGAGGTTTCTAAATTAGACAATACACTAGAGGTTGGAGATGATTATATTGAACAGATTACTTTAGAAAGTTTCGGTCGTAGGGCAATTTTAGCTGCACGTCAGACATTGGTTTCTAAAGTATTGGAATTAGAGAAAGACGAAATTTTCAAAAAATATAAAGATCGCGTAGGTGAAATCATCACTGGCGAGGTTTACCAGGTTTGGAAAAAGGAAACTTTAGTTTTGGATGATGAAGGTAATGAGCTTTTAATGCCTAAAACTGAACAAATTCCTGCAGATTATTTCAAAAAAGGTGATTCTGTGAGAGCAGTAATTTCTAAAGTAGAAATGATCAATGCGAATCCGAAAATTATTATTTCCAGAACAGCGCCTGAGTTTTTACAACGTTTGTTTGAATTAGAGGTTCCGGAAATTTTCGATGGTTTAATTACGGTTAAGAAAATTGTTCGTGAGCCAGGAGAACGTGCTAAAGTTGCGGTAGAATCTTACGATGACCGTATTGATCCGGTTGGCGCTTGTGTGGGCATGAAAGGATCTCGTATCCATGGTATTGTTCGCGAATTGAAAAACGAAAATATTGATGTGATTAATTTCACAAATAATATCTCATTATATATCACCCGTGCTTTGAGCCCGGCAAAAATCACTTCTATTAAATTGGATGATGAGACCAAACATGCATCGGTTTATTTAAAACCAGATCAGGTTTCATTAGCAATTGGACGTGGCGGACATAATATAAAACTAGCCGGTAAGTTAACTGGTTATGAAATTGATGTTTACCGTGAGGCTGGAGAAGAAAGTGACGAAGATGTGGATTTGGAAGAATTCTCAGATGAGATCGATAGCTGGATTATTGATGAATTAAAGGCTATCGGGTGCGATACTGCTAAGAGTGTTTTAGCACTTACAGTAGAAGATTTGGTAAAACGCACAGACTTAGAAGAAGAAACCATTAAAGAAGTGGTTCAGATTTTACAGTCAGAATTTGAATAAGTGGTGTAATTGCCAAATAAACACTACTTTTGTATTATATTAAAAAATAACAGGAGCTAAATGTCAGACGACAAACCAATCATTTTAATTAAAGCTATTAAGGAACTTAATATAGGCATGGGTACGGCCGTTGAGTTTTTAAACAAAAAGGGATTCTCTGCCGAGAAGAGCCCGATGTTTAAACTTACGGGAGACATGTATAGTGCCTTATTGAAAGAGTATCAGGGAGATAAGATCGTAAGAGAAGAAGCCAAGCAAATAGTGATTGGTAAAATACGTCGTGACGAGCCTGAGACTGAAAAGCCAGTAGAAGCGCCGAAGAAAAATACCGATTTCGAGAAAAATGAAGAGGTTCTGATTAAGAATACTCAAACATCTACTCCTCCGGTAGACAAACCGAAGGTTGTTGAAACTCCTAAGGTAGAAACTTCGGCCCCAACTCCTGCGGCAGCAGCGCCAGTTGCAGCAACTAAGACAGAAGATAAAGCGGAAGAAAGCGGATTACCAGGCGTGAAAATTGTTGGAAAGATCGATTTAAATGATCTTAACTCAAAAACACGCCCTGCTAAAAAAGAGGAAACTCCTGCTGCTCCGGCACCTGCGCCTGCGCCAGTTGCAAAAGCACCAGAGCCAGTAAAACCTGTAGAACAACCAAAAGCTGAAGAAAAACCAGTGGAAGTTAAAAAGGAGGAAGCTCCTGCTGCTCCGGCACCTACGCCTTCACCAGTTGCAAAAGCACCAGAGCCAGTGAAACCAGTAGAACAACCTAAGGCGGAAGAAAAACCGGTAGAGGCGAAACCTGCAGAAGTTAAGCCAGCAACTAACGAGCCTGAAGTAATCAAAGCTCGTACTGTTAAATTAACTGGTCCTAATATTATTGGTAAAATTGTTTTACCAACTACGCCAGACAGAAGAAACGGTCCTGTGGCATCATCTAGTGATAGTGAAGCTGCTAAACGTAAACGTAAACGTAAAAAAACTCCAGGAGCTCCGGGCCAGCCAGGTCAACATGGTGGTCAAGGCCAGCAAGGACAAAATCCTCCGGGCCCGGGTCAGCCAGGTGCATCAGGTACGCCTCGTACTCCTTACCAAGGTAACAGACCAGGTGGCGGTACGCCATACCAGGGTAACAGACCTGCCGGACAAGGTGGTACACCATACCAGGGAAATAGAAATAACAATAGACCAGGTGGTTTCCAAAATAGAAATGCTACACCAAGCGGACCTAAAGAAGAACCTACAGAGAAAGAAATTCAAGATCAGATCAAAGCAACACTTGCTCGTTTAAGTGGAGCAGGTAAATCTGGTAAATTCGCGCAACGTGCTAAATTACGTCGTCAGAAACGTGATGATGTAGCATTTAATGCAGAAGAAGCAGCAAATGAACTTGAATCTCAATCCAAAATATTAAAGGTAACTGAATTTGTTACGGCTAATGAACTGGCGAGCATGATGGATGTGCAGGTGACCAAAATTATTGGTACTTGTATGAGTCTTGGAATGTTCGTATCCATTAATCAGCGTTTAGATGCAGAAACTTTAACCATTGTTGCTGATGAATTTGGTTACGAAATTCAATTCGTTAAACCAGATGAAGACGAAGAAAATGTAATCGAAGAAATAGATAACGAAGCAGATCTAATCGAGAGAGCTCCGGTTGTTACGATTATGGGTCACGTCGATCACGGTAAAACCTCATTGCTGGATTATATCCGTAAAGCAAATGTGGTAGCTGGTGAGGCGGGTGGTATTACCCAGCACATTGGTGCTTATATGGTAACTACGCCTTCAGGTAAAAAAGTAACGTTCCTGGATACACCAGGTCACGAAGCCTTTACAGCGATGCGTGCACGTGGTGCTAAGGTTGCCGATATCGCGATTATCGTGGTAGCAGCGGATGATGCAGTGATGCCTCAAACAAAAGAAGCCATTAATCACGCACAGGCGGCAGGTGTACCATTGGTATTTGCTTTTACTAAAGTGGATAAACCAGGTGCAAATGCAGATAAAGTACGTGAGCAGTTATCTGTAATGAATATTTTGGTTGAAGATTGGGGTGGTAAATATCAATCGCAAGAAATTTCAAGTAAAAGCGGCCTAAATGTTGATTTACTTTTAGACAAAGTATTATTGGAAGCTGAGTTATTAGAACTTAAAGCGAATCCAAACAAGAGAGCAACAGGTTCTGTAATTGAATCTGCATTAGATAAAGGTCGTGGTATTGTAACTACGGTATTGGTTCAGGCTGGTACATTAAGAGTGGGAGATCCAATCTTAGCTGGTAGTTACAGCGGACGTGTTAAAGCATTAACCAACGAACGTGGACAAAAGGTTGAATCGGCTGGTCCGTCGCAACCGGTACAGGTTTTGGGTATGCAGGGTGCACCAACTGCGGGTGATCGTTTCAACGCACTTGAAAGCGAAACTGAAGCACGTGATATTGCAAACAAACGGATGCAATTACAACGTGAACAAGGTTTACGTACGCAAAAACACATTACACTTGATGAGATCGGTCGTCGTTTGGCTATCGGTAACTTTAAAGAACTTAACATCATTGTTAAGGGTGACGTGGATGGTTCAATTGAAGCATTAGCCGATTCATTATTGAAACTTTCGACTGAGCAAATTCAAATTAATATCATTAGTAAAGGTGTTGGTCAGATTTCAGAGTCTGATGTATTGTTAGCCTCAGCTTCTGATGCAATTATCATCGGTTTCCAGGTTCGTCCATCAACTGGTGCGCGTAAACTAGCTGAACAAGAGCAAATTGATATTCGTTTATATTCTATCATCTATGATGCAATCAATGAGATTAAATCAGCGATGGAAGGTATGTTGGATCCAGAGTTCGAAGAGAAAATTGTGGCTAACGTTGAAATTCGTGAGACTTTCAAAATTACTAAAGTGGGTACCATCGCAGGTTGTATGGTATTAGATGGTAAGATTACCCGTAACAGCAAGATCAGAATCGTTAGAGATGGTGTAGTTGTTTATACAGGTGAATTAGCATCACTAAAACGCTTTAAAGATGACGTAAAAGAAGTGTTAAAAGGCTACGAGTGTGGTTTAAACATTCAAAACTTTAATAACATCGAAGTTGGTGATATTGTAGAAGCTTACGAACAAGTAGAAGTAGCGAGAAAACTATAAGTTATCAAACCATTATAAAATTTAAGTGACCCCAAAAGGGTCATTTTTTTTGTGTTCATTATTTTTCAAACTTAGAATTATCGGATAATTTTAAGTTTGAATAAAGCTTTAGATTAGTGATGAATTAAATATTAACCTAGTCATTAATAATATTAATGCCCTTTCTATTGTATTGGAAGGATTTGATTTTTGCTGAATTATGAATGAAAGATGATTTGATGAATCGGTATTTCATATAACTCTGCAATTTTTTTGAGTTGAGAAAGTGCGAAATCAACTTCATTGTTTTCCCATTTTCTGTAAGCTACTCTGCTTATTCCTATGATGTTGGCTACATACTGTTGCGTATACTGGCGCTCGTCTCGATACCTTCTTAAGGTAGTTCCTACGTCTAACATTTTTGAGAACTGATAATTATTGTGTTTCTAAGGTTTACAAATGTATATATAATTAGTAAATAATGATAAGTAAAGGTTATCAAAATCAGTAATAATTATTGGCAATTTCGTGTAAAAATATAATCATGTTAAGGAAGTTAAGAGAAGCAAAAAAACTAGTGTTAGCGACAATAATATGTCTAACAATATTGGAAGGCTGTAAAAAAAGTGAAGCTCCAATCGCTACGATTAGGAAAAATGATGATATCAGCTTAAGTCAATTAAAAGCATTTTTAAGTACAACTATTGAAATTAATTTGAAAGAAATTAGATATGATGAAAGTACGGAGCAATTTTCTGTATTTGGTGTAGAACAAATAAATAAAACCGATTTGACAAAACTTTATTTACAATCTCATTCCAAATAATATGAAGAAAACAATTTTATTTATGGTGCTTATTTTTTCTGTATATTTTACCAAAGCTCAAGGAAATATAAGTGGATTTGAAATACTTTCAGAGTATTTATTAGATGGTAAAGTTTTAATTAATCCAAATTCTGCTACAACGGAAGTAAAGTATCAAATAACATATTCTAGGCCTGCTAATGGAGCATCAGTGAACTTCTATTATTCATTAGGAACAACAGGTGGGTCAAATGGTTTGCCAGTTTTTTTTGAAAACTCTCATAATGTGACTAATAGTACTTTTGGAACAAACATTTTTTTAAAATCAGAAACAATAACTGTATCAATTGAAAAAAGTAAATTAATACCCGGAAATAAAATATTTCTTTTTTATCAGTTTGATTCTCAAGAATCCGTAAATGCATTTAATTTTAAAAATTACGATTTCGTTACCACATTAGCACCAACTACGCCAACTACTCCTACGACTCCTCCGTCATATACACCACCTGTTGCTGGAGCTGTTCCGTTTTATGAATACTACAGAGCCTCTAATGGAACGCACTTCTATTCCACCAATTGGGTTGCGGAAAATTATTCTTCAATATTAGGGTATGTTTTTAAAACTCAAGAAGCTGGTACTTCGCCTTTATATGTCTACCATAGTAGTACTTATAATAAATATCAATATAGTTTTCAATTGTCCAATAATTTAGAGGGGGATTATGTATATAGAGGAGTTGCTTGTTATGTTTATACAAATCCTGTGACAAAATCACGACCGATTGTTAAACATTATAATTCTACTAGTAAGGATTATTATTTCTTTGATGGTCCTGGTACTTTTACGGGGTATAGTTTGCAGGGATCAGAATTTTATATTTTACAAAATCAACAAGTCACGACCTACCCACTACCTGAAGAAGATACTATGGAGCTTTATCAATACTACAGCAATGATGGTGATCATTTTTATACTACATCGAAGAAAGATAGATCAGGTTTTACTTACGAAAAAGTATTAGGCTATGTGCACACTATTCAGAAAACCGGAACTATTCCCCTTTACCGATATTATACTTCAGTTTCTATTGCTAAAGATCATTATTATACAACGGTTAAAGACAATTATAATAATTATTTATATGAGGGTATTGTTGGTTATGTATATCCTGGTGGAGGAGTTAATGGAACAACTCCAATATATAGTTACTATGCCTCGGTAAACGGTGATCATTATTATAATAATATTAATGCAAATTATGGAGGCTATGTAAATGAAGGAATTAAGTTTTGGATGCTGCAGTACAATCATTAAATTTGCTTTGTAAAATTTTCTATACAAAAATGTTAAAGAGTCTATAATTAATTATGGACTCTTTTTTTTACTTCATATTTGCTCAGTCGTCTACCCAAACATTTTTAATGGATATTGAATTACAAAAACCAACAGTCCCGGTAAAGAAGAATTTTGATTTTATAGATACCATTAGATGCATTGCAATGATCGGAATCGTAATGGAACATTGTACTTACAATGAAACTTATACTTCTACTAGTTTTACTCTAAAATACATCGTTTACATTGGATTAATCCAATTTTCAAAATTTGGTACGATTTCATTCTTTTTATTAGCTGGTTTTTTGCTTGGTAGTAAATTTACAACTTACTCATCATGGGAATATTTTAAACGAAGATTATCTACCGTATTTCTACCGTGGTTAATTTGGTCACTAATTTTTCTATGTGCCATCCTTATTCAAAAGTTTATTGCTCTAAATCATTCTGGTGATTTTCATTTGAAGAAGCTATTGATAGAGAAAATTGAAATGATTTATTTATTTACTAACTACTGGTTTATCATCAACTTTATGTTTTGCATCGCAATATTGCTATGTTTTAAGAAATATCTTTATAAGTGGTGGTTAGGAGGCTTACTGTTAATGCTAAGCTTAATATATAGTGCAAATGTCTATTTCGAATGGTTTATAACATCGCATACTGTAGCAATATTTGGATTTATATTCTATCTGTGGCTAGGAGCAATGTTAAATAAATACTGGAACAAAATTGAGATTTTGATTGAAAAGATACCAATGCATATTTTTGTTGCATTGTTCCTGATTACTTTCTGTTTAGCAGTTTTTGACATTATCTACCTAATGAAATTAAAAAGCGACGATCCTTATAATACTTTGAGATTAAGTAACATTATTTATTCGATAGCCACGATATTCTTTTTATTTAAAATAAGAGAATTCAACTTTGTTAAATATTTGAAGCCAAGAGAAACTACTTTCGGTGTGTATCTCATTCATTATATATTTGTTTCGCAATTATTGCCAGAGGTATACCGACCATTTCAATTTCCCTCTTTACAAGAGATGTCGTTTTTCTACATGCTTTTATTTATAGCAAGTAGATTTATTATAGTCTATGGCACTACGTTATTAACAATATACTTAATCAATAAAACACGGTTTAGGTGGGTAATTGGCAGGTAATATTTTCCATTTACTCGTGCTTCATTAATGATTTTTTATTTTTACGGATCAGTATCAAATAGTTTTAACAAAAAGTTATCAGAAAGAAGATTTATTATTACCAAATATAAAATAAGAGGGAAATTAAGATTCCAATATATCCTTTGGGATAAGGTTTTTGGATATGGTATTCGCCAAAAGCACAACAGATGGATTTTGAAGCTCTTGATATAGATGTTTCCAAATCTGAGGTTTATCTGGATCTCAAAATAAATACTATAACTTGAAGGCAAAAATTGAACAATAATTTTTCAAATTTAAAAAAGCTGATGTTGCAATACGACAATAATGATCCTATACTATTTTTGATTTTCAATAGATTAGATACGACTTCGAAGGTATTTGAAGAAATTAGAAAAGCAAAACCCAAAAAACTTTATATAGCTGCAGACGGTGCTCGTAATACAGAAGAGCTAATTAAATGTAATAAAGTAAGAAAGGTCGCTACTGATGTTGATTGGGATTGTGAAATAAAAACTTTATTCAGGGAAAAGAATTTAGGCTGCGGGAGAGCAGTAAGTGAGGGTATAAAATGGTTTTTTGAGCAGGAAGAAAAAGGAATTGTATTAGAAGATGATTGTCTTCCAGATATTAGCTTCTTTGGATTTTGCAGTGAACTGCTTAAGTTTTATGAGTATGACGAACGTATAGGACATATTTGCGGATCTAATTTCCAAAACGGGCAGATCAGGGGAGAAGCAAGTTATTATTTTTCAGGCCTTACACATGTATGGGGTTGGGCAAGTTGGCGTAGGGTTTGGAAAGATTATGATTTTAATCTAAAGACACTACCTAATTTTAACCCAAAGTTAGAAGCTTTTCCAGCACATCAGCCATTCGCAGCAACTTGGTTCCGAAATTTTAGTAACGTTGCCTTAGGGCATATTGATACTTGGGATTATCAATATGCTTATCTTAATCTAATAAAAGGTTATAAAGCTATCATGCCAAATATAAATTTAATCAGTAACATAGGTGTAGGTGCAGATGCAACGCATACTTTAGATGAACATCCTTTTGCAGCCTTAGGTTTAGGACACTTAAAGGAGATAAATCATCCTGAATTATTGATTCAAAACGTTGAGGCTGATATGTATACTCAAATCAAAGAATACTATATAGTGCCTCGTAAAAACTTTTTATCTCGACTATGGAAAAGTATAAAAACGAAAATTCGATAGGTCAAACCCCTTAAACTAGATTTTTATATAATTCAATAGTTTTATTTACGCATTTTTTCATTCCGAATTTTAAAAGTTGGGTATTCCCCTTACTAACTAAATTGCTTCTTACCAAGAAACTAGACTTAACAGCTTCTACACTTTTTAAGATATCAGAAGGATCGTTTGGATCAAAATATTGACAGGCATCACCTGCAATTTCTTTAAAACAGCTATTGTTACTTGCAATAATTGGACAGTTTTGACCGAATGCTTCTAATATTGGTAAGCCAAAGCCTTCGTAAAAAGAGGGATATACAAAGGCGATTGCATTTTTGTAAAGCATTGCCAATTGATAGTCGGATACACTTTTCTGAACTACTTGATTAGAAAGTCCCAGCGCGCTCAAAAACTCTATTTCTGCTAACTGAAAGCTACCTCCTCCTGCGCAAATTATTTTAAGGATAGGATCATTTTTCAAAAGGGGAACCAATGCACGTATAAATCCATAGAAGTTTTTATACGCTCGCCTGTCTCCGACATATAATAGATACTGCTCTGGTAGATCTAACAGGTCATTTTTTTCATAAGATGCAATAGGTTGATATCCATGATGAATGACAGAAATTTTTTCTTCCGGAATATTGAGATATTGCTGAATGTCATTTTTTGTTGATTCAGATATTGCAATAATGTGTGAAGCTTTTTCTATACATTGGCGCTTGTAATAGGAGGAGGGGTCTTCTGATGTAAAATATTCAGGATATTTTTCGTGTATCATATCATGAACTGTGATTACAAAAGGTTTTTTCAATTTTTTTAAAAAATAAGGATGATAGTATGTCGGATGAAAAATGTCAAAATCATTATTGCCAATAATTTGTCTGGAATATCTTTTGTTCCATTTATAACATTTATCTGGGTCAGAAAGAAGAAATTTTCCTAATGACTTATTCATGAAATTAGGTATATCTTTTATATAATAATTATTCGAGTAAAGTAAGCTAATAGATGCCTCAATACCTATTTGTTGCTGAATAGCATGATGTACATTAGCAAAATATCTAGAAATACCGCCATATTTTTGCAGAGAAAATGTTTGATGATCATATAGTACTTTAAGCATGCTAGTTTTTTTGTTTTGGTAAAAAAAGAAGAATCAAAGACATCAGACCCTTTAAAATTTCCCAGGCTACTTTGTGTATCTTGATATGCGCAAATTGCTTAAACCGTTTAGAATTCAATTCAATCAATTTTTCATAATCTTCAGCAAAGAGTGGAAAGTACCTGGCAATGGTTGCCGATCTTTCTTCGTGCATTAATTTGTGATTATTCAAATTTGAAGAAAGACCAGTTCCATCATAAATACATATTACAATATTCATATGGTGGTATGAGGCGTTTCTGTTGCAGATGGCATAGATGAAAAACTCCCAATCAGAAACAATTTTGAATTCTTCATTGTAGTAAAAAATATCATCGAATAAACTTCTTTTAATAAAACTTGCCTGATGTGATAAATTATGGAGATAGAAAAAATGAAAATCCAGTTTGTTAGGAAAAGTTCTGATTTCTCTTTTTGTTATTTCATCATAAACAATATCACCATAATAGATATCATAGTCACCATTTATCAATTCGTTGGATTTTTCTAAAGTGTTAGAATCCAATAGAATATCTCCACTATTTAAAAATAAAAGGTAATTGCCATTAGCTGCTTTTATGCCCTTATTCATGGCGTTATAAATGCCAGTATCGGGTTCGCTTAATGCATAAGAGATGGAATGTCGATACTCCTCCATGATATCTTTGCTTCCGTCATTACTATTACCATCTATTATGATAAATTCAAAGTCTTTCCAAGTTTGATTAACAACACTATCAATTGTTTTTTTCAGACCGTCTTTATTGTTATAATTTACGGTTATAATGGATATTTTTTTAATCATAATAGTCTATATAACCTAGCTTTAACTATTTAGGGCATTTAGCAATAATCGAAGCTTTTTAAGAACACTTTTTGGTTTATATTCTTCTATTGCCTGTATGGAGTTGATATGGATTTTATTCCACAACTCGGGAGTTTGGTATAATCTCAGAATATGTTCTGCGAATTCATTCGTGTTTTCAGCAACTAATACGTCTTTTTCATTTTCAAGATCCATTCCCTCAATGCCTATATATGTTGAAACAATAGGCAAGCCAAACTCTAAGCTTTGTCCGATTTTTCCTTTCATTCCCGCTCCAAATCTTAATGGAGCTACAAACACCCTGGCTTGTAAAAAGAAAGGAGATACGTCGTGTATAAAACCGGGCACTTCTATTCTATCAGACTTTAAAGCTATAACTTCCGTACTTGGATTGCTTCCTAACAAAATAAGTTTAATTGTTGGATCTGTCTTCCATACTTCAGGCATAATTTCGTTTGCAAGCCAAAGTGCAGCATCTATATTTGGCTCATGCTTATAGCTTCCAATAAAAATGATATTTTTACGCTGATCGAATTTTAAAGTTTTGCTATCTGAAATCTGATCTTCATGTATATTTGGAATGACTACTACCTTATCAATTCCTTTTTGCATTAAAACCTCCCGTTCTACTTCAGTAACTGTGATGGTATAATCAGCCAATTTAGCAAGTTTTAGTTCCAGCGTTCTTATGGGGTTAATCTTTTCTTCAATTTTAGATAAATCCATTCCTGCCAATTCAAGCTCACGTCGGATTCGAATAAAATGGAGATCAACAGTGTCATTAAGCCATGGAACACTTTTAATCGATTTTATTACAGGACCGTATATAGAGTTGATATCAAGCCTCGAAATCCAAACAAAGTCAATAAATGGTAAAATGATAGGTAGTTTTTTTACCATTTTTTCTTTTATGTGTTTTTGGCATATTACTCTTGCACCTATATTTACTAGGCTTGAATAATAAGGTTCTTCTCGAAGGCCTTTATGTGCCAGGAAATAGGTATTCAAATTCAGTGCTTGAAACAGTTTAACGATTTCAAAAATTCTTCTCGATCCTGAGTCTTGATCTGGTTTTGGAATTACGGCATCAATGATTAGAATAGATTCTTTTCTGTCTTGTACCTTTGGTTTCGCTAATGTATCTCTCCATATATCTACAAAAAAAGTTGGGTCTGCTACCTCTTTGTTTAATCTAAAATCAACATAACTACTTAAAGGTTGATAATATATTTTCTTATCTAGTTGCGATTTTAAGCGGTAACAGAAATCTGCGAATACATAATCTGCATTTTTAATATCAGGGTTGAATTTTCCTGTTCCAATAAAGTCCGCTTTTTTTACCAGTAATCCGGCAGAATTACAATAGTCTATTTCTTTTATAAAATTATATTCAAATTGATCAACCTCTTGAAATTCACCTATATTTGTTTGTTTACCTACCTCATTAATTACACTTCCAGCTGCTTTTAGTAGGCCATAAGGATAGATCAATTTTGGTGCAACAACTCCTGATTCTTGATCGTAATTAAATACTGCCAATAAATTTTCAAGCCATTTTTCATTAGGAATAACCTCACTGTCTAAGAAACACAAAAAATCTCCATTCGCGATTTCTGATGCAAGATTTTGAAGCTTGGTAACATTGTCTTCCTTCAAATCTGTAATTTGTGTCACTGCGTTATCGACAAACTTCTGATAACTAAAATCTGTATTGTTGTGATTCAATACAATTATTTCGTAAGCAACGGCTGTAGTGTTTTTTAATACTGACCGTAAACAATTATAAGTGTATAAGCCATTACCGGAAGTATTTATAACAATAGAGACTAAAGGTTTAGAGGACTTGGAAAAGTTCAGCACACTATACTTGTTGTCCAGTTTTGAGTTAACAGGTTGAGTTTTGTAAAAACCTAGTAAACGCATTAAAAATTCTTTTATTGATTTACTTTGAAAGTATTTTGAGAAGGTTTCTGCATTCGCAAAAGGTAGGTAAATCAATACATAAAATAATCTTTTAAGGTATAGTAAAAGAAAACCTATCGAAATCATACATGATTTTTTTTCGACTTCCGTTTCTGGGTAATACCTCTTAATTATTTTTAGGCCTGTGTTGTAGTTTTGTAGCCTAATCCAGTTGCCGATTTTTTTTAAACTCATAGGTACATTCGTATATCATCTATCTGTTTTGAGAAGCCAAACTAATTCTAAAACAATTGTTCAGATTACTTTTTCTTTTTAAACAATCTTTTTATAAATGTTTCTTTTTTTTGATAGGCCCACTTTATACTTAAATAAAAATCTACCCCAGCTTCAATCATTTTTTTCTGATAGGAATCATACAATAACTTTACATCTGGATTTGTTGCAAAAGTGTAGCGATAATTAGTCGAAATTTCATGGTTAGTATGTTTGTAAGAACTGAAATGATAAAATTTAAGGGTTGAGACATTATTTACCAAAAACTTTCCGCCTTCCTGGCTACTTAATGTCCTTTCATGTAGGTTCCATGGCCCCATATTGTAACCTGGATCAAAAAGTATTTTAGTAGATTCTGACCAAAATAAAGGGACATAGTTAATCCATAACTGGTCTACAAAGAACCCCTGTTTCGTTCTGTAATAACCTCTTGTTAAAGTTCTATCCTCCCACCAGTCCAATAATTTCATGTAATCTCCCTGATTGGTTAAGCCTATATAACCCAAGTTATATAAACCGTGGTTTAAGAAAAGATTTTCATTAGGTGAGCCGTCCTGCCAGGTAATCGGGCTAGTAATATGAGGTGTAAGGAGAATGGGTGCATCTTTAAAATGGGCATCTAAATGTTTAATCTCATCCAACAGTTCAATGTCGGGATCGAAGTAGTGTACCATTTGAGCACCTTTGTTAAATAAATATTTAAAGCATGTTCCCTTAATACACGTATTAAGTTCAATGATGTTATATTTTTCAACTAGGGCAAAAAAATCGATAGGAAGTGTTTTTGCCAGTACAAATTCAACTCCTTCAAATTTGTTGTACTCTATGTGTTCATCTAGTTCATCAACTAAAAAAAGGTAGAATTTGTAATCACCAGCAAATTTAATGAAAGATTGGGATAGTACTTTTGCTTGTGCAAGATAACTATTTGTACATATGGTAAAAGCTGCTTTCATTTAAAAGGAATTTAATCTAAAATACTTGGGTTATTAATTGGAATTATATTATTTACTTTTCTTCCTGAATAATTTTTGTAGCCATAAGAATGCTTTTCTAAGATGAAAAAATATATAAACATCCCATGGAAAGATTTCTTCTATGATTTTTGCTCTGTCTTCTTCAAATGCGAGATCTATTGTATGGATACCGGAAGTGCCCATGTCGTTAAATCTGGAAACAATAACATTCAAATACTTAAATGTATAGCTGCTTTTAAAATACAATTGGATATTTAAAAAGTAATCTGCCCAAATTCTATATTTGGTTTCATAACGGTATTTTTTGAATACACTTAAAGGATAAAATATTGTTTGATGATTAAAGTTATGTTTACTAAGTGAGTATCTTCCCATGTTGCCAAATCGAATTGTTTTTCTATTTAGGTAGTATGCATTTCCAAAAATTACCTCCTCTTTGTTTTGCTGTTCTTTAAATATTGCGGAAAGTACACCGGGGTCATATAGCTCATCATCTGCTCCTAAAAAATAGATCCAGTCTCCAGAGCATTTATCTATCGCCTTGTTCATGGCATCGTAGATACCATTATCTTTTTCTGTAGAAAAAAAAGCAATATCAGCGCGATATTTTTGGATGATTTCAATCGTTCCATCTGTTGAAGCACCGTCAAGTATTATAATTTCGAAATTAGAATAGTCTTGAACTAATACGCTTTTAATGGCTTGTTCTATTTTATCAGCCGCATTTCTAACTACAATTACAATACTAACTTTAGGTAGTTTATTGTTTAATGGCATACTTAATCATTAAAAGTCTGCATATTAATCAATCGCCTGTATAAGCCATTAGTTGCCATTAGCTCTGAATGGCTTCCTGTTTCAAGCACTTGGCCTTTATCTATCACCACAATTTTATCTGCGTGCTGTATGGTGCTTAAACGGTGGGCAATTACAATTGATGTTCGGTTCTTCATTAAATTATTTAACGCATCCTGTACCAGTTTTTCCGATTCAGTATCCAAAGCCGAAGTGGCTTCATCTAATAACATAATTGGAGGGTTTGCTAATACTGCCCTTGCAATGCACACACGCTGTCTTTGCCCGCCAGATAACTTGTTTCCTCTATCTCCCACAGATGATTGATAACCATTCTCTGTATTCAGGATAAATTCATGCGCATTGGCGATTTTTGCTGCGGCAATTACCTCTTCTTCAGTAGCACCTGGTTTTGCAAACGCAATGTTATTAAAAATAGTATCATTAAATAAGAAAGATTCCTGATTAACAATTCCCATTTGTGCACGGAGATCTTCAATTTTTAGGTCTAGATAATTTATGCCATCCATTTTAATCGCACCCGATTTTGGGTCATGGAAACGTGGAATTAAGTCCATTAACGTACTTTTCCCTCCACCAGATGGCCCAACTAAAGCAACGGTTTTTCCTTTTTCAATGTTGATGTTGATACTATTTAGAATTTGTTTTTCTCCATAATAGAAAGAGACGTTTTCTAGTGAAAGCGATTGCTCGAACAAGCTAATCGGTTTTGCATTAGGTTTATCAATTAACTCTGGCTTGGTATCAATTAGGTCTAATACACGTTCCCCTGCTGCAATACCAGAATGAATTCCACTAAATGAATCTGTAAGTGCCTTTACAGGTTGCATTACCTGCGAAAATGTTGCAATATAAACGAGGAATTTGGAAGGTGTTAAATCACCCTGTCCGGTCAAGATCATTGTTCCTCCATATAACACGATGAAAACAACTACGAGTACACCTAAAGTCTGTGATACTGGCGAAGCCAATTGCTGCCTCCTGACCATTTTTCTATTTAAAAAGGAATAAAACCTATTTTCAGCTTCAAACTTATCTTTCACTCTTTCTGTAGAATTAAATGCTTTAATAATCTTGATTCCGCTTAAGGATTCGTCCAGAAAGCCTATCATCCGGGCAAAAGATTCATGCGACTCTTTAGCCTGCTGTTTTAACCGCTTTACGATCTTACTAATAATAAAACCTGAAATCGGGATCACCAGCAGTGAAAATAGTGTTAGTTTTAACGAAATTGAAATCAATACACCTATATAAAAAAGTAACTGAACCGGCTCTTTAAAAACAACCTGAAGTGTATTAGTTACTGTAAACTGAACTACCTGAACATCTGATGCCACCTTAGAAATAATATCGCCTTTGCGTTCATTGTTAAAATAACCAATATGTAAATTCATCACATTATTAAAAACTGTTCTTCTCAAATTTAAGAGGGTATGAACCCGCAAATCTTCCATGTAACGCTGTGACAAGTAGCGGAAAAGGTTGGCTAAAACGACGGTGATAACAATCACTACACAAACAAATTTTAGTGTTTCAGTTTTTCCATATTGATCAATCCAAATATTAATTTGCTGACTAAATTTAGCCATAAAATCAAGTGAGGAACTGGCTTTACTTAATGTAGTTGGGGCATCCTTAACAAAGAGTGTTTCTAGTAAAGGCCCTAACAAAGTAAACAGAAATGTATTAAACGTGATCGCAAAAAGCGTAGCAATCACATAAGGAATAGCGAACTTCTCAATTGGTTTTGCAAAAGATAATAGGCGAAAGTAAATTTTCATTTTATGTAAAATGGAATATGTAAAATTTGATGTGCCTAAAAAGCAGATCAAGAAAAATCAAAATAAAACTTGGCAAATGTACGGTTTTCAAATAGACCATTATATTCTGAGTCTTTTAGACCTGTAAAATTACAATCGCTTTATGCTTTTACCTTTGATAGATTTATTGATAACTTCCATCACGTCAGAAATATTTATAAAAGAATTATATTTCAGTTTTAATCCTGAAAGTTTCTCGCGACTGATTTCAATAGATATAAATGATGCTAAATATTGTTTATAAGCCTCCCAAATCCAAAGTTTACCAGTTAAAAGTTTCGGGATAATCTCTGCAGATAGAAGATAGAATGGAAGCAGTAATAAACGCAATCCATTTAAGTGAATGTGTTGCAGTATGAATCTGTTTCGATAGTATTTTTTCTTGATAAAATCTGATTTAATCTGAGTTTTTGTGCTTCCGCTGACATGATGAAAACAAAAAGACTGGTGTTCATAATAGCATTTCCAGCCCAATTGCCAGGCTCTTAGGCTCAGGTCAAAATCTTCTGAAGAAAAAGGAGAAAAAATTTCATCAAATCCCCCCAATTCTTTCAGTTTTTGAGCATCAACTAGTGCATTGGCGCCAGAAAGATAGGCTGTGTAAATATTTTCATCTTCAACATTCTCGCTATAATAGAATTTATTCGCTTTTATCCGGCAGCCTGAATAGTAAAGTAAGCGGGCAGCATCTTCTATTCTGGCTTCATCAAAACTCATAATTCTGGCCATTACACCGAATGTATCCTTTCTGCTGAAGTATTTCCATTGATGCTTAAAGTAATTTGGATCAAGCTTTACATCTGAGTTTAGTAATAAAATTAATTCATATTTAGAT
This sequence comes from Pedobacter sp. CFBP9032, assembly GCF_034045265.1. NCBI lineage: Bacteria > Pseudomonadati > Bacteroidota > Sphingobacteriia > Sphingobacteriales > Sphingobacteriaceae > Pedobacter > Pedobacter sp. CFBP9032. The sequence continues at coordinate 268,537 of NZ_JAXCWE010000006.1, read as the reverse complement.
TCTCTAATCCCATGGTTGCAGGTATAAGAAAAGCCTCTGTTTTTATCGTTAATAAGAAGTTTGATGTTTTTATAATTCTGTTTAATGAAAGGAATGCTATCATCCTTTGAGCCATCATCAATCACAATCACTTCAAATTCAGTCTCTGCATTTTCAGCAGCAATAAAAACAGATGGCAGATATTTTTCTAATAAATGTTTACCATTATAATTTGGAATAACGATAGAAACGCTTTTTTGCATTTACTTCACGATTTTATAATTTCTGTATTCAAATAAACGCAAGCCCGTTAAATCTTCAATTTTTTGCAACAGCCTTCTTCTGAAATTCATTTTAGGGGTTTCCCGGGTTAAATCCTTATCAAATTTCCAGTTTGCAGCAGAAATTCTTTCCGCCATAACTTTCGGATGCGTGCCTTTAAAGTGCACTAACCGATCAGCATTGTGCATATCAAACGTTTCCTGAACGGGAAAATTTTCTTCTATCCATTCTTCAGTTTGGTAATACTGATTAAAGTTCCGGACTTTTCCCTGTAAGCCTTTAGGAGGTTTCACCCAGCCGTAGTGATAAATGTAAGCATCAATCAGTTTAACTTTTAATTTTCGGTCATTTATTCTAAATCCCTGCGCATCGCGATAAGAATGAATGCCAGGTAAGTTTTTCAAAATTCTAACTTCCCGGCGATACCATCGACGAGATTCTGCCAGATAATCATATGAAGCATAAAAGTGCTTATATTTTAATAGGAGTGCTTCAATATTATTGTTGCTTGAAGCTAACTCCATTTCTTTTTTAATTAACGGAAGATAGTCTTCATGAATGGCTTCATCTCCCTGAATATAAATCATCCAATCGGTGTCCTTTGAAATGGCTGCTATGGCTTTATTGGTTTCATCAGCAAAAACCCGCCCGCCTTCGCGAATGGATTCATCCCAAATGGTATCAATAATCCTGATTTTTTTTTGGTCAATGCTTTTAACTAACGCTGCGGTAGTATCAGAAGAATTTCCAAGTGCTACCACAAACTCATCGCATAAAGGCAGAACAGATAGTATCGCCTCCTTTGCAGGATAATCGTTTACAATTACATTTCTTAAAAAGGTAAACCCGGTAACTTTCATGGAGTCTGAAACGTTTTGCGCTTAAAGGCGTAATATTTTGTTAATTTGTACAAAGATAGTTTTATTGATGAATACCCCTCTATCCATTTTAGACGAAGTTAAGCAAGGTAATTACAGGGTTTTGGCGAGGACACTAACGCTAGTTGAGAACGATATTTCGCCAGCAGATGCCATTCTGAAAAATTTGGATAGTCGCTCAGGTACGCCTGTCATTGGCATTACGGGGCCGCCTGGTGCCGGAAAAAGTACGTTGGTTAATGCCATCACTAATTTTTTTACACACCGAAATAAACGGATTGCCATTTTAGCAATTGATCCGACTTCGCCTTTTAATTTCGGTTCTTTACTGGGCGACCGCATCAGAATGGCCGGACAATTCAACAATCCTGATGTTTTTATTCGTTCTTTAGCAACAAGAGGCGCTTTAGGTGGTATCTCTGCCAAAACGATAGAAATGGTTGATGTATTGAAAGCATCTCACTTTGATTTAATTTTTATTGAAACGGTCGGCGTAGGGCAGTCTGAAGTGGAAATAGCGGGCCTAGCAGATAAAACAATTGTAGTTTTAGTTCCTGAATCTGGAGATGAAGTTCAAAATATAAAATCCGGATTAATGGAAATTGCGGATTGCTTTGTGGTGAATAAAGCAGATCGGGATGGAGCAGACTCTTTTGCTAATAACTTAAAAAAAATTGTACATCAAGGACTGAAATCAATTCCGATTTTAAAAACGGTAGCGGATAAAGATTTTGGAGTGGATGAACTATGTGCTTGGATTGCGGAACCGATTGTTAATAGCCATCAACGAAAAGAATTTCTTTTTGCTGAAAAGGCATGGAAGATTATTCAGAATCAAAAAATGCAGGCAATTGATAAGAATAAGTTGCGGTCGGGTATTCAGGAAGCCTTGATGCAGAAAGATTTTAATATCTATCGCTTTGCAGAAGAGTTTGTTTCTACTTTATGATGCTTAATCTGCGTGCAGAAATTAATTTTTTGAGGGATTTACAATTTCCGATTGGGTCTCATACATACTTTGGTGATGATTTTAAGCTGAGAAACGGGGCTAAAATGAAGCATTGATTCCCAAATAATGATCATATTTAAAGGAATTTAGAAAATTAATAATTTTATTTTTAATTAAAATGTAGCTTAACAGCCAGTAAAACAGCACGTTTAGCGGATGTTTAATTTATTTTAAATAAAAAATTGATTTATAGGTATTTAACCGTTATCTTTGGTCAAAATTAAAATACAATATAATGCAACAAGGAACAGTAAAATTTTTTAATGAAACTAAAGGTTTCGGATTTATCACTCCATCTAATGGCGATGCCGAAATTTTTGTTCATGCTTCAGGCTTAATTGACAACATTCGCGAGAATGATACCGTAAACTACGATGTAGAAGAAGGTAGAAAAGGCCTTAACGCGGTAAATGTAAAAGTAGCTTAAGAAAACTCGAACACATAAATCGTAAAAAGTCCCGATGCAAATCGGGACTTTTTTTGTGCCAAAATTTGAACACAAGAGATTAGTCTGGTAAAATTTTGTAATATTCATTAACAAAAGGTTTAAGGGATTTGGTAATATTATCCGTAAAGAAGTTTATTAGCAGACCTTGTGGAGCATTTAATAATTTCATATAAGTTAATATCTGCGCTTCATGAATCGGTAGTAACTGTTCTACCGTTTTAAGTTCTACAACTATACAGTCATCTACCAAAAGATCAACTCTAAGGTTGACGTCAATCAACAGATCATCATATTCAACGGGTACCATTACTTGTTTAGTTACCTGATGTCCATTTTTTTCTAATTCATAACTTAAGCATTTCTCATATACGCTTTCCAGTAAGCCAGGGCCTAAATGCTTATGTACGCGAATAGCATAGCCGATTATGTCATAAGACAATTGTTTCACTTCTTTTTTTGTCATCGTTTCTAAGGTTATAAAAATTAGTCATTAATACCATAGGGATGATTATTGTGATAATTTTTGTTCGTATTTTAATTACCACAGAATAAAGATCGCTAATTTTATGTTGCTGGTATAAAAAATCTGAATTTGGTTAACCGATATCTAATAGTATGTTTTTATAGTGGATATAGTCTGCGCCATTTTCTGTGACATTTAAATGGTTTGGATATAACAAATTTTTGGAACCATAAGCCATTAAGAGTTAATAAGGCTATATAAATACAGTAGATATTTGTAGTATGAAACTTAATGCCTAATGGTTTATTTATCGTTGAAATTTGAACAGTCGAAGGCTTTTGAACCATTAAGGCATTAAGAATTATTAAGGTGTATTAAATAAGTAAGTGTTTGTAGATGTGGAGCTTAATGCCTTGATGGATCATTTATCATTCAAATCTGACTTGTCGAAGGCTTTTGAACCATTAAGGCATTAAGAATTATTAAGGTGTATTAAATAAGTAAGTGTTTGTAGATGTGGAGCTTAATGCCTTGATGGATCATTTATCATTCAAATCTAACTTGTCAAAGGTTTTTGGAACCATAAGGCATTAAGAATTATTAAAGTGTATTAAATAAGTCGGTGTTTGTAGGTGTGTAGCTTAATGCCTTGATGGATCATTTATCATTCAAATCTGACTTGTCAAAAGTTTTTGGAACCATAAGCCATTAAATGTTAATAAGGCTGTATAAATACGGGAGGTGTTTGTAGTATGAAACTTAATGCCTTAATGGTTTATTTACCGTTCAAATTTGAACAGTCAATGGCTTTTTGAATCGTTAAGGCATAAGAATTATTATGGCGTATAAGACAGGTATTTAAATATCGAACTAATGCCTTAATATTATAGCAATGCTATATTGTAGTCAGGTCTCTTTAAATATTATAGCAATAAAAAAATCACATATCTGCCGTCTTTATTTTTCAACGGATACTTTTAAAATTCAGTAATTCTTTCAATTTCTTTCGTTTCTGGCTTTAGAATGTTTCTAAATAAATGTTTTATCGCTCATTTGTCATAATCGTTTATAAATTAAACTCATAATTAGATACTTTTGCAAGAAATTTAGATATAAATCTTAATCAAATGAGTGGTTTTGGAAATGCTCTTTCTTCATCAATAGGAAAGAAATTTATTATGGGTGTTACAGGTATATTCCTGATACTCTTTTTAATTGTACACTGCGGTATTAACGCATTAATTTTTATTAACGATGGCGGTTTAACTTTTAATGTTGGAGCTCATTTTATGGCGACCAACTGGATTATCAGAGCAGGTGAAATAGTGCTGTTTATCGGTTTATTGGCACATATTTTCCAGGCGTTAAGACTAACGTTAGAGAATCAAAAAGCCAGACCTCAAAAATATGCAGTTTATGATGGCAAGGCAAATAGTAAGTGGTATAGCCGTTCTATGGGTTTACTGGGTACGCTATTGCTGATCTTCTTAGTGGTTCACTTAAAAGACTTCTGGGTAGTTTCCCGTTTTACTGGAATCCCAACAGTTGATGCAAATGGACATGAAGATTTATACGCGGTGATGAAAGATAAATTTCAAGATCCTGTGCGTGTAGCCGTTTATATTTTAGCGATGTTTTCTCTGTGTTACCACTTATTACATGGTTTTGCTTCTGCTTTCCAAACAATGGGTTGGAATCACTCCAAATATAACGGTATCATTAAAGGCGCAAGTGTTTGGTATTCGATCATCATTTCGATTCTATTTGCCTTAATGCCAATTGCAGTTTATACCGGTTTAATTAATTAGTTTTTAGCACAAAAGAGATATGTCAGATATTAATTCAAATATACCAGAAGGCGAATTAACCAATAAATGGACAAAGTTTAAGTCTTCTGTGCCGTTGGTTAATCCATCGAACAAAAGAACTATTGAAATAATTATTGTGGGTTCAGGTTTAGCTGGTGCTTCGGCAGCAGCTACGTTAGCCGAAATGGGTTACAAAGTTAAATGTTTTTGTTTCCAGGATTCCCCACGTAGAGCGCATTCTATTGCTGCTCAAGGCGGAATCAATGCCGCAAAAAATTATCAGAACGATGGCGATAGTACTTATCGTTTATTTTACGATACGATAAAAGGTGGCGATTACCGTTCCCGCGAAGCCAATGTGCATCGTTTAGCTGAGGTAAGTGTTAACATTATCGATCAATGTGTGGCCCAAGGTGTTCCTTTAGCGCGTGAATATGGTGGCTTGTTAGATAACCGTTCATTCGGTGGTACACAAGTTCAACGTACATTCTATGCTGCAGGTCAAACTGGTCAGCAATTATTATTAGGTGCTTATTCTGCTCTAGAACGCCAGATTGGTATGGGTAAAGTAGAAATGTATACCCGTCATGAAATGCTTGAAGTTGTCAAAATCGATGGTAAAGCCCGTGGTATTATTGCACGTAACTTAATCACCGGTGAAATCGAACGTCATTTCGGTCATGCAGTTGTATTGGGAACAGGTGGTTACGGAAACGTGTTTTATCTTTCTACCAATGCAATGGGAAGTAACGTTACGGCTGCGTGGAAAGCACACAAACAAGGTGCTTACTTTGCAAACCCTTGCTACACACAAATTCACCCAACTTGTATTCCGGTTTCCGGCGATCATCAGTCGAAATTAACGTTGATGTCTGAGTCGTTACGTAACGATGGAAGAATCTGGGTACCTAAAAAGAAAGGTGATGACCGTAAGGCTTCCGAAATTCCGGAAGACGAAAGAGATTATTATTTAGAGCGTCGTTACCCTGCTTTTGGTAACCTGGTTCCGCGTGATGTTGCTTCCCGTGCAGCGAAAGAACGTTGTGATGCTGGTTATGGTGTAGGTAATTCTAAATTGGCTGTTTATCTTGATTTCAAGGCAAATACAGAACGTTATGGTAAAATAGAAGCTTCTAAATCTGGTAATAATAATCCGGATAAGGAAACTTGTATGCGCCTGGGTACTGAAGTTATCAAAGCGAAATATGGAAACCTTTTCGATATGTACGCGCAGATTACTGGAGAAAATCCTTATGAAACACCAATGCGTATCTATCCTGCGGTTCACTATACCATGGGCGGATTATGGGTAGACTATAACTTAATGACCAGCGTTGAAGGTTTGTATTGCACAGGTGAAGCTAACTTCTCCGATCATGGTGCTAACCGTTTAGGCGCATCTGCTTTAATGCAGGGCCTGGCAGATGGTTACTTCGTTTTACCTTATACAATTGGTGCTTATTTATCAAAAGAAATTTCTGTAAAAGCAATTTCTACCGATCACCCAGCGTTTGTTGAGGCTGAAGAAAGAGCAAAAGGCATTTTAAACACTTTGGTTAATATTAAAGGAACGAAGTCTGTAGATCATTTCCATAAACGTTTAGGCCACATTATGTGGGAGAAATGTGGTATGGCTCGTAGCGAGAAAGGCTTAAATGAAGCAATCGCCGAAATCAGAGCATTACGTGCTGAATTCTGGAGCGATGTTCGTGTGCCAGGATCTGCAGATGAGTTGAATACGGAGCTGGAAAAAGCTGGTCGTGTAGCAGATTTTATTGAACTAGGTGAACTGATGTGTATTGATGCATTAGACCGTAATGAAAGTTGTGGTGGTCACTTCCGTGAAGAGTATCAAACTGAAGAAGGAGAAGCTTTACGTGATGATGAAAATTATGCATACGTAGCTGCCTGGGAATTTAAAGAGGGTGTAAACTTTGAGCTTCACAAAGAAGAACTGAAGTTTGAAAATATTAAAGTAGCACAAAGAAGTTATAAATAGTAGCAAGACACTAGTGTCAAGTATCAAGACTTTAATCTAAACTTGATATTCGATTCTCACTACTTGATACTTAAATCTCAATATCATGAGTACAGGAAATATGAACTTAACGCTAAAAGTTTGGCGTCAAAAAAATAACAATACCAAAGGTGCTTTGGTAGATTATAAATTAGCTGGTATTTCTCCAGATATGTCTTTCTTGGAGATGTTCGATGTGTTAAACGAACAATTAATCAATAAAGGTGAAGAGCCGGTAGTATTTGATCACGATTGTCGCGAAGGTATTTGCGGGATGTGTTCAATGTTTATCAATGGTCGTCCACATGGTCCGAAAGACCTGGTTACTACTTGCCAGTTACATATGCGTTCTTTCAAAGATGGCGATACCATTGTTGTTGAGCCATGGAGAGCAGCAGCTTTTCCGGTAGTAAAGGATTTAACGGTAGATCGTTCAGCTTTTGATAGAGTTATTGCTGCAGGTGGTTTCATTTCGGTAAATACCGGTAATGCACAAGATGCAAATGCTTTGCCTATTCCAAAAATGCAGGCAGATGCAGCTTTCGAGGCCGCGGCTTGTATTGGATGTGGTGCTTGTGTGGCAACCTGTAAAAATGCTTCAGCTATGTTATTTGTATCGGCTAAGATTTCACAGCTGGCAAGATTGCCTCAAGGGCAGCCAGAGCGTTACCGCCGCGTACAAAGCATGGTAGCACAAATGGATGCAGAAGGTTTTGGTAACTGTACTAACACCGGAGCTTGTGAAGCAGAATGTCCTAAAGGCATTTCATTAGAAAACATTGCCCTGATGAATCGTGATTTTGCAAGTGCAAAGTTCATTTCAGAAGAAGCACTTTAAAATATACTGTGCATTCAGCTTAACGGCTGAATCTTGAGCCTCAGACCTAGTTTGGGGCTTTTTTTATTTCTTTGAAACCGCACTGCGCAGTTATTTTAGAACCACTCCAATAAGGTTTGTAATAAGGGGGTATTCGGAAGCGTTAATAATGTATACCTCATAATATAATGAAACCTATGCGGTATCAATCGAAACTTCTGAAATTAGAAAGTAAACAAAATATAAGTTGCTAATTTGGTAATATTCTTATGTTAGCATATCATTATTTTCGTAATTGAAAATTATATTCTGTAAAATTTGTATATACATTAAAATTTTTATAAATTTAGTCTTCCGAGACAGGAGAGAAAACACGAAACCCCGGCTATTTTTAGCAGGGGTTTCGTGCATTATAATTTTTCGAGTTTGTTAATTTGCCTAATGTTTTTAACTCAGATATAGTAATAGCCATTTAATATTTCGTTGAACTGGCTGACGGTCGGTTGGGCCTGGGTGCTATCTTGCTGAAGATTTAACTAATTGATTGATGTCTCATCAACAGCCTTATAAATAGGTGTCTTTTAATTTACGCTATATATTAACTCAACGTAAAGTTGATAGCCATTTGGTATTTTGTTTTAACTGGTTTGCCATTGTTTAAACCCGGATTCCATCTGGGGGAGGATTTAACCACACGTAAGGCTTCCTGATCTGTTTCTTTAGAAAGTCCTTCCATGATTTGAACATCCGTTAATGTGCCATCCTTTTGAACATTAAAGGAGAGATAAACTTTTCCTTGTATTCCATCTTTTTTTGCCTGAGCCGGATATTTTAAGTTCTTTGCCAGATAAGCATACATTTTGGTTTGTCCTCCTGGATATTCCGGGTACCTGTGCATTGGCTTGGTAAGACTTGCTTTTTTATCAGTACCTTTATTATTCAGGTTAAAATTTACATTAATGTTGTATCTCACCCGAACTGGTTGACCACTGTATATACCAGGCTCCCAATTTGGAGATTTCTCCAATACACGCTTCGCTTCAGCATCTGTTTCTTTACTTAAACCTCGTGTAATTTGCACATCAGTTAATTTACCATCTTTTTCTACTATAAAAGAAGCAAATACTTTTCCTTCAGTTTTGTTTTTTACCGCGATTTCAGGATATTTTATTTCACTACCTAAGTACTTATAAAAATTAGCAATGCCGCCCGGGTAAATGGGTTGTTTTTCTACTGATACAAAGTCATAAACTTTTTGTGCTTGTGCCGAAATACTAAGCAAGACCATACCCGTTAGGGCTAAAAATAGCTTTCTCATAATGTTGGTTTTAGAATATGTTAAAGATTAATTAATTCTTTTCTGGAGTTAGCGTAGTATCTTTTGTAGTGATAATAATTACGCCGTTTTTGCCTTTTTCTTTATAGATTGAAGTGGCACTGGCATCTTTTAAAATAGTAACGGATTTAATTGTATCAGAATCGATGGCCTTAATGTTTTCCGTTTCTTTTCCATTCAAAATATATAGTGGCCTGGCTTTTGGATCAGAATCTCTTTGGAATAAATCTCTGACGATTACGTTGTTTTCTTTGCTGGGCCGAAAATTGAAATTTTTAATTTCGCCATTAATCTCAAGATTGCCGGTGTCTATTTCTTTATTATATATCCCTGCTAAAGCGGTTTTGGTTTTAATTTCAATTACACCATTAATGCCATACTTTTTGATAGCAGCACTATCTTTCAAAATATTTAACGAAGCAATATCTTCTGGGGTAACTAATTTTGTAACGTCTACGCCTCTTAAATACTGCTTGTTTCCATCAATTACAATTAATGGGTTTGCTGCTTTTTCAGGAGTATTCCGTCCAATTGTTGATTCAGATATTTTAACGGTATCTGTTTTTTGCGCTTTACTTTGTAAGCTAAAGGCCAAAGTAATCGCCATTAATAATATTCTTTTCATAATCTTGAGGTTTAATTAGAACTTTTTTATCAAATGATCATATGTGGATTTTTTATCAATAGTTAATTCAGCATTTTCAGGATTTCTGAACAGGCCACTTTTGACCTTTTTGGTAATAATGAGCATTGCGCCATCTTTCGCCTGTAAACCATAAAGGCTTGTTGCGGCATTATCCTTCAATACACTTACAGATTCAATATCATTCGGATTTATTGTATTTAAAATCTTATGATCAGTTACCTTCACGCCATCGATAATTAAAAGGCCATTAAAACTGCTTAAATCTGTTGAGGATTTAGATGGTTTTAAGGTGATTTTTGTCTGGTGATCAATTTTTGACTTGTCTGCAGTATGCGCTAAAGTAAAGTTCACATTAATGTTATACTTTACCCTTACCGCCTTACCTTCTGAAAGTCCGGGATTCCATTTAGGTGAATCCTTAATTACCCTTATCGCTTCTTCATCTGTACCACTACCTAACCCCCTTGTAATCTGAATATCGGTTAGCTTTCCATCCCGTTCCACAATGAAACTTAGAAAAACCTTTCCGCTCACATTGTTATCAATTGCCATTTTAGGGTATTTGATGTTTTTACCGAGGTATTCATAGAATTTCGTGATTCCTCCTGGGTATTCAGGTTGCTTATCTATGGAAACAAAATCGTATACTTTTTCAGCTTCTTCATTATTTAAATAGGGTTTTGAATAGCCGCTTACCGTAATGTCTGAAAGTTGCTGATAACCTTTTAAAGCTAAAGTTTTGGCGATTTTAGTTCTGGACTCTCTATCTGAAAGTCTAAACCCTACTTTTAAAGTATACTTCCCATTCGGTAAATCTTTAAAACCTTTGTAGGATAATAGTGCTTTCATCACTTCCTCATCGCATCCATCGCCAAGATCTATAACGGAACTTAGGTTTTTTATCTTATTGCTTTGAAGGGTAAATTTTACTTGTGTAGTTCCTTGTACATTATTCTTTTTCGCATCGGAAGGGTATTTTATGGATCGCCCCATAAAGCGATAAAAGGCATTCCAATTGCCTTCAAGTTTATCTATAGAAGGGCTGATGATGCTTTTAGATGATTCTTGGGTAACCAAATCATTATTTGTTACCATTTCCTGCACCATTTCAATTGGTATTTCCAAAGGAATTTGATCGGAAATGGCCATTAATTTTTCGTTTTTCCGGATGGTTGCAGAAGAGAAAACGATTAAAATTGCAAGTAGTGGAATGAATATGCCATATTTAAAAATCGCTGTCTTTTTTGATTTTTCTTTATGCAACATGAAAATTCTTTTTTTGATTAGTGATTTATCAAAAAAGCCGTTTGTTAAACTATTCGGAGCAATTCTAAACGATTGACTCAAAATTAACATTGCATACTCTGCTTTATCGCCTTGATATTCTGCAGCAAGCTGATCTGCCAGAAATTCGTGTATATTTTTTATTGATTTTTTGTACAGATATATAATTGGATTAATCCAGGTCAAGATTCCCAGCACCTCGAAAAATAGGATATCAACAGTATGCCATTGCTTAATATGGGCATCTTCATGCACATCTATTACATTTGCTAATGGCAGGTCTTGATCTATAACCTTCTGACTAAAAAACGAAAATGCTGATCCGGATTTTGCCGAATTGATTAAACCTTTAACAGCAAATAAGTTGAACACCAACCTCCCCAGGAAGAATAAAACACCAGCAAAGTAGATAAAAACAAAAGCATTTACCCAGGTTAAAACAGATTTATCATCTGTAATGATTGTAGCCTGTTCTAAAACAGTGTCCCAATTTACCGAGGTGTAAACTTGTTTGGCAGCCTCCTGGGTGGTAATCCATTCTAGGCGGATAAATGGAATGCCTGCAGAAAGAATTCCGGCAGCAACTAAGTAGATTCGGTTCAGGATGAAATAGGTTTCTTTATCTAATAGTAATTTATAGAAAGTATAAAATACAATCAGATATAAGTTTACCTGGAGGAGGTAGTGGGCAAAACTCATTTTGGATTTCGTTTAATGTTATTGATCATTTTTAAAATCTCATCTACATCACTTAAATCTAATTTCTCCTCTTTAACAAAGAAAGAAAACATACTTTCAACTGAATTTTCAAAGTAATTGCCAAGCAGTTTTTCTGTAGCATGGCGTTTGTACTCTTCTCTGCTAATTAAGGGGTAGTACTTGTGTGCTTTTCCAAACGCTTCATGACCTATAAAGCCTTTGGTTTCGAGAATACGAATGATAGTAGAAACGGTATTGTAAGCAGGTTTCGGTATGGGTAACTCATCTATAACATCTTTAACAAATGCTTTTTCCAATTGCCACAGCACCTGCATAATCTGTTCTTCGGCTTTGGTTAAATCTTTAATATCCATAATGGTTCTAAAATTAATACAGATCAACACGGGTTGATGTAATTAAAGTTAGAACTAATTATTTAGTTATCCAAATGGATTTTGAAAATAAAATATTTATTTGAGGTTGAACTATATGGTAATCAGCTTGTTTTTGATCGCATACACTACTAAGCCAGTGCGAGATTTGATATTTAATTTAGCGAAAAGTGATTCACGATAGTTATCTACCGTACGCGGACTCACATTCATTAAGTCTGCAATTTCTCTGTAAGTGAGTTCACTGCTGCAATGTTGTAGAAATGTTTGCTCCCGTACACTAAAAGCCGGTTTCGTATCTCCATCTTTAAGTGCAACCAGCAAGCGGCCGGAAACTAAATCGTTAACGTAAAACCCTTTATCTACAATGGCTTTAATGGCGGTTAAAAGATCATTAGGTGTAGATTCCTTCAGCATGTATCCACCTGCACCTGCCTTTAACATGCTAATAATTGCTTTTTCATCTTCCAGCATACTTAGGGCCATTATATTAACATTCGGGTAATGTTCTTTTGTCCATTTTGTAGCGGCGAAGCCATCCATCACTGGCATACTGATATCCATTAAGATCAGTTGTACATCGGGTTGTTTTTTAATCTTTTGTTGTAAATCCAGGCCGTTATTTGCTTCAAATACAATTTCAATTTCGTCAAACTCATCTAACAAACTGGCTAAACCTGAACGGAAAAGTGTATGGTCATCAACGATGGCAATAGAGATAGACTGAGCGGGCATGATTTAAGGATAGGGAATTTCGATTAATATAATGGTACCGTTATTTGGTGACGAATTTAATATTAATTTTCCATTGATTATTTCTATTCTTTTATAGATAGAATTTAACCCCATTCCGGCTTTGGAAATGGTTGCCTGTTCGGGATTGAAACCGATGCCGTTCTCTTTAACGTTGAGATGGAGAACGTTTTCCAAATAGAATGCATCGAAGGTTATTGCCGTAGCATTTGCGTGTTTGATGATATTATTGATAATTTCTTGCAACAGGCGCAGAATAATGAGGTCCTTATCCGGGGATCTTTCTGCTACATTTATGAGGCCATTATTGTTCTCTATTTCATAAGCTCCTGTTTTGTTTAGCCAGTTGATTTCCTGATCAAGGGCATATCCAATTCCATTCTCTACCACTTGTTCTCCATGTAAAAGCTTTGCCAGTTCCCGAATCTCTTTAATCGATTTATTAATCAGTGTTAGCGAATTGCCAATTTTCTTTTCTGCTTTTTCGCTATCATTTAAATTAACAGAATTGAGGGTTAGGGTGGTTAAGCTGAGCAATTGGCCAATATTGTCGTGCAGTTCGGTGGCTATTGTTTGCATGGTTTGATCTTGCACTTCTATCCGGGCCTGCAAAATTTCTGATTCAAACCTTTGCTGCATGTGCTCTTTTTCTAAGCTATGATTTTTCTTATGCCTGGCGTACGACCTGATGTAAATGATCAGCGAAAGCGGCATCAATAAAAATATGAGTGTCGTTATTGCAATTAAGATTGCAATTTGCGTTGTTTGGCTCTGCATATATAGCTATAAATCCAATTACTGTAAAGAATTACATTGGTAATGTAATAGATAAACAAGCGAAGTGGAATATGGTCAAATACCTTGATCTTAAAAAGATCGTAAGTAAGATTAGTTGCTGTACTTCCGAAATAATAAAATAATACACCGTTTACCCACCAAAATTCCGGATGATACTTAAGGTCCAGGGTTTCCTCATCATTTAAAAGCTTATAATAATAGTAGAGACAATATAGTACAAATATAACTGACATCACATTTACCGCCTGGTCGTTAAAAATGTCATTATAATAATGGATTCCGTTTCTGAGGGTGAAAATAATAAAAGTAAGATAGCAGAATCCAAGGCCAGTAAAAACGATTGGCCTTGGATTTATATATTTTTTGAGGCAGTAATACATCCCATAAGAAATGAATGTAATTTCAAATAACAAGAAAGTATTATATATCCATAAATTATGTTTAAGCTGATGCGCCAGATAACCTCCTCCTGTTTCTGCCGACAAGGCAATAATTAAATAGATAATGTTAATTTTCCAGAAAGCAATGTTGTCTCTGAGTAGAAGAAATAATGCTACAATCAGACTAATGATTTCTGCTATAATAATAGGTTGAAAAAAATTCATAGGCTATAATTCAACGCCATCACACATTGAAGGACAAAGTGTACCTCTGTTTTCAATGTCACTAAGGTCATCTTCATGAGCTGCTGTTGTGGCGCCAAGGTGATTGGTTTTTCCTGCGACAAAGGTTGGAACCAGCAGAACGGTATTACGGCCTTTATGGCTTTCTGGTATATCAGTTAAACCATCAGCAACATACTTGGCAAAATAAATTCTTAAACCATCATGATTTCCCTCTTTGATCTTTTCGGCCATTTCTAAAATTTGCGCAGCCGGAAACCAAACTGCTTTGGTATAAGATTGTGCGTTTGCATTGGAAGCATCAACACCGTATGCTTCGACCATTTTACGCGCTATATTAGCATCAATAGGCTCGAATTCATTCACATTATTCATAAAAAATTATTAAGATGGTTTATTTCCCTAAAGTCGGGATTTAGATATTAACAGGCAATAGGGATTTGGATTTTCAATACCGTAAAAACACCTTTTTATTTAGGGTAATTTGCGCTACTCATAAATCGGTAGGTCATCATACATTTGAATTATAGAAATTAACCAAACAATAAAAGCCGATATGATCAATAATATTTCAGTTCAGGAAAATACAGGTTTAATAACTGATCGTGAAGTAGAAATTGTGCGTCTTTTATCCAATGGTTACAATAGCAAAGAAATTGGCGATATGCTCTTTATTAGTGAGCATACTGTAAATACACATAGAAGAAATATGGTAAGAAAGCTCGATTTACGCAATTCTTATCAGCTCATTGTATGGGCCTTCGAACAAAGAATTTTGTCCTTTTAATAAGGAATAACGCTCTCCCTTTTAACGCACCTCTCTCTCTAAACAACAAAGCCTGCTTTTGATAATAAGTTATCAAAAAAGCAGGCTTTTGTATTTAGGTATTATTTCTTCATTAAGGTCTTGCCGATTGCAGAACAGGTAATTCTTTTCTAGGGATTTGTGCATCGCGCTGTGAAGTTTGATAAACAAAAGAAGCAATAATAGTTGCCGATTGCTTCAAATCATCTTCTAATAAACGATCATAAGTATCCATATTGCTATGGTGAGTTCTCGTGTTGTAATCTGCCGGATCTTGTATAAACTGGAAACCTGGAATGCCTACGGCATCGAACGCCTGGTGGTCAGTGCCACCAGTGTTACTAACCGTTACAGTTGTAGCACCTAAATCATTAAAAGGCGTTAGCCAACTTTTAAAAATCGGGCCTGCTGCCTCATTTCCCTGCAAATAAATTCCGCGGATTTTACCCGTTCCATTATCCAAATTATAATAAGCAGAAATTTTCTTTTGATCTGGTGTTAATACCATCGTTTTAGGATCTCCATAATGTTTTGCAACATAACCTCTGGATCCGAATAAACCCTGCTCTTCTGAGCTCCAGAGTGCAATTCTAATGGTGCGTTTTGGTTTAAAATCTATCGCTTTTAAAATGCGCATGGCTTCCATCATTACGGCAGAGCCCGCTGCATTATCTGTAGCACCGGTAGCGGCATGCCACGAATCGAAGTGACCGCCAATCATTACCACTTCTTCTTTTAATTTTTTATCGGTTCCGGGAATCTCTGCAATTACATTATAACCCTGAGGATCCTGATCATAGAAAGAAGTTTTAATGTCGGTTTCTACTTCTACTGGTTTGCCTGCACGTAATAAGCGTAAAATATGCAGGTAATCTTCAGCAGCAACTTCCAGTTCAGGCGAAACGGGCTTTGCATCTAATGCGTAAGATGCGCCGTTGCTGGTAAAAAATGTTCCTTGTCCGCCACGGGCATAGGTTAAGATCAAGCCAACTTTTTCTTCTAAAAGTGCTGCACTGATAGCGGCCTGGGCCTGGCGTAATTTCATCATCTGCGCCATCCGATCTGCCATTGGTCCACCAGTCGGGCGTTGTCTTCCGGCGTTTGCAGTTGGAGTTGCCGCTGCCATCTGTGCCAGTGTACTATCTGCATATCTCGAAAAATCTGCTTTTGTTCCACTGGTTAAGGCGGTTCCACGATCCATCATCACAATTTTACCCGCTAATTTTCCTTTGTATTTTGCCAGATCCGTAACGCTATCGGCTTTAATTAAAATTACTTCAGATTTTATTGGGCCATTGGTGCCGGGGGTCCATGCTTTTGGAGAAGCAATAATGGCATGATAGAAAGGAAGAGTTGTGGCTGCATAATATTTATCTATCTGCCATCCTTTTCCGAAAGTGCCCCAGGCTTCCAGGTGTGCGTTTTTCAATCCCCAATCACTTAATTGTTTAATTGCCCAATCCTGTGCTTTTCTCAGACCTGGTGAGTTGGAGAGGCGAGGACCCGCTACATCTGTCAGATTAAACGCAATGTCCATTGCTTTAGAATTTTCCAGGCCTTCTTTTCTTATTTTTTGCACTATTGCTGCATCAGGGGTATCTTGAGCAAATCCCGAAAAGCAAAGCCCAACAGCGATTGCCGTCGTAGTTGTAAATCTTTTGATCATATTTTTAAGTTGGTTTGATTTAGCTTAAAAATACGTTTTATCGCTTTGCTTATTGATTTACCATGATATTTTTACACGTTTTCTTGCAGGTGGCTAGGTATTCAGAAATATTGGTTTAGAATAATATGATTACTATTTGATACTTTTCTTAATCACGATAAAATAGCCTAAGATAAAAAGTACGGCAGCATAAGTTAAACTGGTCGTTATTTCTTGTGTAAAGATGGCAAAAGTAGAAGGATCTGTAGCTGATTTACTGCTGTGTAAAACTAAAGTAGGATGACTATACGGGATGAGGTAGGCATATTTCCATCCCACATTTGAAGTAATGATTCCCATAATGGTGCCTATAAAGCCAATCCCCATTGGTTTTAGAAAATCTCCCCAAAGCAAACTTAATAGAAATTGAATAGATAAAATGCCCAGTGAGGATAGGAAAAGTTTAGTGTAAAATTTAATTAATATTACTGAAGGATCATACTGATTAAAACTGTACTCCGGCACTAAAAAGTGTAATAGATGCCCAAATGCAAAAGTAAGGCTGCCAAATAGTAGTAATGATAGGAAGATGAGCATAACCGCATAAATGTATTTGGCGGCATAAATAGAGAACTTGTTCAGTGGCTGTGCAAAAAGCGATTTCCAGGTGTCATTTTTATGTTCAATATTATTTACCGAAAAAGCCATAAAAATCACGTAAAAAGGCAAAATTAAAATGCCCATTACGTTGAGTGCCGCACTGCTATAGCGGAGCCAGAGAATCATAGGGGATTGATGCAGGTTTAAAATTTTTTCTGAACTGCTGTAAAAACCAAAGGTGATCAACCCACAAATAATAAGTGGTAAGAGGATAGATGCCCAGAACGCGAGTGTTTTTCTTGACTTATAAAATTCTGAATAGATGGAGATCGTTAAAGAGCGCATTTTAGTTTGTTTTGGTAATATCAAGAAAAAGGTTTTCGAGATCTTTTCGCTGTTGTGAAAGGCTGGTTACAGTAAAGCCATTTTGAATAAGGAAAGTATTAATCAGTCCGCTTTCCTTTGAGGAGACGAACGGAATACTAACTTTTGAATCCGTTTTAGTGAGGATTTCATATCCTTTTTCTTCGATCAATATTGAAGCTTCTGCTATATTGTTTACTTCAATTTCTAGCAAAGGTTTGTTCAGCAGCTGAAGTTCTTGTATGGTTCCCTGAAAAAGCAATTGGCCTTTGTTGATAATGCCAACATGCGTAGCAGTCCTTTCTATCTCGGCCAAAAGATGACTCGATACTAAAATTGTTTTATGGTATTTGGTGGTGAGTTCGATCATCAGGTTTCTAATCTCGATGATGCCATTTGGATCTAAACCATTGGTCGGTTCATCTAGAAGAAGCAACTCTGGGTCTGAAACTAAAGCCAGTGCAATCCCGAGGCGTTGTTTCATTCCAAGGGAATATTTGCTTGATTTTTTATCTGCAGCATCAGTTAAACCAACTAAGGCTAACATTTCATCCGCTTTGCTTTTTTTGATGCCTAATAGCAAACAACGGTTAATCAGGTTTTCCTTTCCACTCAAGTGGCCATAAATTGCAGGTTGCTCTACCAAGGAACCGATCCGCTTAAGAATGGCAATTCGGTTGCTGTTAATTTCTTTTCCAAAGATGAAGACCTGGTCTGCAGGAGCCTTTAGCAAGTTTAGCAGAATTTTTATAGTCGTGGTTTTTCCCGCTCCATTCGGACCAAGAAAACCATATATACTTCCTTTTGGAACTTGTAGAGAAAGATCTTTAACAATGGCTTGCTGACCAAAATTAAAATTCAATCCTACGGTTTCTATGGCGAAACTACTCATTATCCTACTTAAAAATAGCGGTAGCTTGTTTCACAATAGCATTAGAAGTTTTAGCTGGTTTTACCACAATCTCAGTATCATTTTGATTGGTATTAATGGTAAGCGTTAATATAATCATCATAAAAACTGGTAATAATAAAAGTAAGAATGGCGAGGTGTTAGCTAATTTTTTCATCACGTTTAATTTAAATTGAGCGGTTGTGAAAGCTTCATCAGTAATTACTGTTTGATTTGTGTAGTTGATTGCTGATGAATTTTTCATGGTTGTTTTGTTTTGATGATTCAAAGAAACTGAAGAAAAGCAAGCTGCTAAAATCTATTATACCAAGTGTTCAAGATTCTAGATCAACGGGTAATTTCGGCGTTGGTCGATAAATTTTGGCGTTTGGGCCGTTCGTAGAAAAAAAAAGCCAGTTGGTAGATTCTGTTGGGTTAAAAAGGAAAGTTTATTTACTTTGGATGCACAAATCGAAGGATAAATACGATTTGCGATAAGCGAAAAATAATGACGAAAAGCAAAGGCCCTATTATATTGCACGCATTGTACTGGGCAGTTATATTAATTATCATTTTCTTAAGCATCTTTTTTGATTCTGACACAAAAAATTTAAAGCACTTTCTATTGTCGCTGGTGTTATTTGGAATCATTAACGTTTCGCTTTTTTACATTAACTACCTGATTCTCATTCCACAGTTTATTAAAAAGAAGAAGAAATACTTTCTTTATATCTTCCTTTTCATTATCCTTCTCGGCGTAACGGCGTTTATCAAAACTGCAATTGCAGTGTTAAATCCAAAGGAAATGATGGAGTACCTGATGGAAGGCAAGCGAAAGCCAATTACTGCTGACCAATATTTCTTTGCACAATTATTTCTATGTGGTTTTTTCCTGGTTTCCAGTTGCCTGATCAAGATTGCAGCCGATTGGTTTGCCAATGAACGCATTCAGCGCAATCTGGAAAGCGAACGCCGGGAGATGGAACTTCAATTTTTAAAATCTCAGTTAAATCCGCACTTCCTTTTCAATTCCTTAAATAATATTTATTCACTGGCTTATCAAAAATCAGATAAAACTGCCGATGCCATTATGAAGCTATCAGAAATTATGCGCTATATGATTTACGAAAGCAATACGCCAACAGTGGCTTTGAGTAAGGAAGTTGATTATCTCACCAATTATATTGAGTTACAGAAAATCAGATTTAAGGATGGTGCCTTTATTGAACTTACTTTAAACGGCGAAATTGATGATCAGAAGATTGTTCCGTTAATGTTGATCTCTTTCGTGGAAAATGCTTTCAAACATGGTGTGGTTAATGATCCGGAGCATCCGGTTAAAATCAATATTATTGCTAACCAGAAAATACTCCACTTCAGTGTAATTAATAAGAAAAATAACCAAAATAAAGATGCGCAGGGTGGAGTGGGTTTAACCAATGTAGAAAGAAGATTACAATTGGTTTATCCAGACAGATATAAATTAAATGTTGTAAATTCGGCTACTCATTACACCAGCGAACTGATGATTGATATTTAATCCGGGAACCAAACACCAGCGGATTTTATTAAAATTATTGATTAAAACGATAAACCTATAATGAACTTAAACTGTATTGTTGTTGATGATGAGCCTTTAGCGCTCGATATTCTGCAAGATTATATTTCTAAAGTACCTTTTTTAAACTTTGTTAAAAGGTGCGAAAACCCAATAGAAGCTTTGCAAATTGTTCAGGCTGGGGGCATTGATCTGGTTTTTCTGGATATTCAAATGCCTGAGTTAACAGGGATTCAGTTTTTAAAAATCGCCGGTAATAAGTGCCATTATATCTTAACCACCGCTTACCCACAATATGCTTTAGAAAGTTACGACCTTAACGTTTCTGATTATCTTCTGAAGCCAATTGCTTTCGATCGTTTTTATAAAGCTGTAGAAAAAGTTCATAATCAGTTTAAACCGGTTGAAGTGCCTGCAAGTGTTGCCCAGCCTATCCTTACACCCGCACCATTTTCGGCTCCTGCAAATCCGGTACAGGATTATATTTTCGTGAAAACAGAGCACAAAATTCAAAAAATCTATTTACATGATATTCTTTTTATCGAAGGATTAAAAGATTATATTTCTATTTTCACAAAAACTGAGCGCGTAATTACCCTTCAAAGTATGAAGAAAATGGAAGAAGCTTTGCCCCAAAGTCAGTTTATCAGGGTGCACAAATCTTACATTGTAGCTGTAGATAAAATTGAAAGTATCGAACGCAGCAGAATTACCATTAATCAAAAAATTATTCCTGTTGGAGATACTTATCGCGATGAGTTTTTCAAAGTAATTGGAAATAAGAATATTTAGTCTGGAGTCATTAGTCCATAGTCGTGAGTATCAATTATCAAGTCCAAAGCCTGGAGTCAAAACAGGTCTTGATACCTGATATTCAGATTTTAATACTCAAGTCTTGATACTTGATACTTTAATCTTGATACCTGACTATTTAGATCTTACTACTCAAGTCTTTCTACCTGATACTTTAATCTTGATACTTCTATTGCCCCAGCACTTGCCTAATTTCCGTTTCTACTGTCAGGGTAATTTCGTTAGCGGTTTTATCGCCAGGCTCTATAGGTTTTAATACGGTCCATTTTAAGGCATGGCCAGTGGTGAGTGGGAACATGCCAAAACGAACAATTTTCCATGAATTTTCAATTGCTATAGGTACAATCAGTGCATTTGGCACGGCCTTCAATATTGTAGCAATTCCGCCGAATTGGAAGGTTTTAACCTTTCCATCTTTTGCCCTGGTACCCTCCGGAAAAATAACGGTACTCCAGTTGTTTTCTTTCATCCTGCGGCCAAGCTTAATGATTTCAGAAATCGCCTGTTTATTGTCTTTTCTATTGATGTTCGCGCCGCCGCCTAATCTCAGGTTTATGGAAATGGATGGAATGCCTTTAGTAAGCTCTATTTTCGAAATAAACTTCGCACTGTACTTTCTTAAGAACCAGATTAAAGAGGGGATATCATACATGCTCTGGTGATTCGCAGCGAAGATAATAGGTCGATCTGTAGGGAGATTAAATTCGTTTTTAAAAGTGACCGAATTGAACAGAAATACCTGGCAATAAGTGAGAAAGAAATTCAAGATATCAACCGAGACCTTATGTGCTTTGTAGCCGAAAAACTTATAGCAAACCCATTGAATAGGGTGGAAAATACACAAGGTTAAGGCAAAGAAAAAATAAAAAACAGGGCTTAAAATATATCCGAGAAGCTTGCTCATTTGATTAAAAAATTAATGCGGCAAAGGTAATCATTAGATTTCACCGTTTAAAATCATCAGTTTTACTTTCATAATGGCAGCCACACTTACTGAATCGGTAATCTCGCCACTTAGCACCATTTGGTAAACCACTTCAAAAGGAAGTTTTTTAACCAGGAGTTGTTCTGTTTCTTCGGGCATTGCGATACCTTGAATCAGGTCTGTTGCTAAATAAATAATATTTAATTCATCGCTCACCGAATTGGAAAGGTGCATGCGTTGAATTTCTTTCCAGTTTTTAGCGCTCAAGCCGGTTTCTTCTACCAGTTCTCTTCTGGCACTTTCAAGTGGATCTTCATGAAACGGTCCGCCGCCTTCCGGAATTTCCCAGCTATATGCTTTCAGCGGGAAACGATACTGTCCAACCAGCCAGGTGTTTTGTTCCTCATCCAATGGTAAAATGCCAATAGCAAAGTTTTTAAAATGAACTTCTCCATAAATCCCGGTACCGCCAGATGGATTAATGACTTGATGTTCGGTGACCCGAATCCAATTGTTATCGTATTTAACTTCGCTTGCTAACGTTGTCCAGGGGTTTTGATCTTCCATTGCGCAAGATAATAAATATCATTTTCACAAATGTAATTAAACAAAAAAGGCGTTTCGATATTCGAAACGCCTTGCTTTATTAGAATGATCCTTCATCAGGTCGATTTTCCTGCTGATCGTCTTTTTTCTGTTTCTTTACGTTGCTAAAAGTGGTTTTTCCGAAGCGGTAAGAGAATGTTAAATTACCCATGGTTCCCTGCATCTGGCGTTGAAAATCTACAATTGTAAAATCGTCTTCGGTGGTCATGCTCCATCTCCTGGTGTTAAATACATCCCTCACATTGAAACTTAATGAAGCTTTTTTGTTTGGGAAGTCGTATTTCGCGCCTCCATCAATTCCATACATCGCATTGCGTTTACCTTGCGCCATTACTTCTGAAGCCCGGTAATCGCCACGAACTTGAACCGATAAGTTTTTAACCACAGTTAAGTTTGCAGTTAAATTTGCGTTCCAGCTAAAACCACTGCTGTTTGGAATATTGAATCTTTCATCTCCATCAAACTTGGCCTGGTAAAGGTTAACGTTGGTGGTAAAGTTTAATGCCTTTACCAAATCAAAACGGCCAATTAACTCCAAACCGCTATTAATCTGGCGTGTTAAATTTTGAGGTGTTGTGGTGATGATTCCATTAACTGGTGAGCTTCTTACTCTTTGAATCACATCATTGGTTTGACGGAAATAAAGACTGGAAGTTAAGGTAACTTTTTTCCAGTATTTGCTATAACCCAATTCAAAGGAGTGTACATCCTCTGGCAATAAATTCGGATTACCACCTCTGTAGTTAAATGGATCTGATACATCCAGGAATGGATTGGTATCCCATGGACGCGGACGGTTTACACGTCGCGTATAACTTAGCTGAACCTGGTTATCACCTTTTAGCTTCTGTGTTAAAAACACACTTGGATATAATCTTTTGTAGTGGATATTTCCTTCGCTGGAAGTTAATACATTGTTGGTGTAGCCATCTAAATGCGTATCTAAACGCGCATCTTCCGCTCTTAAACCCAGCTGATAGCCGAAATCTTTAATTTGATTTTGATAGTTCAGGTAAAGCGCATGAACTTGGTCTTTACTGTTAAAATTATTAATCAACTTATTGTTTTCCACAACCACGTTGGTGCTTGTTAACACAGAATCTGCATATTGGTTGTTATCCCCTAAACGAATCTGGCTGCGATATCCGGCCTCTACTTTTCCTGCTTTACCAACCGGAAGGCTATAATCGGCCTGAATGTTATAATTTGAATTAGTACCTTGGTTAAACACACGTACAGTACTCAGGTTTTCGTTTATAGGGGTGTTGTTCCTATTGGTTGTAGTGGTACTGTAATTTTGATCATTATTATTGTCTCCATCCGAATAACCAAAATTGAAGGTTAATTCTTCTTTCGGTTTATTAAACTTCTGCACATAATCCAGGTTCAAATCATAACTACTTCCGTAACTATCGTTAGTATTTGTTCTGTTGCTCAATGAACGCGGCGTTTGCGCACGGTTCAATTGTCTGATATCTAGTAATTCATTTCGCTCATTTTCCCTTGAATTGAAACCACCCGATAAACTGATTATGCTTTTAGGAGACAAATAATAATCTAAACCAGCTTTAGCGTTATGCCCTTTCTCTAAAGAAGTTGAGCGGGTTGCCTGATTTGCAAAGGCAGTCCTTGCAGAGTCACCTTTATAGGTAATATTCTGAAAACCTCCACCAATCCGGTTTCCGTAACGGTAGCTATAATTTCCGTAAAGATTCACTTTACTGTTTTGAAAACTTAGATTAGTATTTGCATTGTAATTGTCGCGGTTACCAGCAGTTATTGCAGCTGATCCATTGAAGCCCAGTTTGGTATTTTTCTTTAATACAATATTGATAATTCCAGATTGGCCTTCCGCATCATATTTAGCGGATGGGTTGGTGATTACCTCTACACTTTCGATTGAACTTGCCGGGATAGAGGCTAAAATTTGCGCTACGTTTCCTCCTGCAATTAACGACGGTTTGCCATCAATTAAAACCCTTACCCCTGATGAACCACGTAAACTCACGTTACCATCCATATCAGTAGAAACAGAAGGTACATTTTGCAATAAATCTGTTGCGGAACCACCTTCACTAATCACACTTTGATCTACAGAAAATATTTTTTTATCAATCCCCATCTGCATGCCTTGCTTTTGGCCGGTCACGGTTACTTCGCTTAAAATATTTCCTTTAGCCGCATTCATTTTAATATCGCCAAAGTTTAGCGTTCCGGTTGCCGCGGTAATGGCAATGTTATCTCTTACCATGGTTTGGTAACCAACAAAACTAATTTTGAAGGTGAAGTTCCCTTTAGGTAAATCGGCCATCACAAACGCGCCGTTAAGATCTGTTTGTGCTATTTTTACATTCTTGGCAGTGGCTTTATCAATTAATACTGCGGTTGCAAATGGAATGGTTTCTTGTGTTTTAGCATCTTTTAGCGTGCCCGTTATTTTCGCTTTGTTACCTGTTTGGGCGAAAAGATTAAAGGTTAAACTTAAAAGTAGGAGGATTATGGGTATCGTTCGCGATTGTAAAAGTCTCATTAAAAATTAAAATTTGTGTGTGTTTTGTAAAGGGAGACAAAGTAACAGCAACTTAGTTTAATTAGAGAGGCGTAACTATTTTATTACAGCCGTTTTAGCGTAATATTTTTGTGAGCCTTTTTAATGCGGAAAGGTTTAAATAAATAAGGTCTTTTTTGAGGTTAGAAGCCTTATAGAAAATGTTACTTTTGTTTGAATTTAAAAGGTTCGAAAATAAATTTACAAATGAAAAAGATACTAATTGTTGACGATTTACATCCGGTTTTCAAGGAACGAGCTATTGAAATGGGTTATGTGGTTGATGATGAACCTCAGATTACCCGTCAGCAAACGCTTGAAAAAATTAAAGATTATGTTGGGATCGCTGTGCGGACAAAATTTAGAATTGATGCTGAAATTTTTGCTGCAGCTCCAAATTTGAAGTTTGTAGCCAGGGCGGGTGCTGGATTAGATAATATAGATGATAAAATTGCCTTTGAAAGAAACATCGAACTGATGAATGCACCTGAAGGGAATTGTGATGCCGTTGGAGAACATGCCACTGGATTATTATTATCTCTGATGAACAACTTTAGAAGGGCAGATCAGGAAATTAGAAATGGAGTTTGGGATCGTGAGGGAAACCGGGGTTATGAATTAAAAGGTAAAAAAGTAGGGATTATTGGCTACGGTTTTATGGGGCAAAGTTTTGCTAAAAAACTTGCAGGCTTTGAGGTTGATGTAATGGCTTATGATAAATATAAAACAGGTTTCAGTGATGCTTTTGCGCGCGAAGTAAGCATGGAAGAAATTGTAAAACATAGTGATGTGTTGAGTTTGCACATTCCTTTAACTGCAGAAACAAAATTGATGGTAGATGATGAATATTTCTTTCACTTTAAAAAGCCAATTTTCTTTATCAATACCGCAAGAGGGGAGATTGTATGTATTCAAGCGGTTTTGAATGCCATTAAATCCGGTAAAATATTAGGTGCTGGTTTAGATGTTCTGCAAACCGAAAAATTTCCGGCTTTAGCCGAACAAGCCTGGTACAATGATTTAAAGAATAATGATCAGGTCATCCTTACCCCTCATGTTGGCGGCTGGACGTTCGATTCTTACCGAAAGATTTCTGAAGTGTTGGCGGAGAAGTTGGCGGGAGTTATAATTTAGAGCTAAGAGGTAATAAAAAAACCTACCGTCAAATAACTAATCAATAGTAGTTTTCAAATGCAGTTTTTGAAAGCTATTATTGATTAAGATGAGACTTAATGTTTTCAATAGCAATTTGAACAAATTTCGGATTGGTAAACATGGTTTTTTTTCTATCGCTCCATTTATTTAACTCATCGATAACTTTTTCATTTGTATCCGCTTGTTTCTCATTAATAATAAAATCAATAGTCGAAAGTAATTCCAATCCAAACGGTGAATAAAATCCTGTTAAAAAGTTTTTAACTTTTTCAACTACTGTTTTAAATATTATATTTTCTGGTTGATTTAGAAATTTTTCTACCTCAAATTCTGCATCTGAAATCAGGGCTAATTCTTCAAATGGTTTTTTGTCCTTCGCACTATATCCCATGATATAACTGCCATTTAGATAATAAAGTACATGCTTCACCTTTCCAGAGTAGGGACCATAAAAATTTGGCTTAAATTCAAGATTAAATGCGTTTATTCCTCCAAAACGTTGAAGAAAGTAAGCTATTTTTTCTGAAGAAAACTCTGTTACAAATTCTCCGTTTCTTACCATTTCATATAAAACGGCTAAAAGCATTGCTCTAGCTGGCGTTAATTTAACCCTTTCTTTTTTGAGTATCTCTTGTATAGCAGAACTTGGTTCATAAATATGAATGTCACAATCTATATTACTCAGATGTTTTTCTAATTGTTGTTTAACTTTATTCCAATCCAAGCCTCCATTTCCAGCGCCTAAGGGCGGTATCGCGATAGACTTTATATCTTTGTTTTTTATGATTTTAACTAGATCTATTAAGCCCTCTTCAATATATTCATATTCAGATGGAAGACGCCAGGTGGTCTTAGTCGGGAAATTGATTATTATTTTTTTTCCTGTCAGTAGCGACTCTTCATCAGTAACTAAAAGTTGGCCGGTCTTTAAATTCTTATTCTTGCATGCCTCACGATATATTTTAAAATTGTTGGGGAAGATATTTTTAAATTGCAAAGCAATTCCTTTACCCATAACACCCACGGTATTAACGGTATTAACTAAAGCTTCTGCTTTGCTATCTAATAAATTGCCAGTTTTATATTGTATCATTTTAAAAATAAAAATCTGTTCTAATATGAACACTTCTTTCATCCACACCAAAATCTAATAATTTGATCTTCGCATTTTCATTGTATACTAAGAAGCCCAAAATCGCACTAACAGCTATATCACCCAAAACTAAGAATTCGGCTTCTTTTCTTCTCTTTACATCGAGATCATTTTCATCTTTCCAATATTTAGCATTGATGGCAGACTTGTCTATAATTTGATCAATATTTTCAATGTCTTTTATTGAAAATTGAGCACTAAATTTGTCCATAGCATGGCCGTCGGTGAAAACAAAATCCAAATTTAGTTCAATAATTTTGCTTAAAGAAGTAACACAGTAAACAATATTCTCAGCTGGAGTAGGCTCAACCATATTAAATCCATGCTGTATCACATATAGCATTGGCGTTCTGATGCTAAAATAGAAAGGAATGTACTGGCCTAATCTCTTACCATTATTTAGTAGAAAAGATCCTCGCGTAGAAATGAGGCTTGAATCGCCAATTGGTTTATAGTTAGGGTGTGCTTTAGCTGATGTATGATGAGTAATGCCATTCTGAAGAATATGGGGAAGATTCTCAATGTGAATCATTCTAAACAAATATGTTTTCTCCAGATCAGGCATTAATCAAATGTACACTATTTCTTTTTCTCCTGTAATTGGCCTTTATGAAAATTATTGAGTCTTGTTATTAATATACTAAACTAAATAGATATAAATGTGCGATCTGGCTATAAACCTTTTAAATGAGTAGATACCTCTTGAAAAGTCTTTCAATTCAATCTTATTTTCCTAAATTGGATTACGAAATCTAACTAAATTATATCATGCCGAAAGATCATTTATATTCAACAACAATAACCTGGACGGGCAATAAGGGCTCGGGAACAATGGATTATCGCTCTTACGATCGCGATTATGTAATTGCGGTAGATGGAAAAGCCGATATTTTAGGTTCATCAGATTCTGCCTTCTTGGGTGATAAATCTAAATATAATCCAGAGGATTTGCTTTTGTCTTCCATTTCGAGTTGCCACATGCTTTGGTACCTGCATTTGTGTTCTAAAAATGAAATTATAGTTATTGAGTATAAAGATGAGGCTGAAGGTACGATGGAAGAATTAGCCGATGGCAGTGGGAAATTTAAAGAGGTTACGTTGCATCCTCAGATTCTTATCGCCGATAAAGCACACGTCGAACTGGCAGAATCATTACATATAGAAGCGAATAAAATGTGCTTCATTGCCAATTCACTCAATTTTCCAATTAAACACGAACCAGTTTTTAAAGCAGAGAACGGTTAGCAGTTTTCAGTTTAACAGTTTTCAGTTGGCAATTCGTAAACTACCAACTGAAAACCACCAACTGCACTATTTTACTTCGTAAAAATTATCTTTTGGAGTTGCATCTACATAAATGCCATTATCTAAGGTAATTGATTTTATTTTTCTTGTTGAATTAATCGCTACCGCTATTTCTTTTGGATTCGATTTCCAAACGGCTGGAGTTTGATGAATGGTTTCGGTTTTGCCATCAGCATAAGTCACCACAACATCAAAAGGAATGGCGAAACCACCGATATTTTTAATCGTAATAGTCGATTTACCTTTTGCTGAGGAAACTTTTCCTAGCGCTAAATCCAGGTAATAATTGGTGAAAAACCAGTTCTGAAAAAACCAGTTTAGGTTTTGTCCGGAGCCTGCATTCATTGAATTAAAATAATCCCACGGTATAGGATGTTTACCATTCCAGGTGTTCATGTAATGATGCAATGCTTTTTTAAAAGTCGCATCGCCCAGCATATCTTTCAATGCCAGGTAAGATAGAGATGCTTTTCCGTAAGAATTATTTCCATAACCTGAGCCAGAAACCTGATCAGACATCGAAATCACCGGTTGATCTTCTTCTGCAGATTTATCGTTGATGTATTTGTTTACCCTAAACTCTTTATAGAAGTCATCTGCCGCTTTTTTGCCATTTTCGGCAATGCCGATTAAATATTCAAATGTAGTTGCCCAGCCTTCATCCATGTAAGCATAACGCGTTTCATTAATGCCCATGTAAAAAGGAAAGTAGGTGTGCGCCACCTCATGATCCTGAACCAGTTGAGCAAAAACAGGATCCCCAAAGTTGGAATCATTCACCATCATCGGATATTCCATATCTGCAAAGCCCTGGAAAGCTATTGTTTTTAGATAAGGGTAGGGAATGCCAGGCCAATTATTTGAAAACCAGGATAGCGCATTGATATTATATTTAACAGAGTTAAGAAAATCTTTTCCGGTTGAAGGATTATAAGCCGCCTGTGCACTTGCCCTACGGCCAGTTTTTGTATCAACGATTACGCTTCCACCATCCCAAACGTAATGATTACTCAAGGCAAAAGTAACATCTGTAATGTGATCTACTTTAAATTTCCAGGTATTCCAATCTTTCTGTGCGGTTACTTTTCCACTTTTTAGTTCTTCTCCTGTAGCGATATGAATAATTTCATCCGTGTTGTATGATTTTGCTAAGCGTGCAGCAATTTCTGGCTGAAGCACTTCATCAGGATTTAAAAAATCACCTGTGGCATATACCACATAGTTTTTAGGTGCCTTTACGGAAAAAACATAATCATTAAAGTCGTTGTAAAACTCGGCTCTATCGGTATGGGGAATCCGATCCCAGCCGTTATAATCATCGTAAACAGAAATGCGGGGATAACTATAGGCCACGAAGAATGAATTGGGATCAATCTGTCCTTCGCGCCCGCTTTCTTTCGATAAAGGATAATCCCAGGCGATTTTAACTGTGATTTTTGATTTAGGATTTAAAGGTTTGTTCAATTTTACATTTCCAACTGTTCCCCAGTTTTTCGAATCAACTTTATAAGTTTCGCCATCTACAGCAAAGGAAGAAATATGAAGTCCGCTAGACAAAAAATCTTCGCTCACCGAACCGCCACGTGGTGAAGTTGGTTTATGTAAGTTGTTTACAAAACGAATGGCAAGTGTTTTTAATGTATCGTTACTATTGTTGCTGTACAAGATTTCTTCCTGTCCGCTTACTATTTTAGTTTCAGCATCTACCTTAATATCCATGTTGTACTTACCATGGTTTTGCCAATAATTTGCACCGGGCTGGCCATTCATAGCCCGCGTTCCTTTTGTATAAGCTGCTTTTATATTTCGGGGCATATAAAGTTCCTGCGCCAAGAGCGTATAACTGCCCAAGCCAATAAGCAGGGCAATAGAAAATAGTTTTTTCATTTTTTAGATTAGTTTAGCCAAAAGTAAAAATAGTGAATGAATTATTTCGTCAAACGTTTGATATGTTACCCTGGACGAGTGATCAGTGATAAAATCTAATACTTTCTGCATCTATAAAAAAAGATAACATCCAGCCATGTTGATGAGGCTTATCGTTTTAAGGTCAACGTCATAACAGAATCCTGTCTGTTCTAAATCATAAAAATCCTGCTTATTTATTTGCTTTTGTAATTTCCAGATTTTATCTTCGTTAAAATTGAAGCAAGACTATGTAGAAACCAACTATGTAGTCTTGTTTGTTTTTTATAGCGTTTGAAAAAAAAATTAATAGAGCAATGACAGAGGTAACGTACTATACACAAGAGGGATTAGATAAATTAAGAGAGGAAGTTCATTATCTAACAACCACAGGGCGTCAGCTAATATCTAAAGCAATTGCTGAAGCCAGAGATAAAGGTGATTTATCAGAGAATGCAGAATATGATGCCGCGAAAGAGGCACAGGGCTTGCACGAGGCAAAAATTTCCAAATTAAAGAACACATTAGCGAATGCGCGGTTAATTGATGAATCAAAATTGGATTTAACAAAAGTGCTGGCATTATCTATCGTGAAGATAAAAAACGTTAAAAACGGCGCGACGATGACTTACCAGTTAGTAGCCGAAACGGAGGCAGATTTAAAAACAGGAAAAATCTCTGTAAAATCGCCGATAGCACAAGGTTTATTGGGTAAATCTGTTGGCGAATTTGCCGAAATTGAAGTGCCTGCAGGTAAAATGCAGTTCGAAGTTTTAGAAATCTCAAGATAAAAATGTTACAAGTTATAGGTTGCAGGTTGTAAGACCAGACCTGTAACTTGTAACTCACAACCTACAACTTACTTATGACTATATTTTCAAAAATTGTTGCCGGCGAAATCAGCGCGCATGTTGTGGCCGAAACAGTAGAATACCTGGCTTTCTTAGATGTTCAGCCTTTAACTGCTGGTCATGTTTTAGTGATTCCAAAAATTGAAGTCGATTATATTTTCGATATGGAGGAAGATTTGTTTGTGGGGCTTTGGATGTTCGCTAAAATTGTAGCTCAAGGGGTTAAAACAGCTTTCCCATGTAAAAAAGTGGGTGTGGCTGTAATTGGTTTAGAAGTGCCACATGCGCACATTCACTTAATACCGATGAATACAGTTAACGACATGAACTTTAGTAAAGAGAAACTGAGTCCAACTCAGGAAGAACTGGCAGAAGCAGCTGAAAAAATCAGGCAGGCTTTGTTGGAAGAATAACCTTTGATCATTCTACAAGTCCTGACCAATGGCTCATCTAATAGATAATTGAATTGATGGTGTGTGATGAAGATCGTTGGTTGGTGTAGCACCAATCAAGGTGATAATTATAGGTTAAAATCCAGATGAATAAGTAAAGCTGTATAAATGATCTTGATGGTAAAGATCCTAAATATTAGGTTTTTGATGCTTTTATAGATTTATATTGAAAGATAGATATTAATTGTAGACAAAGAAAAGTCTATTTTATTGTTAATTGACTGATACTAAAAAGCACCCCATTTCTGAGGTGCTTTCTGTTTATAAAAGAGAAAAATTTTATATCAGTTCTGCTAAAGCTTCCTTACTGAAACCTTTCAATTCATCTGTGCGGTTATTTTTAATTTTTTCTACCCAGTTGGCATCGGATAGTAATGGACGACCAACTGCAATTAAATCAAAATCACCACGATCCATTCTTCTAACCAATTCATCTAAAGAACTAGGTTGAGAGCTCTGTCCGGCAAATGCGCCAAAGAAATCGCCATCTAAGCCAACAGACCCAACAGAGATAGTAGCTTTACCTGTAATTTTCTTCGCCCAGCCTGCGAAATTTAAATCTGATCCTTCAAATTCTGGTTCCCAGAAACGACGTTGTGAACAGTGCAAAATGTCAATTCCTGCATCTACCAGTGGCGTTAACCATTGCTCCATTTCAGTTTCATTCTTCGCTAATTTAAAATCATAAGCAGCAGGTTTGAATTGTGATAAACGAATAATTAAGGCGAAATCTTCACCTACGCGTTTACGAACTTCCTTAATTACTTCTACTGCAAAACGAGTACGCTCAGCCAGGGTTTTGCCGCCATAAATATCTGTACGGGTATTGGTTGCGTCCCAAAAGAATTGATCAATTAAGTATTGGTGCGCACCATGAATTTCCACGGTATCGTAACCTAATGCTTTTGCATCTGCTGCGGCCTGACCAAAAGCGGCGATAGTATCTGCAATAGCAGCATCCGTCATCGGTACACCGTTTTCAAAACCTGGTCTTTGTAAAGCAGATGGACCTTCGAAAGGCGCGCGTGGCAACCAACCCGAAGCGTCATTTTCCATAACGCCCTGGTGCCAGATCTGTGGGCCCATTTGTGCTCCGGCTGCATGAACATCGTTGATTACTTTCTGCCATCCGGCCAATGCCTGCTCACCGTAAAAATGTGGGATGTTTGGATCTGCAGAGGAAGATGGACGATTAATCACCGTTCCTTCAGATAAAATTAATCCCACTTCGCCAGTAGCTCTTTTTGCGTAATATTCAGCAACAGCATCTGTAGGGACACCACCAGGAGAGAAAGATCTCGTCATAGGTGCCATTACAATTCTATTTTTTGTATTCAATGTTTTTAAGCTAAAAGGCTTAAATAAACTATCTGTATTCATCTGTTTTCTATTTTTATAATTCTGTACTAATAATTTGATTTAACATTTTGATTCCTTCTTCATTGCGTTTATAATAAGTCCACTGGCCTACGCGGGTAGCACAAACCAGATTGGAACGCTGTAAAATAGAAAGGTATTCGGAAATGGTACTTTGAGAAAGACCTGCCTTCATTTGAATCTGACCAACGCATACGCCCACATTTTCAAAATCAGGATTAAGTTGATCCGGAAAGTTTTTAGCAGGTTCCTTAAGCCAGTTTAAAATCTGCAAACGGGTTTTGTTCGATAAGGCTTTAAAGATTTCTACTTGATCCATGATGCAAATGTATATCGACTTTTCCCGATATGCCAATTATGGCGATGAAGTTTACAATCCTGTGTAAATACTTGATTTTTGAGGTTACAAAATTTACATTTAAATACTTCAATAATAAACCCAACTATTAATTAATGATCATAAATAGATCATTATCAAAAAATGGTAAGTATTCAATTAGAATAACTATAGCGTACAGGCTTATATTTATGATAACAAAGGATGAACGCCTTGAAATAATGGAAGTTGAGGAAATCAGTAACCATTACAGTTAGTACTATCCATTTAACAGATTAATAAATTAAGATATATGAACAATCAGGTCTTTAATTCTAAAGGTGCTGAAATTGAGATTGAAGCTTTTCATCCTGGAGAGTTTTTATTAGAAGAAATTGAAGCTAGAAAAATTCTAAAGAAAGATTTTGCAAAAGCTTTAGAAATTCTTCCTAATAACTTAAGCCAGATTTTTGTTGGCAAAAGAAACATTTCTGCACAACTCGCCATAAAAATTGGTAAAATTTTAGAAACCAGTGCAGAATACTGGTATGGTATGCAAACTGCTTTTGATTTACAAAAGGCAAAATTGGAAGAAAAGGAATATGTATAAGAAGGATGGTTTAATAATACTTTATCTCTAGCCCATAACCTTCTTACTGAAGAAAAATAAATGCTTTAAATCTAGATTAGTTGTTAGAGAATCTATCACTGGAAGCCTTATTTTCGGTAACGGCTTTTAAACTGACGAAGTTTCCACTTTGCTTAGGCCAGCTAAACTTCGTTGGTTGATTGCGCTTGTAAATAGCGCCTGGTAAAATAAAAAAGACCCAAAAAAAATCTTTTAAAAAAGAACGGGGATAAATCATACCGACCTATCCCCGTCATCTAAATTAACGCTCTCATATACATAAACAGCCAAAAGGATGATTTATTATATGAAGGTGAAAATATTTTTTATTTTTTTGCAGCAGGTTTCTTTGCAGCAGCTTTAGGCTTTGCAATTTCTGCTGAATCTTCTACAGTTTCCGTTTTCTTTTTTGCAGGTGCCTTAGTTTTTTTTGCCTCGGCAACTGGCTCCTCTGTCGCTTCAACTTTCTTCTTAGCAGGTGTTTTGGTTTTCTTCACATCTGCAGTTGGTGTTTCTTCAGCTTCAATCTTCTTTTTAGCTGGTGCTTTTACTTTCTTAGGTTCAGCAATTTCTTCTTTTGCCTCAACTTCCTTTTTTACTGCTGCTTTTGGCTTTTCTACTTTCGTTTCAGGCGTTTTTATAACTTCTTCCTTCACTTCTGCTGCTTTAGGCGCATCTGCATTTTGAAGGTAGTTGGCTAAAACTTGTTTTAAATAGATCTCTGGTTTAGGCATGTTGATGATAGAACCTGGTTCTTTATCCTGAGATTGTTTGATGTAAGCTGATTTAATCTTTCCCCAATCTTTAGAGTAAAGTCTGATAAACATTTCGACAAATTGTTCATCTGTATATTTTTTAGGCAACCTACCCAGCACTGCCTGAATTTTTTCTTCTTTTTTATGTAATACCGCCATCGAATTTATTTTGTGTAAAGATAGCCTAAAATTATGATTTTCTGTTTTGGTGATTTATTAAGTGAAATAGGTTGGATATAACCCAAAAATGCGCTCGATTATTGGCGCTTCTGTATCGCAAAGTTCGTAACTCTGGAACGAGCATAAAAGATGCTGAAGAGGAGCAGGCCGTTAAGAGTAAACAATTATGATAACGGCCTGTTAAAACTATTTTTTCTTCCAGCCTTCTTTCATCTTTTTATAAGCTTTCTTACTTACTTTCGATTTCTTTTTTGAGCGGGATTTCCCTTTCTTTTTACGGGCATTGATGTTATTTACTAGCGAATTCTTTACACCAAGTTTGTTCTTTTTCGAACTTCCTTTTTTCTTTTTGTCTTTCTTCTTGCCACCTTTTTTCTTAGTGGTTTTTTTCTTTTTCTCTTTTGCCATGATCTGTATAAGGTTAGTACATTTTCATAACCATGAATCAGAAGAAATGTTCGGAAGCAAGTTGAGGGTGTTTATCCTAACAAGTTTTATTCAAGACCAAAAACCGACAAAATTTACCGAGTTTATTCAATATCAATTCAATTTTTAATTATTTGGTTCTTTATTATCAAGCATAAAAGTGGGAGCCATTCCGCGGTTAGCTGATAGAAGGCAATGGGAAAAACAGCTCCCAGCACATACTTATTGGATGAGTACTTATGAAATCGCTTATCTAAAGACTGTTTTAATCGGTTCACCTACTTCATGCCCGGCCGCGGCATTAAAATTAAAGCCTAGCAGCATAGATATGGTTTGCGCCAGTTGTTTGTGGTAGATTGTTGTTGCTGTTTTTAACGCTCCAGCTGCAGGCGTGTCTGGTCCTACAATAGCAAACCAAGTATTTTCAGAGCCATCAACATCTGCCCCGTGATCCCGCCATTTATCCATCGGTACCTCGCCACGGCCATGATCGCAAGTGATGAGCATTGTGGTATTGTTTTTATAAAAAGGATCTGCCTGGATCATTTCCCATAAAGTTTTAATGTAACTATCTTCCTGTTTGGCCCGATCGAGATAAAATTTATAATTTCCGGCATGTGCCATATCATCGGTTTCATCAAAAGCCATATAAATTACCCGGGGTTTATACTGTTTAATGTATTCCTTACTAAATTCATAGGTAAGGAAATCAAGCCTGGTAGAGTCGCCAAGATAATGAGGTACGTTATGCTGAAGTTCGTTCAGGTATTTTAACC
The DNA here is from genome assembly GCF_034045265.1 of Pedobacter sp. CFBP9032. Lineage (NCBI taxonomy): Bacteria > Pseudomonadati > Bacteroidota > Sphingobacteriia > Sphingobacteriales > Sphingobacteriaceae > Pedobacter > Pedobacter sp. CFBP9032. The sequence goes on along the minus strand of NZ_JAXCWE010000006.1, from coordinate 232,274 downwards.
TTGCATTTGCATCATTGTTTTTTAAATCTGCATAACCGGAATATACAGGAAGGCCAGAGCGGCTGGCGTTTAAAATTTGCGGAAAACGCTCCCATGAAGAAAACGTAATCACTTTACCTTCAAAGCCTTTTTGCTTATTCAAAAATTCAAGCACATTCATATTGGGATTAAGAATGGCATCATTGGTATTCATTCTCACATCGGCAAATCCCGTAAAGATTTCACTGTAACCCGGATATGAAAAATGATAGGGATTTGATAACTGCTCTTTATTGCCCAGGTCTCTGTTCCCATAAATTTGTCCTTGTTTGGCCAGGGTGTTCCATAAAAATGGGAAAAGCAATTGCCTCCTGTCCTCCAAAGATGCAGACCAGTATTTTTTTCTTATTTCCTCCTTGTCTTCTGTATATTTAGAATTGATCATCGCAGAATCTGCTCCCCTGAACACTTCCTGCCAGCGCATCCCATCAAGGGTAACGATGATCAGGTTTTTTGTTTTTTTGGCTTGGGCAAAACAACATGTTGCTCCAATGGTTAAGGCAAAAATTAATATCAGCTTTTTCATAATAGATAGTTTAAAAAAGGCAGGGCCTTAGTTAGCCCTGCCTGAATAGACCTTATTTTAAAATCCACATCGTACCATTGATGTCATCATTGCCATTAAACTGGCTGGCAATTGCCGTTTGGTAGTTTTTAGCATTGGCAGTACGCTCTGCTGAAGGATATTTAAAACGTTGTGCGATACGATTCCCATTTCCTGTTCCAGGCCCCGTTGTAAAGGCAGGAACCCCGGTGCGGCGGTACGTAAAGTAAGATTCTAAACCAGAGTGCCTGAATAAGGCCAGGTATTTCTGTTGTAAAATCTGTGTGATGCCGTTAGCACCAGCAGTATATTTTACAGCAGCCTGGTTGTAATAGGTATTAAAATCGATCGGAACAATAAAGGTATCGTAATTAGCAGCATTGGTTACATCCTGAGACCCCGGACGGTAAAAATAGGCAGTATAATTTCCACTTTCAGGAATTCCATAAGAACTCATTGAAGCCTTAATGCCGGCAATGTAATAGGTTTCCGCATTTCCAGCTGCCCAGCCCCTGTTAATGCCTTCGGCAATATTGAGCATGAGTTCTGCATAACCAATTTGGATACTTGGCTCACCAGTATAAGTGGAGTAAAAACGTTTACGGTTGATGAACGAATATTTTTGTAAACCCGCATTGTTGTACATTACACCTAAATCTAATCCTGCATCAGCGCCTACAAAAGAAGCGAAATCTGTAGCGCTTTGCCTGGCATTGTCTACTAAGTCTCTTGATGGCTCGGCAGTGGCGTAAACCCTGGGATCTCTAAGGCGGGTAAGCAAACTGATGTAAGTTGCAGACGAATTTTTTCTTGATCCGCTTTGCCCGAAATTATTTGGATTTTGAGGGTAAAAATTATTCGGAGCCACAAAGGTATATTGCAAATTATCGGCTCCACTTGTCATTAATGGGTACTTAGCCGGATTGCTAATAATACTTGCAAACTGAGTAGCTACGTTTAAGTCTGTATCTGCTGTTTTTTTGCTTAATTGGAGTAATAATCTGATTCGCAAAGCATTTACCGTTTTTTGCCACTTACTTAAATCGTTATTGAAATAGATATCGTTGCTTAGCGTTGCACCTACACCAGTACCAAAGTTAGCCGGGTTTTTGATTAATTGATCCAGGTCGCTGTTGGCACTTTCCAGCCAGGCCAGAGATTGCTGCATCACAGTTTTTTGTGAATCGTATACGGGCTCCAGCACATCCAGCCCGTTCAAAGCTTGCGTCATTGGGATGTCGCCCATTTCCAGGCTCATTTTACTAAAGAAATATGCTTTGAAGAATTTACCTAATGCCTCGTATGGATTGATACTTGCACCGCCGGTAGCGGCAGCGCGTTTTTCCATTTCAACTACGTTTTTAAGCGTAGTGTAATAGTCATCACCTCCACCTAAATCATATCGGTTATTACCGTAATAATCATAATTGTTCAGGTAATATTGGCTATAGGTTTCCTTAGCGCCATCCGGCAGGTCTGGTAAATTGTTTACTACACCATTGAAAAGGAGGGATGCAGAAACAGCATTTGGCTTATTGGTGTTTTCAGTAAGGTCTTCAAAACTTTTTTTACAACCCGTTGCCAGGATGATCAGCATGAGGGGCAGCAGGTATATATTGACTATTTTTTTCATGATCTTTTATGTTATCAAGGTTAGAAGGAAACGTTAAGGTTAACGCCAAAGCTGCGTACCGTTGGTGATTGTAAACCGGTTGATGCCGTTGCATAGTTGTACTGATCAAGATCTACATCCTTAAAGCGTTTATCTTTATAGAAATACAGTAAGTTTCTGCCGTAAAGGGAGAAGGATGCTTTTCTGATAAAGGTTTTCTCCAGAAGTTCTTTAGAAAACTCGTATCCAAGGGTAACCTCACGCAGTTTGGTGAATGTTTTGCTCATCAGATTTGCCTCATCAACATTGTAATATTTACTCACATAATCCTGTACGAAGGCAACTTGTGTATTTGGTGCGTATTGTAGAGCCGAATAATTAAGCACTGCGCCGGTGTTAGAGTCGTAATTGATGGAAGTGCCGTTGGATACGACCACACCTTCTCCAACATAACTGCCGTTATAACCCGCCTTCCCAAAGTTTGACCAGTCCTGGTATCTTGCTGCGCCCAGAGCACCTTCAGCAGTTTCTGCATTGGCGCCACCACGCATGGTTTTATTGTGCATGTAATCTACAATTACCCCACCTACATTACCATCAAACTGTACCCCAAGGCTCAAGTTTTTATATTGGAATTTATTGTAAATGCTCCAGTTGAATTTACCAATTTCATTTCCCAGAAACTGTGCCGTTGGGTTAACCAATGGCTTGCCTGCTGCATCGTTTATAATTTTTCCTTCCGGTGTTCTTACAAATGCAGTTCCATATAATTTATCTGTACGATCTCCTGCTTTGAAGAATGTAGCATAAATGCTTTGTCCCTGAGGCAGTTCCTTGTAAACTTCTTTATAAGTAGAAATATTAGTTAAAATGTTCCAGCTAAAGCCATCTGTTTTCTTAAAAACATCACCACTTAACGAGCCTTCATAACCTGTTTTTTTGGTCTTAAGTGCATTCAGGTATTCGATTGTATAGCCTGTTGCTGTCGAAATGGCATTCGGTAAAATTCTTGGTCCATCAATGTACTGGAAAGCCGTTCCGCTAAAGGTTAACCTGTTTTTCAGGAACCTGATGTCAAAGCCCTCTTCATAGTTTACCCGGGTGGATGTTTTGATGCCGTTCTGGTATAAATAATCAGATGCGTAACCTGCCGTTTGACTGTTATATGGTTTACTGGTTGCGTAAGAAGTATTTAATGAATAATCAGGGCCATTGTATGGCGAACTATATGTAGTACCGTAACCCAATGGATTGTTAAATAATGAAGGACCAGTGCTTCCACCAAAAGCAGTAATGGAACTAAATGGGGCAGGGCCTATGGTAGTTGAAGTGGCATCAGAGCGGATATTTGAATAGGATGCCCTTACTTTTAAGAAGCTAATAAATTCAGGCATTTTAATGTAATCTGAAACAACGGAGGCTGCAGATAAACTCGGATAAAAATAAGTGGTAGGTACCTGAAAGGCAGAAGATTTATCTAAACGGCCGGTACTGGAAAGGGTAGCGTATTTACCCAGGCTTAAATCCAAGGAGTAATACGCGCTTAATACGCGCATGCCGGAATTGAAACTGGTCGCCTGAATTGGATTTTTGGAGTTGCTAAAAGCATAAACTTCAGGAACATTTAAATAATCTGTCGAGGTCCAGCTGGAATTGTAAGACATATTGCGCATGTTTCCGCCAATCAAACCGGAGATGTTGAAAAACTTTTTAATGGTATAGTCGTAATTCAACATCAACTCCGTATTGTTATCAAACAGGTCGCGGCGATCTTCACGATAATCGCCTTCATTGCCTTCGCGTCCGTAAGGGTGAGCAGAAAAAGGCATTTTTTCCGTGCGTAAGATGTTGTAAGTATCAATCTGAGAACGGATGGTGGCATTCAGGTTGGTATTGATTTTGTAATTGGCTAAAAGGTATCCGGTGGTATTCGTTTTACGATGACCGCGAGTCCATTCTTTTACCATAAACCATGGATTATGGTAACGGGTATATTCCGCAAATTGCTGCTGGATACCTTCTTTACCAGGTTGCCAGATGGCTTTGATGTCTGGAGCATTCACATCCCAATCTGCACCAGTCCAGATGGCGAGGTTATAAATTAAGCTGTTCGGTCCATATTGTACATCTGGAAAATTATCAGTGGTTTGACGGTTAAAATTAATATTACCTTCAAATTTCCAGCGTGGGCTTGGATTAAATGAAGCATATAGGTTTGCATTGGCAATGTCCAGGTATTGTTCCGGGATGTAGCTGTCCTGATGTTGTTGCGAAGCAGAAAAACGGATGGTGTGATTTTCGCCATTCGAGGTTAATGCAATATTATTATTGGTTTGAACGCCCGTACGTAAAAAGTTATTCAAGTTGTTTGCACCACGCGCAGTATAAGGCGTAGGCTGGCGTACGCCATTCACAATCGGACTATCGTACTGGGCAATCAACTGCCCGTTAAAGAAGGGTCCCCAGATGTCATAATCAGCATCTACCCCGCCCGGTGCACCGCCTTTACCATCAACAAACTGATAAAAAGTATTTTCGCCTGCACCATAAGCGCGCTGTACTCTTGGGAAAGCTAAAAACCCCTTGTTAATTACGGTACTGCTGTTTACATCAATGGTTAAGCCTTTTTTATTTTTATTGCCTTTTTTTGTGGTAATAAGAATCGCACCATAAGATGCCCTGTTGCCATAAAGTGCCGCAGCTGCAGGGCCTTTTAGTACGGTGTAGGTTTCAATATCATCAGGACTAATGTTATAAGTATCGGTATTGATTGGAAAACCATCCACTACGTATAAGGAAATGGTATTTCCACGGATGGCTACGTTGGGTGAGCCAAGCAATTCGGCCGAGGGACCAACAGACAATCCGGCCACTTTACCAATTAAACCCGTTACCGGATTTGGGTCGCGGGCAAGGGTAAGGTCTTCTCCTTGTACCGTAGAAACTGCGTAACCGATTTTACGGTTATCCTTTTTTACGCCTAAAGCGGTCACCACTACCTCATTAAGCGTTTCGTTGTTTCCTTTTAAGGTAATGCTAAGAGGGGTGTTAGTGTTTTCGAGAACAATTTCCTGAGCAGAGAAGCCTACAAATTGAAATTGAAGTATTTGCCCGTTGTTAGCGGTTAGGATAAAACGCCCGTAATTGTCTGTAGTTGTTCCGGTTTTAGAACCTTTGATCATTACACTTACACCGGGAAGCGGCTGGTTAGCCTCATCTTTCACGGTGCCGGAGATTTTAGTTTGCGCCAGTATTATCAGCGGAGAAAGGAAGCACATCACCAGGAGTACAAGCCTTTTTAAATTGGGGTATAAAGCATCCATAATTGCCAAATAATTTGTGTTAAAGATTATTTGGCAATACTAAACTTTGTTTATTATTTGTAAACTGATTTCAGGTTAAGGATCTTTTAAAGATTTGTTTGCTTATCGTTAACAAACTTTGTTTTTGGTAACCAAATCAATACAATTCAGTTAAAATGAGTTAACATTAGCGCAACAGTATTCAGTCTTGATCAATCAGGTGCTGAATGGCCAGATTTTTAAGGTCTTGTAAATTATTTACCGGAATCGCTGTCAATTTGGCTTCATCATCCCAGAAACGCATGCGGATCATGATTTCCAGATCTGGATCTGCTTCAAACAACGTAGCTTCCTGAGCAGTCATCGGCCCGCCCTGAAAGCCTAAAGTAATACGACTAGCCGGGGAGAGTTTATCGTAATATTCGGGATATTTATAAGTGAGATAGCGTTTGGCGGTTACATGGGCATTTACCAGTTTGGCCAAACGGGAAGAGAAACCACGGGCCAGCAAATAATTTGCGCCGATCTGCTCATGGTTTACATTACCCATGCCATCCATACTTTCTGCTTCAGAACTGGCTGCGCATAAATGTCCGATATCATGAAAAAATGCGGCAAGTACCACTTCATCGTCATAGCCTTCTAACTGAGCCAGATTTGCAGCCTGCGACATGTGTTCGAGCTGGGAAACAGGTTCTCCGATATAATCATCATTTCCGTGCGCTTCATATAAAGCAAACACTTCGCTAGCTACAACCTCCGGACTTAAGGGTTTTTCCATCATGCAATATTAAAAATGCAAATAAAAATAATTCATGTTAGGTAAGAATTAAGTTTTTGTCATCTCCTCGCTCATCCTTAAAATATCTTAAAAGCCTTGCCATGCTAGAATTTATTCTCTAATTTTCCGCCATTACCAAAAATCAGATCAATGGAAGATGATGTGCTGATCCAGATCAGTAACCGTATTAAAGACAGGCGCCGCGAAAAGAATATTACCGTTCAGGAACTGGCCATCAGGGCGAATGTAAGTAAAGGGCTAATTTCACAGATTGAAAATAGCCGTACCGTACCTTCGTTAATTGTTCTAATTGATATTATTAAATCTCTGGAGATAGATTTAAACGTATTCTTTAAGGATATAAAATACAACGGCAGAAATTTTCCGCTGCTTATCCGAAGAAAGGAAGATTACGAGCATTTTGAAAAAGAGGATGCTGCGGGTTTCAGTTACCAGCGCATATTTACACAATCTATTAAAAAATCTACTGTAGACGTGGTCATTCTGGAGTTGGAGCCCAATGCGCAAAGGCCACAGATCCAAACAGAGGCTTTTGAATATAAATATGTAATTAGCGGGACTATTGATTATCATTTTGGGGAGGATGTATACCGTTTAAAACAGGGCGATTCAATGCTTTTTGATGGCCGGATGCCACACACCCCAAAAAATTCAGGTAGGGGGAAAGCCAGTATGCTGGTAATTTATTTCTTCGAAGAAAACAGTTAAATTTAAATATATCTTAACATTAAGGTAGTTTTGTAATAATAAACTAAGTTTAATTTTGCTAAACAAATTGTTTTAGCAATGTCCATTAAACTCGTAGTGTTCGATATGGCCGGTACCACGGTCAAAGATGAAAATAAAGTTACGGAAACTTTTAAAAGCGCCCTACAAGCGCATGGTTATATTATTCCTGATCACATTATCAATCCTTTAATGGGTTATAAAAAGATAGTGGCGATTACCAAAATGCTTCACTTGTATGAAACTGATCCCTCCAGGATTACAACTGATCTTATTCATCAGATTCATGAAACCTTTGTAGGCCTGATGATTGAATACTATGAACAAGCTGATTTCCTGGAAGCCTTACCAAATGCAGAATCGACCTTGTTATCCTTAAAAAAAGCAGGTATTCAGGTTGGAATCAATACCGGTTTTTCGCGAGACATTGCAGCGGTCATTATCAACAGATTGAAATGGCGGGAGAAAGGTGTGTTCGATTATTTAGTTTGCTCGGATGAAGTTGCTGAAGGACGCCCTAATCCTGAAATGATTAACCGATTAAGGCAACTTGCCGGTATTTCTGAAGCGGAAGAAGTGGCTAAGGTTGGTGACACCGAAGTAGATATTCGTGAAGGACAGAACGCAGGTTGCAAATATGTAATTGCAGTAACCACCGGAGCATTTTCCCGGGCCGGGCTGGAGCCTTATCAGCCCACGCATATTATTGATGACATTGCTGAGGTGCTTCACATCGTTTTATAAACAATGGCTATGGGCTTAGCAAAAAATTTAAAGGCAAAAATAGCCAGGTGGCCTTATGCACTTACGGCATTTATAGCCGCTTTCGCTGCTTTTGGTGCGTATTCATCCATGTATGCCTTTCGCAAGGCGTTTGCTGCCGGAACCTATTCCGAACATCAATATCTTCATGTAGATTATAAAGTCTGGCTGGTTATTTTTCAAATAGTGGGCTATACGCTAAGCAAATTCTATGGCATCCGTTTTATTGCCGAACTAAAAGACAAAAATCGGGGCGTGACTATACTTTTACTGGTCGGGATCTCCTGGTTGGCATTGCTTGGGTTTGCGCTTGTTCCGGCTCCATACAATATGATTTTTTTATTGGTGAATGGCTTCCCATTGGGTTTAATATGGGGCCTGGTATTTGGCTACCTGGAAGGGCGTCGTTCTACCGAATTTATGGCCGCTGTATTATCCATTAGCCTGATTTTTGCTTCAGGATTTGTAAAAACCATTGGCCAAACGCTTCTTCATACTTACCATGTAAATGAATACATGATGCCGTTTTTAACCGGCGCAATGTTTGTAATCCCCATCCTGTTTTTTGTGCTCGTGCTCGAACTGATGCCGTTACCAACTGAGCAGGATAAACTGATGCGTACAGCACGTAAACCCATGTCTGCTTTGGAAAGGAAACAATTTATCAGCCGGTTTCTTCCCGGAATTATTCTGACTTTAGTAATCTATGTATTGCTCACCGTGATGCGTGACATCCGTGATAATTTTGAAGTGGAGATCTGGAATAGCCTGGGCATTACCGATAAGAATATTTATGCAAAAATAGATAGCCGCATTTCTATCATCGTACTTGTGGCCATGAGCTTACTTTTTCTGATTAAAAGAAATTTAAGGGCTTTCAGTATTATCCACCTGTTAATTATCGGCGGATGCATTTTAATTGGAGCATCTACCATCTTGTTCAGTTTGCATATGATTAGCCCTGTGGCCTGGATGACTATGGCTGGTTTGGGTCTTTATCTCGGTTACGTGCCTTATAATGCCATCTTTTTTGAACGCATGATTGCCACTTTTCACTATAAGAGTAATGTGGGCTTTGTGATGTACCTGGCTGATTCTCTTGGTTACCTGGCTAGTATCAGTGTATTAATCGTTAAAGAATTTGGGAAACCAGCTATTAGTTGGGGCATTTTTTTTAAAGAGGGCGTTATATTGGTTGCTGTGATTGGAAGTATTTGCGGCGCCTTATCTTTAATCTATTTTTTCCTGTCTGCTCGTAAAACCAGTATACGGGAGAAAACTCAATTAAAATTTTCTACCATATGAATAAACCATCTGCCATCGTAATTGGTGCCGGCATTGTGGGGCTTGCCACAGCCCTGGCGCTAGCAAAAAGAGGATTTAAGGTAACCGTGTTTGAGCGTAATGAACGTGCCGTTGGTGCATCTATCCGCAACTTTGGGATGGTTTGGCCAATAGGACAAGCTACAGGCCCGCTCTTTGAGCGTGCCATGTTATCGCGAAGTATCTGGAAGCAAATTTGCCTGGAGGCTGATATCTGGCACGATGAGGTGGGTTCGTTGCACATTGCCAATAGTGAAGATGAACTGGCCGTAATGACGGAGTATGTTGAAATGAATCAGGCTTATCGCGAATGCCTGTTGCTTACACCCAAGCAAACTTTAGCAAAATCAGATGGTGTAAATCCTTCTGATTTGAAAGGTGCCTTATGGAGTGGAACTGAAATGATCGTAGAAGCCCGGGTAGCCATTGGTAAAATAGCCAGTTACCTGGAGGAAAAATATGCAGTAGATTTTCATTGGAATACTGCCATCAGCCAGGTAGAAAGTTCAAAAGTAAAGTCAGGGGCAAGAATCTGGCAGGCAGACGAAATTTTCATTTGTAGTGGTGCCGAATTTGAAACCCTTTATCCCGAAATTTTTATCCGGCAGGATATTACCAAATGTAAATTGCAAATGCTGCGGATCATTAGTCAGCCTGATGGTTGGAGAATTGGGCCTGCACTTTGTGGTAGTTTAAGTATGATTCATTATCCGGGATTTCATGCTACACCATCGCTTTCCAGCCTGCGCAAACGTTACGAAGAAGAATATGCAGAATACCTTAAATGGGGAATTCATGTAATGGCGGCCCAAAATCATACCGGAGAAATTACCATAGGCGATTCACATGAATATGGCTTGGTTCACGATCCTTTCGACAAAGATTTCATCAATCAGATGATTATCAAATACCTTAAAACCTTCACTAATTTTAAAGACAATAGCATTGTCCAAACCTGGAATGGTATCTACCCGAAAATGAAGAACGGAGAAACCGAACTGATCCTCCAGCCAGCAGCAGGGATAACCATCATTAATGGCCTGGGCGGTAATGGCATGACCTTATCTTTTGGCTTGTGTGAACAGGTTGTGGGAGATAAGTTTGATTGACGTTTTTACCCCGGTTAAATTTGGTAAGGTTTTAATGTGCGATGGTCTTTTGCTAACGTGAAGTTCCCTTTAAGAGAAGTGTTTTTTTTAAGCAGCTATTTTATTAGAAGTCCATTTTGATCTAAGACAAAGGGCTGTTACTGTGCTTATTTACCTTTCCCTATCCAGCCCAGGTTGGTATGGCTGAAATCATCCGGATACTTAAGTCCATATCCCATCATACGATCGAATGATGAATGTGCCATCATTAAGATTCCTATGGTAATGAGAATCTCCATATGACCAAGGAAACCGACAGCGAATAGGACAAGGGCAATGCCTCTATGATGAAACAAATTATAAGTAAATGCACCAAAGCGACTATTTATGAGATATCCGAGCATAGAAATATCAGGGCTGAAAAACAATAATACCAATGCCCATATCGGTAAATCAAAGTTATATTTTGATAATAGGTAGATGGAAATTGCTGTAATGGCAGCTTCTTCTGTTTTAATGGAGATATCCATTATTCTTTCTTGTTTCATCATACAGGATCTTATTAACACAAAGATGGAGTGTAAATAAAGTTTTACGCTTGATAAAAATCAAGAAACCATTTTCTTCCTGATTCGGCTGAAAGTTTCAGGTGTCATTCCCAGCATAGAAGCCAAGAATTGTAGTGGCACCTGATTAAAAAGTGCAGGGTTCTGATCAAACAGCTTTCTGTACCGTTCTTCGGAAGACATTGAGATTAGATCAAAAACACGGGTTTCCAGCATTACGAAACATTTAGCCATAAACATTTTTTCAAATTCGTGCCACTTAGGTATTAGCTTGCCCATTGCAAGATAACTATCATAATCAATTGAAAATAAATGCGTGTCTGTTAGTGCCTGTATATTGAACCTCGACGGACTTCGGTACATGAAAGCGTTTAGGTCTGTCATGAAGTATCCGGGCGTACCAATCCACTGGGTAATTTCCTTATCAGGAAGATCAACGTATACCCTTAAAATGCCTTCCTGAATAAAACTTAGCTTATTGCAATGTTTTCCTGATCGTAACCAATAACTGCCCTTAGTAATAGTTTCCGCTTTGAATAATCCGCTTACTTTCTGACATTCATCCAAAGCGATGCTGAAATGATGATGAATATAACTTTCAAGCTCGGTCATTGTGATTGGATTGAGTTAATGGAGAAAAATTACTATATGCAAATTTATAAAATCTTAAGATTAGGTTACTTTATCAAATTTAAGTTTCATATAAAATACGATAAGTTACATGCAGCCGTTTCTTAGTTGTAAATCATGAAATAGATTTAACTGCCTTAAAATTAATATTCTAATACAGCTAAAATGAGTTCTGAAAAGAGTAATGAGACAGAAAAATTTGTTATTTCCATTGCTAAGACAACCGCGAAGGTTTCTATTCTTGCTGCCTTTAGCGGATTAATCTTTGTTTTCGTATTTATATGGAAAGGAAGTTTATTCCCAATAAGTGATGTGCCTGTTATTCAAAAAAAAGTTGTTAAAATTTCGGTTGGTGGCAAAACGGACAAAACGGATAAATATTGGTCTGCACCAACGGATGAATTAATTCCTGCGGGAAAATATGGTAATATGATCCGTTATGGACGGGAACTTGTTTCTCATACGGCCCGCTATTACGGTCCTCATGGTTCACTTGCAAAAATTAGTAATGGGATGAATTGTCAGAACTGCCACTTGCAAGGTGGCACGAAGATTTTCGCTAATAATTTTTCAGTATTCTTTGCCAGCTATCCAAAGATGGGCGCCCGATCTGGGAAAAAGGAAGTGGTATTCAATCGTATATTTGATTGTTTTAACCGAAGCTTAAACGGAAAGGCACCTGCTGCTAAAACTAAAGAAATACAATCGATGCTAGCCTATATGAAATGGCTAGGGGCAGGAGTAAAGAAGGGAATGAAAGTTTTCGGCACTGCAAGTGAAAAGCTAAAATATATGGATAAGCCGGCTGATCCTGTTAAAGGAAGATTGGTCTATTTAGCTAGATGCGCTAGTTGTCACAAAAGCGATGGCGGTGGCACATTATCAGCTGATAAAAAAGAGTATACCTATCCGCCATTGTGGGGCGCTAATAGTTATAACGATGGAGCAGGACTTTTTCGATTAAGCAACTTTGCTGGCTTCGTTAAAAACAATATGCCATTTGGTACTAGTTATCCTAATGCTCAGCTTAGTGATGCTGAAGCTTGGGATGTAGCTGCATTTGTCAATAGTCAGGCTCGACCTCATAAAGATCCATCGAAAGATTATCCGGATTTGAAAAAGAAGCCTATAGATGCGCCTTTCGGACCTTATGCAGATAAATTTACAGCAAATCAGCATAAATTTGGTCCGTATGCACCAATAGCGGCATTTTACAAGAACTTGAACAAGTTAAAAACTTAAAAGGAGTGACTGTAATTTTGAGGGGCTTTAAAGGTTAGCAATATCTACCTCCTCATTATAGTTGCTTACTCACATTATGAAAATGCGTGCGCTTTTTGACTTGTGCGTAAAACCAAAAAGGCTGCAAATCTATGATTTGCAGCCTTTTGAATGTTTTGATGATAAAATGTGTAGCCCGTAGGGAAATAAAACCTTATCTGTAATACGTTAGCCTTCAATATCTTATATACGTGTCTGTACGCTGCGCACCGAATTACTCACCACTATCTTGATGCAGATTAACTCTGGATCTTAAAATTCAAAGGTACAATTTGAGATAAAATTAAACTCGCATATCAATGTTTTTATAAAACTACCAATACATTAATGATTAATTCAATTTACATTTTTTGTAAGTATTCTTTTATTTATAATAAAATCCGTATATATGTATAACAAATCTGTTTGTAACTTAATTTAACGCTCCACCCAATGCAACACACTCTCGCCTCATCAACTTCCGTAGTATTTACACTTCACTTTTACATCAACGCAACTTAAATTGCTATTTTCTTAGTTATTTAAGTTTTGATTTCAGCTATTGATCATGGCCGTTTAATCATGACGAGCAATAGCTTCATACTTCAATAATAAGCTGCTTTTCGTTTTTTAGATTTATTGCCTTTTAGATAAAATAAGATCCTCTAATTATATAGTTATCTATTCTTTTTTAATTTCTAATTTAACTCAATCAATTGTGAAAAATTTACTATCAATTATCCTTCCGGTGCTCGAAGGAATGGAAGAATCGCCATTAAAGCACCAACTTTTAACGTACTTTCCGCAACAGGCAGAACACTTTGCTACAGTAGAAAAAAGTTTTACCAAGCTAACCGCAATCCCTCATGACAGAGATCAGCTTAAGCCTTTTTTTCATAGCTGGAGCCAAACCAACAATAGTGCAGTTACTGTTGCCGGGTTAAGTAATCGCATGACGATGCTGATCCATAAAAATACATTTGTGCCGGATGAAGCACAATTGTTCAGATCGGTAGCAAACCTGAACAGAATCGTTGATGAAGATTTGGCTGTTGTGGGGAGAGTATTGCATTCTGATCTTTTTTATACCATGGCCACCAATACTTGTGGCGATGATGGTTGGTTGTTAAGACAATACCTTGATCCAAGCGCCCGGGCTTTTAAATATTGGAAAGACCAAAATTCATTGCGCAACAAAGATCTGTTAATTGGTCTTTTAACCACATTGGTGCATGAAATTTATACACATGGCGAAGTGGAGTTTATCCTGCCTAAGTTTACACGCTGGCTGGAAGATGACTATGGTTTTGATAAAGATACCTTGAAACATACTTTGGCATGGATCACAGTACATTGCGGTCCAACAGAAAAAAACCATTTCTTTTATGCCGTTAATGCCATTAATCACTATGTAAAGGCCATGAATGTTAATTTGGCTGATTATGATCTTGGCGAAATTGTTGCCGATTATTTAAGTAAAAAAGCATCGGTAATGGAAATTATTAGTGCTGGTTTAGATCCGGTTATGGCTGAAGAATTCCAATAATAATGACTGGTGAACTGATAGAAGAGCATCCCATCTGTAGTAAGGATGCGCTGAATGAATTGCTGATGAAATATCTGGGCGAAATCCCCTGCAACGGCGCAGATTCTTTTTCGCCGGTACCTGTTGTGGTGGAGCGGAAGGAAATAGCCAGAATGGAAAAGTTATGCAGGGTATTAAACAAAGCATTAACCAGTGTTGTAAATGCCTATTTCGCAGATGAAAGAATCCGTTCCATTTATAACTTCGATGAAGATTTAAACCGCATATTAGGCATGGCACAAGCACAACCTTATGAGGTGGGCATGTATCGACCTGATTTTTTGCAGTCGGAAGATGGCGGAATCAAAATTTGTGAAATAGGGGCCAGGTACCCCATCAACGGATGGATGATCAGCTATTACCTGAATGTGATTACTAAGGAGAATGAAACAATAGGTTTACCATCACTGGAAGCTGTTCCTGCTCAACAAGATTTTATTGAAACTATTTTCAATCGCTTTAATAGTAGGGAGCCCATTGTGCTGGTACATGAAAAAGAAAAAGGCACCGAGGTATTTTACTTATTAAATGAATTTGGTAAGCGTGGTCTGGATTATGTTTCTGCAAGTCCGGCTCAATTCACTCATCAGAATGGTGAAGTCATGTTAAATGGTAAGCCTGTGAGCCAGTTTATTCTGGAAATGGATCGGGAAGAACTGCGTAAATTTGATCCTGAAGTATTGAAACTGATCATCAGCCGGGGTAATTATTTTAATGATATTCGTACCCTGATTCTGGTTCATGACAAACGCATACTGGCTGTTTTGTACAATGAGGAAATCATGAGGAATTATCTTTCTGAAGAGGAATACCTTTTTTTACGATCTTTTCTGATTCCTACTTATGCCTTAAATACTTTAGAAAAACGAGCAGAGGTAAGTTACTCGCCATTAAACTGGGTGTTAAAACGCAATAGTGGTGGCCGCGGGATTGATATGTATGTAAAAAGTGATTGCGAAGCTTCTCTGTGGACTGATATTATTGCCAAACAATGGCCGGAATATATGGTACAGGAATATGTACCGCAACGCTGGTTTAAGCATGGCAATGGTTCTGAGGATTCGCTAATCAACCTGGTAGGCATGTTATTGTGTTATAATGATCAATCTTTTGGCCCAGGCTTGTTCCGGGGCTCGGCAGAGCATGTGGTTAATGTTCACCAGGGTAGGGGAGTAATCTTCCCGGCCGTGATGGCTGATTCGTAACATGACGCATACCGTTATCATCCCATTATTTAATAAAGCAAGTTATATTGCTCAAACGCTTCATTCACTCCTTCGTCAGCACAAAATGCCGGAGGAGTTGATTATTGTTGATGATGCCAGTACGGATCACAGCCTTTTCATTACTCATGAATTTTTGCGTAATCATGCAGCTGAATTTGGACATTGCAGGATACAAGTGATTGAACTGAGTGAAAATAAAGGCCCGGGCAATGCACGTAATATTGGTTTCGCTGCCAGCAGTTGTGAGCTGATTAGCTTTCTTGATGCAGATGATGAATATCACCCGAGCTTGCTTGAAATTGCTGCAGAAGCATTCAACAAGCATCAACTTGATTTTATGGTGCTTGATGTCACTTTTATGCCCTGCAGAGAAATATACCCAAATCTGGAATCCTTAAGAAAATACCTGGAACCGATTGCTACTGATCTTTACCGGATTAAAGATCCTTTAAGGGCTGTAAGCTCGCCACACTTCATTATGGGCGTGGGGAGTAATGTGATCACGAAAAGAAAATGGATTGCTGCCCACCAGTACATCGCTGAAGCACAGCTAAACGAAGGAATTGATTTCTGGTACCGGGTACTAAAAGGGATCCTGAACAGTGGGCCAGGCAAGATCGCATTGCAAAAGGGTGGTTACCTGTATGTGAATGAAGTGCCAGGCAGCTTATCTAGAAAACACTATTCCCATTTTATGCAGATTGAGCTGCCACCCGTTATTTCAAGGTATATCAATAGTACAGATAAGCATGATCGTTTATTGATGGGGATGATTGGTGAACGCTGGTACAAACATGCTTTACAAAATTTGACTTCTAACCATCAGAAAATACACTTCATGTGGCATCATCGCCGTTTTTTGACACTATACCTTGGCTATCTGCTCCTTAAAATGAATGTTAGATCATGATTGATAACTTTCTTCAACAGTATTATCAGATTGTCCGGCAGTCGGAACTTTTCAAATCCTACTACCAGGATCATGACGATTATCAAAATGCCCCGCTGATGGGTAAAAAAGAATTAATCAGTCAGTTAAATGATCACTTTGATTTGCATCGGGAGAGAAGTGGTGTTTATTTAGTGCGTTCTGGCGGATCTACCCAAAAGCCACTGGTTTTTCCTGTTGATATTGCCGAAAACCTGGAGCAACGAGCCGTATTGGCTGCCGCGTTAAAACAGGCTGGAGTATTTACACCGAAAACCATTGCGCTGAACATGTTTGGGTACATGGATATGTATCGCACCGCTGCAATTATGGATGACCTCCTGGAAAGATGTAGTGCAACCACTTTGGTGGCCAGCGCCAGCTTACCTTATGAAGATGCCTATCATATGGCTCAAAATTTTAAACCTAATTTATTATTGGGTACGCCTTCCAAGTTATTTCTCTTTGCATTATATCTTAAGAAAAATCAACTTAGTTTATCTATAGAAAACCTTTTGTTTGGAGGTGAGTTTTTGCCAGCATCGCATATTGATGTTTTTGAGAAGATTTTCGGAACCCGGCAAATCAATTCGCTGTATGGATCGGCAGAAACAGGAATCTGGGCCTGGTGCGACTATAGCCGATCTCCTTCTTTATTCAGGGTGATTGATGGTTTGGTGGTTGAAGTACATATGCCAGATACGGACGGCTATGGGAGCCTGCTGGTGAGTAATTTGTTCCGAAAGCGCTTTCCTATTTTCAGGTATAATACGGGTGATATTGGTAAATGGGTTGAAATTGATGGAATACCTTACCTTGAATTAAAGGGAAGGGAAAGCCGCTCGTTTATGTTTAATGAGTGCAATTATGAGCTGGATGATTTTAACATCGTTTTAGCAGATGTGGAAAGGTTTCAAATCCAAATTATGCCACATGAAGGGCATACCATATTAAAGTTTTTGTTGATTACTGATTTATCGAATATGGTCAAAGCACAATACATTGAACTGAAGCTTAAACAACTCTATGAAATATTTGGTTACGAAGTAAAAAATTTAGCGGTTTTAGCTGGAAGTGATGTACAGCTTTATACGAACGAAACTACTGGTAAGACACCGATGATTGTTGATTATCGTCTACGATGATTATTAGTTGATGGTTTATAACCTGAGGAGTTCGATAATTATTGATAAAAACACTATAACTTCATTCCAGGGAAGCCTTCTCGACGTCGACCTACGATGTTCAATAGAGAAGTGATTTGCATTTTGCTTTTGTTTCCGATCAGCGGTTTTAAATGTTTTAAGCATTACTATATTTTCTACGTACAGCAGCATATGCCAGATGATTTTCCCGAAACTATATCCTATAACGGAAATATTTACGATAGAAAAGCCTTGAAAAGAGAAGGGTTCTTAAAAAAAATCTGTAAGCTGTTTGGAGACAAAGGATATATATCCAAAAAGCTGTTTGAGATACTTCACTGATGGCGTAAATTTGGTAACGGGCATATGTAACAAAATGAAAAACAGCTTAATCAGTATGAATGAGAAGGTTGCGCTTAGAAAAAGGTCTGTCATAGAAACCGTAAACGATGAACTTAAAAACATATGTCAGATTAAACATTCAAGACATCGCCCATTCATTAGTTTTTTATTTAATATTTTGGCTGGATTGGCAGTATACAGTTTCTTCTCTAAAAAACAATCAATCAAATCGAATTGTAAAAACTTAATCAATTGTAGGCATTTTAATCATCGAGCAGGTTAGAATGCTTTGGTAGAAGATCCAAAAATGGAAATTTTTCTTTGGTTTTTCCGTTATGGGCGGAACCAATGATAAGAGATGGTTTGATCAGGATGTGCCCAAAATAAATTGGAAGGTTCTTCGTGGTTACCTTATCACTTGATAGAAGATATCGGGCAGTTATCGTTTAGATCTACAGGCAGATTTAAGTGATGTATAAGGTAAGTATAGCGAGATGATGGACTTGACACGGACTAGAGGTGGACTGGAGGCAGAGTAAAGAAATCAATTTTTGACAAAGCGATTTAATACTACCTTAAATATAGGGAGAATAATTAAATTAATTCTATAACCTGAGCGTTCGATTAATGATATGCCTTAACCATATTATTTGAACAGGTTATCGCTATTAGTTAATCTCTATCTGCGGCTATCGGCACCTTTCCGTTGTAAAGGGAAAGGGCGTAAAAAAGGTAGCAGACAGGGGTGTTAAAATCAATTATTATCGAATTTAGGTTTATCGTTTCATTATTTAAGCTTAGTTCTATTAAGCAGAAAGCGAAATTTTATTTTTTAGGAACGAATGTTATTACCATAGTCATTTTAGTTTTTAACATTAGCGCAAACCACCATCCGCTAAATTAAAGGTTCTAAGGTATCTCTACTTTAGCATCATGATCCTTTACCACAATATTGGTAAATGGGGCAGTTTGCCTGAAGGCTACCGTATCTGCAGGCGTATTGGCCACAAAAACAGCTAATTTTCCATTGGTAAAACTGTCATTATGGATGGTAGATGGCTTAATGGCTAGTGCCGATCCATCTGAAGGGATCCTAAAAGTAGTAAATCTAATTTGGGGATTACTCTTATCTGTAGCTTCTACCTTACGCCCCAGTGTAACCTTTGCTTCACAAAAAACCTTTCCATTTGTGGTTGGTTTTGGTAGAAAAATATGTGGGAAAGGATGGTGTTCAACAAACATACCACCGCCACCAATAGGCGATAGGGCATAGTTGCGGATGTAGTCAGGTAAAGAAGTGTTGTATTCCATGCCGAACAAAGTATCTTCAAAGCCCAGGTAAAAAGGTTCTTCCGGTTTGAGCAATTTTGCCCCATAAAATGCAAGTGTTTCCTCATAATCGGGATGGGTAATATCAAGCACAGGGAAAATGACAGCATTTTCATTCACGTATAAGGAACCAGTAGCACCAAATACATTTGATGAGGGATCAAGATTAGGCAGCTTTCCGCCATTTTCACTGCTTACCCAATTGGAATGGACCAAAACGGCATTACCTTCCTTGATGTATTTGTGATTTTCAGCCAAGGCTTCCAATTGCTCAATCAAAGTTATTTCGGGCAAATCTGTCATGATGATCTTTACGCCAGTGCCTTCATTTGGCGTTAATATCACTTTATCTCCTCTCTTAATTGGGCCATAAATTCCTGTGGTTGTCATTAGAGGAACACCTTCGCGGCTCTCTCTTAAAACAACAGCATCATTTAAAAAACGGATGTTATTTATGAGATCTTCGTGGGAGATTCTAATATCAACGGTTTGCCATTTTCGTTGTGCAAGGATTTCTTTTAATTTATCTTCAGTTACGGGTATTAGATCCGGTGCATAGGATGTTCTGAATACGGAGCTCATGAGTTTGCGTTTTAGATGGAGCGTTTGGTAATTATTTAGTTAATGAGATTAGCAGGATAGGGCTAGTCTGTTTTTCTAGATAAAATTAAACTTAAAAATGTAATTATTTGCCACTATAAGAAAATAATTATTAAGTCTATTTCGGGCCGGGAGAGGCTCAGCCACTCGTCGAAACTGAAAGTGCTCAAGGCAGAATGTGCACATGGTATCATGCGTTTAGAGGCAAAGATGACTGCCATTAATATTATGAAAATCCGTGCGCTTTTTGACTTGTGCGTAAATTCAAAAGGCTGCAAATCATAGATTTGCAGCCTTTTGAATGTTTTGATGGTGATAAGTGTAGCCCGTAGGGGAATCGAACCCCTGTTTCCAGAATGAAAATCTGGCGTCCTCACCCCTAGACGAACGGGCCATTAAAATAAGTCCTGAGTCTTTAGTTCTAAGTCTGGAGTCAATTAGACTTTAGACTTGGTACTGACGACTTCAGACTACCTTTTGGTAGCGGGGACACGACTCGAACGTGCGACCTTCGGGTTATGAGCCCGACGAGCTACCAACTGCTCCACCCCGCACTCTATACCTTCAAATTTTCTTCGTTTGAAGGAGTGCAAAAGTAGAAATTGTTTTCGTATTTGCAAAGCTTATTGAGAAAAAAAATAAAATATTTTTGAGCATCGTTTATTAAACGTCAGTTTACCTTTTTTTAAAGGATGATAGTACTTTGTTTTATGATTGATAATGAGATGATTGGATATTAGCTACGAACTTTTTACAATTTTTAACTTAAAATATTTGGAATAACAACCTTCTCGTTGTTTCTTTGTTTGTGATTAGTCTAAATAAAAATAGTGATTAACTGTCTTTTTTCCGTTTTTAATACTTCACAGTTCGATATAATTTTTGGTTAGTTATGTTGATTATAAGCCCTGTTTACCCGCATCCCAAATTAGAGGTGTGGGTAAATCAGGCACTAAACCAGGTCTTCCGAAGTATCATAAATATACTGCTCAGGATAGTTAGTATAAAACAAATGGTCCTTCCTATATTGGATACTTTTCTGTGCCTTAAATTGGGGATACAAGGTGAAATTTTACTGAAGATTTAAATACCACGTTTATTTAGTTTTTTCAGGTGTTTTTAGATGAAATAGTTACAAGATCTAATAATAGCTTATTCATCCCTCCACATTATTATTAGTCTTAGCTTATTTAATTTCGAGTACGCAGTTTTGTCATCGTAGATGCATTCATTCTGAATATTGCTAAAGTCATCAATATCACATTCAAATTAAGTCAGTATAATTGACTGTAGATCGATATCTTATATATTAGGCTCTTTATCAGTGTAAAAAATTATTTTAAACCACTGATAATTATCATCCCAATCACAACAAATACCCCTAACATTTTTGCTTAAAGTTCCTATTAAGGCTCTTTGCAATGATAGCCTTATTTTAATTGTCATTTCCATCTTATTAAGATTTTGGTAGCTAAGTACTACAGGTATTTTTCCAGCGGTATTGATATGAACAACTCCATTTGGATTTGTGCCTAAATTTTACCCGAATAAATTAAGTATTTCCAATATTTGATTGAATTTAAATATATTAATGCCTCTATGATTGAAAACTAAAAATTGTTGCACTCTCCTCATTTAATTGGTTTGCTAAATCTTTCGGGTCAATGTTAAATAATTTTTACCTGCAGTGTAATCTGCATCATAGTGATTTTGCCTTTTATAATAAATATCAATTTATAATAAAATAATAATTGTTTTTCAAAATACCTTCAATAATAGATAAAGTTATTACAGGGCTTTAAGACTTTGCCTAAGTAGGGCTACTTATTAGCAAAATTAATTTTTTTTCAGCATACAATGCCTGCTACTTTATTGTTTTTACTAAAAATCTCGAATGTTGAATAGATAATCTAAATATTTCGGTAATTGTAAAAATATTGCTACTATTGCATCATTATATTTATTAGTTGTCACAGGGTATAATAAAAGAGTCAATTTTCGTAGATAACTTAGTATGTTGTAATAAAATGTAAAGACTTCTCTCATCATTTATGGTGGAAAGTAAATGA
Organism: Pedobacter sp. CFBP9032; assembly: GCF_034045265.1. Classification (NCBI taxonomy): domain Bacteria; kingdom Pseudomonadati; phylum Bacteroidota; class Sphingobacteriia; order Sphingobacteriales; family Sphingobacteriaceae; genus Pedobacter; species Pedobacter sp. CFBP9032. Next base: position 210,396 of record NZ_JAXCWE010000006.1, on the reverse strand, counting down.
AAGAAGGTTGCGCTCGTAAAAAAATCTAACTTAAGCACTCGCAATGAATATAGGGCATAAACTACGAACAGTACGTATTGCAAAAAAAATGGAGCCGTTAGATATGGCTCTTAAACTTAGCATATCTGAAACTACATATCGCAGGTATGAACGTGATGAAAGTACACCTACAATAGCTGTTTTTCATAAAATTGCAACTATTTTTGGAGTAAAAACCTCTTATTTTCTAGAGGAGGATATAAATTTAATTTTACCAAATCTAAGATGCTCAACGGAGAGAACTATTAAGGAATATGAGCAGCATATTGAAACGCTAAAGCAAAGAATTATTGAATTAAAAACTAATCAAGGAAGGTACTAGGAATCTCCTATTCTAGAGAAATTTCCCCTATTAAACACTTTACAATTTAGGGATAATAAACTTATCTTATTCCTGATTAAAATAGGAAATTGACTAATAAATTATCGGTCACTTAGTTAATAGCCAGCTCTAAAATAATTGGAGAAACGTTCAAAACAGGACAGCTAGACAGCTAAAAGAGCAAGATCGACGAACCATTGAAGAAAATGCTTGCAAGAAGCCAAAATGACCTCTAAAGGTCTTTACTTGTATGAAGGTACTTCTCAGTCTTGAAGATAACATATTTTAATTTGGTATAAGCCATATATGATTGGTTTAGTGCAACTTTATGCTCATATCTTAACACAGCGCAAAAAGCTATTCACATTCTTTAATGAAAGCTTTAAATCCCCACATTAGCTTTATAATACTATTGAGAACTGGGAAAATTCTAAAATATTGAGCATTCATACTCGACATGGTCAATAATTCTTACGGAAATTAAGTAAATAATTAATAACAAAATCTTTAGAGATTTCATAAAAGTAGTCGTGATCAGATTTAACACCATAATAGAAGTTATAACTTATATAATTGTTTGTCTCGTCACGTACGCTTGGAAAAAGTAGGCTGACGTGTCAAATTTGACAAATAATATGCCGGATTTGATTTCGTAAAATATACTTAAATAGAGACCTTAGGAGAGTGTGATATTACACTAAACATAAATAATCTTAAGTACAATTATGAAAAGAACAATTCAACTACTAGCTTCCCTATTTTTAATCCTTGGGGCCTTTGGAGTAAAAGCTGACACTGAAACTGGAGGTCCGGGTTATAGGAGATGCCAAGATCATGCTACCAATATTTGCTACCAAGTAAAAAATATCAAAGGAGAAGTGATAGAAAAAAAAACTGGGATGCCATATACAACGAATTTGTAAGAGGTGCAAAATTGGGAACCAAATTATCCCATTATCACTATTGATTGAAGCAATACCTCGTTAAAAATTTAATCTTTTTGGATCTGAAATCGCATAACGAATTTTCTAGGTATAAAACACTTTTAAATTAAATATTAATCTTATCAACAAATTATTATGAAAAAGAAACTAGGACTATTAGCCGCTTTTGTTCTGACTTTAACATTTACTGCTGTGAAGGTTGATACTGAGGCTGGGGGCAGCGGCCCCTGTAAAGCACCTTGGCAAAATGTATGTCTAATGTATTACTATTTAGATAAACATATTCCAGTTATGGGAACATATACGTATGTCCAACTTTAAAATAAGCCCTGAGGATTCTCGGGGCTTCCATTTATAAATATTAAAAATGAAAAAATCTACAATTGCCTTTCTAGCTGCTACAATCTGCTCACTATTATTGTTAGTTTATCTTTACCACAATTTTTCTTCTAATAATGCAAGAGGTGCTTTCCTAAAAAATGGAGGATTTAAACGAAATAACCTATCAGTAAATTTTAAAATCAAGAATGAATACGATCTGAGTGAGGGTAACTACAATGTAGTTGGAATGTTGGATGATAAAATAATCATTAAAGAATTTGAAACAGGAAGTCTGATTTTACTTACTGAAGATAATTTACAGAGTGAGGTAAGCCTGCCAGGATTTATTAAACAAAGAGGTATCAATAATCTATCAATCAATCCTTTTGAAAAGAATGTTGTAGATATTAAATGCAACGGTACCGTTTTTGAGTTTGATGTTACAAAAAGAAAAATAGGCAAATCTTATAATTTCAAAAACTTCTACTATAAGGCTCTTAGAGCATCAAAGAACTCATTTTATGCTATTTCTCAAATTGACACTACAAGCAAAGCAGGTTTAATTTTGGCTCAATTTGATGCCAATGGTGAATTAGTCAACGCTAGGAATAGTGGTCTAGTGATCGATCCAATGAGGCAGGATGGAAATTTAATAATTGCAAACTCTGACCTAATATATATCAACTATTATAACAACAATATTTCAAAAATAGATTCAAGTTTTAAAACCTTAAGTACTTATAAAACGATTGATACAATTACGGTATTACCAAGAACCGTAAATATTAAAAATAACACAATTACTAAATTTGTTAACCAGCCAAGGCCAGTGAACCAACTTGTTAGAGCCACAAGCACTTATTTATTTATTAATTCTTATGTGAAGGCTGATAATGATGCGGAAAGCAATTCTTTAAATAGCGAAACTATTGATGTTTACGATATTAAAAACAGTTATAAGTACAAGGGGACGATCTATGTGAAAAAAAGTAACAATAATCGCGTTCAAGACTTTTTTGTTCGAGATAATAAATTAATACTGCAATACCCTAATAAAACTTTGAGCTATGAGTTCTCATTATAAAAATTTTAGAAGATTAATTAATATCCTTCATTTCGCTGTTTTCATACTATTCCTTTACTCTGCGATTACAAAATCGTTAGATTTCGATTTGTTTGTGAATACGTTGGACAAATCACCTTTTTTTTTAAATATTAATACAAAAGCTATTGCAATAGCCGTGATTGTTTTGGAGATAATAATCCCTATATTTCTATTCTTTGAACTGACAAGTAAAATAGGTTATTTTCTCTCTTTCTTTTCTCTGTTCTTATTTACAGGTTATATCTTAATGATGATGAAATTTAGCCCGTATTTGCCATGTAGTTGTGGTGGCTTAATTGAATTATTATCATGGACACAACATATATATTTCAATATAGTATTCATGATTATATCCGCATTACTATTTTTTAAAAGCTCTAAAATATAAATTTGAAAGTAAATTCACGTGGCAGATAATTACCAACATTTTAATAAAGCTATAATCCTGAATTTTGCCAAAGAATGTATAGTAACAATATCATTTTTATCTATATTCGGTTATTCATTGATCAAATCTCCCTTCGCTTTCAATTTTGAAATTTATGAACACGGTTATTATTTTATTTCATTAATTACAATTACTAGTGTTTTTCTTAATTCGTTGTTGGCTATTTTAGATAGAGAGTACAAGTTGAATTATTATGATCTAATTCTATTAATCATCTTATTATTTCAGATATATCTGCTAAGGAATGGTAATGAATATGCTAGTGTAATAGTTTCGGTTACTATTCAGTTTTTTCTTCTAAAAAGCATTAGGCTAGAAATATTGAAGTTGATAATGTATATTGTTTTTGCCTCATATGTTACGGAATTTCTATTTGTTTGCTACAGTTACCTAATCAACAATTCATTCAAATTAGTTGGAAGTTTGCATAATACGGGCGTATTTTCAATTTATATAAGTTTGTTTATTCCACTGACATATTATGTGATGAAAAGGAAACTTAGTAATATATATTTTAGAACGTTGTTTTTTCTATTTGTACTCATTGCCTTAACTATTATTATTAATCTTAAATCGAGAACTTCTATTATTACACTTGTTGTTGTGTTTTGTGTGCCTTACTTATTTAATTATCTTAAAAAAGAACACATTTACGTTAGAACTTTCTTTATTACTATTTTATGCTTAGGCTCAGCTTATTTATTTAAATATTTATTTTTTCTTAAGAGTGCATCATCCACTGGAAGATTATTAATGTTAGAAGTATCTATTTCACACTTGCCTGAAAATTTTTGGCTGGGTGTCGGTCTAGGAAAGTTTACTCAAAATTACCCCAACTGGCAGGCTGATTTCTTTAAGAATTCCGTTAATAGTGATGTCGGATACTTTTTGAACGCGGGTGATAGTTATGTTATTTTCAATGAATTTCTACAACTATTCTTGACAATAGGTTTTATCGGATTCTTTATTTTAGTGTTATGTTTATTTCATTTTTTTAGCAGAAAGCCACTTATCGAAAGTGCATTATGCGAAATGATTAAATATACACTTATGATTATATTGTTCTCCTCTCTTACTTATTACACAATTCATATTAATGTCGTATTACTATTAATATCATTATTTATGGCTATCTGGTTGAAAATTACCAAACCGCCTAATATCATTATTATAAAAGGTGCACAAACTAAAGTAATAAAATTGCTTATTTGCTTATCTTCATTCGCCACCTTCGCTTATAATTATGAAAAGTATGATGCGATAAATAAATGGTGGGAAATTAAAAATGGCCTAAATTCGTCGGAAGATAAATTCAATCCAGATAATAATAAAATATATGCAATCCTAAACAATGATGGGAAGTTTTTAGCTGAATACGGAAACTACCTTTATGAAAATGGATACCCTCTTACTACAGCAATCAGTTGTCTGGAGAAGTCAAAAGGCACTTTTATCTCGAATCAGACTATTGAACACCTAGCTTACTTATATTTGGAGCAAAAAAAATTTAATAACGCTATCAAAAACTTTGAGTGGCTTGTCAATTATACGCCTTCCAGATTTAGTTATAGGCTTGAATTAATAAAGCTGTATATTAAAATATCGGCTGCCAACAAAGCAAAAAAACTGGCAGAATTTACATTAGAAATGCCAATTAAAATACCATCCAGTGAGGTTGTGGCGATTAAGAAAGAAATTTCTTTTTTACATCAGCAATTGCTCACTGATAATTAATACAAAAACCTTTTTGATTAATAGTTTTTTCCAATCTTATCAACCAAATCGAACATGAAACGTATCTTATCACTGAACTTAATCTTATTAATTTTCAGCTTTACAATTTTAAATGCACAGGAAAATAATCATGCTAGGACCATTAGAATTGATCCGAATCTAGGAAATGGTGGAGCTATGTCTCAGGTTTTCTCCGAAATAAACTTTATTCCCTTGGAAACTACAAATGAGAGTTTGTTTGGGGACATTACTAAACTAGAAGTTACCGAAAACAATTACATTATTTTTGACCGAGATACAAAATCTATATTAATTTTTGATAAACAGGGAAAATTCAAATCAAAAATAAGTGGCTCAAAAATAAATGAGAATAAAAACAACGATGCTAATACTGAATTTTATGGGTTTAATTTAATTAAAAACATTAATGGTCATATTATACAGATAAAGATAAAGGATAATTTGTATAATTACGATTTGAGTGGTAAGCTGATAGAAATTATCAAGCCAACTGATAACAAACTAAGTTACGACGAGTCATATGATTTTAATGATTCAGTTAAAGTGGTGACTTATTTAAAAAATAAAGGATTAAATAACAATTTAAGTTATAAGTATTCTTTAATGAATAATGAAAAAGTGATCTCTAGTTATTTTGAGCAAGATACAAGCAAATATAATAGGACGGGTTATTTTGCTGTGGGAGGGCCGGATTTTATCCGTACGGATAATCCATGTGTATTACATGCTGTAAAATTTTACGATTACAATGTATATCAAATTACCAGTAAGGGTATTTCAACTGCATATAGCATTGTTTTTCCTAGTACTAACGCCATACCTCTTGATTTCAATATAAACCCTATTTATCTTGGAAAAAAAATGGATTATTTCTTTTTAAATGTTGATAAGATTTTCGGCATTGGCCATACTTATCAAGTTGGAGATTTCCTATATTTTAAGTGTGGATCGCTTGGTGCTCAAGTTAGGAAAAATGGTTCTTTTGTATATGATCTCAAAAAAGATTACTTAATTTCCCTGAATAGGTTAGATCCTGATTCTTTATCTTATCACCTACCGATAATAGGGCGATGGGAGAATGATTTTAAAAAATATGATGGAAAGTATTTGTATGCTTCATTATCTGCACTTGAGATGTTCAATTTCTATGAGCAAGAGAAAGGTAAGAAAAATAAATACCCTTTATTGATGGATCTCTTTTTCTCGAAAGGAAGCAAAAAAGATAACCCAGTTATCATTCAATTGAAGCCTAAGAAAGCCAGCTAAATGAAGTTATTTATAATTTTAGCTATTTTGTTCTTGTACTTCAGTTCTCATACCTGTGCCCAAGAGAAAAATTTTGATAAAACAGGTAGCATTAAGGGAATTGTTCGTGATAGTCTATACAATCGGACACTCAATTCAGCCACTATATCAATTTATAAAGGATCTAATGATAAATTACTTACTTATCAGGTAAGTAATAATTTAGGTGAATTTGCTGTTAAAAACCTACCGCTTTCTGAAGATTTAAAAATGATAATAAGTAATATAGGATATAATCAAATCGCCAGAAAATTTAAAATAAATACTTCCACAAAACTGATTGACTTCAAAATCATTTATGCCAGCTTGGCAACAACACAACTAGAAGATGTGAATGTTACAATACCTCCGATGCAAATGAATGGTGATACATTGGAATTCAACTCGGCAGCTTTTAAATTAGATACGAACGCAGTAGTTCAGGACTTGATGAAAAAAATCCCCAATATTACGATGTGGGGTGATGGAAAAATTACTCTTAATGGTCGTGAAATTAAAAGTTTGCTAGTAAATGGCAAGCAGTTTATGGGAGGTGGCGCTAAAATTGCAATTGAAAATATACCGAAAAATGCACTTGATAAAATCCAAATATATAATACTGTTAAAGATCCCCGGAATTTATTGGATACAATTCTGAACATGAACTTGAAATTAAAAAAAGGAAAAGATTTTGGTTATTTCGGCAAAATAGGTGGTGGATATGGCACGAGAAATAGTTATGAAACTGATTTAAATCTAAATATTTTTTCACCTAAATTACAGCTATCTCTTGTTGGCGCTAGCAATAATATAAATAAAATTGCAAACGACATAAATACGCTACAGCGGAATAGTACTTTCAAAGGAGTAGGCGTTCAGGTGGATTATATGCCTGATTTTAGAACTGCTGGGCAAAATCAACCAAATTCTGCTGGTTATGCATTTCGCTACGATTTTAGTGATAAGGTGGCCCAAAGGGATAATACCAGTATGCTTTTTAGTGAATTTTTTCTTAACAATAATAGAATCAAACAAGAGAGTGATAAGCAAACTACGACAGCAATATCAGGTAGTGGGAATATTGTCGAACAAAATATAAACTCGGGTGATCAAATCTATACAAACCAACATTATAATTCGGGATTCAATTTTTCCAAGGATAGATTTGCATTCAATATCTCCCAAAATATGGACATCATGAATAATAAATCCAATAATAATAGTCAAAGTATTTCTTCAGATGAGAATCAGCAGGTTGTTAGTCAGAGTTACAATCTGAATAGGAACGAGAGCATAAATAAATCTTACGGACTTAAACTTGACTTAAGTTACGGTCCAAGATCTATAATTGGAAAAAGCAGATTTTCCGGGCTGAGTGTTTCTTACTTTTTTAAGCTAGATAATGATAATAGTAATGATGAAAATTTAACAAATTTTGAGTCTAACGTTGATCCAAAAAAAAATCAAATATATAACCGTTTATACTATACTACTTCAAAAAAAAACAATCAAAAAATTAATTTCAACTTGTCAAATATTACCACATTAATTTTTGGGGTGAACAACTTTAATTTTTTTGACGTAGACGTTATCAACGATTTGGAAATAAATACTAAAAATAGTGATACTAAGGTTTTCGATCAAGGTAAGACCATAAATCAATTAATACCTAATACGTATTTGACCAATAAGACAGAATATAACTCCGTTATTTATGAACCTATCTTTAAGTTTCAGAAAAATATTTTCAGAAATTTGAGTAACAGGTTTGATAAAAATTGGTCACTATATTTTAATCTGAGATCACAGTTTTATTATCAGAATAATAGATCAGAGAAAACCTTTCAAAGTATTAATAGGATTTACAATAATTTTTTACCGGCCGCTGGGATCAGTTTTTCAAATAGTCAATACGGAGAATATAAAAGTAACATAACGATAGGCTATGAAACAAGCACAGTGATTCCAAGCATTGAACAGTTGGCACCACTTACCGATAGTGCAAATGTATATTTTCTGCCCACTATAAATTTAAATTTAAGGGAAGAAAAAATCCAAGCCTTAGCTTTAGGTTTTAACCGTAGTAATGAGAAGAAGAACAATTTTGATTATAATTTTATCATAAAGTTCAGTAAAACTAGAAACAATATAATTGACAGTATATTACTGGATAAACAAAATGTGCGTACAGTTTACAAAATCAATAAAAACAACAATAGTCTCTTGACATTAACAGGCGCATTAAATAAAGCAATAAAATTTAAAAATAGCGAGGTTCAATTAAGTTACAATACTAATTACACATATAGCCAGGTGCCCAACATTGTTAATAATATTGTCCAGGACTTGGCCACTAACTACTTTAAAAATACGATAAGGTTTAATTTCACTTATCAATCAAACCTAGCAATTGAAGCTGAGGAGAACATTATTAATATATTTGTAAAGCAATCCTCCGAGCTAAATGATCATTTCAAAAATAGCATTCTATCTAGTTCCTTTAGCGCGAGCTATAACATAACAAAGAAGCTAGCTTTTAATAGTAATATCTCGTTATCAACAAGTATGTCGACTGGATTAAAGGCAATTAATTATAACATTTGGAATGCAAGTACCACATATAGGCTATTAAGGGGGAATAATCTAGAAATGAAGTTTTCCGCTTTGGATATATTGCACCAAAACACTTCAGTAATTAATATGAATAGTGGAGGAACAATTACTTTAGGTAGGCAAAACGTGTTACAACAGTATTTTCTATTTGGAATTTCATATTATCCTAGAAAGTTTGGAAAAGATGAAATAAACTGATATAGTTATTGAAATTGTTCGCTATAATTTATTGATCAACAAAGTTTTCAACATTTATTCATATTTTCTTAATTCAGAGAGGTCGTCCTGTTGGATGGTTATTATATAATTAAAATTTAAGTATAATGAGGAATTTCTAATCTAACTTATATGAAGAAATACATGTTATGTGGTTTGCTTTTTATAGTTATATTTTCTTTTTGGAAGAGTTACAATACAAAAGCGTTTAAAGGGGATTTAGTAAGCCCTCCTTCAAGCTATAAGGAGGATTCTCTAAAACTCAACTCTTACCGATTTTTAATCTCCAATATGCAAGGGCTAGAGCATTCATCGCAAACCGGAGAGAATGTTGATGACGCTACCTCAATAGACAAAGATTATTTTATTAATAATATCAATCATGCAGTTAGATTTTCCAGACCTCTAATAAATAAGAAAATAATAACAATCCAAGATTTTAACGAATATGTCTTACCTTATCGTATCAATTCTTCCAAAATTGAGAATTGGAGAGCAGCATCTATAGCAAAATACGATAAGAAATATCAAGTTGGACTTATCAAGGATGAACAATCATTAATAAATACTTGCAACGATATTAATAAAGAATTAATGACTTGGTTTAAGTTTGGTTCAACAAATTTCGATGATGAAAAACTGAGTTATTATGATCTATGTTCCAATAAAAAATCAAGTTGTATCGGGATGGCTTATCTGGCTGCTTATTCCTTAAGAGGAATTGGACTGCCTGTAGCTATTGATTATGCTCCAGTTTGGGGTAATATCAATGGAGGCCATACGTGGAATTCACTAGTCACAAAAAGCAAAAAAGTAAATCCCTTTTTAGGAGCAGAGAGTATTATTGGCTCTTATAGTCCTCTGAATTTAGTTTCTAATCAATCAACCCGGATTTCAACTTATAAAAAGCCAGGAAAAGTTTATAGATATACATTTTCGGTTCAAAAAAAGTCGCTAGCATATGAATATGGTTCGAGCACTTTACCTCCTGAACTAAGGGAAAGTCGCATTATTGATATAACTAAAAACTATGTTCCTGTTAAAGATATTATCGTTCGTACGCATAGCCCTTATCCTAAACTTTTATTAATATCTAATTATAATAGTGGGGGTTGGGTGCCGATAATGGCTACTAAGATTAAAAATAATCAATATGTATTTAAGGATATGGGTAGAGATCTATTATATAGTACCTTTTCCTATAATAAAGGGGAACAGAATTCAATGGGTGATCCTATATACCTGGATGTCTCTGGGCGATCTACTGTCTTGCGACCTAATGATAAAAAGTTAATGAAGCTAACTATTAATAGAACTCAATCTATTGAGAACGACCAGTTGCAAGAGGTGAATAAAGGCTGGGATTATGATAAACTAACTAAAATAGCTAATGGGAAGAGCTGTTCTTTGCCAAAAAATGGCGCAAAATACACGTTATATTATTGGAAAAATAGCTGGCAGGCACTTGGTTCTATCATGGCTGCCAATAATTGTCTGATCTTCAGGTCAATTCCTTCTAATGGATTGTATCTTCTATCTTCCAAAGAATCAATTTCTGATGAAAGGCCTTTTATGATAATTAATAACTCCATAAAATGGCTATAAGGACTTCCTGAAATTTTAATCGCAGATCCAGATAGCTGTAGATAATTTTGGTATTTATTATTAATGTTTACCTCTACAAGTTACATTAAAATAGTTGCAAAAAATGGCAAGCATCTCTTGACCTGTGTCGAGTAAAGCCTGATGAGCCATTCTCATCTTGCTTTGCAGGATATCCAGAAAGCTGTTGAGCGTTCTGGCATCTTCCTTTGTGCCAATGGCTCGTCCAACTGAACTATTCCATTTATCGGGTCAACATTTGCGGCCTATAGATATGTCAGAGCGTTTACCACCTACAGTAATGCGCAGATAAATGGCCCTTGGGCCTCCTTTGTAGACTTTGCTTTCTTAGATAAAAAAGCAGATGGAAATTACCTTTCATAGTTACTTACTTAGAGTGAAACAAAAGTAAGGCAGCAGCTTTTTCATATCAAGATGTTTAATTACTGAACATGCTGGTGTTCAGTTTGTTATTGAGAATGCGTTGGGTAGTGTTTTCCATTTCAGATACGTACCAAATTACACACTTTTTTATTGTGATTTGATACATATTTTAGGTTGTTGAAATCAATAAAAAAACCCTGCAAATGTTTCATTTGCAGGGTTTTGACATCATTTGATATTGATTCTTGTAGCCCGTAGGGGAATCGAACCCCTGTTTCCAGAATGAAAATCTGGCGTCCTCACCCCTAGACGAACGGGCCATTAAAATAAGTCCTGAGTCTTTAGTGCTAAGTCTGGAGTCAATTAGACTTTAGACTCGGTACTGACGACTTCAGACTACCTTTTGGTAGCGGGGACACGACTCGAACGTGCGACCTTCGGGTTATGAGCCCGACGAGCTACCAACTGCTCCACCCCGCACTCTATACAACTCGTTTTTTGTTTGAATTAAATCCTTAACTCTGTTTCCGAATTGGAATGCAAAGATATAATTCGTTTCTTTGTGCTGCAAATTTTTTTTAAAAAATATTTTAATGGCGCATAAAGCAGGTTTTGTAAGTATAATAGGTAAACCAAATGTAGGTAAATCCACCCTCATGAATGTGCTTGTAGGCGAGCGACTTAGCATTATTACTCCTAAAGCGCAAACCACAAGGCACCGCATTTTAGGAATCGTGAATGAGGAAGAATATCAGATTGTTTTTTCTGATACCCCAGGTATAATCAAGCCAAAATACAGTTTGCAGGAGAGTATGATGAGCTTCGTTAATGGATCTTTAACTGATGCTGATGTACTTTTATTTGTAACTGATATCAATGAAACGCATGATGAAGACGATGTTTTGGATAAAATCTTTAACAGAGATATTCCAACAATTGTACTGATCAACAAAATAGATAAAGCCTCGCAAGATCAGGTTGATGAGAAAATAGCCTACTGGCAAGAGAAATTGAATCCAGTCTCCATTTATGCCATCTCGGCTTTACATAAGCACAATGTTGATGGATTGTTGGATCGTGTTTTGGAAATGTTGCCTGAGCATCCACCGTATTATGATAAAGAAGATTTAACGGATCGTTCAGAGCGTTTCTTCGTTTCTGAGATTGTTCGCGAAAAAATCTTCCTGAATTATCAGAAGGAAATTCCATATAGTACAGAGGTGATTGTAAAAAGCTTCAAACACGAAGAACTTAAAAATGGCAAGGGCCAGATGGTTAGAATCAGTGCTGAAATTGTGGTAGAACGCGATTCGCAAAAAAACATTTTGATTGGTACTGGTGGTAGCATGCTTAAAAAAGTAGGTACTGAAGCACGGATCGAAATTGAGAAATTTTTAGATACCAAAGTGTTTCTGGAACTGTTTGTAAAAGTAATTCCAGATTGGCGAAGTAAAAAGAACTACTTAAAAAGCTTTGGTTACGATAATTAACTGTACCTTTGCAGCCCGAAATAAATCGGTTAGTAGTTGATAGTCAATGGCTGATAGGCCTAATCGTTTAAGCAGCTTGCTTAGGCACCACGACCATTAACTATAAGCCATTAACTATCAATTAGAATACCCATGAGTAATATTATCGCCATCGTAGGCAGGCCAAACGTAGGCAAAAGTACCCTTTTTAATAGATTAACTGAAAGTCGTAAAGCAATTGTAGATGATGTAAGTGGCGTTACCCGCGACAGGCATTATGGTGTAGGAGAATGGACAGATCGCCAATTTACCGTAATTGATACCGGTGGTTACGTAGCCAACTCTGAAGATGTTTATGAAGCTGCTATCCGCGAGCAAGTAATGATTGCCATTGAAGAAGCCAGTGTTTTGGTTTTTATGGTGGATGTAACAACAGGTATCACCGATTTGGATGATGACATTGCACAAGTACTTCGCCGCAGTAATAAACCGGTTTTTGTTTGTGCTAACAAAGTAGATAACACGGCTTTATATAGTGAAATCAGTACCTTTTATGGCTTTGGTTTAGGCGAGATTTTCCCGCTTTCTTCCATGACTGGTTCTGGTACAGGTGAGTTATTGGATGAAGTGGTAAAACATTTCGAAGATATTCCGGAGGAAGAAAACGAATTGCCGAAAATTACCATTGCTGGTCGCCCGAATGTGGGTAAATCATCTTTGGTAAATGCATTGATTGGTAAAGAAAGAAATATTGTAACGGCTAACGCCGGAACGACACGCGATTCTATTAAAATTCATTACAACCAGTTTGGTCATGAATTTATGTTGATCGATACTGCAGGGTTACGTAAAAAAACCAAGGTTAAAGAAAATCTTGAATTTTATTCGGTAATGCGTACCATTAAAGCTTTAGAAGAGGCAGATGTGGTCGTCTTAATGATTGATGCTCAGGAAGGTATCGAAAGTCAGGATATTAATATTTTCCACTTAGCGGAGAAAAACAAAAAAGGTATTGTAATCCTGGTGAATAAATGGGATTTGATTGAGAAAAATACACAAACAATGAAAGCGTTCGAAGAGCACATTCATGAGCGGATTCGCCCTTTCACTGATGTGCCTATCGTATTTACATCTGTATTAAATAAACAACGTATTTTCAAGGCCATTGAAGTGGCGCTTGAAGTTGCAAAAAATCGTGGTAAGAAAATTCCTACATCAAAATTAAATGATATAATGTTGCCATTGATTGAGAAATTCCCACCACCGGCTTTAAAAGGTAAACACATTAAAATTAAGTACATTACACAAATCAATGGAACATCACCAATGTTTGCATTCTTCTGTAACTTACCTCAATATATCAAAGATCCATACAAACGTTTCATTGAGAATAAATTGAGAGAGAATTTTGATTTTTCTGGTTCGCCGATTCAAATTTTCTTCAGACAGAAATAGGGTTAAGGTGTAGGGTAGAAGGCTGAAGGTATAAAGTCGAAATCCATACGGAATAGTCATCGGATAAAAGGGTACCAATATTTATCCGATGACTAAAATAATCCTTGCATTTGAAGATTCTACTTACTTTTGCAGCATGCAGTTACAAGTAATAAATAGTCAACCAGTAGATTTTGATACCATTTTCAAATTCTACGATATGGCTATCGCCCATCAGAAAAAAGTTTTCAATAAACATTGGCAAGGTTTCAGTAAAGAATTGGTGGAAACTGAAATAGCAGAAAATCGCCAGTACAAAATTCTGGTTGATGGCGAAGTGGCCTGTGTTTTCGCCGTAACTTTAAACGATTTCCTCATTTGGGGCGATCGCGATCATGATGCTATTTATATTCATCGCATTGTAACTCATCCCCATTTTAGAGGCCGCTCATTTGTGAAGCAAATTATTACCTGGGCTAAAAGTTATGCAGTAGAAAACCAGCTAAAATACATCCGTATGGATACCTGGGCTGATAATGAAAAACTATTGGACTATTATACCAGTTGCGGTTTTGAATATGTGGGCATAGCCAGCATGGAAAAAACGGAAGGTTTACCCAAGCATTATGAAGGCATCAGTTTAAGTTTATTTGAAATTGAACTGGCGTAATATCATGATCCGCAAGTAAAGTATAGTGATCGAATTAACAGAGGCTAAAAGTCGAATATATTCAGCTTACTTCAATTGAAGTTTCCAGCTAAGCATATCATCTACATCTCCTATATGTACAAAATTATTCTTTTCTAAAATAGTATAGGAAGCAATATTTTCTTTCGCAGTAGTGGCAAAAATGGCTTGTACATTTGCTTGTTCTTTTGCCCAGTTTATTATTCTGCCAATCGCTTCCATCATAAAACCTCTGCCCCGAAAAGCTTCATAAGTGCCGTATCCAATTTCAATTTCTCCTTGCTGATCGGGTTCGCCAACAAAAGATATATCACCCACAATTTTGTTATCAGCTTTAGAAATGATGATCCATAAAGTTTTATAGCAATAGTTCCTGTCCTGATCTGAAACGCAAGGTAATGTGCTTTCCAACAATGCTTTCTGCAGTCCGGGGGCTATACTTTTTTTGGTTGGCAAAAGTCCAAATTCTTCTTCGAGGGAGTGATCATCATGAATGTATTTTAAAAGCTGATTATGATGAAGTGGTTTTAAAATTAAGCGGTCTGTTTCAATCATCTGATAAATATTGAACTGATAAAGATTTAAACTCAATATTAAATATGAAGGTTTTGAATGAAGTAAATTTTTTTGGATAGAAGAACTTAGCTCAAGGAAATTGATGCTACCTATTGCAAATTTACCAACGCTTGTTTAATCGCGTTATCATTTTGATTTACAGAGCGGTAGTAACCAACATCACCAAGGTAATAACGACATAATAATGCTTTCAAATCATTTAAAATTACTGTTTTTGAGCTATAAAGTTGTAGTCGGTCTATCGTAACATTTTTACGCTGAATATAACCGATGAAATCTTTGAAGTCATTATCTCCTAAATTGAAATAATTAATATTCTGTTCCACAAAGCTGGCGCTGTAGCGGCTGGTTAAAACATTAAAAACATAATCTGACAATACCTTTTTACTTACCAGGCCGGCGTAAAATTTATTATATCCGGTAGTATCTAACTTTACAAATACATCAGGTTGGATACCTCCGGTAGTTTTCGCACGTTTATGTTGCTGAAGATTTACGCCTTCATTTTTTTCTATCGAATCTTGAAAAGAACTCCGGTCGCCGGTTAATTCTCCATCACTCATGCGTTCATCCAACTCATGTTTATAAGCATCATAACCTTTCTTGTATGATTTCTGAATGCTTCTTCCAGATGGCGTATAATACCTGGCAATAGTTAAGTTGAGTGCAGAACCATCGCCAAACGCAAATTGCTCTTGTACCAGGCCTTTACCAAAGGAGCGGCGGCCTACAATAATACCACGACCTAAATCCTGAATCGCTCCGGCTACGATCTCACTTGCAGAAGCTGTATTTTCATTAATTAATATGGCTAGCTTTCCATTTTGAAAGGCACCTGTTCCGGTAGAGAAATAATCTGTTCTAGGTTCATGTTTCCCTTGTGTATAAACAATTAATTTGTTCTCAGGTAAAAACTGATCGGCCAGACCTGTGGCCGCAGAAAAATAGCCGCCACCATTATCGCGCAAGTCTAAAATCAGTTTTTTCATACCCCTCGCTTTTAAATTAGCAGCTGCCGCACCGAAATCAATATCGGTATTGGCACCGAATTTACTAATCCGGACATAACCGGTTTCGGCATTAATCATGTATGAAGCATCGATGCTGCTAATGTTCACTTTACCGCGGGTAACCATTAACCGGCTTTGTACCTGCGTACCGCTGCGTAGCAAAGTTACCCCAACTCCACTGCCAGCTTTTCCTCTAAATCTTCCTGTTAATTTTTCCTTGGGTAAATTTCTGCCACTTACCATGGTGGTATCAATGGTTAAAATTTTATCACCCAGTTTAATACCTGCCTGGTAAGCTGGCCCGTCTTTTACTACACCCGTTACCATCATGGTATCATTAAGCATATAATATTCTATACCAACCCCCTCAAAGTTTCCTTCCAGATTATCGGTCATATCTTGTGCATCTGCAGGAGGCAAATAAACACTATGGGGATCTAATTGATGTAAAACACTGTCAATTGGCAAATTTTGAAATGAATCAGTGTTAATTTCATCAACATAGTTTTTGTTAATGATGTGTAGAATTTCTTCAAGCTTTTCGTTGTTATTACTTGCCAGCTCAGGCCTTCTGGTTACGCCAAATCCTTGACTTTTAATAAACCTAATACCCAAATACATGCCTACTATCAGGATCACAGAATAGCTTATGGCAATTAGTATGTTTTTTTGGGTATTCTTTTTCATTGGCGTTATGCAAATTTATGAAAATAAGCGGGTTGATATATTTTTAACTGCAATTTCTTGTCTTTTGTTTATAATATTTCACATAAATTAACAGTTAAAAGCAGGCCTCCTGATATGATGATCTATATTTTTAAATTTTTAGGATAGATTTTAGAAAAGATTTACCGAATTTTATCAAAAATAAATATATGAATAGAGTTACCGAGCAGGAATCAAACTATAGCCACATTGATGAAATGTCGGTAATGGAAGTTTTGCAGAGGATCAATAATGAAGATAAAACTGTTGCCTTTGCTGTTGAAAAATCTTTGCCTCAGATAGAAAAACTAACTTCGGCAGTAGCCGAAAGGATGAAAAAAGGTGGTCGCCTTTTTTACATTGGTGCAGGTACCAGCGGCCGTTTAGGTGTAGTTGATGCATCTGAATGTCCACCAACCTATGGCGTTCCGTTCGATTGGGTAGTTGGAATTATTGCCGGTGGCGATACCGCAATTAGAAAAGCTGTAGAATTTGCTGAAGATGATGCTGTACAGGCCTGGAAAGATTTGCAGGAATTTAATATCAACGAAAAAGATTGCCTGGTGGGTTTGGCTGCTTCGGGCACTACGCCTTATGTAATTGGTGGCTTAAATACTGCACGTAAACATGGTATTTTAACAGGTTGTATTGTTTGTAATGCCGGGGGACCAATTGCCGCCGAATCTGATTTTCCGGTAGAAGTAGTGGTAGGTCCGGAATTTGTTACCGGTTCTACCAGAATGAAATCCGGAACGGCACAAAAGTTAGTTTTAAATATGCTGAGTACCACGGTTATGGTTCAATTGGGACGTGTGGTAGGAAACAAAATGGTAGATATGCAGTTAACTAATCATAAACTTGTTGATCGCGGTACGCAAATGGTAGCTGATGAGTTAAATGTTAGCTATGATATTGCTGCAGATTTATTGAGCAAACATGGCAGCGTGCGTAAAGCGGTAGAAGCAGGACACTGAGAAATGTTAGAATGAGAGAATGTTAGAATGAGAGAATGATGGAATGATTGAATTTGAAAGTAATTTTAGCATTCAATCATTCAAAATCCAATCACTCAATAATTATAAAAAAGAGCATGCACGAGATAGAGCCGTATTACCAGTGGAGAGATGATTATATTTCTGCAGAAGATGAGCGTTCGCCATTTTATAATACCGAATATTCTGAGTTATACTTTGATAAGCAGATCTATAATTTTTTGCTTCACCCACAATGGGATGAGTTTGGTTCGAATACTTTATATATGAAAGTATTATATGCCGATTATGACCACAGTTATGCCATTATAGAATTTATTGGCGAGTGGAACGACGCCATTAATAATGATATTATGTTGCTTAAGCGCGATATTCTGGAGTTGATGATGGATGAAGGAATTAACAAGTTCATTTTAATTGGTGAAAATGTGCTGAATTTTCATTCCTCAGATGACAGTTATTATGAAGAGTGGTTTCAGGAAGTAGAAGATGGCTGGATTGTTGGGGTAAACTTTCAGGAACATGTAATCAGGGAATTTAAAGATAACAACATCGATTATTACATCAACTTTGGTGGTGCTTTCGATAACCTGCCCTGGCGTACCTTAAAACCACTACAGTTCTTTAAGAAAGTTGAAGAAATGCTGACAAAAAGACTGAATTAAAGTATTATTTTTAAAATCATTTAAATACACAAATAAAAATGGAACAACAAAATTATCAATATCAGGGCAATAGTGTTTTCGTACAGGAAAACTCAGTGTCTAAAAAATTCTTTGCCAGCGTATTCTTATGGATGTTCGTTGCGTTAATCGTTTCAAGCGTTTCTGCATTTGTATTAGCAAATTCTCCGGGAATCTTATCTTACTTAGTAGCTGAAAAAGGATTTACCATATTTGGATACATCGCCATTTTCGCGCCACTGGGTTTAGTAATGATCATGGGCGCCGCAATGCAAAGGTTATCATTTCCTGCATTAGTGGGCATATTTCTGTTATACTCTTTGCTTACTGGCGTTATGCTAGGCTTTATTCTCCTAATTTATACCTCGGCATCTATCGCCATATGCTTCGTTGCAGCTGCGATAATTTTTGCTGTTATGGCCATAATGGGATATACAACAGATGTGGATTTGAGTAAATTCGGACCGATTCTGATGGCTGGTGTAATTGGATTAGTGGTGGTAAGTTTGATTAACTTCTTTATCGGTAGCGATACTTTAAACTATATTTTAGGCTTTGTTGGCGTGGCTATTTTTACAGCGCTTACTGCTTACAAGGTTCAGGAAATTAAAAGAATTGGCGAAGGTTTGGATGAAAGCGGAAATGAAATTGCATTGGCCGACAGCAAAAAATTAGCAATAATGGGTGCTTTGTCGCTTTATATTACATTTATTAATTTATTTGTTTCGCTATTGCGTCTTTTTGGTAGCAGAAGATAATTTACTAAAAACCCTTAACCATTGCTTTTGTATGGTTTCAGGTTAATTGCAGAACATTATTTTAAAGGCTGTGCATATTTGCATGGCCTTTGTAATTTTATTTGGCAGCGAAGCGATAAATTTTGGAAATGATGTTGCTTTGTTGCATTTTTGTATGCTTATTAAGAAAGACGGAGGGATTAGACCCAACGAAGTCTTAGCAACCTGTGCCAACAAGGTGCTACATTCTAATCTCGGTTAGCCGGGAGAAAGATAAGTTAAGGAAGTACTATCCATGTGCCAACTTTTTTGAATAAGCTTTTTAAATATCAGGTATAAAGTGTCAAGTATCAGAAAGATAATTCATACTTTTTGCTTATATCTGAGGTTAGGTCGTTCATCAAGCATATCTTGATAGGTGATACTAACTAATTGCTACTAAACAACAATGAGCATAAGAGCAGAATTAGAAAAACGGATTTTAGTAATCGACGGTGCAATGGGCACTATGATTCAACGTTATACACTTACCGAAGAGGATTTTAGAGGAGAACGGTTCAAAGATCACCCATGTGACGTAAAAGGCAACAATGATTTGCTTAACATTACTCGTCCGGATATTATTAAAGCCATTCATCTCGAGTACCTGGCCGCTGGCGCAGATATCATTGAGACCAATACCTTTAGCACGCAAAGAATTTCTATGGCTGATTACCAGATGGAAGATCTTTCTTATGAACTCAGTTACGAAGGTGCGAAGGTAGCAAAAGAAGCTGCTGATGAATTTATGGCGGCTAATCCAGATCGTAAATGTTTCGTTGCCGGTGCGATTGGTCCAACGAATAGAACTCTTTCCATGTCTCCTAATGTAAATGATCCAGGTTACCGGGCGGTTTACTTTGATGAATTGGAAACTGCTTACTATGAACAGGTACGCGGTTTGGTAGATGGTGGATCTGACGTATTGCTGATTGAAACTATTTTTGATACCCTGAATGCAAAAGTGGCCATTGTTGCCATTAAAAAATATGAAGAAGTAATTGGGCGTAAACTGGAAATCATGATTTCCGGAACCATTACCGATGCTTCGGGTAGAACTTTATCAGGACAAACGGCAGAGGCTTTTTTAAACTCGGTAATGCATGCGAAGCCATTAAGTATTGGTTTTAATTGTGCGTTGGGTGCGAAAGAAATGCGTCCGCATATTGAGGAACTGGCTGCAAAAGCAGGATGTTATGTTTCGGCTTATCCAAATGCAGGTTTGCCAAATGAATTTGGAGCATATGATGAGCAGCCGCATGAAACCGCTCATTTGGTTGATGATTTTATTGCTTCTGGTTTCGTAAATATTGTAGGCGGTTGTTGTGGTACCACACCCGATCATATTGGCTGTATAGCCGCAAATGCGCGAAAAGCATCGCCAAGAAAAATTCCGGAAATACAACCGTTTATGCGTTTAAGTGGTCTTGAACCTGTAACCATTACACCAGAAAGCATTTTTGTAAACATTGGAGAGCGGACCAACATTACTGGTTCGCCTAAATTTTCAAAACTGATTTTGGGGGGTGATTATGAAGCTGCGCTTGCCGTAGCCTTGCAACAGGTGGAAGGTGGCGCACAGGTGATTGACGTGAACATGGATGAGGGAATGCTTGATTCTGAAGCCGCCATGACTAAGTTTCTAAACCTCATCGCTTCTGAACCAGACATTGCAAAGTTGCCCATCATGGTCGATTCCTCAAAATGGTCGGTTATTGAAAATGGCTTGAAATGTTTGCAGGGAAAAGGAATTGTGAATTCGATTTCCTTAAAAGAAGGAGAAGATAAATTTCGGGAAAGCGCCAGAAAGATTATGCAATATGGTGCTGCAGTAGTAGTGATGGCCTTTGATGAACAAGGTCAGGCTGATAACTACGAGCGGAGAAAAGAAATCTGTAAAAGAAGTTATGATATTTTGGTGCACGAAATTGGATTTCCGGCAGAGGATATCATTTTTGACCCTAATATTTTAACGGTAGCCACCGGATTGGAAGAGCATAATAATTATGCGGTTGATTTTATTAATGCCACCCGGTGGATTAAGGAAAACCTGCCACATGCAAAAGTAAGTGGCGGCGTTTCCAACATCTCTTTCTCATTTAGAGGGAACAATACTGTTCGGGAAGCGATGCACTCTGCCTTTCTTTACCATGCTATTCAGGCTGGTTTGGATATGGGGATTGTAAATGCCGGGATGCTGGAGGTTTATCAGGAAATTCCACCAGAACTTTTAGAAAGGGTAGAAGATGTACTTTTGAATAGACGGGATGATGCTACTGAGCGTTTAGTAGAGTATGCTGATACCGTAAAATCTAAGGGTAAAGAAATTGTAAAGGATGAAGAATGGAGAAAGGGATCTGTTGAGGAACGTTTATCTCACTCTTTAGTTAAAGGAATTGTAGAATATCTGGACGATGACGTGGAAGAAGCCCGTCAAAAATATGCCCGCCCAATCCAGGTAATTGAAGGACCTTTAATGGATGGGATGAATATTGTGGGTGATTTATTTGGCGCTGGGAAAATGTTCCTGCCCCAGGTGGTGAAATCGGCCAGAGTAATGAAAAAGGCTGTAGCTTACTTATTGCCATTTATAGAACAGGAGAAATTAGATAATCCCGATCAGAATCAGAGTTCATCAGCAGGAAGAGTGCTGATGGCTACCGTAAAAGGAGATGTACATGACATCGGTAAAAATATTGTAGGCGTAGTTTTAGCGTGTAATAACTTCGAAATTGTAGATATGGGCGTGATGGTTCCGGCGCAGGAAATCATTAAAAAAGCCAAAGAAATCAATGCAGATATTATTGGCTTAAGTGGATTAATCACACCGTCTCTTGATGAAATGGTTCACTTTGCCAAAGAAATGGAACGCGAGAATTTTACCATTCCATTAATTATAGGCGGCGCTACAACCTCAAGGATTCATGCGGCTGTTAAGGTGGCACCAAACTATTCTGGTCCTGCCATCCATGTATTAGATGCCTCCAGAAGCGTAACGGTTTGCAGCACTTTAATGAATCCGGAAACGAAGGATGAATATGTGGCTGGTATCAGAGCAGAATATGATAAAGCCCGTGAGGCACATTTAAATAAGCGTTCTGATAAGCGTTTTAAAACAATTGAACAGGCACGCGAAAATAAATTTAAGATTGATTTTAAACCAGATCTTCCTGTACCGGAATTTACGGGAACGCGGGTGTTTGATAATTATCCACTGGAAGAACTGGTGCCTTACATTGATTGGACACCTTTTTTCCACACCTGGGAATTGCGTGGAAGCTATCCAAAAATCTTTGATGATAAAAACGTTGGTGGTGAGGCTAAAAAACTCTTTGACGATGCACAAGCGTTATTAAAACGGATTCTTGATGAAAAATTACTGACCGCTAGGGGCGTGATTGGTTTCTGGCCAGCAAATGCAGTTGGTGATGATATTGAACTGGAAGTCCGGAGTCTGGAGTCAGAAGGCGGAAGTCAGAACAGCGACACCAGACTAGCGACTAACGACTCAAGACTAGCGACTCAAGACTCAGCACTAGTTACTATACACACGCTTCGCCAACAGGCAGAAAAAGTGGATGGGCAACCTTATTATGCCTTGTCGGATTTTATTGCACCGAAGGAAACGGGAATTCAGGATTATTTTGGTGGTTTTGCGGTTACAACAGGTATTGGAATCGACGCTTTAGTAGAAGAATTTGAATCAAACCATGACGATTACAACAGCATTATGGCAAAAGCCCTCGCCGATCGTTTGGCTGAGGCATTTGCCGAACGTATGCATGAGCGGGTCCGTAAAGAATATTGGGGATACGCCAAAGATGAAAATCTTTCAAATACCGAATTAATTAAAGAAGAATACGCAGGGATTCGTCCTGCACCTGGTTACCCAGCTTGCCCGGAGCACACTGAAAAAGGTACTTTATTTGAATTGCTGGATGCTGAAAATCAAATTGGCTTGCGTTTAACCGAAAGTTATGCCATGTATCCAACAGCAGCAGTGAGCGGATTTTACTTTGCACATCCCGAATCCAGGTATTTCGGTCTGGGAAAAATTACAAAAGATCAGATAGAGGATTATGCGGTACGTAAAGGGATGTCGATTGAAGAAGTGGAAAGGTGGCTGAGTCCGAATTTGGCGTATTAAAAGAGGTGTTTAGTATCAGGTAGTTAGTATAAAGTAGTTAGACAGGATGCATAATTTCAGAGAGATAAAGTTTGGAAAATGGGAATTGAGATCTCTAAATTGGTTTTTTAACTTACCAGATCCTTTCCTGCTGAAGAAAGATATTCGCTAACCTCCCAATTAACACGTTGTGCTATATCTGTACCATCAAATATTGCCGAAGGGTGTGGTAGAAAATCTCATAAAGAATTTAATCAATCTTTAAGTATTGGTTTAGGCTCTGCTTTTGAATTGGAAACACAAATAATATTAGCCTATGAATTTGGATATATAAAAAACCTATATACGAAGATACAATAATCAAAATCAATGAACTTCAGAAAATGAGCAGTGATCTACAACGAAGTTTAGGTATTTAGTCAGGATTTTCTGAACTAAGTATTGAAATAATTATTTGTTCACATTGAAGTCTATGCATTTGATCTTGATACTAGATACTATATACTGAGTACTAAAAATGAAAATAACCAATCATATAAAAAACGCCAAGGGTAAAACCTTATTCTCTTTTGAACTGCTACCGCCAATTAAAGGGCAGAGTATTCAGTGGATTTACGATGCCATTGATCCTTTGCTGGAATTTGAGCCACCCTTTATTGATGTGACTTCCTTACGTGAAGATTATATCTATAAAGAGCAGGAAAACGGTTTATTGCAAAAGGTTTCTTACCGTAAACGCCCAGGTACCATTGCCATTTGTGCGGCCATTATACACAAATATAAAATTGATGCAGTGCCACATTTAATTTGTGGTGGTTTTACCAAAGAGGAAACCGAAAATGCATTAATCGATTTGCAGTTTTTAGGCATTGATAATGTATTGGCCTTAAGAGGTGATGCACGTTCAGCAGACCAGTCTTTCATCCCTACAAAAGGCGGACATTGTTATGCTACTGATTTGATCCAGCATATTAAAAATCATAATGAAGGCAAATTTTTGCATGAAGATATTGAAACCTTCAAAAGCGATTTTTGCATCGGTGTAGCCGGATATCCTGAAAAGCATTTTGAAGCACCGAACTTAAACGCCGACTTTAAATATTTAAAGAGAAAGGTAGATATGGGGGCAGAATTTATTGTTACTCAAATGTTTTTTGATAATCAGAAGTATTTTGATTTTGTAAGAAAATGTAGAGAGAATGATATCAATGTGCCGATTATTCCAGGGTTAAAACCGATTAGCACCTTAACGCAGTTAAACGTATTGCCTAAAATTTTCCATATAGATTTACCAGATGAATTGAGCGAGGCTTTATCTCATGCGAAAAGCAATGCCGAGGCAAAAGAAATTGGAACAGCGGCGATGATTAAACAGTGTAAAGAACTAATGGATTTTGGTGCACCTGTATTGCATTTTTATACCATGGGCAGGCCAGAACAAACAAAGCAAATTGCAAAAGCTATTTTCTAGAGTTGCTATAAATTAAACTTTTTTAGGTTGCTAAGATAAATTGAAAATGAATCACTTAGATAAGGATTTAGTGCGGCTTGATGAAATTCTTAACCAGGTGCAAAAGCAAAGTTCAGGTTATTTAAGTCAACTCCATAACAGACCAACTACGGGAAAAATAAACCCTGATCTTACAGTTACCTTTAGTGATGAAGGTTTGGGTACATTGGGTGCACTTCAATATTTTAATGAGCATTTTGAGCCTGCAATAGTTGCCTCATCAGGACCAAGATATTGGGGCTTTGTAACAGGCGGGACCACACCAGCTGCCATTGCTGGCGATTGGCTGGCTTCGGTTTATGATCAGAATACACAATCGGCAAATGGGAATGGAGATATCTCTGCGACAATAGAATTTGAAACGATTAAACTTTTATTATCACTCTTCAATTTACCTGAAGGTTTTTTTGGTGGTTTTGTAACCGGCGCCACTGTCTCCAACTTTACCTGTTTAGGTACTGCCAGACAATGGATTGGTAAACAATCAGGAAGAGACTTTGCAAAAGATGGTGTGAGTGGTTTAATCAAAGTTTTAGCCGCTACGCCACATTCATCTGCTATAAAATCACTCGCTATGCTCGGCATCGGTAGTAATAATATAGTTAAAATTAATGTGATGACCGGTAACCGGGAGGCATTGGATATAGTCGATCTGGAAAGTAAAATTATTGCACTCAATGGCGAACCTTTTATTCTAATTTCCAGCGCAGGAACGGTTAATACCGTT
Organism: Pedobacter sp. CFBP9032; assembly: GCF_034045265.1. Taxonomy (NCBI): domain Bacteria; kingdom Pseudomonadati; phylum Bacteroidota; class Sphingobacteriia; order Sphingobacteriales; family Sphingobacteriaceae; genus Pedobacter; species Pedobacter sp. CFBP9032. The sequence goes on along the minus strand of NZ_JAXCWE010000006.1, from coordinate 184,667 downwards.
GACTTTGATGATTTTTTAGCGATTCAAAAACTGCGTGAAAGATATAATTTCTGGTGGCATATTGATGCAGCCTTCGGTGGTTTTGCCGCTTGTTCTCCAAAGTATCAACATTTGGTAGCGGGTTGGGAGCAAGCCGACAGCATCACAATTGATTGTCATAAATGGTTAAATGTGCCTTACGAAAGTGCAGTGTTCTTTTTGAAGGAAAAGCATAAGCGCTTACAGATGGAAACCTTTCAAAATGCTAATGCAGCTTACCTGGGAGATCCGCTCGAGAACTTTAACTACCTCAACTTCCTGCCTGAAAACTCCCGTCGTTTAAAAGCATTACCAGCTTGGTTTAGTTTGATGAGTTATGGAAAATCGGGCTATCGGCAAATCGTAGAAAGCAATGTGGATCATGCCTTATTGTTTGCTGAGTTTATAGAAAGTAACGAGGCATTCGAAATGCTTGCTCCTGTGCGATTAAATACTGTTTGCTTTTCATTAAAGGATAAAAATAACCTCGACGAATTTCTTCATCGATTGAATGCTACTGGTAAAGTTTTCCTAACGGCGACTATGTATAATGGTGTGAAAGGTATTCGTGCAGCCTTCGTAAACTGGAGAACTTCTGCGGCTGACATTCAAATCGCTACTGTTGAAATGAATAAAATTCTGACAGAACTTTAACGCAATTAGATTGTTAGATAATTTGTACAACCTATATTTGTAGCAATGAAGTTTACGGGTTTGAAATATATATTGATCATTTGCATTGCGGCCACTTTTTTTATAAAAGCGAGCAATGCCTTGTCGTATATTAAATACTCACCAACTGAAATAGAATATGCATCTACCAATGATGATGCAACAGAGAAAGAGGAAAAGAAGGTGGAAACAGAATATTTTACCAATCAATTCTCATCTGTTATAAATGTAAGCACATCATTTATTACTGAGAAAAAAGTGGTTATCCCTGACCATTTTTTTTACCCTGCTTATTTTCCAGAGGTACTTACTCCACCACCATCAGCGTAAACCATTTATATCAATAGTTTATAAGCATCGCGTCAACGTGATTGCATTTCCATTTTTAACTTATTCAAATATATCAGGATATGAAACGAGCAATTTCATTCACATTTGCCGCATTTTTAGTTGCGGCATCTCTACAGATTAGTGCACAGGAAGTAGCACAAAATAATGTAAAACCAGTTACCAATTCATTGGAAACAGTTTCTAAATTACAACCTGTTAGTTTTAATTATGATAAGGCCTGGGCAGAAAAATTGAAAATTTCTCCTAAACAACAATACGGTTTTATCGGAACGGAAGCTAAATCGACGGTACCAGAAATCGTAACGGTACAGGCTAAAGATTACGCAGCAGGAAAAAATGCTTATCGATCAGCAACACTTACAAAGGTTGATTACGAAAATTTAATCCCTTTATTAGTTGGAAGTATTAAAGAACAGCAACAGCAGATTGATGCCTTGCGACAAGAGATTCAATCGTTAAAATCTCAAAACGCTAAATAAAAGTTTACACGAAGGCTGGGTCTAGATCCGGCCTTTTTCTATACTGTGTTTCTCTGTACGGTAATCTATCTTATACTTAATGAAATATGAAAGTCATATTTTAAATTCAGCTTTATTACCAGCAAAGTTCTATTTGTAAATCGTTTTACCTTAATGTATTGATATATAGTTTGTTTGTGCTTTATGTTAGGTAATACACGTCTTAATGACTGTTATAACTTTTATATTATACACCACTCTTAAAACTGAAAAAACCGTTTCTTTGGTTAGTTAAAATAGGGATACTACAGTTTAGGTCTGTATTTTAAGTTTTTAAATTCTTACACACACAATGGAAACCAAATTTTCAGAAACAAAATCTAATTACACCGTTCCACTCATTACCATTACTCTTTTATTTTTTATGTGGGGTTTTATCACCTGCATGAATGATATCCTGATTCCTTATTTAAAGAAGCTTTTCAGCCTTACTTTTTTTGAGTCAATGCTGGTTCAATTTAGTTTTTTTGGGGCCTATTTTGTAGGGTCATTAATCTACTTTTTAATTTCATACACTAAAGGTGATCCCATTAATAAAGTGGGTTATAAAAAAGGAATTCTTTTTGGTATTGTACTCGCTGCAATTGGTTGTGTACTTTTCTTTCCGGCGGCTACATATTCAATCTATCCATTGTTTTTAGGTGCATTATTTGTTTTAGGATTGGGTTTTACCGTGCTGCAGATTACTGCAAATGCCTACGTTTCCTTATTAGGGCCTGAAGATAGCGCTTCCAGTAGACTAAATTTAACGCAGGCATTTAATGCTTTCGGTACTACAATCGCGCCTATTTTGGGCGGCCACCTTATCTTCGAATTCTTCTCTGAAGCCGATGGAAGTTTCAGTGCATCGGCTACCCGGATACCTTACCTGATTTTTGGAGCAATCTTACTTTTGGTTGGTTTACTGATTTTTTATGTCAAACTTCCATCTTTCAAACCTGAAGAAGAAGAACAGGCAAAAGGCTTAGGCGTACTTAAATTCCCTCATTTAACAAGAGGTATTGTGGCACTTTTTTGCTATGTAGGTGCAGAGGTAGCTGTTGGTAGTTTTATTATCAGTTTCCTACACCTTCCGGAGATTAGTGGATTGGAAGAGGCCGTTAGTAAAAACTACCTTTCATTATATTGGGGTGGTGCAATGATTGGCCGTTTTGTTGGCTCTATCTCATTAAATCATTCATTGAGTCAGGGGAAAAAGATCATTTATATGCTAGGAACTGCGATCTTAGTGTTCGCCCTTATTTATGGAATTGTAGATTTAACATTTGCACAAATCAGTTTCTTCCTTGTGTTTATTGCATTAAACTTTATAGGCTTCCTGGTAGGGAAATCGGCTCCTGCCAGAACTTTGGCAATCTTCTCTACCATCAATGTGTTGTTATTAATTTCAGTGATGGTGAATAAAGGTGATTTAGCTATGTATAGCGTTCTTGGAATCGGGATTTTTAACTCGATAATGTTCTCTAATATTTATACGCTTTCTATCGCCAAATTGGGGGTTTATACCAGTCAGGGGTCTTCCTTGCTGGTAATGGCTATTTTAGGTGGCGCGATTCTTCCATTAGTGCAGGGTGCAGTTGCAGATCAGATTGGTGTACATCATTCGTTTATTTTACCACTGGTATGTTATCTGTTTATTTTGTATTTCGGTATTTATTGCGCAAGACATTTAAAAGGAATAGAGCAAACCAGCGTAAAAGGTGGGCATTAAATTTTGGGGCTGAATTTATTAAAATAGAGGTAAGTCAAATGATTTGAAATTCAATCTAAATAAACCACTTCTATCAGGCCTATGCCATCGCTATAATTAATGGCAGAGCTGTACGCATAATGTTCAGGTTCATAAACAATCCCAGCTTCCACTGGATTTTGATGGATATAGTTAAGTTTTTGGTCTTTAAATAAATTAGTTTCTACAGAGATAGGATGATAGCCGTCTTGCCAAAACTTAAACTCATCACTTTTAGCATGGATTTTGGCAGCAAAAGAAAATTTGTTTAATAACCAGTCTCTGCTTTCATTAATGTCTTTGATACTTGAGGTGATTTTTTTGGAAGTAAATTTCTTAAAATCACGTATGATGTCGGGGAGCTTCTTTCCTTTATCAGCACTTACCATCATATGTAAATGACTCGGCATTAAGCACCACGCATAAATAATTAAACCTTTTTCTTTCTGGCAGTATTTAAGACTTTCAATAACTACTTCTGCAAGTTCTTTTCTGGTGAAAACATCAATCCAATTGACAACCGTAGTTGTAATGAAATAAATGCCGCTATCGTCGGCTACCTTATATTTGAAACCCATTAATAAATATAGAATATTCTTTTAAGGAATAAAAATTCTTGAGAAAGCTGGTCGGGATTATAGATTTGACATATCTATGTTAGTTTGGAAATTTTTCCAAATTTATTTATGAACTATTGAATATATAAATATACCGTTACGAGGATTAAAAATCCTCAGGAAGATAGATCGGGATTAAAAATCCCGACCAACGGAAGCCTAAGTTAGTCTGGAAATTTTTTCTGGACTAATTTTTCTGTGAATTTTTAATCCACCATAGCTATCCAAGATGAACACTTTACAATCCACTCTATTAAAAATCCCAACTAACGTAAGTTTAAGTTAGTCCGGAAATTTTTTCCGGACTCACATATCTATGGATTTTTAATCCATAGTTAGTTACGCATTAAATTTTAACAATGATTAATTATTCAATAAATATCTCTTAAATCCATCAAAATCTGCTTCTAACTGATCTGCGTGTTTAGGAAGGCTTTCAAGGGCTGTAACCTGCGACGGAATATCAATTTTAGCAGCAATATCTGCCGGGAAAATATCTGGAAATTTACAGGCATGTGCTGTCGATAAGAATACAGCCGCGCTGTTATCAGCAAGATTTTCTTTCCTGTATTTTTCTACCGCCAGATAGGCAATCGCAGTATGTGGACAAGCAACATAGTTTAGTTTTTGATCTAAATCTATAATGCCTTCCAGTGTTTCATCATCAGTAAATCGATACGACGTTACCACGTTTTTTAATTGATCTACATCCTGATCGAATAAATCCATAATGCGAATCCAGTTACTCGGCGCACCCACATCCATGGCATTCGAATAAGTTTGCGAGGATGGTCGGGTCTGATAAATTCCGCTTTCTAAAAACCGGGGAACGGTATCATTAATATTTGTAGCAGCAATAAATTGTTTAACAGGCAAGCCCAGTTTGTAGGCTAGTAAGCCTGCACCAATGTTACCGAAATTTCCACTGGGAACAGCAAAAACCAATTCATTTAAACCTTGTCTTTTTAACTGTGCATAGGTGTTGAAATAGTAAAAGGTCTGAGGGATTAATCTCGAAATATTAATGGAGTTTGCAGAAGTCAATCGGAACTTAGCATTTAATTCCTCATCAGCAAAAGCTTGTTTCACCAAAGTCTGGCAATCATCAAAAGTACCTTTTACTTCAATAGCTCTGATGTTGCTTCCATTAGTAGTGAGCTGTAACTCTTGTATCGGACTTACCTTTCCTTCCGGATAGAGAATAGTTACTCTGGTATTTGGTACGCCTAAAAAGCCTAAGGCCACGGCACCACCAGTATCGCCAGAGGTAGCTACTAATACATCCAGCAGCTGTTCGCCGTCTTTCAGAAAATAAGCCATTACCCGGCTCATAAAACGAGCGCCAAAATCTTTAAAAGCTAGTGATGGACCGTGGAAAAGTTCGAGTACGAAAGTTTTATTATCAAGTTTAACTGCAGGTGCCTCAAAATTGATCGCATCATTAATTAACGCCTGTAAATCAGCAGCAGGAATTTCATCTTTAAGCAAGGTAGATGCCACTTGGTAAGCAATTTCCGGTAAAGAATACTGCTCAATGTTTTGAATAAAATCTGCATCCAGTTGCGGAATCTCTAATGGCATATACAAGCCTTTATCCTGTGGCATACTATTAAAAACAGCTTCTTTGAAAGAAACGCGTAAATCTTTATTATTGGTTGAATATAAAATCATGGTTGAAAGGTTGAGGGTTGGAAGGCTGAAGGTTAAGGAACTTAATTCCAATGTTCATACCTTTTTATCCTTAGTTAATTTCTTTTTTTAGCAATTCTCAAAGATGGATTGAAAGTAAGAAGGTTCAAGTAATTGTCCTTCTATCATCTACCTCACATTACTCTTGGTCCTTCGGCATTAACCGAGGAAACATATGCTTTACTATTAATATTGATTTTATGCAAATGTTGTTGCTGTGCTTTAGTAATTTTCTTTGCGGTTTCTTCATCTTTAGTTAATGCAAACACCGATGGACCTGAACCTGAAATACCAAACCCAATGGCGCCGTTTTCCATTGCAATTGCTCTCATTTCTTCGAAACCTGGAATTAAGATGGAACGGGTAGGTTCTACTAAAACATCTTTCATGCTTCTGCCAATCAGATCAAAATCATTCATAAATAACCCACTCACCAGACCTGCCACATTTCCCCATTGGGTAACAGCATCTTTAAGTAATACCTTGCTTCTAATCATCTGACGAGCATCTTTTGTGGGAACATCAACTTCCGGATAAACAATTGCAGCGTACATTCCGGCAGGTGTTGGAAGCGAAATTACATCGAGTGGATCGTAACTTCTCACCAAAACAAATCCACCTAAAATGGCGGGCGCAACATTGTCTGCATGACCATAGCCGCAAGCCAGTTCTTCTCCTTTCATGGCGAAAGGAACCAATTCTGTTGGGGTAAGTAGATCACCCATCAGTTTGTTAATGGCAAACAGACCAGCCACTGTGCTTGCCGAACTTGATCCTAAGCCGCTTCCAATGGGCATTTTTTTGTGTAAATCGATTTCAACACCAACATCTAATCTGTTTACGTGTTGTAAATAATGTTGAACACTGGCGCTTACCGTGTTTTTCTCGGCATCTAATGGTAAACGACCATCATCGCCGGTAATCGTTTTAATCACTACACCTGGCGTAGTTGTTAAGCGCATTTCAACTTCGTCACCAGGTTCATTTACAGCAAAACCCAGGACATCGAAACCGCATACCACATTGGCAACGGTTGCAGGAGCAAACACGCGGATCACACCCAAATCTGCTGACGGAGTCTTTTCTTGCTCGCTGCTGATGCTAAGGGCCTCGGCAGGGTTTAAATTGTTATTTGACATTTTGTTTATCTTTTATATTTCCCGTTTGCCCCAAGTATTAACTACGAGCTCTTGGTTTATTCCTAGGGTTAAAACCCTAGGTTATGAATAGTTTTTCATCGCCCCGGGTTTCAACCCGGGGTATTCTTAGGGTTAAAACCCTAGGTTATGAATGGTTCTCTATCGCCCCGGGTTTCAACCCGGGGTATTCTTAGGGTTAAAACCCCAGGTTATGAATAGTTCCTCATCACCCCGGGTTTCACCCCGGGGTTTTAATTCCCTTCAGATGGATTAAGGTGTTAGCGTTCCAACGTTGATGATATCTGCAAAAACTCCTGCTGCGGTAACTTCAGCGCCAGCTCCCGGTCCTTTTACCACCAATGGGCGAGATTTATACCGATCTGTAGTGAATGAGATGATATTGTCACTTCCAGAGAGCATATAGAATGGATGGCTATCATCTACCATTTGAAGGCTGATCTCTACATTGCCATCTTCTAGTTTCCCGATATAACGCAATACTTTGCCATCATTAGCTGCTTTGTTTTTTAAATCTTCAAAGTAAGCGGCGTTTGCCTTTAATTCGCTATAAAAATCTTCTACAGAAGTAGCATTTAAACAAGCCTCAGGTAAAATATTATCGATTTTTACATCAGCTGCTTCTAAAGGATAACCTGCATCACGGGCTAAGATTAACATTTTCCGCATGAAATCTTTTCCATTCAAATCATCGCGTGGATCTGGTTCTGTATAACCAAGTTCCTGTGCTTCTTTTACTGTTTCGTAAAATCCGGCTTCACCTTTAAAATTATTGAAAATGTAGGAGATTGTTCCAGATAAAATAGCTTCGATACGGGCAACCTTATCGCCACTCATCATCAATTCTTTAAGGGTACGGATGATGGGTAGACCTGCGCCAACGTTTGTTTCGTAATAAAAATCGACGCCAAACTTACGGGCAGTATCTTTAAATGATTTGTATTGAGCGTAATCTGCAGAGTTACCTTTTTTGTTGCAGGTAACCACAGAGATGCTGCTTTCAAAAACACCCTGATAAAATTCGATAGGGGTTTCAGCTGCAGTATTATCTACAAAAACGCAGTTTGGCAGATTCATGGCTTTCATCTTGGTTACGAAACCTGCTAAGTCTGCCTGTTCGCCATTTTCATTCAAGTCATTCTCCCAATGCTCTAACGATAAACCATCAGCATTAAAAACCATTTTGCGGGTATTGCAAATGCCAGTCACCTTTACCTGTAAATCATTATTTTCTGCAAGGAAAGGCATTTGTTCTTTTAATTGATTGAACAATGTTTTGCCAATATTTCCGGTTCCAAGACAGAAGATATTTAGTGTTCTCTTCAAATCCGTAAAGAAGGCATCATGTACAGCATTTACTGCTTTAGATAAATCATCCTTGCTAATAATTACGGAGATGTTATATTCTGAAGATCCCTGTGCAATTGCCCTTACATTGATTCCGTTACGGCCAAGCGCACCAAACAATCTGCCGCTCATGCCTGGCGTGCGTTTCATGTTTTCGCCAACAATAGCCAGTACGGCCAGGTTATTTTCAACTTCTGGCAAGGCGAGTTTATTCGCATCGAGCTCCAGTTCAAATTCCTTTTTTATTAAGGCAATGGCCTGACCCGCATCAGTTGGTTTAACGGCGAAGGTAATGCTATGTTCTGATGAAGATTGGGTGATGAGCACCACATTAATTTGCTCACGGGATAGCAATGAAAACAATCGTCCACTAAAACCAGCTTTTCCAACCATGCCACTTCCGGTAAGGTTGATAATGCTGATGTGATCAATAGACGAAATGCCTTTAATTGGCAAGCTTGATATTTTTACATCGCTTTTAATGTAGGTTCCGCTGAAATCAGGCTGGAAAGTATTTTTGATTACAATTGGAATTTTCTTCATGAAAGCGGGGATCATCGTTGGTGGATAGATCACTTTCGCGCCGAAATAACTTAATTCCATTGCTTCGGTATAACTCAATTCTGGTAACGAGAATGCTTTTTTCACAATCCTTGGATCAGCAGTCATCATTCCGTTTACATCCGTCCAGATTTCGATTTCTTCGGTATTGAGTGCAGAACCCCAAACGGCCGCAGTATAGTCAGAACCACCACGACCTAATGTAGTAACCCTTCCGGCGGCATTGCTGGCGATGAATCCGGTAACAAAAAGTACTTTAGCTGCATTTGCCTGATAGAAATCGTTGATCAGGATCTCTGTTAGTTCAATATCAACTTTGGCCTGGCCGAAATTGCTGTCGGTTTTAATTAATTCAGATCCATTTACGTATAATGCTTCCGCAAACTGTTGCGAAGCGATATGTGCGATCATGAAAGAAGAGCAACGTTCACCATAGCTCAAAATCTGATCTTTGGTTTGTAGGCTTAATTCGCGAAGATTGGTTACGGCCTGTAGTAAGTCTTCTAATTCATTAAAGAAAATTTTTAATCGCGTAAATACCGGATTTTGTGCTGCTGCGGGCAGTAACGAACGGATTACCGCGAAGTGTTTCGCTTCAATTTCTTTTAAAGAGGCGTTATAATCCTCTCCTCGCTCGGCCCTTTCGGCCATATCGGTAAGGAGGTTGGTTACGCCACTCATTGCCGATAATACAACTACCGGATTGCTTTGTAATTTTTCTTTGGCTACTATGTTTAGTAGTGTTTTAATGTTCTCGGCCGAACCTACGGATGTGCCACCGAATTTGAGTACTTTCATTAGTTCTGGTTTTAGCGAAAACTGCACCTTTGCTTGTTAATTATTTTGGTTTGATACAGTTCTCAGTGGTTTGGGTTTAAAAAAAAAGCGCCCCGATTGTTGTCGGGACGCTTTCTGTATTTTGTATGTTAATTCAATTTACAACAAATTAGCCCCGCTGGTTTATCCCGGTGGTAATAATAATCGTTGTAATAATTGATGATGTAAAATTCATGCTTCTTTGTGTACTTTGTACACCGTAAAGTAGAAGATTATTTTTTTAAAATGCAAATGTTTTTCAAATTTTCTTTCTGAATTTTTAATAAAACGTTTAAGTGAATAAAATAAAGGCATTTTCTGAACTGAAAACTATATTGGGTTTTAAACTTGAATTTCATGCTTGCTAACCATTATGATGATCAATTACTTTACCATTCACGTTGTGCGTGTTTATATCATCTCTGGGACTTTATAGATTACAAATATAGATTTAACAACTAATGCTATAAACTACTTATGGAATCCTGGGGTGATTTGGAATCTTAATAAAAAACGAATCCCATGAAAATATTTTTTGTTACTTTAATTTTGATTGCCATTAATGCTACCGCCTATTCTCAAAAAAAAGTTGACATAAGATTGGATTGTGGGGTAACTCCAAAGGGTCCGCCACCACTTTGGCTACTGGTATTTAAAAATAAAACTTTTATGCTAAAAAATGAATATACAAAGGCAATCAATCCAAATACAATTGAAAAAATAAAGGTAACTAAGGATGCAACTGCCACCGCAATTTATGGTGCCAGGGGCACCAATGGTATTGTTACCATCACCATAAAAAATGAATTTTCAAGAAAGGAGTTTAAAAGGCTGAAACCATACCTCGAGAGAATATAGTTTACGACCTTACCCCGATATAAATCTCCACTTCCGAGTCTTTACCTTGTTGAGATTTTTCTCCATAAACTTCAAAATCGGCGTTATAGGTTCTGTACAATGCGATGTTGTTGGCCCAGATTTCTTGCCAGGTTGCTACTACCGCTTCTGGCATTTCACCTTTAGCGATATATCTTAAAAGCTTTTCGTTCACAATTTCTTTACCGACCAATCCTTCCGGGATATTAGCTAGCGAAGTAACCCGATGCCCAATAATAGTGGTATACCCGCCAGTATAATCACTTTCATAATCAGTGTAGATGGCATAAACATCTTCACTTTCTTTATTTTGGATTATGCTGGATATTTGTTCGTTGTAAAATTTTCCCCAGAGCTGACCTAAATCTGTAGCGGCCTGGTTATTTTGGTTACTCGTTTCTACTGAGATGCCGATAATTTTGAAGTTTTCCATGAGATAGATTTTCGACGAAGATACTTTATTGTTTGTAAAGTTAAATGAAATTACCAGTTCAATCACCAGCTATAAATATCGTTAACACTGGCTTTGGAAAGATTTGACTTTCTTACAAAAACCTTTGTCTTTAAACCTGATGGTAATGGGCACGCTTTCCGCTTTCTTATATCTGGAGGCGTAAATTGAACAGCAGGATTAACATTCAGATGAAATGCAGGCTTAGCCTTCCAAATTGTTCAATTACAAAACAATCATTGCAATCGTCTTAAATCAGTGGAATCATATTCTTACCTTTGTACTGATATATGCAAGGTTTAGTTATAAAATCTACTGGGAGTTGGTACAGTGTGTTGGCCGATGGCGGCGAGCGTTACGACTGCCGGATTGTAGGCAAATTTAGGATGAAGGGGATTAAAACAACTAACCCCATCGCAGTTGGCGACCGGGTGAAGTTTGATCTCGAACCCGGCAGCAAACAGGGAATTATTAATGAACTGCTACCCCGGAAAAACTACATCATCCGTAAATCTATTAACCTTAGTAAGCAGGCTCAGATTCTGGCAGCGAACTTAGATATGGCAATTTTGGTGGTTACACTTGCTTCGCCAAGAACATCGCTTGGTTTCATAGATCGATTTTTAGTTACTGCAGAGGCTTATGATGTGCCAGCTGTACTTGTGTTTAATAAGCTGGATTTGTTTAGTAAAGAAGGACTCGAAATTTTACAGGAATTCAAAGATATTTACGAAAAAATTGGCTACGCTACTTATGAAGTTTCTGCTTTGAAAGGAATTAATATTCCAGTTATTCAGAAGCTCATTACAGACAAAATTACCTTAATCTCTGGCCATTCGGGAGTAGGAAAATCAAGTTTAATCAATGCGCTTCTGCCAGACAGGGATTTGCGTACCGGTGAAGTTTCTGATTGGAGTGATAAAGGACAGCATACCACTACGTTTGCTGAGATGTTTGAACTGCCACAAGGTGGCTTTATTGTAGATACACCAGGGATTAGAGAGTTGGGTGTAATAGATATCGAAAAAGAGGAGTTGGGCCATTTCTTCCGGGAAATCTTCAAAACTTCTCATCAATGCCGTTTTAATAACTGCAGGCATGTTAATGAACCAGGTTGTGCAGTAATCGAAGCTGTTAATAATGATGAAATTGCCATATCAAGGTACGAAAGTTACCTGAGTATTTATCATGGTAATGATACACGGCATTAGCCCCACAGCCCCCTGAAAGGAGTTGAAAGGCAAGGTGCAAATGAAAATAAATAAACGTTTTGTTATAAACGATAGAAAGTAAAAAGTACCGTTTAGGGGCTTGGGGAATAAATATGAAATTTAAATTAGGAGATTTTGTTCGTTTTGTTGATGAAAAACGTGAGGGCTATGTAACGAAGATTATCGATGCGCAGACATTGGGTGTAACTGATGAAGACGGTTTCGAAATACCAGTTGCCATTAGTAATTTAACTTCTGTGCATGGGCATGGTGTGGTTGCAGAAGAGCAAGATGCGCCAAAGCCGGTTCATGTAAATGTGCCTTCTATTAATAAAATTGAAAATGGAATTTATGTCGCCGTAGCTACAGATAACAAGGCAGGTAATGTGGTTCACTTTCATTTATTGAATCAATCACCAAACGTGCTTTTGGTAAGTTTAATAACTGAGAAAAAAGAAAAGTACGCAGGCATTTTCCATGGCGTGATAGAAAGTTACCAGTCTGGTTTGGTTTACTCTGCTTCTTTAGCTGATTTAGACCTTTGGCCCGAATTCACTTTTCAAATTATAATTGCTGGTAAAACAGATGTAAAACCTGTAGATCCACTGGTGATCCGCAAAAAGTTCAGGGCCAAAGATTTCTCTTCAGAGCAGAAAGAATTGCCCCAAGCTAAAAAAGGTTGGTTAATCCGGTTGGATGATTTGGTACCCATCACCATCGATGCTCAAAAGTTAAAGGAGAGTTTTTTTAAATCGCCTGCTGAAAAGAAAACAGTAGATGTGCCCGCAAAGGAAATCGATCTGCATATCGAAAAGTTGAGAGACGACCACCACTTCCTCGAAGCGGATGAAATTCTACAAATTCAGCTAAACTATTTCCAAAACTCACTCGATGCAGCTATTGTTCACCATTTTGATAAAATGATTTTTATCCACGGTTCAGGAAACGGAACACTCAGAGATAAAATCCATAAGCTGATCAGTAAAAACCCTAACATCAAAACCTATATGGATGCCAGGAAGGAAAAATTCGGTTACGGGGCAACTGAGGTCGTTTTTAAATAAATAAGTTCATTAGCTTAATTAATAGTCATTGGTTCATTTGTTGCCTATGAACTAAAAACTGCAAACCGGAAACTGCAAACTGTTAACTGAAAACCGCGAACTGAAAACTGAAAACTATTAGCCGAAAACCTCATCTCCATAATCAGGGTTTGCGCCATGTTGCGAAGCCACAAACGAGCCAACCTTACAGGCCCTGTCTAAAACGGTATCAATAGGGTAGCCGTTGAGGTAGCTGGAAATAAAGGTGGCCAGAAATGAATCACCTGCACCAACAGTATCGGCGACTTTAACCAGATAGCCTTTATGGTGATATAAGTGGCCGTTTTGCAAAACATAAGCACCTTTTTCGCCTACGGTTAAACAGATGATCTCAATATCAAAACCATGGCTAATTTGCTTTAGGAGTTGTTCATCTGTATTACCAGTTAAAGCTAACTCATCTTTAAGGTAAACCAATTCATGTTCATTTACCTTTAAAATGTTGGCCTCGCTTAATAAGGTTTTTAAGGTTGCTATGGTATAAAACGGCGGACGGAGATTAATGTCGAATATTTTGAGTTTTGCATGCTTTAATAAAGTAAGAATAGTGTTTTTGCTTTCTTCGTTCCTACAGGTTAAGCTGCAATAAACAAAAGCATCTGCTTGTTCAACAGCTTTAATAATTTCGTTGTTTAGGGTTATTGCATCCCAGGCAACAGGTTCAACAATGGTATAAGTTGCCTGGTGCTGTTCATCTAGTTGTACTTCAACTGTACTTGTCGGTAGCGTAGGGTGTGTTTGAACTAAATTTGTAGGATATCTTTTCGAAGCAAGGAAATCTATGAGTTCCTGGCCATTTGCATCATCACCTACTGCACTAATAAACTGGCTATCAATATTTTGTTTATGAAGGTTTAAAGCTACATTCATTGAAGATCCTCCCGCTTTTTTCCCTTCTGGAAAAACATCCCATAATATTTCGCCAATGGCAATAACTGATTTTTTCATAGTTGACTTTTTGATTTCGCAATGTAGCAAATTTGTGAAATAACGATTGCCAATGGAGTCTGCAAATTAAAATTTATTATTTTTAAAGCAGCTTAGTCTTCACTTACCTGTGATGGTTTTTAAAAGCTTTTCATATTTTAGTAGCAGTAACATCCTTTAATAAACCTGAACCAAAATGATTAAATCAATTTTTGTCTTTCTTTTTTGTAGCATCACTATCTATGCTACGGCTCAAACGCCAGCAGATAGACAAGCTATTCTTAAAGTACTGGAAACCCAACGGCTAGCCTGGAATAAGGGTGATTTAGAAACCTTTATGCAAGGTTATATAAAAAGCGATAGCTTGCTTTTTGTTGGCAGCAGCGGACCAACTTACGGTTGGCAGCAGACATTAGCTAATTATAAAAAGACTTACCAGGGAGCTGCCGGAATGGGACAGCTTACGTTTGGAATTAAGAAAGTAGATTTTCTAAATAAAGATGTGGCTTTCGTTTTAGGAAGCTGGCATTTGAAAAGAGATAAAGATGAGCCAAAAGGTTATTTCACTTTATTGTTTAAAAAACTGAAAGGCGAATGGAAGATATTTGTTGATCATTCCAGCTAAGCGGTCAGCATTTTAACTGGAGTAGATATGCTGAAATAGGTTTCGTCTACTCCCATTTAAATATTAGCTACTATTCGCCTAATTTAAAATCTTTGTAATAGTAATCTTTGTCTTCATCAGTAAGTTGACGAATTATCCTGCAGGGATTTCCGGCAGCGAAAACATTATCCGGAATGTTTCGGGTTACAATGCTCCCTGATCCGATGACCACATTTGACCCAATTTTCACACCAGGGTTAATCACCACATTTCCACCAATCCAAACACTGTTTCCAATAGTAATTTCCTGGGCCCATTCAAACTCCTGATCGCGAAGGTGTGCATGAATAGGGTGGCCTGCTGTATAGATCGAAACGTTTGGTGCTATGAATACACTATTACCAATAGATACTTTTGCGCAATCTAAAATGACTAGATTGAAGTTTGCATAGAAGTTTTCACCAATTTCGATGTTATAACCATAATCACAGCGAAATGGTGGTTCAACATAGAACATTCTTTCTGTTTTGCCGAAGAGTCTTTTAAGCAATTCTTTACGCTGTTTGATAAATTTTGGAGCCAGATTATTGAATTCAAAAGTGATTTCACGGGCTTTTAACCTTTCTTTAGATAGGATAGCATCTCCAGCCTGGTATGCTTTTCCCGCAAGCATTTTTTGTTTTTCTGTGAGTATTATTTCTTCCATTACTGATTTTTAGCGTGATCATTTTAAAGGTAGTAATTGTATCCAAATGATCAATAGCATTGAGATCTAAAATGATTAGTGGCAGTAGTTTGGAACCTTTGTGCCTAAAACAAAAGCGGGACCTCAGTTAAGAAACCCCGCTTTAAGCTTGTATTTATAGTATTTTAAGGCCTGCCTTTGGCTAAAGCGCGTTCAGCAATTTTAACTGCTTTTTTCTCTCTCCACTGTGCATATTTTTCTTTGAAAGTCATTTTTATTAAACTGTCAATTGCTCCGTGAGTAAATAAGCTCCACACGCTGGCTACTTTTCTGGTGATGGATTGATCCCAGGCACGCAAGCTTAATGAGAATGAACCATCCAGGTATTTCATCCAGTGCCACATTCCTGTCGGCATAAATAAGGTATCGCCATGCTCTAAGAAAACTTCGTAACCTTCAATCCCTTTTAAGGAAGGAAATTTTTCGAAATCAGGATTGTCTACCTGATAATCTTCTAAGGCATAAGTGGCATTCGGCAGGCAATATAAACGATCTTTCCATTTATTGTCAAAAAGCACAATGTGTTTTCTGCCACCAAAATGTGTATGAAAAATGTGAGGTAAATCAATATCGTAATGTAGAAAAGTTACCGAATTGGAACCTCCAAAAAACATAGCTGGCATGCTTTCTATAAAACCACCCATTAAATCTTTAGGAATTTTTATATCATTAATCAAACTGGGAACCTTTTTAAATAAATTAAAGAAAAAGATTCTCAATTCTGTTGGTTCACGCTTAATTAAATCCAGATAATCGCCAAATTTCATGTGAGCAGTTGCCGCATTAATTGGTTTAGATGGATCTGCTTTGGAGTTATCATACAATGGAACTTCCAATTCGCCGCCAATCTCTTTTAAGTATTCTGTAGTCCATTTTTCTCTTGCTGGCCAGTCTTTGGTAAGGCCCTTAATAACAAGCGGACGTTTCGTTTTCAAATAATTTTTTTTGAAATCCTCTGGAGTAATACTCTCAACGATATCAACAGGTTTTAGAATGAAACTCATGCGTTTAAAATCGGTTATTTGTGCCGAAGAACAAAAATGTAAATTTTATTTTACAAAAAGTATATTGTGCACTAAATGTGACTAAATTCACGTAATCTGGATTTAATAGCTCCTTAACAATTTATTTATTTAAGCGGGCACTTTGCTTTTGATAATTTCAGCATATGCTGCATCCCACAAATCGATCCGTTTTTGTAAGGCTCTTTTGGTGGTTTCTTCAGCTTCAATCCAAAAAAGTTCATCTTTTGCACATAACTTTTCCGTCATAGATAAGGCCAGGTGACTGTGGTGATCGCCATCCACTTCAATATGACGTTCCAGGTAATACTTGAAAATGGAAACCTGCTCGGGGTTGGAACTATTTAAATCGTTCACCATACTAAAGAACATATTTGGAATCAAATCTTCGCGACCGAATGTAAAGCTAGCGGCCTGAAGATGGGGTTTTCCGCTATTTATTGTTTCAAATGTGGCATTCACAAAGTCTCTGGCTGCCTGAGGAACTTCTGCTAATTCAAAAGCCATGTCGAAATCTCTGCCATTTTTTAACGACGTTAAGAAATGATTAATAGGTTTTATATTAGCACCACATTGTTCCATCGCATCTAAATATAATTCGAAGTGGCTTTTAATAGTTCCATCAGCATCAACATCACTCTCTTCGCCGGCAACAATCTCATTAATCAGCTGCCTGGTAACTGCATCTCCAACAGGAAACCATGGGAGTGTAGTACATGTTAAATTAATCTGCAGCGATTTTAGTAACGACATAAAATCCCAAACCGCATAAATATGGTATTCCATAAAAATCTGCAAATCTTCCAATTCACTGATTGCTGTATACACTTTATGATTAATTATTTGTTGCCTCAGTTGGGCAATATTCTCCTTGATTTTTGAAATATTGGGGTGCATAGTTATAATATAGATGATCTACTACCGATAGAAACAGTTAAGAAATAAGTCGCATTTAAAAATCACTTCTCACTATCATTTTACGGTATTGGTTTGCCAAAATTAAGCAGTAAAGTCTGAGTAAAGTGCAAAAAGTAAAAACCTGAAAAACAAGTGACAAACCGGGCGGACTTAGATTGAATAATAAAATAATAAACGCCCTTACTTGGAAGCAAGGACGTTAGATTAACCACCAAAGGGACGTGATATAACGTGAAAATGAATATCTGAATAGATTGCAAGGAAAGCATTGAAATAAAAAAATGCATTTGCCAAGGCAAATGCATTTTTCAAATCAAATTGAAATTTATGTTTTATTTAGGCATTAAAACGCTATCGATAACATGGATAATACCATTTTTTTGGTTCACATTAGCAATGGTTACTGTGCTTTTTCCACCTTTTTCATCTTTCAAAACAAGTTTTTTTCCTTCCATCGAAGCCCAAAGCTTACCGCCTTCTACTGTAGTAAGTTCTGCTTTGCCACCGCCAGCTTTGATCGCTGCAGCAATTGCTTTGCTATCCATTTTACCTGCAACAACATGATAAGTTAAGATTTTTGTTAATGTCGCTTTATTTTCTGGCTTCACTAAATTACCAACTGTACCTGCAGGAAGTTTATCAAACGCTGCATTTGTTGGTGCAAAAACAGTAAACGGACCAGCGCCTTTTAAGGTTTCTACCAAGCCTGCTGCTTTAACTGCGGCAACCAACGTAGTGTGATCTTTAGAGTTTACAGCATTATCAACAATATCTTTTGTTGAATACATTTCAGCGCCACCAACCATTGGGTTTTTCTGAGCATAAACTTGAGTGGTAATGGCCATTGTGAATACGGCAAATGCCGATAAGATTAATTTTTTCATTTTTTCTAATTTTTAGGTATTTTTATTTGCATTCATTTACGATAGCTTACCAATGCTTGGTTTTTTAGAATTGAAAAATAGATTTAAATATCTGATAATTAGTTATTTAAAATTTATTTGGCTTTCGTTATGAAACAATATTTTTTGCCTGTTAATTAGTTTTGGTGTTGGCTTTCAATAGGGAAATTCCTTCAGGATATAAGTGAAATCCCTATACAATCGAAAATGTATAGGGATCATTTGAGCAATTTTGAAACGAATAAATTAAATCATTAATTAGCAATGATGACTAGGTTACTTTCGCCGCTCTTATTTTTTTGGAAAAGTATTTTGGGAAGAAGCGTTTCAGAAAAATCGACTTTGTTTCCTTTCCGCCTATATAAACTTCCTCTTTTTTTAGTTTTACTGCTGCAATAATCTGTTTTGCACACTCGTCCACATTCATTCCATTTGCTTGTGCATCATCCATGGTTCCCTGACTATCTCCCTTTGCTGTTAAAGCATTAATAGAAACATTGGTCTTAATAAAACCAGGACAAACAATTGTTATGTCTATATTTTGATCATATATTTCTGATCTCAGGGAATCGAAATAACCGTGTAATGCATGCTTAGATGCAGCATAAGCTGATCTTAACCTAGTGCCAAATTTACCAACCAAGCTGCTGATGACCACTATTTGTCCGCCACCATTCTTAAACATCACCGGTAGAACTGCTTTACTTAAAATAACAGTTCCCCAAAAATTGGTATTTATAATTTGTTGTTCGGTGCTTAAATCTGTAGCCAATGCTAATCCACGTTGACTTACTCCGCCAGCATTGATTAATAAATCTATGCTCCCAAAAATTCGAATGGCATCTGCTGCTTTTTGTGCCAAGATTTCAGTTTCACATAAATCGAAAGGCAATACATGAACATTAAAAGAATTTTGGCAATTGCCTTTTACCCTGAAAAGTTCATCCCGGTTACGGGCCGAAATAATTAGTTTATCTCCGGCTTTAAAATGTTCATAAACCAAAGCTTCACCAATGCCGGATGATGCGCCTGTAATCCATATAATTTTCGACATATATTACATTAGTTATAGAATTACAGAATGATTGAGTTTTGAATGAGTAAATGTTATCTAACCCGTAAAATCAATCATTCTCTAATTCCCTCATTCTCTAATTCAATCCTTTATTCATTTCCTACTATGAACAATTCTGAGGCGATGTGATCGGCAAAAAGTTTACCGCTCTCGCTCAGTTTAATTTGATCATCCTGAATATCTAACCAGTCTCTATCTTCAAAAGCCTTTAAATTACGGTTAGTTTCTTCTAAAAAATCTGCTCCAAAATCAGTTTTGATTTTCTCTAAGTCTGTACCCCACATCGTCCTCAATGAAGTCATTATATATTCATTAAACCTATCGTTCAATGATAATTCTTCCACTATTTCCGGTAGTTTATTTTTAGATAATACCTCCATATACTGCGCATTGTTTGCAGGATTCATATATCGGTTTTGTCCATCGAAACCATGTGCAGATGGGCCAATTCCTAAATAATCTACGCCACGCCAATAGTTGGTATTGTGAACGGCGTAACAGCCTGGTTTGGCAAGGTTAGATATTTCATAATGCTCAAAGCCGGCAGTAATAAGTTGATCCATCAGGATTAAAAATTGTGCAGCGCTTTGACTATCATTCACGGGCGTTTGTTTCTTATTTCTGATGGCATGTGCCAATGCCGTTTTTGGCTCAACAGTGAGGGCGTATGCAGAAATATGTGGCACCTCCAGCTCAATTGTTTTTTGAATATTGAGCAGCCATTTAGAATCGCTCAATAACGGGTAGCCATAAATCAGATCAAGGCTTAAATTTTCGAAGCCTGCATCCTGACTTCTTTTAATGCAATTTTCTGCTTCATCTGCATGGTGAGCACGGTTCATCCAAAGTAAATCTTCATCGAAAAATGATTGAACTCCTACGCTAAACCTGTTAATTGGTAATTTTTTCAGCTCTTTTAGCTTTGCTGCTGTTAAATCATCTGGATTAGCCTCAATAGTAATTTCAGCATTTGAATCTACCGAAAAAGTATGATTAATGGTATCGAAAATCTTTTGCAGTGCCACCTCAGATAGGATAGAAGGCGTTCCTCCGCCCAAATAAATACTACCAATTTGGCCCGAAATCCTATCCTGCTTCATTTCAATTTCCTTGCAAATGGCCTCTACCATCTCATTTTCATATTTCAATGAAGTACTGAAATGGAAATCACAATAATGACATGCTTTTTTGCAAAATGGAATGTGGATGTAGATACCGGACATTTCGCAAAGATAATGAAGTTCGTATTTCTTTTTTTGTCATAATATACTACTAAATATCGCCATACTGAATTAGACTCGCCTTTGGATAAAGTAGTTAAAACATATGTTTTGTAATAAATTCTGATTTATAAACTCAAAAGGATGTAAATCATCGTGAATTATTTAGAAATCTGAAACGCATATGAATCAAAACCTCTTCAAACTACAGAAAATCATTCTTTTGATCTTGTTATCCGGATTTATACCTTTTTTGAAAGCTCTTGGGCAGTCTAAAACAGATAGTATTACCTCTTTTTTACAGGATGAAATGATAAAGAGAAATATACCGGGTTTACAAGTCGCCATCATTAGGAATGGGAAGGTAGTGTTGGTTAAGTCATTTGGATTTGCAAATATAGAAAACCGGGTTAAAGTTAATGACAGTGCCGTATTCTCGATCAATTCCGCTACAAAGGCATTTACAGGCGTCGCCATTATGCAATTGGTAGAAGAGGGAAAGATTAATCTTCAAGGCATGATCTCCTCGTATTTAGATAGCCTACCAGATCAATGGAAGGAGATAAAAATTTACCAGCTACTCACTCATACTTCAGATTTACCAGATTTTGTTGATGTTAGAAAAGGTGGATTTGTTGAAGGTTTAAAATACCCTGAAGCATTGAAAGCGATTCGGAAATATCCCATGGAATTTACTGCAGGAACACAAATGCGATATAATCAAACGAATTACGTATTGCTTGGTCAGATCATTGAAAAATTGAGTGGCAAATCTTTTGAAAAATTTATTCAGGAGCGGCAATTTGATCCGGCTGGGATGAAAAGAACGGGTTTCGGAGATTCTCGAGATATTATTATGGATAAAGCACCTACTTACAGGCTTTCTAAAATCACTGAGAGAAATTTTGTAAAAGGTAAAACATTAGAACGTACCTGGGAAGAATTTACCGAGTTACGTGCTACTGCCGGAATAAACAGTTCTGCAAGCGAACTTGCCAATTGGATTTTATCTTTACAAAATGGGATACTGCTAAAACCAGAATCATTAAAAACAATGTGGGAAGCTGGAAAACTTAATAATGGCAATTATTCAGGCTGGGCATTAGGTTGGATAGCCCGTAGAAATATAGCACCCCGCGCAGTGGCGGGTATAGGTGGGGCTCGTTCCTGGTTTTATGTGTATCCGGATAATCATCTGGCAATAATTATATTAACCAATCTATCAACCAATCAACCTGAAGATCTGGCACCTGAAGTAGCAGGTTTTTATTACCCGGAATTAAAGTCTATTAATGGAGGTAGTTTACCAGAAACAGTTTTACCATTGAGGGCATTGCTCGAAAAAGAAGGGTACAATAAAGCAATACAACTGAGCGAAAAAATAAAAAAGCGTGACGGTAAATTTTTCCTTTCAGAAAGAGATTTAACTAACTGGGCCTATTATTTGCTTCTTATACAGCATAAGCCCAAGGAGGCTATCGAGCTTTTCAAGCTATATGTACATTTCTATCCATCAGATGCTAATGCATACGAAGGTTTAGGAGAAGCTTATCAATCAACAGGCGATTTAAAAAACGCAATTGCAGCTTACAAAAAAACTTTAGAACTGGATCCGAAAAATACAAATGCAAGTAAAAAACTCAAAATCCTATTAAATAACTAGTATGAGCACCAAGCTAAGATAAATCATGAATGAAGATCAATTTACGAAGTTTGGGTGGCTTTTGTTGTAAAAAATACTTCGAAAGTTTTAGGGTACTATCAGCAAACTTACGAAATTCTTCAGCGCACAGGCCTTTGAAATTTCGTAAGTTAATCACTTATAAATTTTAGGCAGATTTACTTCTTGTAATTCAATTTCAGATGGCTTATCGTATTTGAAGCAGACATCAAGATATGGCATATTTCAAAACCATTTATTTTCTCTAGGTAAACCATGATTATTCAGCTACTTTTGCGTCTTTAAGTTTTGATTTACAGCATGCCGAGATTTATTTTTACTTTATTAGCTTTCATTTTGACAGCCAATTGTGTTTTTACGCAAGAAATTCCGGCTGCTCCTGATAGTGTAATTGCAGTAAATCAATATAAATTTAAACGCTATCGGCTTGATTCTGCTTCTTTAGCCAGACAAAGAGTAGTTACTGATTCCATCATCAGCCATACCTGGGTATTACCGGATAGTGCGATTAATAAAAATGCCTTGATGGACAGTGTGGAGAAAGAGTTTCTTTTTCCTAAACTGGATTTATTAGGTTGGCAAAAGCAATATTCACAATTTAAGAAAAAAGCTAATCCGTACCAATTGGGGAAACAAATTCCAAAAGGAAACGTGGGTTTATTAGGCTTCATTTTTGCGATGCTGGTGATTTTCGCTATTCTGAAAAATGCTTTTTCAAAACAGCTTTCGGCTATTGTTGAATCTTTTTTTAGTAACCGGATTTTGAACAACATCAACAAGGAAGATAACCTTTTTAGTTCCTGGCCTTTTTTGCTGCTGTTTATTCAGTTTGGATTTATTTTAGGGATGTTCTTTTTCCTGGTAGCGCAATACTATGATATGTATCAGGCGAAGCATGGATTTAAATTTTTCTTTACCATTTCCATTACGATCATTGTCTTTTATGCCCTTAAATTAGTTATATTAAGATTCATTGGCTATCTGTTTAACGTTCAGAAACCAGTAGGCGAATATATCTCTATTTTGTACCTCAGCTACTTTAATGCATCCTTACTTTTTATTCCATTAGTTGTGGCATTTGCATTATCTCCATTAAAA
This sequence comes from Pedobacter sp. CFBP9032, assembly GCF_034045265.1. Taxonomy (NCBI): domain Bacteria; kingdom Pseudomonadati; phylum Bacteroidota; class Sphingobacteriia; order Sphingobacteriales; family Sphingobacteriaceae; genus Pedobacter; species Pedobacter sp. CFBP9032. The sequence continues at coordinate 161,359 of NZ_JAXCWE010000006.1, read as the reverse complement.
TATGGTGTAATATATATAGCATTGGCTTACTTGCTATTAGGTGTAATATTTGCATTTCAGCTACTTAGGGCTGGCATCACAATACTTTCTAATAATAAGTTTTCTAAAATTCATTTAATTTTGTACTTTTGCGCCCTCGAAATATGTCCTATTTTAGTACTAATTAAAACGATAGGATTGTAGCAGGAAAAAGGAAAATGCAAGAAAAGAACGACTCTAGAATTCGCAAAATAAAAAGTATTTTGGTTACTTTACCAAAACCTGAAACCGAAAAATCTCCTTACTACGATTTGGCGAAAAAGCATAATTTAAAGGTCGATTTCAGATCCTTTATCCATGTTGAAGGTGTGCCAGCGAGAGATTTCAGAAAGGATAAGATTAACCTTGCTGATTTTACAGCAGTAATCTTTACCAGTCGTAACGCTGCAGACCACTTCTTTAGAATTTGTGAGGAAATGCGTTATGATGTGCCAGTAGATCTAAAATATTTCTGTCTGTCTGAAACTATTGCATTATACCTTCAAAAATACATTCAGTATAGAAAACGAAAAATATTCTTCGGAAAGCAAACAGCTGCAGACCTTGCGGAGGTGTTAAAAAAGCATGCCAATGAAAAATTTTTATATCCATGTTCTGATATGGCAACAGAGGATACCATGAAGTTTTTAGAAAAAAGTGGTTATGATTTTACTCCCGCAGTATTATTTAAAACCGTTGTGAGTGATTTATCAGATCTTGCAGAAGTTTTTTATGATGTAATCGCATTTTTTAGTCCTTCAAGTATCCAATCTCTATTTAAAAACTTCCCTAATTTTCAACAGAATAATACCCGCATCGCGGCCTTTGGTACCAATACAAGTAAGGCTTGTGTAGATATGAATCTAATCGTTGATATTGCAGCGCCTACCCCGGGCGTGCCATCAATGACTATGGCTATTGAAAACTATATTAAGATATCTAATAAATAAGACTATCAATATTTTTAGTAAGTCAATTCTTGAAATATTTAACGAATTGATATTCAGTTAGTTGTGTGTGGTTGTCGCTTGGTAATCATCTGTGTAATCCTTTAGTAAAAGGTATTAGCTGTCTAAGAGTAAACTATTTAACTCGAAATATTTGCATTTGTTGATAATTGTATTGATTTTTGATAAGATTGGTCCTAACTGTGCTGTGCACACACTATAAATAATATGAAGAAAATCTACCTTCTAGTCATTGTGGGTATAAGTGTATTACTGGCAAGTTGTGGTCATGAAGGCCAAGGCGAGTTAGTGGGTGCTTACAACCGAAAATTTAAGAACAACCGTGTTCCTTTGGGAATGGTTTATATTCCTCCTGGCCATACCCCTCTTGGAGGATCTGATGAGGACATTACATTCTCTCAAAACGGGCCCAGTAGAATGACGACCATAAGCGCATTCTTTATGGATCAAACCGAGATTTCTAATGCAGAATATCGCCAGTTTACTAACTGGGTAAGAGATTCTATTGCCATTTCAATGATGGGAAATCCTCAGCAATTCATGATGAACCCAAAAGGCAAGGGTGCTGAAGCACTTGGCGGTGAGAAATACATCAACTGGAAAGCTGTAGGAACCAATGGCGCAAATATCTGGCGCAATAAAGGTAAAGGTGGTGCAGGTGCTCAGGCTGCTCAGCTAGACGGGATGTATTATTCTGGCTTAGATGCCTTACCGGGGAGAAAAGAATTTGATGTTCGTAAGTTTGAATATAACTATGCAGAGTTGAATATGGACAAGGCTGCTTTAGGCCATAAGAATCCAAATAGCAAGCGTCAGGATTATATTGATCGTTATAACATTGCTATCTATCCCGATACCATGGTTTGGAAGACGGATTATTCTTATTCTCAAAACGATCCTATGGTTCGCGGCTATTATAATCACCCCTCATATGATGATTATCCTGTAGTTGGTGTAAGTTGGGAGCAGGCTAAAGCATTTGCGCACTGGAGAACCAGATTATACGATGGTGTGGCGCAGGCCAGGAAAATGCCATCAGGATCAAGGTCTGATTATAGATTACCTGCCGAAACAGAGTTTGAATATGCTGCCAGAGGTGGAAATACCAAGACTAAATATCCTTGGGGCGGACCTTACATCAGAAATACAAAAGGATGTTTACAGGCTAACTTCAAACCCGGACGTGGAGATTATTCAAGCGATGGTGGCATTTATACCGTAGGCGTGAGGTCTTATTTTCCTAACGACTATGGTCTTTATAATATGTCTGGTAATGTGTCTGAATGGACGCTAACTGCTTACAATAAAAGCGCATCGCCATTGCTACACGATTTAAACCCGAACTTTACCTATGTTGCGGGGCCGAATGACAGCAAATACCTAAAAAGAAAAGTTGTAAAAGGAGGTTCCTGGAAGGATACCGGCTACTTTCTTCAAAATGCCGTATCTACTTACGAGTATCAGGATACACAAAGATCATATATCGGTTTCAGGTGCGTGTCATCTTATCCCGGTACTGATTTAAGAAACTAAACCAAACAAACTAATACTTAAAGAAAAACATCAAAATTTTATGGCATCAAAAAAACAACCAGGCTGGTTACACGTAGCGATTTCATGGGGAGCAAGTATCGTAATCGTTGGCGCACTATTTAAGATTCTACATATCGGGGGGATTTTCGGTAGTTATATGATTGGAGTAGGACTTGGGATAGAAGCAATTCTATTCTTTTTAACCGGATTTTTTCCGCCAGAGCCAGAACCAGCATGGGAAAGGGTTTATCCAGAGTTAAGAACAGATTTTACAGGAGAACTGCCAAAAGCTTCAGCAAGACCTGTTGCTACAGTTTCTGCACCAGCAAACACAGCGGCGTTAGATAAAATGTTAGCTGATGCTAAAGTTGGCCCGGAGTTAATTGAAAGTTTAGGTAACGGCTTGCGTACATTTGGCGATAAAGTTGCTGCGATATCAAATGTTGCAGATGCTTCTACAGCAACCAATGAATTTACCAGTAAAGTAAAAACAGCCTCTGCCGGTTTCGATAATTTAAGTGCATCTTTTGAAAAAGCAACGGCTAACTTGAAAGCAATGGGCGATAGCAAAGTAGATTCGCAGGCTTACCATGATCAGGTAAATAATTTAGCTAAAAATTTATCGGCATTAAACGCGGTTTATGAATTGGAATTACAAGATTCTAGCGCTCATTTAAAATCAATGAATAAATTTTATTCAAACTTATCTTTAACCATGCAAAACTTTAACGAATCTATGGAAGATTCGAAACAGTTTAAAGAAGAAGTGAATAAGCTGGCTAAAAACTTGTCATCTTTAAATGCAATTTACGGCAACATGCTCTCGGCTATGAATGGCCCACGTCTATAATTTGTTTAGTTTTTAATTTAAAGAAAAAGCTACATAAACATGGCAGGCGGAAAAGAAACAACCAGGCAGCGGATGATCAATATCATGTATTTGGTATTGTTGGCTATGCTGGCCTTAAACGTATCAGATACTGTTTTAGATGCATTCAAAAATATCAATGATAGTTTGGATACTTCAAAGAACAATGTAAACTCTAGTATCAATCAGCTTTTCTCAGCTTTCGAAAATTCGAAATTAAAAGAAGAACCAGCTCGTGCACAGCCTATATATGAAAAGGCTCAACAAGCTAAGGCCGCTGCAGACGAGTTAAATAACTATATTGAGAGTATTAAAAAACAATTTACTGTAGCTGGTGATGGTATTAATCCGGAAACCGGAGACCTTGTTAACCGGGATAATCTAGACATTGCTCAGGATATCATGATCAATAAAGGTGAAGCAGATAAATTAAAAGCGAAAATTAATGCCACCCGAGAGAAATTAATTTCTTTACTTGATCCGGCAGACCGGACTAACGTGGCTTTCTCATTGGAAGCAAAAGATCCGGAACGCAAGAGAAAAGGTAACTGGCAGGCAACTTATTTCGGTGAGGGTACGCCATTAACTGCTGCAATGACTGTGTTGACTAAACTTCAGGCTGACACGAAAAATGCTGAAGCGGAAGTGGTGAAGAAATTGTTCGGTAATATGGATAAAGCACAGGTTAACTTAGATCAGTTTGCTGCGGTAGCTGTTGCGCCAACATCTTATGTGATCCAGGGTCAACCTTATACTGCTGAAGTTTTTTTAACAGCAAGTGATTCCAGGTCAACCCCTGATATTACAGTGAACGGAAATAAGCTATCGATCAAAGAAGGAAAGGGAACTTACACTGGCGGAACAGGTAGTGTAGGTGAATTTACCTGGGTTGGTACGGTAAGGGTTCGTCAAACTGATGGCCAGGTGAAAGAGTATAAAACTCAGCCACAAAAGTATCAGGTTGCAAAACCTTCGGCTACAGTATCTTCTACTAAAATGAATGTGATCTATGCTGGTATTCCAAATCCATTTACAGTTTCAGCGGCAGGATTTCCGTTAGAGAGTATTAAGGCATCTATCTCAGCCGGATCAATGTCTGGCTCAAATGGAAACTATAATGTAAACCTCGCAGGTAGTCAGGTTGGTCAGGAAGTTTCTATTAATGTTAGCGCATCTAATGCTGGTAAAACGGTTAGTCTAGGTTCACAGAAATTCAGGGTTAAAGCCATTCCAAAACCAATTGCTAAAGTTGGTGGAAGATCTGGTGGCGACGTTGCATCTGTACAGTTAAAAAGTGAAAGCGAAATTGAAGCAGATCTGGATGATTTTCCATTTGATGTAAAGTTCAAAATTCAACGTTACAAATTAACGATCATTAAGCCACGTTCTGATGCAATCACAATTTCAGGTAGCGGTGGAAGTTTTGCTGGCCAGGTTAGAGCAGCAATCAATTCCATTACTCCGGGAACAAGAGTATTTTTTGAAGATATCGTTTCTGTTGGTCCAGATGGACGCCAGAATGTGTTGCCTTCATTAGCATTTACTGTTAAATAAGAATAAGATGAAAAGGATTTTAAGCATCGCTGTTTTGACATTATTTACTGCGCTGGCTTTTGCACAAAAAAAGCCAACGAAGTTAGCACCAAAGAAAACTACACCTGTATCTGCGGTACCAGCGCCCGTAGATTCGGTGAAAGTACCTGTAAAAACAGCTAAGAAAAAACTAAAGGTTCCACCAAAGGATGGCTTTTATGCACGTAAAGACATCGATAGTACAGAGATGGTTCCCTTAGCTGACGTACGTGAGGAGGATGTTTTTTATGCTAAACGCATTTGGAGAGAAATAGATTTACGTGATACCGTGAACTCTGCATTGAGGTCGCCAAAATCACGGTTAATAGACGTATTAATTGCTGCAGTTAAAGCAGAAGAACTTACGGCCTATTCTCCTTTTGACAGTGTAAATAATGAAGACGATGCTTTTACAAATCCAATGGCGGCAGATTCTGCTATGATGCAAGCCGCAGGAACGGTTGAGGTTACTGATTCAAAGGCAGGTACCGTAACAACAGTTGCCAATGATCTTAATCCGGAGTCTTTTTTGAAATTTAGAATTAAGGAAGATTGGATCTTTGATGTAAAACGTTCTATTTTCGAACCCCGTATTGTAGGTATTGCACCAATGAAGTTTATTGAATCTTCAAAACAATGGCAACCAGTATTCTGGATTTATTATCCTGAGGCTAGAGAAATCTTAACCAAGAAACGTTTAGTCAATACGAACAATGATGCTTCAACATTAAGTTTCGATGATTTCTTCATCCGAAGGTTATTTAGTAGTTATATTGTTAAAGAATCTAACCCAGGAGATCAAAAACTTAGGGATATTATATCAGATCCTAAACAAAGGTTATACGAATCTGAAAGAATAAAAAAATCAGTTCTTGATTACGAACAAGGACTTTGGGAATATTAAACAAAAAGGGCTTCGAAAAATTCGAAGCCTTTTTGTTTATCGTACCTATATCTTTTAGGCGTTAAAATTACTTGATTAACAAGTAACAAGCTTCACAACTACAGATAGCACTTTAGAAGGGAAAGGTGTCACGGCTAATTATCAAAAAACGAGTACAATACCCTTTCAAAGGTTTGCCAACTCTTTTGCTGGCTTTACTTCTTTGACTGATTCAGTCAAGTTGCAATTGGAAAATTTATATAGAATAGATAAGAGTTGACAAATTACTAGCATTTGGGCTAGAATCTGTCAACTCTTTATTATGGTATTGAGAATTGAAGTCTTACTGGTTATCTGTTGTAGCCTCAATTGCATTCTGTACAGCTACTGGTACATTTGATAAAATATCATAACCCGTTGCAGATTCTACTGCATTAACGGTAGTACGGTATGTTCTCCAATTTGTGTTTAAACCGTTAGTATTAGGCATATTTACGGTAATTACACGTGTAGAAGAGGTAACGCGACTTAAATCATTACTGCCGTTAGGTAATACAACAATTACTTTCCATGTACTAGCAGGTACATTGATCCGGCCATTATCAATAGTGTAGGTAATGCCACCATTACTTCCGGTACCGCCTGAGCCATAAGAACCACAAATTACATAAACTTCGTTGCCAGCTGTAACCAGAGAACGGGTATAGTTCTCCAAATCTGCCCAGGGCCCCTGATTATTGTTAGGTGCCTGTGGCATCATATTACTCATTAAGAATGTAGAAGAATTTGATGCAACTGATGCTGTTCTATCACCAGACGGGCAATTATGACCACGATCGAAACCTGAACCAGAATAGCTGCTGTTTGATACCTGGTACCAACCCGAAGGTAAAGTATTGTTTGCCCTGAAATCATCCTGACGAGATGTAGAACCTAAATCAGATGATCCGATGTGCCAGCTTACCCAGTTTGGTACAGCCCTGCTTTTGCTGTAAGAGCTGCTGTAATAGGTGCCTTGCATCAGGTAATTTTCAGGGCTGGAAGTGCTGGTTACTGCATTGCTGGGGTTCCCCATTAAAAGATTGCTGTTATCACCGGGTGTTGTAGTTGGTGGGGTAGTAGTGCCGCCGTCACCTGTAGCAATACTGAAATCATCAATATTAATGCGGGAAGTGCCTCCACTAATTTTACGGATTTGAAAACGTACATTTCCGGTAATGGCGGTGTTAAAAGTAACGGTTGATAATGCGGCAGAACTACTGGTTATGGTGCTGCCAGATTGTAACCAACTCGAACCGCCGTTGGTAGAATACCACAACTGCCAGGTACTATTGGCATCTGTACCATATTTAGCATGGGCAATACTCACCACATCAGCTCCGTTTACATCGAAATTCATGCTTAATATACCGGTGTTACGGATGCGAGCAGATTGACTGCCATTTTTAGCATCTGCTGCCAAATTTCCAATCAGGGCGTCATTAAGGCTCCAGCTTCCACTGGTCAGCGTTACATTTGCAGTAGTATAGCTTCCTTTGGTGGCAGATTCAAAATTTTCTGGGAAACCGGCTACAATTGCCTGTGCATTGGCTGTAGCAGCCTTGCTGTTTAGTTTTTGTTCAAAAAGGTTTGTTTGAGGTTGAATTTGGTTTTCTTTCTTACAGGCAGCGAGGCCAAGGCACAGAACGGCCATTAAGCTTAGTTTTTTTAATGCTTTCATGTTTAATAGGGATTTTTATGGATGATATGAATTTGCTAGGTTTCTACAGCAAAAGTTTCGAGCGCAAGGCAGGTGCCATCTGGCAAATAGCCAGTAATCAGCACAGGGATGCTGCTTGCACCTTCTACTCGTGTAATTTGGATATTGGATAGGTTCTGTTCCAAAAAGGCATGAACTGCCTCTATTTTGCTTGCATTTTCAACCATTGGCACATCTGCTGCATCAACCTTTGAAGTGAGGTGATGGAAAAAAGCAACATGATCCAATTGTTTTAAATTTTCGGGGGCAGCATGATATTGTGTTGCTATCTTCTGTAATAATTCTGCAGGAGGAATTTTGCCCCAATCGGCCACTTTGAAGGGGCTTTCTGATTCGGTAAAATACAATACGCCCAATAATAGCTTGGTAATTGTAGCCAGGATGTTGTTATTCATGTAAATAGGGGTAGATGTTTACTTGGTTTAACACCCCTAATCTATCAAAAAAGAATTTAACTTGTGCTATGCCAGGGTTACTATTAAGTTAACATTTTAACATAGCGTATAAGCGCTGTCCAGGGCCTTGGTTTAGTCTTCTTTAAAGTGTGTTAATAAAGTCATTACCTGCTTTTTATTCAGCACTTCTGCCAGTTCTTTCTCGGTTGCTTCCTTAATCTTTTTAACCGATTTAAAATGTGTCAGTAATTTATCCGCTGTTGTTTTACCAATTCCCTCAATTTGTTCAAGTTCCGTTTTTAATGTTCCCTGATCGCGTTTTTTCCGGTGAAAAGTAATACCAAATCTGTGGGCTTCATCCCGGAGTTGCTGAATAACTTTTAAGGTTTCCGATTTTTTATCCAAATAAAGAGGATAAGAATCTCCGGGATAGAATAACTCTTCCAATCTTTTTGCAATACCAATTACAGTAACCTTATGCTCAATGCCTAATAGCTTTAAACTTTTCATTGCAGATGAAAGCTGGCCTTTACCACCATCAATGATGATCAACTGAGGCAAAGGCTGGTCTTCCTCCAGCATACGCCTGTAACGACGGAAAACGGCTTCTTCCATCGTCGCAAAATCATTTGGACCTTCTACGGTTTTCACGTTAAAATGTCGATAATCTTTTTTAGATGGTTTAGCGTCTTTAAATACCACAATGGCAGAAACAGGATATTTACCCTGGAAGTTAGAGTTATCAAAACACTCAATGTGCTTAGGCAACTGTGTTAACCGCAAATCATTTTGCATCGTAGTTAAAATGCGGTCAGTTCTTAAATCGGGATTTAGCTTTTCGTATTGATTAAGCTTCTCTTTTTTAAAGAAAAGCACATTTTTCTGCGATAGTTCCAGCAGTTTCTTTTTTTCGCCTAGTTTAGGGACTGTAAATTTCAGTTGTTCATCTTCTATTGAAGGTTCAAAAGGCACAATAATCTCTTTAGAAGTGCTGTTAAACTTTGTTCTGAACTCAAGCATCGCCGTGATCAATAACTCATCATCACTCTCATCAAGTAGCTTTTTAATTTCGATGGTTTGCGTTTGAATAATTGATCCATTTGTTACCTTAAGATAATTAATGAATGCATAACGTTCATCCGAGGCAATGCTCACCACATCCACATTGGTAATGGCGCTATTTACAACGGTAGATTTACTTTGATATTTCTCTAAAACCTGGAGTCTTCTGGAATATTGGTGCGCCAGTTCAAAGTTCAAATCCTCTGATGCCGATTTGATAATTCCTTTTACCTCGCGAATAACGTTGCCAATTTTTCCATTCAGAATTTCTTTTATTTCCCCGATATTTTTATCGTAATCAACCTCTGATTGATAGGCCTGACACGGGCCTTTACAATTCCCGATCTGATATTCTAAACAAACTTTGAATTTGCCCTCGGCGATATTCTGATCATTCAGTGGTAAACTGCAGGTTCGAAGGGGATAGGTTTCCTTAATCAGATCTAAAATGGTATGCATCATACCAATAGAACCATAAGGTCCAAAATAGGTAGACCCATCTTTAATCACTTTCCTTGTCCAGTAAATCCGTGGAAACTTTTCATTCTTAATAATGATCCATGGATAAGTTTTATCATCCTTCAGGTTGATGTTAAACTTTGGCTGGTGTTTTTTAATTAAGCTGTTTTCCAGTAACCAGGCGTCAATTTCAGTATCAACAATAGTAAAAGTTATTTTCCTGATTTTAGAAACCAGCACTCTTGTTTTACCATTGAACTGCTGTTTGTCGCTATTGAAATAAGAACCTACGCGATTGCGCAAATCTTTCGCTTTGCCAATATACATCAACTTTCCATCTGCATCCCAATACTGGTATACGCCCGGTTTATGCGGAATTGCCGTCAATGCTGTTTTATGGTCGAAACTACTCATTAGTGCAAAAATAGGGATATAAGGAGGAAACCTTTCCTAAAAAGGATTAGAAATTGATATTGTTTCAGAATTATGGCATTCAATAACTTAATCGGAAAGATAATGCTATTGGCTTTTTAGTTTAAGTAATACTTGAAAAAATCTTTAGAAACCTAATTTCTCATCAAGCTCCGGACTGGTTTCTTCTTGCTGTTGCTGGTATTGGTTACAATCGTAAGTGATCGAAACGCCAGATTTAGGGGCTTCAAAATCGGCATGGCTAATCTTTAAGGCAGGATTTGCATAAACCCGTTTAATAAAACCAGCAAAAATTGGTAAAGCCGTATTTGCCCCCTCACCCTGGCTGGTACTGATAAAATGAAAAGCCCGGTCTTCGCAGCCTGTCCAAACGCCGGTTACGAGCTGTGGGGTAATGGCCATAAACCAACCGTCAGAGTTGTTTTGAGTTGTGCCCGTTTTTCCACCGATTGGTGCATTTACCTTATATTTATAATTTAATCTCGAACCTGTACCACCAGAAACCACACCTTTTAGCATCCTGGTCATTACGTAGGCAACCTCTTCGCTCATGATTGGTTTTGGTATTTCTTTCTGCGAGAATAATACCACACCATTTTTATCTTCGATTCTGAGTAAATAGATTGGTTTAGTGTAAACGCCTTTGTTTGCGAAAGCACCATAAGCACCTACCATATTATAAATTGAAGAATCGAAAGTACCTAATGCGATAGATGGATAAGCAGGAACGTTTGGAATGCCCATTTTGGTTGCTAATGTAGAAACCGCTACTGGACCAACCTGTTTCATCAGGTATGCCGTTACATAATTTTGAGAAAAGGCTAAAGCTTTTTGCAAAGTAATGGTACCAGCCAATGGTTTTCCTGATGATTTTGGTGTCCAGGGTTCTCCATAACCATCAATCGTAACCGGAACATTAGGTACGGTGTAACAAGGAGAATAGCCATTTTCAATCGCTACGGCATAAGTAAACGGTTTTGCCGTTGAACCAACCTGCCTCGTTCCCATCTTCACCTGGTCATACTTAAAATGTTCATAATTAATGCCACCAACCCAGGCTTTAACGTGGCCGTTAGTTGGATCCATTGTCATCATGGCATTCCGCAATAACATCTTATAATAGCGTACAGAATCGATTGGTTTCATCACTGTATCCACATTACCTTTCCAGGTAAAAATAGTCATCTCCGTTTTGGTGTTAAAATCCTCTTTAATTTCATCATCAGATTTTCCTTCTAATTTGAGTGATTTATAACGATCTGATCTTTTAATACCTTGTTGAATTTGTAAATCTTTTCCCTTAAAAGGATTTCTCCCTTTCCAGCTCGCTAAGAATTGTGCCTGCAACACTTTCATGTATTCTTTTTGCGCCTCCTCGGCATACTTCTGCATATCGTAATTTAGCGTGGTGTAAACCTTCAGTCCATCACGATCTAAATCGTACGCCGATCCATCAGGTTTAGTAATTCCCTGTTCCTGAAAAATATTTTTAATATCACTTTTTAAAACTGATCTGAAATAAGGTGCAATGCCATCATTTACCGTTGCCGCATTAAACTTCAAACCTAAGGGCTTTTCTTGTTCTTCGGTAAATTCCTGCTGACTTAACAATTCTGATTTTACCATCATTGCCATTACGGTGTTTCTACGATCTCTGGATCTTTCCGGATGGCGGGTAGGGGAATACATCGTAATTCCTTTTTGCATTCCAACTAAAGTAGCAGCCTGTGTTAGTGTTAATTTATCTGGCGTAGTATTAAAATAAACCCTCGCGGCAGACTTTATTCCATAAGCCTGGTTACCGAAATCTACCGTGTTTAAATACATGGTAATAATTTCTTCCTTCGTATAATTTCTTTCCAGTTTAACAGCAACAATCCACTCTTTAAACTTGGTAAGTACTAAAGAGAAAAAATTCAGGTTAGATTCTCTTGGGAAAAGATTCTTCGCCAATTGTTGGGTAATGGTACTGGCACCTTGTTTTTTCCCAATCAGGTTGTAGCCAATAATGGTAAAGGTACGTTTGAAATCGATCCCTGAGTGTTCTTTAAAACGGGTATCTTCTGTAGCTATTAATCCGTTAATTACATTTTCAGAAATATCCTTATAGGTAACATTGGATCGGTTTTGCACAAAATAGGTTCCAAGCGGGCGCCCATCTTCAGCAATGATTTCTGATGCCTGATTACTTTTTGGATGCTCAATATCACGGAAAGATGGCAAAGCACCGAAAAGGCCCAAGCCAATCATTGAAATGAAAATAGCGAAAAAGGCTATTCCGGTAATGAGTATTTTCCAGATGATTAAACTATATCTTTTGGTTTCTTGTGCAGAAAGGGATTTATTCATTTTGTGTTGTAATTAGTTCAAAAGAGACTCGTTGCAGAGCCAATTTTAAGCTGCAAATTTATTAATTTTTAAAGAAAATGAACATTTTTGCTTTCACTCAAGCGTCCTGTTCTATTTGTAATTGTCTTTTAAAAACTCCAGGTATTCATTTATACGTTGCCTGTTGGTAAGCTTTTCGAAGTTTTCTTTGCTGATAATGAATCCTTTGTAAAGATTAGCAGGAACTTTCATAATGTTCTTTAGTTGTCCTGAAATGCCCGATTCATATAACTTAGCATCTTCCAAATCAATAAAGCTGGTTACGTAGATTAACTGATCGTTATCTAACTCAATCAATTTATGCGCCAAATCATTATCAGGGTAATTACCACGATTAAACTGGCCTATTCCAAAACGAGAAGAACTCAATGTTAATGTCGCATCTGCAACATCAATTACATAATAATATTCATTGGATGTTGCTGCGCTAAAAATACTTGCCGGCTTGGCTACTTCAGGTTTAATTTCCACTGCTTTTTCCACTTCAGCTACTTTAGCTGGCTTTTCAACAACAGGAACAGCTGCATTTATATCCGTTTTTAATGGTTTGGTTGGTACAGCCATTGGTTTAGCCTGACTTACAAACCTTGGCTCTTTCGAATCGAAATCAATCAACGCTACTGGTCTTTGTTTAAACTCTTCCAGATTGGCTTCAATATATTTCAGGTGATCGCGAACCAGCGGAGTAATAATCCTATCGTTAGCATAATTCGTATTAATGGAATTGAACTCCGTTAATAAAGCATCTAATTTTGAAGTTCTACCAACAGCTATGGCTTTTAAATAGGCGTATTGTGGCGCTAAACCATTATCAGGGGAAGCTGAAATATTAAGGTTTGCCTGATTAATTACCGCTGGATAATCTTTTCTTGCATAAGCATCAAAAGTAACATTGTAATTATTAATGGCTATGTTTTCGAGGTTACTTTGTTTAGCTGAATAAGATGGATCTAAAATAATCCTGGCAAAATTGCTTTCAGGATATTTTGTGAGCACTTGTTGCCGATACTCGCTAGATTTGTTCTCATCAACACCTTTCGAATTGAGATACAAACTATAATAAATGGCAGCAAGATGATTGTTCTCCGGGAATCTCCGTAAAAGCTCGAGGTAAATTTTATCTGCTTCTAACTTATCATTTAATTCTTGCTGATAAAAACTGGCAATTTCAAAATAAGCATCTATTATTTTCTGGTTTGATGCGGTGAGTAATTCTGCCGTAACAGGGAGCGCATCCAGGTATCGTTTTTCCAAAGAAGTTTGATCCTGGATAATTTGGGCAATTCCTTCGTTTGCAGGCACTATTTCATTCGCAACTTTACCACCAGACATTACCTGGTTATTTTCCTGAGCAGATGATCTGGTGCTTTGACGCCAGTTGTCTTCTAATTGGCGGTTACCCCAACGTTTCTTAAAATCTGCAAAACCAGTGCTAATTGCAGCGTTGTTACTAAAGTAAAAGGTATTTCCAATATTGTTTCCAGCTGGATTTAATGACTGATTCGGAAAGTCAGGATCATTTAGCATTTGATTGGGAGTTGACACTACTGTAGCCACTTCCACCTTAGGAGTTAAATACTCTTTTACTTTACGCTCCCGCTCAGTTACTGGAAGATTTGCAAAAGCCTGGGCAGTATCTTCCTGTGCAATTATCGTGAAACGATCTGTTAGGTATTTAAGGTTTTCAGCCTTTTTAGCAATGCTTGTATAATCAGGAAAGGTTTTAGGTAAAATCATTACCGCACTATCGTAATAAAGTTTGGCTTTGATATAATTATTAAATTCCTTGAAGTTTAAATCGGCAACACGCAGGTATGACAAAGCCTTTTGAGTTTGGTTTTTTGTACTTTGTTGAATTGATTTCAGGTAATTTTCTTCTGCCTTATCCAGCTTACCTTCTGTTGAAAACATTTCTCCAACCTGGTAATAAATCTGGTCGGTATAATCAAAATTTTTATCGTCCTTCAAGAGTGCCAGAAGTGCTTTGTCTTCATCAACTTTATATCCATTGATCAATCCCTTCAGCTTTATGCGCTGCAAGTTGGCATGAAAATACATTTCAAACGGTGCGTTGCTGTTTTCTACTTTAGTAAAATTGATGAAAGCATTCTGAAAATCTTTTTCCTTTTCCTGGAGTTGAGCCAGAATATATCGCCAGCGAATACGCAGTTGTTTATCATCAGCAAGGCGTACAGCATTTTCCAATAGCAAAATGGCCTCTTTATTTCTATTTTGATAAATGCGCATTTGCGCGGTGGTTGCCAATGGCTCTGCCAGATCTTTTTTTAACTGATCTTCAGCACGAAGCATGGTATCAATTATTTTATCAGCAAATATCATATTGTTCAACTCCATCTGGCTCCTTGCTTTCCAGTTCATAGCCATAATGAATGTTTTCACATCACTGCTATAGGTTTTGGCCGTGTAATCAAAATATTCTGATGCAATGAAATAATTGCCCTTTAAGTAGTTTGCTTTTCCTAAAAGCATGTAGGCATCATCAATATAGTTGCTAAAACTTTTATCGTTTATAATCGTTTGTCCCTTGGTGATTATTTCATCTAATTGCTTATTTGGTGCTCCGGGTGTAAGTACTAAGTTAACCTGTGGTTCGGGATCCAGGTAAACCGGAAGTATTTTTTCATAGTTATCGATATAGCCTTGTAATAGTGCCTCTCGATGCTCAGTTAATAAAACATTTGAATTATAAATGTAATTGTATCTAGCCGTTAGGTTTTGAAACCTACGATCGATAGCGGTATCTTTGTTGGCTACGCAACCGTAGATAAATAATATGCCTAGAAGAATGAGAAAGCTATTTTTGCTTTTGTTGATGCGTTTTTTCAAGTATGATAATTCTCTTTAGTATGATACAATATACAAATGTTCGCAGAATTACATTATTCAGCTATCGATTTTAATATTCAAAGTTAATCTAATTATTGCATTTAAAAATGGAAAACCCTAAAGAAGATAATACAGGAAAAAAGGTAAATGCGGCGGCAAAGTATTCAGCAATAGGCTTTCAGATGATTGCAACAATTGGTTTATTAACGTTTATAGGCTATAAAATAGATGAACATCGTAATAGTAAAAGCAAAATTATAACAGCGGCATTTGCACTTGCTGGTGTAGGTATTGCACTTTATCAGGCCATTAAGCAGGCAACTAAGCGATAAACTTTCAGCTAACTGTTGTGCATGAACTATAACCTAAACATTAGCAATTTAAACACTCAGCAATAAGACTATCTATCAGAGCAAGGCGATTGATTATTCAAACAATAATTCTGCGCCTCACTAGTTACTTGATCCTAAAAACCTTATCTTTGCGGAAGTTTTTATTTGCAAAGAATTTATTCCATTGACGCTAGCCAAATTTACAAGCATCTATTTCATTTTTGTAGGGATATTAATTGCTGTTATCGCTGTTTTACCAATTGTTTTTCCGGAGAAACAACTTTTCGTTAAGAATTTCTGGGTGGTTTTTGGTTTTATGACAGGTATAACTTATATCGCTTATATGCTGGTTGATATAGGGATAAAACGGGATCCAGAAGTAGGCATTATGGCGATTATGGGATCAATTGCGGTGAAGATGATTTTTTGTATGGCTTTTGTGCTGGTTTACAGTATAAAAGCAAAGGGAAATGGGCTGCTTTTTGTACTTAATTTTTTTTCTGTGTATTTCTTGTTTACTGCCTTTGAAATATACTGTTTGTTACGTAACTTGCGCCACCAAAATTTAAAGTAAAAAACTGCCAATAAATGGATTGTAACCAAGTTTTTGTGTCGAAAGTTAAGAAGGTAATCTTTGTTTTTACGCTTTTAGTCGCGTTTTTATCTCTCAAAAATGATACTTTCGCTCAAGTTGATAGCGCAATTGCGTCACCTGATAGTGTTTTAGCCGAATCTGCTCATGCAGTTTCTGGAGAAGAGGGTGCTACCGAGCATGGTGAAGAGAAATTTGAGCCTACGAAAGTAATCATGGAACACATTGCTGATTCACATGTTTGGCATTTATGGGGACATACATCTATTCCACTTCCTGTAATTTTATATACTTCAGGAGGCTTAGAGGTTTTCTCTTCTGCAAATTTTCATCATGGTGAACATGATTATCAAGGTAAATACAATAAATATCGTTTAGTAACTGGTTTAAAACAAAGCATGACTAAGGATATGTTCAATAAGAACATTAAAGTGGTTGGTGCTGACGGACAGATTGATGAAGCTGCATCAGATACGGTGATCGATTTTTCAATTACTAAAAATGTTGCTGCAATGTTTATTGCTATTGCATTAATCGTTATTGTGTTTTCTGCAGTAGCAGCAGGTTACAAAAAAAGGGTAGGTAAGGCGCCAAAAGGTTTACAGTCCTTCTTAGAGCCGGTAATTATATTTGTTAGAGATGATATCGCTAAGCCAAATATTGGTCATAAATATGCGAAGTTCATGCCTTATTTATTAACGATCTTTTTCTTTATTCTATTTAATAACTTGTTGGGTTTGGTACCAATTTTCCCAGGTAGTGCTAACGTAACAGGTAACATCGCTTTAACATTTGTAATGGCTACGGCTACGATGTTGGTGGTAAACCTAAATGGTAATAAGTATTATTGGAAACACATTTTAACACCTGATGTGCCTTGGTGGTTATATCCAATCATGATTCCTGTAGAATTAATTGGTATTGTTTCTAAGCCGTTCGCTTTGATGGTTCGTTTATTCGCAAACATCACAGCAGGTCACATTATCGTATTGAGTTTAATCTCTTTGATTTTTATTTTTAAAACATTGGCTATTGCCCCGGTTTCTGTAGCATTCGTATTATTTATGGATGTGTTAGAATTATTAGTAGCATTTTTACAGGCCTTTATTTTTACATTATTATCTGCTTTGTTTATCGGAATGGCGGTAGAGGAGCATCATTAACAGAAAACTATTTTTTACAAATTATATAATTAAATTAGTTATGGTAGGTTCAATCGCGGCAATTGGTGCCGGTTTAGCAGTAATTGGTGCCGGTATCGGTATCGGTCATGTAGGTGGTAAAGCAATGGAAGGTATTGCTCGTCAACCTGAGGCTGCATCAAAAATTCAAACTGCAATGATTATCGCTGCTGCCCTTATTGAGGGTGCTGCTTTATTCGGTGTAGTAGTTGCATTATTAGGCTTAGGCGTATAATAGCAAACTGGAATTTATAAACCGGGAATTCAACGATTGGTTGTTTTCCCGGTTTTAATAAAAAATTAAGTAAAAAAAAATATACAATGGAATTAGTAACCCCAAGCATTGGATTGGTATTCTGGACGGCACTTGCCTTTATCTGCTTATTAATATTACTTAGAAAGCTGGCATGGAAACCTATTTTAGGTGCCATCCATGAACGTGAGCAGAGTATTGATGAGGCTTTAAATAAAGCTGAACTGGCTAAACAGGAAATGATTCGTTTAACTACTCAAAACCAGGATTTAATGCACCAGGCTCGTGCAGAACGTGATGAAATTTTGAAGGAGGCTAAAACACTTAAAGATGGTATTTTAAACGAGGCTAAAAAACAAGCTCAGTTAGAAGGTGCTAAATTGATTGAAAAAGCTAAAATCGAAATCGAAAATCAAAAGAAAGTAGCTTTGGCAGAAGTTAAAGGTCAGGTTTCTACATTATCATTAGAAATTGCTGAACGCGTTTTGCGTAATCAATTGGATGACAAAGGTAAACAAGAAGCTTTAGTGGCTAATTTGTTAAAAGACGTTGAATTAAATTAAGTTATAAGTATTACGTTTTAAGTTTTAAGTATTGGGTGTAATTGCGAGATTTTATATTTAGCAATTGGAATTGATAACTTATCACTTACAACTTACAACTCATATATATGTCAGAAATTAAAGTTGCAGGCAGGTACGCTAAATCATTAATCGATCTATCCGTTGAAAATAACGCGTTAGCGGAATCATATAATGATATGGTTTTGTTTGAGAAAGTGGTTGATGATACCCCTGAACTAGAAGCGATACTTAAAAATCCAATTGTACCTCTTGATAAAAAAATAGGGATCTTAAACGGTATCTTCACAGATAAAGTAAGTAAACTAACCCTTAGCTTTTTTAAAGTAGTGGTAAGTAAAGGACGTTCATCTATCTTGTTTGCTACTGCAAAGCAATTTGTACAACAGTATAACCAGCTTAAAGGTATTGTTACTGCTGATGTAATCAGTGCTACGGCGTTAACTGCCGAAGCAAAATCGCAAATTGTTGAAACAGTAAAAAGAGAGCTTGGTGCCAAAGAAGTTATTTTTAATGAAAAAGTTAATGATAAATTAATTGGTGGTTTCATCTTGAAGGTTGGTGATAAGCAATTTGATGCGAGTATTGCCAGTAGTTTAAGTAAGCTTAAAAAAGAATTAGCGCATTAGCGCAAGGCATCTGTATAAGGCGTTAACGCTGAAAGCAAATTGCCAAAACCGGAAATTAAAACATGACGTACGAGGTAGGAAGTATTAAATACTAATAACCAAGTCTACAATAAAAAGAATGCGCTAAGCGTGTGGCATTGAACGCCAACCGCCATGCGCCCAGCACTAAACATTTACAAAAAGATATAAATAGATTATGGTAGAGGTAAGACCAGACGAAGTATCGGCAATTATCAGACAGCAATTGGCGGGCTTCAAATCAGAAACCGAACTGGAAGAAGTTGGTACCGTGTTGCAAGTGGGCGACGGTATTGCCCGTGTTTACGGTTTAACTAAAGTTCAATCGGGTGAGTTGGTTGAATTTGCGAACGGCCTGCAAGGCATTGTATTAAACCTTGAAGAAGATAACGTTGGTGTTGTACTTTTAGGTGCTTCAGACGAGATTAAAGAAGGTGATACCATTAAACGCACCAAGAAAATTGCCTCTATTAAAGTTGGTGAAGGTATGCTTGGCCGTGTAGTTAACACTTTAGGAGAGCCTTTAGATGGTAAAGGTCCAATCTTAGGTGAAACCTACGAAATGCCTTTAGAGCGTAAAGCACCAGGTGTAATTTATCGTCAGCCGGTAAATGAGCCTTTACAAACTGGTATTAAGGCAATCGATGCAATGATTCCTATCGGTCGTGGTCAGCGTGAGTTGGTTATTGGCGATCGTCAGATCGGTAAAACTGCAGTTTGTATTGATACCATTATCAACCAAAAAGAATTTTATGAAGCAGGCCAGCCTGTGTTCTGTATTTATGTAGCTATTGGTCAGAAGAACTCTACCGTGGCAAATATTGTACGTACACTAGAGGAAAACGGCGCTTTACCATATACAGTTGTTGTCGCTGCCTCGGCTGCTGACCCTGCTCCAATGCAGTTTTACGCTCCATTTGCAGGTGCTGCAATTGGTGAATTTTTCCGTGATACAGGTAGACCGGCTTTAATCGTTTATGATGATTTATCTAAACAAGCTGTAGCTTACCGTGAAGTTTCTTTATTACTTCGTCGTCCACCGGGCCGTGAGGCATATCCAGGTGATGTTTTCTACTTACATAGTCGTTTGTTAGAAAGGGCTGCGAAAATAAATTCGAATGATGATATCGCCAAAGCGATGAACGATTTGCCTGAATCTATCAGACATATTGTTAAAGGTGGTGGTTCATTAACCGCTTTGCCAATTATCGAAACTCAAGCAGGTGACGTTTCCGCTTATATTCCAACTAACGTAATTTCGATTACTGATGGTCAGATTTTCTTGGAGTCGAACTTATTTAACTCTGGTATTCGTCCAGCTATTAACGTTGGTATCTCGGTATCACGTGTGGGTGGTAATGCACAGATCAAATCAATGAAAAAAGTAGCAGGTACTTTAAAGTTAGACCAGGCACAATACCGTGAGTTAGAGGCATTCTCTAAATTCGGATCTGATTTAGATGCTGCAACAAAATCAGTTTTAGATAAAGGTGCACGTAACGTACAAATGTTAAAACAAGCACAGTTTACACCTTTTACGGTTGAAAAACAAGTTGCTATTGTTTATGCGGGTACTAAAAACTTAATGCGTAGCGTACCGGTTGATAAGGTGAAAGAATTCGAAACTGAATATTTAACTCAATTGGAAATGCGTCATCCTGAAACTTTAGCAGCACTTAAAGCAGGGAAGTTTGATGATACCATTACTGGTGTTTTAGATACGGTAGCAAAAGAGATTTCAAGTAAATATTAATAAGTATCAAGTATCAAGTAGTTCGTATCAAGTATCAAGACAAGACTTAAATCTAATCTTGATACTTGATTCTTAATACTCAGGAAATAAAGAATGGCTAATTTAAAAGAAGTAAGAAACCGAATTGCATCGGTACAATCAACACAGCAGATTACCAAAGCTATGAAAATGGTTTCGGCAGCTAAGTTGAAACGTGCAACTAATGCAATTATCGCTTTACGTCCTTATGCAACTAAACTAAAAGAAATTCTAGAAAATCTTTCTGCAAGTTTAGAGGGTTCTTCATCGCCTTTTATTGAAGAGCGTGAGCCCAATAAGGTTTTAATTGTTACTGTATCATCAAACCGTGGTTTGGCTGGTGCATTTAACATGAACGTAATTAAAGCGGCCAAT
Source organism: Pedobacter sp. CFBP9032 (assembly GCF_034045265.1). NCBI lineage: Bacteria > Pseudomonadati > Bacteroidota > Sphingobacteriia > Sphingobacteriales > Sphingobacteriaceae > Pedobacter > Pedobacter sp. CFBP9032. The sequence continues at coordinate 140,443 of NZ_JAXCWE010000006.1, read as the reverse complement.
AATTTAATTGCCGAGAAATATAGCGAACAGTTTAAAAACGGTAACGTTAGCATTATTTCAATTGGTAAGAAAACACAGGATTTTTACGAAAAACGCAACTATAACGTTATTGGTAATAACAATGAGGTTTATGCTGCTTTAACGTTTGAAAACGTTACTAAAATTACAGATGCTATTATGGCTGCCTTTATTAAAGGCGACTTTGATAAAGTAGAATTAGTTTACAACCGTTTTAAAAATGCGGCTGTACAATTTATTACCACTGAGCAGTTGTTGCCATTGCCAAAAGCTGAAGAAGTAATCAAAGTAAGTACTAAGGCTTCTAATGTTGATTATATTCTGGAACCATCGCAGGAAGAAATTGTTGAGCAGCTAATTCCAAAATCAATTAAAATTCAGCTATATAAAGCGGTGTTAGATTCTCATGCATCTGAGCACGGCGCTCGTATGACATCAATGGATAAAGCCACTGAAAATGCTGGTGAATTGTTAAAAGCTTTAAAACTTTCTTACAACCAGGCACGGCAGGCAGCAATTACAACTGAGTTAACTGAGATTGTAAGTGGTGCAGCTGCATTAAACGGATAGAAATAAAGGTAGATTTCGAAGAGTTTAGCCAGAAGTCTATATTAAGTGACAAACCCATTTCTTAGTTGAAATGGGTTTTTTTATTAAGCAAGTTTCTTTAATCCAAAATAAACATAATAATTTGGGATTGTAATCCAGAATTATTATGTTTATTTTGGATTGCAATCCAGAATTATTATACTTTTGTTTAAATGTTTGAAGCTATGATTGTTAGAAATCAGTTAGATTATGCCTTGGCACGTCTCTTTAAGAGTAAGGCCTTTATTATTTTTGGTCCGAGGCAAACCGGGAAAACTACCTTTGTAGCGCAATTATTAGCGAAAGTTGATAAAAAGACTTTATACCTTAATGGAGATGATGCAGATGTAAGAGAAACTTTGGCAAAGCCGAATGCTGCAAATATTGCACAAATGTTAGGAAATTACGAAGTTCTTTTCATAGATGAGGCACAACGAATAAACGATGTTGGACTACTCATTAAGATTATTGTAGATCGCTTTAAAAAGGTACAGGTAATTGCTACGGGTTCCTCAGCTTTCGAGTTATCTGGTAAGATTAACGAACCATTAACAGGTAGAAAATATGAAATGATGCTTTTGCCATTTTCATATTCAGAGTTGGTAAATCATACAGACTACCTTACGGAAGAAAGATCTTTGGAACAAAGACTGATATACGGCTCTTATCCTGAAATTATTAATGATCCTCAAAATGCAGAAGAGCATTTAAAATTGCTCGCCGACAGCTATTTATATAAAGATTTATTTGCGTTGGAAGAGGTGAAGAAGCCCTTGCTATTTGAAAAAATTGTAAAGGCTTTGGCTTTGCAAATTGGTAGCGAGGTTAATTTCTCTGAATTGGCACAATTGGTAAAGGCTGATCAGAAAACCGTTGATAAGTACATCAGTTTACTCGAAAAATCTTTTGTAGTTTTCAGTTTACCAGCTTTTGCAGGTAATGTGCGAAACGAAATTAAAAAGAATAAGAAAATCTATTTTTATGATACAGGTATTGTGAATGCGATTACGCGGAATTTCAGCCCATTAACAAACAGGAGTGATGTTGGTGCGCTATTTGAAAATTATATGATTGCGGAGCGGATGAAGTTTCTACACCAAAACCAAATTGAGGCAGATCGCTTTTTTTGGCGTACTACACAGCAGCAGGAAATCGATTATGTTGAAAAAACGAACGATAAATTTTTAGCTGTCGAGTTTAAATGGAGTGAAAGAGGAAAAAATAGAATTCCTACCACTTTTACGCAAGCTTATCCTGAAGCAGAAACACTAATTTTATCAAAAGCAGATAGAGGACGCTTTTTGAACGGTTAAAGTCTTTTTTCTAAAAAACAAAGCCCGTTTCTTAATTTGAAATGGGCTTTGTTTTTATGTAGATATAATCAAGGGACTATGGATTGTTTATTATCAATAACAATTATCTATCATTGATTTTGCTTCAAAACACTCATCCTTAAATATCCGTTTTCCAACCTCAAACTTTTTTTGTTCTCTCCAAAAGTATTAACGCTGAATCTTGCTTCTAATAGATAATCTGATTTCCGTTTTTTAAGGCTTAGGATCTCAAATTTCGAACCATTTTGATCTGCCTGAGTGACTGATGCAGGTTTTCCTAAATCAGATTGGCTATATGATGTAAAAATACCATCTCTATTGATTAATGTGAATGCGATACCAGGTGTTGAATTACTTCTCATAAACTCCGTTGAATACCGATAGATACCTGGAGAAAAGATGTCTGTTTTGTCTTGGGGATAATTTAAGTTCCCACCATTATTTTCATTGGTAAATTCAGTTTGGTTATTATTATATATTTTGATAAACGAAACTGCTATATTGGTAAAACTTGCTTTTATACTGTATTCCCTTACAAATAAGGTTGAATCTTTATCACCTTGTAGTAGATAATTAAAGGTGGGTCCTGAAGTAATTCGCAGATTTGACTGAGTGGTAAACGTCATATTCTTTTCGATGGCAAGAGCATTGTACCGGCTTCCATTGATGCTATATGAGGCAGAGTCTTTAAGTAATTCTAATTGATCTTCTGGTTCGATAACAGCGTTATCCTTCTTGCACGCAGCAAGGCAAAGCAGAACCATGCCCATGCATAGTAAATTGTTTGTTTTCATAGATATTTTCATTGTGTGTCCCCAAAGCTATCAAAAAATACAATTGTAACACATTAACAGACAGGATAATTATAGCGTCGCCTTTGTCAACCGATTCGTTAAATGTTATTTTGCTGAAAACTCAAGGTTCAACTAAGCTGTATCGCAAGATTCTTAATACATTTGTCAATCAATTAAAAAAATGAAAAAATACATATTTACATTACTCGCCGTAATTCCATGCTTTGCATTTGCGCAATCTCCGGCAAGAGATTACACCAATGCTGTACTTTGGCAGCAAACATCAGGCGAGTACAGAGCCCTATGCTTCCAGGCCTATAACTTTGCCCGTTTATCATTAAAAGAAGCACTATGGGCAGATACGAGTAAAAAACCAAATTGTGTGATTGTTGATATCGATGAAACGGTTTTAGACAATTCAGCTTTCCAGGGGCACGAAATTAAAAAAGGACTCAGTTATCTACCCGAAGACTGGACTGAATGGACAAGTCTGGCTCAGGCCGACACCGTTCCGGGCGCATTGGCTTTTTTAAAGTTTGCGGCATCTAAAAATATTGAGACGTTTTATGTAAGCAACCGTGATGAGAAGGACTATACCGCCACACTGAAAAACCTTCAACATTTCGGCTTTCCGTATGCAGATGATGCACATTTAGTGGTCTCAAAAGGAACATCAAATAAAGAACCGCGTCGCCAAAAAATTAATGAAACACATAATATTCTCCTATTGTGTGGTGACAATTTGAGCGATTTCGCCAACATTTTTTATCGCGAAAATAAAAACACTTTGGACCAGGTTAATGCCAGTCAGGCGCTTTTTGGAAGTAAGTATATTGTTTTGCCAAATCCGATGTATGGCGATTGGGAAAAACCTTTATATCAGGGTGAAAAGCTTAGCGATAAAGATAAAGCCAAACAACGTTTAGAACGATTAAAAAGTTACTAAGTATTTATAATTATTCAGCAATAAGTATTACTTTTGCTGCATCATAAAAATAAGATTATGGAAAACAACGAATTAAAGCACAATACAAAAAGTATGCAAACGGCTAATCAGCCAGGGATTTATAAGTTAATGATTTTTGGTGTACTGATTTGTATGGTGGGTACTTATGCTCGTTTTGCATTTGATTCTTGGGTATTGTCTTTAGTTTCATGGATCATTTTATTCATTGGAGCAATCATTGCAATTAAAGGTGTATTCAAAATTTTAGACGCTTAAGATTTTTTTTCTACATACAAAAGCCAATTATGTTAAATACGTAATTGGCTTTTTTGTTGAAACAGTTTTTTATATTAAAAGCTTATTTGAAAACTGAATATGGTTTAACTCGCCATGCTAACGTTTTAAATTATTCATCCCGTTTATAGATTTTTCTAAAAAAAATCATCAAGAAACAAACGCTTTGATAGTTGGGTTACCTTAGTCTGTTTTTTGTATAAAGAGAAACACGATGTGATAAACTAACCAAAACGTCGAAACTTTGAATGGCCATTTGAAGCAAATATTTAAAATGATTAATTATTAGAACCATAAAATCATGAAAAGGAATATAATTGCTATTGCCATTATTTTAACAATTTTCGGCTGCAACTCAAATAAAAACGATAAAGCTAATGAATTAAGAATTGCAGATGAAGCAGCTACATTAGCGGAACCTAAAATCATTAAAACTGCTGATATGCGGTTTCGCGTAAAAAACGTCCAAAATACTAAAGAACAGTTGAGTCAGACCATTAAAGCACAAGGTGGTACAGTTGCTGAATTTTCAATAGAAAGCGTTATTCAGGAAACGCAAAAGGTTAAACAATCTGTAGATTCTGTAAAAGAGATTACAGCCTATAGAACCGAAGGGTATCTTGTTGCAAAGGTGCCATCAGAGAAACTTGATGATTTTACAAATACTACAGCTAAAATGGCTGTATTTGTAGATAATCAATCTATGAAAATGGATGATCAAAGCCATACTTATTTGTCTAATAAATCGAAGGCAGGAAACAGGCTGGATGCTGTGGATCAAATGGGTAAACTAGCCGGTAAAAAAAGCTCAAATGTGGAAACTGCGCTAAATATTAAAGATGATTATGTAGATAAAAGGATTCAAAATTTATCAATCGATAGCAAAGTAAAATACAGCACCATTACACTCAATTTTTACCAGGATAACACGATAAAAACTGTGGTTATAGCCAACGATAATGTAAATGATTATAAGCCTGACTTTGGAAATCGTTTTTGGCTAGCTATAGTAAATGGCTGGACCATCTTCAGGGAAATTATTTTAGCACTGTCTAACTTATGGATGCTTATTCTTGTAGGTATTGGCATATACTTTATAGCGAGACACTTTATCAGAAAAAATAAACTTGCGCTAGATTTGGCTACAAAAAACCTCGTTAATCAATCGAAATAGTTTACAGGAACAGGAGGGCTTGTTTTTCGATGATCATTTATATGCCTGGAAGAAACTTAATCTCTATATTTTAATATCGGCGAAAATAAGCTGGAGTATTACGGGGAGGTTTTATTACTAGCCTTTCAGTTTACTGCCTGCCTTTTTTACGCCAGTTACTTTCGCCTTATTGTCGCTCACAAAAGATTCCCAGCCAGAATACGTTTTAGATTTTCCACCTGAAGTTATTTTCTGAAAAGAATGACAAACTGCAACTGCCAAGCCATCTGTAGCATCTAAAAATGCTGGTGTTTCTTTAAAATTAAGTAATCGTTGCAACATGGCTGCCACTTGTTCTTTCGTTGCATTTCCACTTCCTGTAATAGATTGCTTAATTTTTCTTGGGGAATATTCGGTAACTGAAATATTTCTGGAAAGCGCCGCTGCAATGGCAATTCCCTGTGCCCGGCCAAGTTTTAAAAGTACCTGAATGTTTTTTCCATAGAACGGTGCTTCTATGGCTAGAACATCAGGTTTATATTGATCAATAAGTACAGCTGTTTTTTCAAAAATGCGCTGAAGTTTAAGAAATGGATCATCGAGATGCGTCATTTTTACGACGCCCATACTTATCAATTCTGTTTTATTTCCCTTTTCTAAAATTATGCCATAACCCATCACCGCCGTACCTGGGTCGATACCCATAATAACCCGTTCCTTTTTTTCATTCAACATTACAGCAATATTAAGCATATTTGCAAACTAAAAAGATAATCTTGACAGACAAGAACAAAAAAATATTTTCTCTACTTATTAAAACTGCAATTGTCGTATTTGCTTTTTGGTTTATTTATCATAAGCTGGTGGCAAATGAAAACCTGCACAATTTCAAAATACTGTTAACAGATCTTCCGCAGGTAGAAATTATTGTAGTGATTGGTCTGGTTTTATGCCTGATGCTGGTGAACTGGTTTTTAGAGGCAGCCAAATGGAAAAGATTAATGACTCACATTGAGCGCATCAGTTTCTATCGTGCAATCGAATCGGTTTTTTGTGGCTTAACCTTAGCGATCTTTACACCTAATCGCCTGGGCGAATACGGCGGGCGTGTATTTTTTCTATCTCCTAAACGGCGGATTGTTGGAATTGTAGCCATGACGGTTGGGAATATTGGGCAGTTGGTACTTACCAATGTGTTTGGTGCAATCGCCGCCTGCTTTTTTATCTATCAGTTTGTACCTATAGATAATCTGGTTTTTACTGCACTTGTAGTTTTAGCCTCAATATTTTGCCTGTTTTTTATTGTTTTTTATTTCAATATCCAATGGTTAAATGGCATATTATTATCCTTTAAGTTTACCAGGAAATATAAAAAATTCTACAGCATTTTAAAGCGATACAAGAAAGCTGAATTATTTAGGATTATACTTTTTTGCTTCGCTCGTTATGCCGTTTTTAGCTCTCAGTATTTTATTCTTTTTGCATGGCTTATTCCAAATTTAAATTATTTGGATATTGTAATGATGACCTGCCTGTTGTTCTTCATTCAATCTGCATTGCCATCTTTGGATTTGTTCGACGTAGGCATCAGAAGCATTACAGCAGTAGAATTATTTAAGCATATTACCGATCAACATGTGGCAGTGATTGCATGCACGGCAAGCATTTGGCTGATTAATATTATTATTCCTGCTATATTAGGCACATATTTCGTTTTTAAACTCAATTTTTTTGGAATTTCTAAGTCTAACTAGTTTATTATCTGCTACGCTAACCCTTGTTTACTGTTTTCTAGTGATCACATTTATAAGAGGTTGGCATAAGCTTGTTAATTTTTATCCAGATAAAAGTACGCCTGAAACCAAAGTTTCGATCATTGTGGCTGCCCGTGATGAAGAGCTAAATATTACCAGAACAATTGAAGATCTGGTTGCTCAGCATTACCCAAGGCACTTAATGGAAATTATTTTTATTGATGATCATTCAACTGACAGGACAGCAGAAATTGTGATGAGTTATGGAAATCAAGGTGTGAAATTAATCAGGTTGAATGAAGATCGGGCGCTTAACTCTTATAAAAAGAAAGCGATACAAACTGCAATTGGAACATGCTCCGGGGATTTAATTATTACTACTGATGCTGATTGCAGAATGGGTGCACACTGGCTTTCTACTATTGTAAATTATTACGAAAAGCGGGATTATAAAATGATTTCTTCGCCTGTGGCTTATTTTGAAGAAAAAAGCTTATTCGAACGTTTGCAGTCGCTGGAGTTTCTTTATTTAATTGGTTTAGGGGCATCTACAATAGGTAATAAACAGCCATCTACCTGTAATGGTGCAAATTTAGCTTACGAGAAAAAGACTTTTTACGAAGTTGGCGGTTTCCAGGGGATTGATGATTTAGCTTCAGGCGATGATGAACTGTTGCTTCATAAAATTGCGGCTAAATATCCAGATAAAATTGGGTTTCTCAAAAATAGAGAAGCTATCGTATACACGCACGCTAAAGAAAATCTTCAATCTTTCTTACAGCAGCGAAAAAGATGGGCTTCTAAAAGTACCCGGTATAAAAATAAAGCCATCATTGTTTTAGGTGTTTTTGTTTGGGTTTTCAATGTAAGCATACTGGCTAACTTTATCATTGGATTGTTTTTTCCTGGTTTTTTAATGGTTGCATTTTATCAATTGTTCGTTAAAATGATTTTAGAAAGCCTATTTTTATGGAACGTTACCGGCTTTGCGAAACGGCGAAGTTTACTCACATTAATCCCTGTTTTAACTATTTTACACATTCTTTATATGGTATATATTGGCATTGCCGGAAATAGTGGCAAATACAACTGGAAAGGTAGAATGGTTAGGTAATGGATAACAGCCCATCAAGAAAGGTTTGGTTAAAATTTAAACGGAATAGACTGGCGTTCGCCGGGCTGATTTTCATTTTGCTGTTAATGGTAATGGGAGTTTTAGGATACGTTATTATTCCTGTTGACGCTCCGGATGCCAATACGCAGACGGTTCAAATCAGTAAGGAACCAATGGGCGCAAAATTTAAGTTTTTGATTATTCAAAGATATCACAATGTTGAAAAAGTGAGCTTTTTGGAAAGGATGATGTATGGACAAAAGCCACGATTTAAAAGCATTCCCATTACTGCTTACAAAATTGCAGGTAATCGCGTCTTGGTTCATGAATACATTGGGAAAGAAGAAACGAGTAAAGAATCAGTTTATCAGCTGCAGGAACTTTGCCCAAGTTGTGTGTTGCCTAGCAAAATAGGAACACCAGCGCAATTGTTTGAAAACAATAATATCTACGAGCAAATATTTTTGCTGGGTACAGATATATACGGACGTGATTTACTAAGTCGGCTAATTTTAGGAATCAGGGTTTCTTTATCGGTCGGGTTAATGGCCGTTCTCATTTCACTTTTTATTGGCATAAGCTTAGGCGCCATTGCTGGTTATTTTGGCGGAAGAGTAGACGCTGCAATTAGCTGGTTTATGAATGTCGTTTGGTCCCTTCCATCCTTGCTGTTGGTTATTGCCATTTCATTTGCCTTAGGCAAAGGATTCTGGCAGATTTTTATTGCCGTGGGTTTATCTACCTGGGTAGATGTAGCGCGGTTGGTACGTGGTCAGGTAATGGCACTGAAAGAAGTAGAATTTGTTGAAGCCGCCAGGGCTTTGGGCTTTAGCACTTCAAGAACCATTATTAAACATATTTTACCCAACATCGCAGGGCCTATTCTGGTGGTGGCTTCCTCTAATTTCGCATCAGCGATTTTGTTGGAAACAGGATTAAGCTTTTTAGGCTTTGGTGCACAGCCGCCAATGCCAAGTTGGGGCGGCATGATTAAAGAACATTACGGCTATATAATTATGGATGCAGCTTATTTAGCCGTATTACCAGGACTGGCCATTATGTTTACCGTTTACGCCTTTAATGTGTTGGCCATTGGCTTACGCGATGCTTTTGATGTGAAGGGACAAAACGTTAGCGTTTAGTATTTATTAAGATGTAAAACTTCGATTCGAAATTCGTTTGACAAAACTTAAGCATTAATCTTTAAATTTGTAAAATGTTGTTGAACTGTTATCAGGAAGAATTTTTAGAAGCAGGTTGTGATGAAGCGGGGAGGGGCTGCCTAGCCGGACCGGTTTTTGCCGCAGCAGTTATTTTACCAAAGGGTTTCTATCTGGAAGGATTAAATGATTCTAAGCAACTTACTCATGCCCAAAGGGATTTACTTCGTCCTGTTATTGAAAAAGAAGCTTTGGCCTGGGCAGTTGCCTCCTGTGATCATGAAGAAATCGATCAGATTAACATTTTAAATGCATCATTTCTGGCCATGCATCGGGCCATAGAGAAATTACATACTCAGCCTCAATATTTGATTATTGATGGAAATCGATTTAAGACCTATCCACAAATTCCGCATTGCTGTATTATAAAAGGTGATGGCAAGTACCTAAATATCGCAGCAGCTTCGATTCTTGCTAAAACCCATCGCGATGAATTTATGACCAATTTACATGTCGATTATCCTCATTATAACTGGCAACAGAATAAAGGCTATCCAACCATAGCACATCGAAAAGCCGTGATGGAAATAGGGCTTTCTCCGTTTCATAGAAAAACATTTAATGTTCGCGATCCGCAGTTAGATTTGTTTTCAAAAACCATTTAAAATTTAGTATTTTCACGGCATTGTGAAGATTTTATTAATAACTAAGCGGATTCCTTTTCCGCCAAATAGCGGTTATCCCATAGTGGTTTATAACACCATGAAGGGTTTGCTTCAACTTGGTGCAGATATTACTTTGTTTAGTTTAAATCCTTCAAAGGGAAAAATAGATATTGAGGATATTTCTGATCCTATTTTTGAACAGATAAAATATCATACAGCAGATTTAGATACCGATGTAAATGTATGGTCTGCTTTTTTCAACATCTTTACCAACCAATCTTATAATATTTCAAGATTCTACAATGATGAAGCTGCTAACCAATTAGAAAATATTCTCCGCGAAAATGTTTTTGATATTATTCAGTTTGAAGGGCTTTTTGTAGTTCCTTACCTTGATATTGTTAAAGCAAACAGCAATGCCAAGCTGATTTACAGGGCACATAATATTGAGTTTACCATGTGGGAACGCCTCTCTCACTCCGAAACTTTTTTGCTTCGCAGAAAGTATTTGTCTTTTTTAGCGCAACGCTTAAAAGCCTATGAAACCGAACAGATTAATCGCTTTCATCAGATATTTGCCATCAGCGAGCCAGATCGTCAAAGTATTCTCCGTTTTGGTTGTGAAGTTCCAATGACGGTTTTTCCGGTAGCTATTGATTTGGAGCGGTATAAAGTGGATAAATCAAAAACCAGCTTTCCCACGTTATTTCATTTAGGGGCAATGGATTGGCGACCAAATCAGGAAGGCTTGGAGTGGTTTCTGGATGATATCTGGCCGGATATTGAAAAATTAAATAAAGATCTTCGCTTCTATATTGCAGGCAAAAATATGCAGAAACATTTCTTTGAATATGATTCTGAAAACCTGATTGTGGAGGGGGAAGTTTTTGATGCGGTAGATTTTATGAACTCTAAAGCAATTATGATCGTTCCGTTAATTTCAGGTACGGGCATGCGGGTGAAGATTATTGAAGGAATGGCTATGAAAAAATGTATCATCGCTACCACCACTGCAGCGGAGGGAATTAATTGCAAGCATGGTTATGATATCCTCATTGCAGATTCTGCAGATGAATTTTATCGTTCCATTCTGCAATGCATTATTAATCCAAAACGTTGGATGGAAATTGGAGAAAATGCCCGTAAAACAGTAGAGACCGATCATGGTATTTATTTAATTTCATCCAAAATGCTCGAAATCTATCAGCAACTCATTAGCGCTTAAAAGGGGGTGTGCCTGCTCCCAGGCAAATATCGATAAGATCTATATACATAACAATCCACGGAAAGCCCTGGCAGCATAATAAGATTGTGCGCCATTGTGATAAACAAAAACAGTATCATAACGAAAATCGGCGAAAAGTGCGCCACCAAGTCTCCGGATGTTCTCTGGTGTTTTAATCCAGCTGGATGTTTTCTCATCAAACTTGCCTGATTTTTGTAAATGGCGATACTGTTCCTCCGTTAATAGGTCAACTCCCATTTCCGCAGCTAAATCGATCACACTATTTTCTGGTTTATTATCCTTTCTGGCATCAAGTGCCTCCCGATCGTAACATAAACTTCTGCGGCCTTTAGGGCTTTCAGCTGAGCAATCGATGAAATGATATGCTCCTGTTTTTTTATCAAATGAAATTACATCGGGCTCACCACCTGTTTCTTCCATTTCGTTAAGCGACCATAATTTATGTTGGCTTGCCCTTAACCTAATTTCTACATTCGTCCATTTCAATTCCTGATGCCTTTTCATATTCTTTTCAAAACGGCTTTTCAAAAGGTTGATTAATTCTTCCGTTTTTTCGGCCGGTAGCGCCTGGTTTATGCCCATAACTTTATTTTTTTGAAAAATGTGTACTTGTTAACATCACGTCTATTAAGTAAAAATAATAAATAGAATTTAAGTCTTTCCGGAAAGATTCGGTGTTTTGATTTCAATATTTAAACCTCGCAATTATTTAAAACCTGCGAGGTTTAATAGGACAATTTGAATCCAGTGAAATAAGCATTTAAACATTGCTGTTTTCTTAGTACTTTTGCGGCAAATAAAGATTAGGTATGAACAATACGGCATTAACAGAAAAACACATCGCTTTAGGCGCTAAAATGGTTCCATTTGCAGGATATAATATGCCTGTTACTTACGAAGGTATTAATGCAGAACATGCAACTGTTCGTAATGGAGTAGGTGTTTTTGATGTAAGCCACATGGGCGAATTCATTTTGAAAGGTGAAAATGCACTCGATTTAATTCAAAGGGTAACCAGTAACGATGCCTCGAAATTATACGATGGTAAAGTTCAGTATTCTTGCCTACCGAACCATGATGGTGGAATTGTAGATGATCTTTTGGTTTATCGCATAGATGAAAAAACTTATATGTTGGTGGTAAACGCTTCAAATATCGAAAAGGATTGGAACTGGATTCAGCAGTTCAATACCAACGCAGTGGAGATGCATAATATTTCTGATAAAACATCTTTACTGGCCATTCAGGGTCCAAAAGCTGCAGATGCCTTACAAACTTTAACTGATGTAGATTTGGCTTCTATGGAGTATTATACTTTCGTTAAAGGTACGTTTGCAGGCGTAGATAACGTAGTAATTTCTGCAACTGGTTACACCGGTGCCGGTGGCTTTGAGATTTATTTTGATAATGAACATGCTGATAAAATCTGGGATGCCATTTTTGAAGCGGGTAAAGCGCAGAACATTAAACCTATCGGTTTGGGCGCCCGTGATACCTTGCGATTAGAAATGGGTTTCTGTTTATATGGAAATGATATTGATGATACCACTTCTCCAATTGAGGCTGGTTTAGGCTGGATTACTAAATTCTCTAAACCATTTACAAACTCAGAGGCATTACAAGCTCAAAAGGAAGCTGGAATCCAAAAGAAATTAGTTGGTTTCGAAATGATTGATCGCGGTATTCCGCGTCATGATTATGAAATTGCAGATGCAGAAGGAAACATTATCGGCAAAGTAACATCGGGTACCCAGGCGCCATCTTTGCAAAAAGCAATAGGTATGGGTTATGTGGCTAAAGATTTCTCCAAAGAAGGTACAGAGATTTTTATCAATATCAGGAATACGCCAATCAAAGCAAAAATAGTTAAGTTTCCTTTTTATAAATAGATGCAAGTCTTGAGTATTAAGTATTAAGGCAATTGTCCCGACACTTAATACTTACGTCTTGATACTCAATATATGTCGAAAAAAATAGAAGTTTGTTTAACACCTGCATTGATTGATTTATACGATATCGAAGAAAGTATCGTAGTGGTAATTGATATTTTAAGAGCTACATCCTCCATCACTTACGGAATTGATAACGGTGCAGAAGCCATTATTCCGGTAGCCAATGTGGAAGACTGTTTAACTTATGCAGATAAAGGTTATTTGCTAGCTGCAGAACGGAATGGTGAAGTGGTAACAGGTTATGATTTTGGAAACTCACCTTTCTCTTATACAACAGAAAAAGTTAGTGGAAAAACTATCGTTTTAACTACTACTAACGGCACCAAAGCATTATATCTAGCCAGTAAACGTGCCTATCAGGTGGTTATTGGTTCTTTTTTAAACCTTGATTCACTTTGCGATTATTTATCTGTCCAAAACAAAAATGTATTGCTTTTATGCGCCGGCTGGAAAGATCAGTTTAATTTAGAAGATACTTTGTTTGCTGGCGCTGTTGTAAATAAGTTGCGCAAAAACTTCGAGCATTTCGATGATTCCAGCGTAGCAGCTGAAGACTTGTACTCGTTGGCCAAAGATGACTTAAGGAAATATCTTTATAAGTCATCTCATAGCCACCGTTTGGCACAGCTTAATATTGAAGAAGATGTTGTTTTCTGTTTGCAACTAAATATCTGTTCAGCTATTCCGGTTTTACAAGGTGAGAAATTAGTTGCGCTAAATTCTTCAGCGGCGATTTAAATGAAGTGATTTCGAAAAAAATTTCCTCAACTATTATTTTGTAATCAGTTGAGAAATAGTCGGACTATTTTTAATGGTAATCAAAGCTTCTTCGTGTGCTAACCAGTAGATATCTTCAGCACGTTTCATATCGAATGTGCTTATGGCACCTAAGCCTTTCGGCTCAATGAGCACATTGCAAAATTTGGCTTTTCTTTCCATATCATGGTTAATCGACATGATGCCTGCACGACCCATCAAATTAGTAATCCCGGTAATTTTATCCACAGGCTTAAGGTGATTGCAGGAAGATCCAATGATAAAATCGCAGTCTTCCATTAAAGGTTCAACTGGAAAATTATTTAAAATTCCACCGTCAACGTACATTTGTCCATCGATCATAATGGGTTTAAAAATGCCTGGAATACAGCTTGATGCTTGTATAGCCCTGATTAATGGTCCTTTTGTAAAATATACCAGCCGGCCTTCACTAAAGTTTACTGCAGCAATGGTTAAAGGAATTTTAAGGGTTTCAATTGTGTTAGCCGGGAAATATTCCTTCAGAATGAGGGAGGTATTTTCAATATTAATCAGACCCAATGAACCTACAGCGGGGCGAATAAACCGCCATAATTTTGTTCTAAGAAAAATACCTAGTCCTTCTTCCGGATCTATTCCTGCAGCGAAGAAAGCACCGGCAATGGCACCCGCACTGGTTCCGCTAATGTGACTAAAAGTAATGCCTAAATTGCTAAACGCTTTTAAAACACCTAAATGTGCTATTCCCCGGATTCCTCCTCCTGATAAAACAATGCCAACTTTCATATTTAGATTCTGGTATTAATAATTGACAGAAAGTATTACAATTTGTCTGCCAGTACTTAAGTACAATCTTTTTAAAGCTAACATTATTTTTGTTTAGGTTTATACTTTGACAGGTTCAGAATTTTTTGAGCATCGTGCTCGGCCATGAGTTGTTGCAATGTTATTTTAGGATTTTCATCCATATACTTTCTTACAATCTGCCATCCCGTCCACGTACCTAACTTTGGTGCTGAATCTCTGTTCTCACCCAATCCCGGTGTAAAAGGGCCTTCTGATAGAAATACCTGAATCTTCTGGTAGTCGGTTTCATAAAGAAAATTATTTTCCAGAAAGTATGCCCAAATATCGCCTTCAAATCGTTGTGCCCATTCAAGTTGATCTTTAGTATAACCAATTTTTGTAGAATCAGCAATGTTTTCCGGTAAAACCTGATCAAGGAAATACAGAATTTTTCCCTGGAAAACCATTTTTGAAAGCAGTGTCCGGTTTTCATCCGGCTCTAAAAATAGTTCTTCGTGAGCATACGTTTCCGCTACCCTGGGTACAATATATTCAGGAGAGAATCTCCTGGATAAGTATAAAGGGACACTTTGAACAATTGCTTTATAAAATTTACTGTTCTTGCCTAAGAACATGTCTAAACCAATTCCTAAATAGTCATCGCCCACTGGCATCTGGTAAGCGAAACCGGATACGAAAGAAACGAATTTTGGAATTTTGGCCTTCGGATAATAGTATTTAATGTATTTGAATGTTTCGGTTAATCCTTTTTCCTGAACAGTTAAATTAGGGAAAACGCTATCTACCTCTTTGGTAAGATCGGTGTAAGCCTGGTCTTTAAATAAGGTGCTCAAAACCTCGTCATTGCTATATTCAGGAGCGCCAATCATTTTATGAACAAAATCATCATAAAACACGCCATAGTTTTTTGATAACAACTGATCAACATCACCAGTTTTTTTTGCCTTCGCCGTGTAAAGCGCTTTATCAAACCGGGCAATCTTAATATCCAGATTTATATTGCTCACATCAGGGCGGTTAGCCTGCTTACAAGAAATAAATGCGATAGCAAAGAGAAAAATTAGATAAATTTGTCTGTGTTTTACGTTATAAATCATGTACATCAAATATAAACACATCAGCATGAAAAAAATATCAACTATCTTAATTTTATCTTTTCTAAGTTTCAGCACCTTCGCACAAATGCCAAAATTGACAAACTATGGTTTTAGATTAGGTTTAACAACATCACCAACAATCGGTTGGGTAAAACCTGAACAAGGTAAAACCGATGGCATAGCTTTAGGGTTCTCTTATGGATTGATAGGGGATTTTAATTTTGCGCCCAACTATAGTTTTTCAACAGCATTAACCATTACCACCATGAATGGAAAAAGTACGGAAGTAGATCCAACTTATATTAAAAGCCTGGATCTTGGTGCAAATAAAAGTATTCCGGTAGCTTACGACTTAAAATATAAAGTTCAATACCTGGAATTGCCTTTAACCATTAAACTCAAAACGGAAAAGGATAATGGCAGACGTTTCTATGGTCAGTTCGGTTTGTCTAATTCCATTTTGTTAAGCGCTAAGCAAGATGCGGTGAGCAGTACGGTTAAATTAAATGATGTAAAGATTGGTGATAATACTAAATTCTACCGTGCTGGGCTGCTGATTGGTGGCGGCGGGGAGTTTGATATTTCAGGGAATACCAGTATTGTAGCTGGATTAACATTTAACAATGGTTTCACCAATATTACCACAGAGAAAAACCGTGACGTTAGAAACCATTACCTTGCCCTAAATTTTGGTGTATTCTTTTAAAATTTGTTTTAAATATGAAAATAGCATTAGCACAACTTAATTATCACATTGGAAATTTTGAAGCAAATACAAAAAAAATAATTGATCACATTGAACTGGCGAGAGGTAAAGGAGCTGATTTAGTGGTGTTTGCTGAGTTAGCCATTTGTGGTTACCCGCCCCGAGATTTTCTGGAGTTTGAGGAGTTCATCGCACTTTGTGAGGAGGCCGCACAAGAGATTGCCAGACACTGTAAAGAAATAGCCTGCATTGTGGGTTTGCCGATTAAAAACGAGATCCTGCAAGGTAAAGATTTGTATAATGCTGCATATTTTATAGAAAATGGTAAGGTTAAAGCGATTGCCAGAAAAGCTTTGCTTCCTACTTACGATGTTTTTGATGAGTATCGTTATTTTGAACCTGCCACATCATTCGCTTGTATAGACTTCAAAGGAAAAAAAATTGCTTTAACCATTTGCGAGGATCTTTGGAATATCAATGATAATCCCCTTTATGTATCTAATCCGATGGATGAGTTGATAAAAGAAGAGCCAGATGTAATGATTAATATTGCAGCCTCTCCATTTTCTTATACCCACGATGATGCACGGATTAAAGTTTTAGCTGATAATGCAAAAAAATACCATTTGCCAGTTTTCTATGTAAACCAGGTTGGTGCGCAAACGGAAATTATATTTGATGGCGGTTCTCTGGTTTTCGATGCTGATGGAGAAATGAAAGCCGAAATGAAATATTTCGAGGAGGATCTGCAGGTCTTCGATTTATCTGAAATTGTAAATGTTCGCAATAAATATCCAAAGGCTGATCGTTCGGCTGATGTTGAGCAAATTCATGATGCACTGATTTTAGGAATTAAAGATTATTTTAGGAAATCTGGCTTCAGCAAAGCAGTTTTAGGTTTATCAGGTGGGATTGATTCTGCTGTGGTTTGTGCATTGGCCTGTAGTGCCTTAGGCGCAGAAAATGTGATGGCCGTGTTGATGCCTTCTAAGTTTTCTTCTGATCATTCGGTGCAGGATGCCATCGATTTAGTGAACAATTTTGGCTGTATGCATGAAATTATTCCGATTAAAGATGTTGCACAGGCATTTGATTCGATTTTAGCACCAGCGTTTAATGGTTTGCCTTTCAATTTAACAGAAGAAAATATCCAGGCCAGAACGCGTGGAACCATTGTGATGGCCATGAGCAATAAATTTGGCTATATTTTGCTTAATACATCTAATAAAAGTGAGTGTGCAGTAGGTTATGGCACGCTTTACGGCGATATGTGTGGTGCCATTGGCGTAATTGGCGATGTTTATAAAACGCAGGTTTTTGAACTGGCAAAATACATCAATAAAGATCGGGAACTGATCCCGATTAATACTATAGTGAAGCCACCATCTGCTGAGCTTAGGCCAGATCAGAAAGATTCGGACTCGCTACCAGATTATGATGTTTTAGATAAAATTCTTTATCACCATATAGAAGAGAAACAAGGTTCGAAATCTATTATCGCTAAAGGTTTTGATGAGGCTTTGGTGCAACGTGTTTTAAAACTAGTCAATATTGCCGAGTTTAAACGCTATCAAACGCCGCCAATCCTCAGGGTTTCTCCAAAAGCATTTGGTATGGGCAGAAGGATGCCAATTGTAGGAAAGTATATGATTTAATCCAGTAGATTGCTGGAAATGAATGAAAAGGTCATGCTGTAAAGATTTATCTAAACGGCATGACCTTTTTCAGTTTATGCTAAAGTTGCGTCTACTGTAATAGAAGTGTTAAGCAATTTAGAAATTGGGCAGTTCTTCTCCGCATCAGCAACTAATTCATCAAATTTTTCTTGTGATAAACCTGGAACTGTAGCAGTTAAGGTTAAATGCGATTCAACAATTTCACCTTTTGATGGGTCTAAATTAATGTCACATTTAGTTTCTAACTTATCCGCGGTAAAACCAGCTTCGCCTAAATTTGCAGATAATTTCATGGTAAAACAGCCTGCATGTGCCGCTGCAATTAATTCTTCAGGGTTTGTACCTACACCTTCAGCAAATCTCGAATTAAATGAATATTGCGTGTTGCTTAGCGTTGTACTTTGTGTAGTTATATTGCCAGCACCTTCTTTAATAGAACCTTGCCAAACGGCTGTTGCATTTCTTTTCATGGTTTGAGTTTTATTTTCGTTGTTTAACAATTAAAGATAAATATATGTTTGTTTAGAAATGGTAATTTGGTGTTAAGAAATTTACGCTTTACCGGGTTAAAAGCTTCAAACTCTGCTGATATAAAAGAAGCTGTCTCAAAGAAACAGCTTCCGGTACATTACGATCTTTTTAGTTAGTGATCTGATTTTTTTGTAAAGAGGTTAAAGCGGATACAATACTGCGGTTGCCTGTTTATCTTTTGTTGATAAAACTGTTGCACCGCTTCCGCATTGTCCGCCATTCATTAGCGATTGCGCATCTGTACCGCCAACTCCGGGAACGTTGACTGTAGTAGATTGATTGGTGTGCTTAAATGATATGGTGTGCCCAAATTCATGTGCGATTGTTCTTTGGCGTTGTGCTGCAGAATTGTTTTGAATCAGTGCCTGATTAATCCAAACTGTATTGCCTGCCAAACCATTTGATGTTGAAAGATAAGCCTGTCCGCAGGTAGAGCTTCCGATGGTATTATCAACTTTAATGAGAATATCATAAACGCTACCTGTGGTAATTACAAATCTAAGATTAGAATTAGGCACCGTATTCCATTGGTTAATTGCACCGTTGATCTCACTGGTCATGCTGGTGATTGATGGATCTATTTTGACACGAATATTTCTACTGTTGGTTACAATATAACCATTGTAGTACTGCTCGGTTATAGATTTCCCGTTGTCTGCAGGAACTTCCATGTTTTTGCTAAAGACGATGTCACCATCTACAATATAATTATCTCCTTTTTCTACAATTTGAGCTGCTGAAAATCCAAGACTTTTGATGTAAGCTAAAACCTTATTCTGTTGAGTGGTTTCAGTTTGCTGATCTGGGATCACTTCATTTTTCTTTGAACAAGAGATAATGAAAACAGAAAGCAGCATCATTGCTGCGGCATTTTTTAATAGGTTCTTCATAGTTTAGTTTTTAGTTTGATCGTAATGACTGGTATTCACTATCGTAAATATAGTATAAAAAATACAAAAATGTATTCATTAATCTTTATCTATGTAGTTCATTTTATTCAAACTAAATTTTTACGGCTAAACCATTTCGTTTTGCTTGGTTATATTTCCCCTTATAGATTGAACGAGTAAAATTCCTATGCCAATCATAATAGAGATATCAGCGAAGTTAAATACACCTGTTTGAAAGAGGTAAAAATCAATGTGCATAAAATCGGTAACAGACCCGTGTGCAATCCGATCATATAAATTTCCAATACCGCCACCAATCAGAAAGCAAAGTGCAATTTGCATGCTTAGACTTAAATTGCGTCTGGAAAAAAGATAATATAATCCATAGCCCAGAAAAAGTGCAGGTAATGCGTTTAAGATGAGCAGTCTGAAAATATAAGGCATCTGGTCGCCTAAACTCAGAAAGGCACCGCTATTTTCAACTTTGGTTAGCGTAAAAATATTCTTTATTACCGCAATGTGTTCGTAATCAGAAATCTCTAATCTCACAATAAACTTTGAAATTTGATCTACTGCAATATTTAAGATTATGAATGTGATAAGGATAAATCTGTTAAAGTTTTTATGGTATTGCATATGTTTTAATTGGAATCATTAATTATTTGCATCTCCGGAATGACTAATTTTTTATTTATCTCTGGAATAAGCTTTTTAAGTTGAGTTTCTTTTTCTTTATTAGCATTAATAAAGTACCAGTTTTTTCCACCATTGTAAGAAATGCATAACAAATAACTGATAGCTTTAATCTTTTTATCTTTAATCATTACATCAGAAGTCTGAGGCAATAAGCATTGAACTAATTGTCCTGACTGAAATAATTGTTCGGGTTTCTCATTCTTTATATCAACGTAAGATAGACCGCTTTCTTCAATAATCTTAACACCCATCTTTAGAGTTGTCAAAGCAGAATCAACGCCGCCCATGATTAAAATAATTTTTGGATGTGTATAAGTTAAAAGCCCGTTAAAATCATTGCCTCTAAATGCTAATAGCATGGCTTTTGACTGGCTATTTAGACTATCTAAATATATCTGTGCTTTCGCACTCACACAACCGATGAACAGAAATAAGACTGCTAGGACTCTTATTTTTTTATCCATTTGTTATAAGGTATAACCAATGTTAGTAAAACTGCCAAAAGGCTTAATACTTTCGCGATAATATCGCCACTCTTCACATAAAAAGTAATTTCATCATTCAGATTAATATCACCTTTCAGCGCTGTCCGGGTCCACCATTTGGTGCTTTGTGTTACATCACCACGTTGATTGATGAAGCAGGAGATACCTGTGTTGGCCGATCTTGCTATATCCCGGCGGGTTTCTATTGCCCTCAGTTTAGCGTACATTTGATGCTGGTCTTTTCCTGATGTATTTCCCCACCAGCCATCATTGGTAATAATGGCAATAAATTGTGCTCCATCTTTTACCTGCTGGCCAATCCAATCGCCCCATAAACTTTCGTAACAAACTACTGGAGCCACACCAATCCCACTTTGTGCGTAAAGCACGCTAGGTTTTTCTTGCCAGCCCCAGCCACCAACCGTACCGCCCAATTGCGCAAAAACGCCATCCAGAAAAGAGAATACTTTAGGGAAAGGCATCTTTTCTACGCCGGGTACCAGTTTCGATTTATGATAGAACTGCACATTCGGAGAGTTTTCTACCTGCATAGCAGAATTAAAATTATCAAAGTAAAAGCCTTGCCGATCATCATATTTAGCCGTAATGGTCTTTTTATCTGCATAGACTTTAACGCTTTCTATGCCTGTAATCAGGGTGCCATTTTTGTATTTGCTCAGGAAATTTTGGAGCGTAATAAAATCTGGAGTGCTGCGGATATGATCTTCATCTGCATAATTTGGAATTGCTGTTTCCGGCCAGATAAAATATTCTGTGTTAGGCTGTGCGATCGAGTCAGATAAATGAGTTAGGATTTTAATTTGCTCAGCTGGCGTAATGTCCGTTAACTTTAAGTAGGGATCTATGTTGGGTTGAACGACAACCACATTGCTCGGTGTACCTTTTTGCGTCGCGGTAAAATATTTTGTTAGTGAGATGATAACGGGAATAACTACAACCAAGGCCCAGGTGCCTGCTGTTCTAAATTTTAAATACCCTGTTTGCGTTTTGAATTTTTTATAGGCTTCGAAAGCAAGGATGTTGCTGGCTAAAATCCATAGGGAACCACCATAAATCCCGGTATACTCATACCACTGAGCCAACTGATGCATGCCTGCTAATCCATTTCCAAGCGTCATCCATGGGAAGGCTAAATCCCAGGTTTGTTGCAGATATTCTAAGGCAATATAAAAAGAAATAAGCCCCAGATAGGCGATTTTTTTATTTACATATTTTCCTAAACGATAATATAACCAGAAAGCAAAAGTCATGAGTAATGCACCTAAGCCAAATGGAATTAATGAAACCGGAATGGCCACAATTGCACCATTGTAAGCACTAATGGCATTGTAAACCCAATAGATGGATGCTGAATTCCAAATTAGAAAAGTTAAACCAGCAGTTAAAAAAATGCGTTTACCCTGTTTCTTCAGGTCGGTTTTTGAAATTTTATCTAGTGCAATAAATAGCGGTACTAATGCAACTAGTAATAATGGAGTTGTAAAGGGAATAGGTGGCCAGGCCAGCCAAAGTAAAAAAGCGCTTAATAAAGCGAGGAGGTTAGTTTGTGTTTTAGCCATGGCTGTTTTGATGGGTAAAGGGGATATGCAGAACTGATCGCAAGTGGGGGAATAGGTTTTGGGAATAGGCAGTAGGAAATAGATAATAGTAAACAGGTAATAGATGGTGGAGAGGGGAAACTATAAGAAAGAGGCAATGTTTATTTAAATTTATTTCTCATTTCCTATTTAAAACTTCCAATCTATTTCCTATTTCTATCTGCTTTCCATTTCCCGCTATCTACTTCCCATTTTCCATTTCACGATCTTAAATGTTAAAAGCTATCTAAAATGTTTGCTTTTTTAGCTTCGTACTCCTCCTGTGTAATCAGGTGTTTATCATACAAAGTTTTTAGTTTTCGCAATTTTAAAGTGGTTTCATCTTCTGGCTCTTCTATCACTTCGGCAATTTGAATAGGTTCCGGCTCTATTGGTTGCTCAGCTGGTAGCTCTGCAAATGGTTGTGGGCTAGGGTTAATTGATGCCGCTGTAGCACGATTTTCTTCTATTTTTTGCTGATGCAGCAATTCTTTGTATTCTTCTAACTGTTGGTTGGCAGCCTGGTGTAACTTTCTCGCCTGCACTTTAGGAATAAACTCTGTTACAATATTCTCTCCATATTGGGGAACACAAATAAATTTTGAACCAAAAAGTTCTTCTTTAAACGATACTTCCTTAATACTTTTCCAGGAGATATCCTTAAAGTTCATGGTTAAACCCAGGTTCCCCGGCTCACAATAGAAGATTCTTTTATTCGAAATGGCAATGCTATCCGGAAGCAAGTTTACTGCCGGCTTTTTTTGTACCGCCAGGTAAAGAATTTCTTCGCCTGTGGTTAAGAGGTCATTTAATTTTCCAATAACTTTTTCTACAGCCTTAGGGTCTTGTTCGTCGCTAAGGAATCTATCTATGCTATTCATATATTGTATAAGTTTGTAATGCTACTCAGCATCTTCATATTTGTTTTTGCTTTTTGTTGCTGGTTTTCCCGCTATGCAAATTACAAATTCTCCTTTTAAAGTATTGTTTTCAAAGTGTGATTTTATTTCAACTAAAGTACCCCTTACCGTTTCCTCAAACATTTTCGTTAATTCCCTGCTTACTGATGCCTGTCTGTCTTCGCCCAGATATTGTGCAAACTCTTCAAGTGTCTTTAATAAACGGTGCGGACTTTCATAAAGAATAATCGTTCGTTCTTCTTCGGCGAGTTTTTTAAACTTCGTTTGGCGTCCTTTCTTCACCGGAAGGAACCCTTCAAACGTAAAAGCATCAGCTGGTAAGCCAGAGTTAACCAGGGCAGGTACAAAAGCAGTTGCACCGGGTAAACATTCTACTGCAATATCATTTTTAATCGCTTCGCGTACCAGGAAAAAACCAGGGTCAGAAATAGCAGGCGTTCCGGCATCTGAAATTAAAGCGATGTTTTGACCTTCGTTTAAAAATTTGATGATCTCTGAAGTCGCCTTGTGCTCATTATGCTGGTGATGGGAGAAAACGCGTTTGTCAATTCCGAAATGCTTCAGCATCGGTGCACTGGTACGGGTATCCTCCGCCAGGATCAAATCACATTCTTTTAAAATCCGAATGGCCCTGAAGGTCATGTCTTCTAAATTCCCTATGGGTGTGGGTACGAGGAAAAGTTTGCCGCTCATAGTCAAGTATCAAGTATCAAGTATCAAGATTGAAAACTACAAACTGAAAACTGAAAACTCTTTCTATCTTTGTGAAAAAAATTAAATAATGCTGCAAGTTAACTATATCCGCGAAAATAGAGAGAAAGTTTTAGAACGTTTAAGTGTACGTAACTTTAAACAACCAGAGTTGGTAGATCAAATCATTAAAATTGATGAAGAGCGTCGTTCCACTCAAACTTCTTTAGATGTCATTTCTGCGGAGGCGAATGCAGCAGCCAAGCAAATTGGCGATTTAATGCGTGCTGGTAAAAAAGAAGAAGCTGAAGCAATCAAAGCTCAAACGGCTTCTCATAAAGAAAATATAAAAAGTATGGGCGAGCAACTAACTGAACTCGAAGCCGCCCAATTTAATTTACTTGTTCAGTTGCCTAACTTACCACACGATCAGGTTCCGGTGGGTACTACACCAGAAGAAAACTTAACTGTTTATACCCATGGATCACCAGCGGAGTTGATTCCCAATGCTTTGCCACACTGGGAGCTGGCTGCGAAATATGATATAATTGATTTCGAATTAGGCGTAAAAATTACTGGTGCTGGTTTTCCGGTTTATAAAGGAAAAGGTGCCCGGTTACAAAGGGCGTTAATTAATTTCTTTTTAGATCAGGCGATTGAAGCTGGTTATAATGAAGTACAGGTGCCTCATTTAGTAAATGCGGCTTCTGGTTTTGGAACAGGACAACTGCCGGATAAAGAAGGACAAATGTATCATTCTACTGTAGATGATTTATACCTGATTCCTACTGCCGAAGTTCCGGTTACGAATTTATATCGCGATGTTATCTTAAAAGAAGAAGATTTACCAATAAGGAACACGGCTTATACGCCTTGCTTTCGTAGAGAAGCAGGTTCTTACGGTGCACACGTTCGTGGATTAAATCGTTTACACCAGTTTGATAAGGTAGAATTGGTACAGATTACTCATCCTGATCAATCCTATCAAACACTTGAAGATATGAGCACTTATGTTCAATCTTTGTTGCAAAAGCTGGGATTACATTACCGGGTATTACTACTTTGTGGTGGCGATATGGGTTTTGGCTCTGCCATGACTTACGATATGGAAGCCTGGAGTGGTGCACAAGGCAGGTGGTTAGAGGTTTCTTCTGTATCAAACGTAGAAACTTTTCAAAGTAACCGTTCTAAAATTCGTTTTAAAGGTGCAACAGGTAAAACGCAATTGGTACATACGTTAAATGGAAGTGCGCTAGCTTTACCACGGATTGTGGCATCTATTTTAGAAAACTACCAAACAGAAAAAGGAATTAAAATTCCGGAAGTTTTGGTTAAATATACAGGCTTCGATATTATTGATTAAATCTTGGGGCGGTCTTCTTTGCTGAGGTATAATGTGATCTAATCCTATTGCTATGGGAATCAGGTAGTAGCAAGAAGCTCCAACCTAATTGGTTATATTATCGGTTTGGTGTTTTTACCAAGGTCTAATTTCGAAAACAGTTAGGCATTAAGAAAATCATCATTTCGCTCAGTGAGATACACGACCGATAGATCATGTGGATAAATCTAAAATGGGTCGTAGCTAGACGCTACAAACAGATATTTATTAATATGATTACCAATCGTATTACAAACAAAAAAAGCTTTGCAGTGATGCAAAGCTTTTTGTTTTTATAGATAGATGTGTTTTTTGTATTTGATTATAGAATCAAAATCAATAATAAGATGATGATGATAATTGCACCAACTGAAAGATAAACACCACCAGATACGGCACGTGCCTGACCTTTTAGTTCTCTCAATTCACTACGTAAAGCTTTGCGCTCAGTTCTGGTCAAATTAGATTTATCCATGTCTCTGATTTCTTCAACACGGGTTTTAATTTTCTCTAATTGTAATGTCTGCTCTGCAGTTAATTCAGTAGGATTTTTAGCAGGTTTATCAGCAGCTTGTACTGAATTGAAACTAATACCTAAAGAGAAAATAAGGGCTAAGGTGTAAATGAATTTTTTCATAATTTAAAATTTTTTAGTGTTCGATGTCTACCTAACAAAAAACCTACCAAAAAGTTCTGGTAGGTTTAAAAATTACTATTACAAAATATCTGAAAAGCTTATTTGATTTCGAAAATCACATTGACAGTGAAGTTTAGCTTAATTTTTTTGAAGTCGATTTCTGGTGCAGTATCTGCAGACATTTCAGCCATTGCAGATTTCATCATATAGTTTCTGTAAACAGGTTGTATAATATTGTCGCCACCATCTTGAATTTCCAATACGCTTCCTAATTTACCATCAAGCGCAGCTACCATGTAGTTTGCTTTCTCTTTCGCAGATAATAATGCTTTAATCTTTAAGTCCTTTTTTAAGCTTTCTATTTTTGAATAATCGTAGCTTTCAATATTGGTGTTGGCAATACCTTTAGCATCCAAATCTTCCAGAATGGCATTAAATTTATTAAGGTCGCTAACTTTTAACCGATATTGCTTGCTTGCTAAAAAATCAGGGTTTTTCTTTTTTGATGTCTGATCATTCCAGCTGCTTAAATTACTGATGGTTAAGTTTTCCTTTGGAATCCCTGCTTTCTGGATTGCTGCATAAAGCTGTTTCTCCAATTCGGTGATCTCCACTTTCTTTTTCCCGTTTAAATATTCTTTTAGTGAAATACCAATGTAGATAATGTCTGGCGTAACCTCAGTTTCTGAGGTACCACTAACACTAATTTTTCTACGTAAATCTGTTTGTTGAGCCATGGCTGTAGATAAGCCTAAAAATGCAACAAGTGCAACTGCGATTAACTTTTTCATATTCTGTTTTTCTTTGTGTGTGCTGTAATGATGTAAGTTCAAAGCAAATTCCACACCGCGATTTATTTATTTTTAAAGAGCGGGTTGCACTTATTTCCCCATTTGCAATAATCATCAACAAATTGGATAGGTGATATCACCTTGTAAAACGCACATGAAGCTTATCTACAAGTCATTGAAATTATTAACCCCGACAGGTCAATAATAGATACGTTGTTATAAAGATTTTTTAATATCGCGCTGAAAAATTCTAATCAGAAATATAAATTTCGTTTGGAAAGATGAATTGAGCAGAGCAAGAATGCTTCAGGAAAAGAAAAAAATGCGCTAGGTTTTATGCTTAAATAGACGGAAATATAAATGTTTATAAAACCTGGCGCAGCAGAACTTTTTCTGCAGATTTTTTATGTTATTGCCATTTTAGAAAACAGCAATTTGAGAGCTGAACAGCGATTAAACTTTTGATACTTTAACAGCCGTTGGACCTTTTTGACCCATTTCTACTTCGAAAGTAACTTTATCACCCTCTTTAATTTGAGTAACTAAGCCATTTGCATGTACGAAAATACTATCCTGAGTTTCGGTGTTTTTGATGAAACCATAACCTTTACTCTCGTTAAAGAAAGTTACTGTTCCTTTTTTAACCGGGTTTTCATCAATAATATCTTCTTGTCTTGTTATACCAATCTGTACATCCTCAATGTTGAATACTTTCTTCTTTTTAGGATCTGGTGGAGTAGACGAAATGTTACCATTCTCATCAACGTATGCAAACATTTCTTCGAGCGCTAAACCTTTTTTTGCATTAGATTGACGCTCTTCTTTTTTCTCTTGTTTGTCTTTTTGTTTTTTTAATCGTTTTTTTTCGTTCTCTTTTTTACTGTATGTTGCCTGAGATTTAGCCATATATATATAATTGTTTTTTGTTTTTAGAAAGGTGAGTGGAATCGAGATTTATACAAATATAAGAATACTAAATCAGAAATACGATTTTATTCCGATAAGCTGCAAACAGATAACTATTTGCTATTCAATATTTGGTATTTGAAATTCATCAGTCAGTTAAAAGATATTTACCAGCTTTTCCAGGCATTTTTTTTAATCTCATAAACGAAATTCCATTTTTCTGGTTCGCCATAATAAGCAACTTCTATCTCTGCAATTTTTGTTGCACCAAGTTTTTCTATTGCTTTTTGAGAGCGGAAATTAGTCGCACCAATGTGTAGAATCACTTTATCTACAAACTGAAACGCATAATCAACCATCATTTTCTTCATTGCTCCGTTAAATCCTCTACCCCAGAATTGCCTCGCGATAAAAGTATAGCCAATTGCTATTGAATTTTCTTCTTCATTCCATTCATAGTACCTGGAGCTTCCAACTACATTACCTGTAGATTGATCATATATAATAAAAGCACCTCCAGATTCAATCGCACCTTGAAAAAAGATCTGGAATACCTCACGCTTATAGCGATCTGGATTTGGATGTTGTTCCCAAATTAAAGGATCAGAAGCTACAGCATAGAGGCTTTCAAAATCGCTTTCCTGAAGTGGAACTACTTTAATTAAATCACTTGCAAACGAAGGTTGAAGGTTGAAACTCATTTAACTTTTTATTAAAAAACGGCTGGTGATAAAACCAGCCGTTAATTTATTTGTGCTAATATCTATTTAGTTGTTATTTTAATCTGGGTCTAACAGCAATTCTACTGTATAGAGTTGAAATAACAATAAAATAGCTGTTTAGTTTGCCAATCCTTCGATTTCAACTACTTCATTGGTGTCTTTCTGATAGTCTACCTGATCAACTTCAAACCCAAAAAGGCTTAAGAAGTCAGCACGGTAGCCCGGTAAATCGCCAATAGCAGGTAAAGTTTCTGTTGTAGCTTCTTCCCAAAGTTTAGCCACTTTTGCCTGAACATCTTCACGCATTTCCCAATCATCGATTCTGATTCTTCCTTTTTCATCAACAGGAACTTCATTACCTGTATACAATCTTTCTGCATACAATCTCTGGATTTGCTCAATTGTACCTTCGTGAATACCTTCTTCTTTCATTATTTTATATAATAACGAAATATAGAGTGGAATAACAGGAATGGCTGAGCTAGCCTGTGTTACCAAAGCTTTATTTACAGAAACAAAAGCTTTTCCATTGATGTCTTTTAATTGATCGCCGATTTTAAAAGCTGTAGCTTCTAAATCATCTTTAGCCCTTCCAATCGTACCTTTGCGATAAACTGGTTCTGTTAATGCAGGGCCTATATAAGAATAAGCCACAGTTGTAGCGCCTTCAGCCAATAGGTTTTCTGCTTTTAAAGCATCAATCCACATGGTCCAGTCTTCGCCTCCCATTACCGCAACAGTATTTGTAATATCTTCATCGGTTGCTGGTTCAATAGAAATATCTGTTACGTTACCCGTGTGAAAATCTACTGTTTTATTGGTGTAAGTGCCACCAATTGGTTTTAAAGTAGAACGATGTACAACTTCAGTATCCGGGTGCTTTCTTACCGGAGATGCTAAACTATAAATCACTAAATCAACCTGACCTAAATCAGCTTTGATTAAATCAAGCGTAATTTTTTTAATCTCTTTGGAGAATGCATCGCCGTTAATACTTTTTGCATATAATCCAGCTGCATGTGCTTCTTGCTCAAAAGCAGCAGTATTATACCAGCCTGGAGAAGCTGTTTTGCCTGCGGAAGGTACTTTTTCGAAGAACACACCAATGGTTGATGCATCAGATCCAAAAGCTGCGGTAATGCGTGATGCCAATCCAAAACCTGTAGATGCACCAATTACCAATACTTTTTTAGGCCCATTAATTGCGCCTTTAGATTTTACATATTTAATTTGATTCTTTACGTTTTGTGCGCATCCATCTGGGTGTGCAGTTAAACAAATAAAGCCCCTCATTCTCGGTTCAATAATCATTTTGCTCTTATTTTACGGTTTTGTAATTCTTAGTATCAGGACAAATTAGCGAAGTTATACACTTCTTAAGTCCAAATCTTCAACGAAGATAAATTTTTAATTGCGTAACGTTAAATGAAATTAAAATAAAGCACCTTCATTATTCTTAATCGCAATGATGAATTGCTGAGGTTAATTTAATGTAAACTACTTAGCTTTACACAATTCTGCTCCTTTATACGTTATTAGGTAGAAACACACATTTGATTACCTCATGAGAAACATTTTTTTAACATTTCTTTTGCTTTCTATTTTCCTGGGGAAGCTTTCAGCACAAACGCAACACCAGAATTCGGGCTGGTTTATGTTTGTAAATAATACAAAGTTTAATAAAAAGTGGGGGTTGCAATTCGATTTGCAGGTGCGTTCTGCTGATGAGTTTGGACACGTAAGGAATACTTTAGTGCGCCCGGCGCTTCAGTATTTCATCAATGGAAAAAGTAATGTTGCTCTTGGTTATTTATGGCAAACCACGCAAAACAGGGTAGAAGATGCGCCGGACATGTTCCTGCATGAACACCGCATTTTTGAGCAGTATATTTACAACCACAAATTAAAATCTATTTTTGCCAGTCACCGGGTTAGGGTAGAACAGCGTTTTATTGGTAGAGCAAATGAAGATGTATTTGCTCAGCGATTTCGCTATTTCTTCAGGTTAATCCAACCGCTAAAAAAGGTAGATTCCACTTTTACAAAAGGCGCTTTTGTGGCTTTACAAAATGAAGTATTTTTAAATTTTCAAAATAAAAATCAGTTAAACAACAGTGTATTTGATCAAAACAGACTTTACCTTGCTGCAGGTTATCGTTTTTCTAACAAGGTGGATATTGAGGTAGGTTACATGAATCAGGCCGTTAAAAATTTAAATAACCATACTAATAATAACATCGTGCAAGTTGCCTTATACACGAGATTTTAATTGTGTTTTAATGTCTTAAAGTCATTTTTCCTACAACACCCTGGTTGACGTAACAAAATGGTTGTAATTCACAATCGTTTTTGCTCAATTTGTGCCGTGAAGAAATATCTAATATTGGTTTTTACCCTCTTGTTTGCGAAGCGGATGCAAGCGCAAGAAAATCAGAACGTTGCAAATACAAATACACCAAACTCAAAAAGCATCTTTAACCCTGAAAACAAAAGAAATTTTTCCCGTAAAGGAGACTTTTATTTCCATTGGGGATACAATAATTCCTGGTACGGAAAGAGTGACATCAGGTTTACCGGGCCAAATTACGATTTCAAGTTACATGATGTAGTTGCCCATGACAGACAATCCAAATTAAGCTGGGAATACCTGAATCCAGGTCTAATTACTGTTCCACAATACAATATCCGGGTTGGTTATTTTATTAAAGATAATTACAGCATTTCTATTGGCTGGGATCATATGAAATATGTGATGGATATTCCGCAAACGGTTGCCATAACAGGTCACATTGGTGCTAATATTACTCCTGAAAATGTACCAACAGGTGCCTTGGCAGGAGATTATAACGGCCAAAGTATTAATGTTAAAGAGAGTATGTTAACCTTTGAGCATACTGACGGATTTAATTATGCCAACGTTGAAGTAGAGCGATATGATGATATCTGGGTGGCACCCGGTGGAAATACGTCTTTAACCTTAGAAACAGGTTTGGGAGGTGGACTAATTGTTCCACGATCTGACGTACGTTTATTTGGATTAGGACGAAATAACCACTGGAATGTTTCTGGTTATGGCGTTTCTGCCAAGGTTGGATTAAAGTTTTACATTTGGAAGCATGTATATCTTCAAAATACAACAAAGTTCGGCGCCACCAATTTAAAGCAGATTCATACTACAGGCTGGGATGAATATGATAAGGCCAGTCAGAAGATTAACTATGTTGAAAACATGACGGTTGTTGGTGTTCAGTTTTAAACCGCTTTTTACTTTTATAAAATCACTTGCAAAGTAACTGATTAGATTTCCTGATTAATTTATAAACCTAAAACTAATCAGAAATCTAATAACCTTCTGTGGTAGTTTATCTGTCCAAGGTGGTAGCTTAAATGTGTAGTTAAGTGAACCAGAAAGAACATTGTTGAGGTCTTCTTTTCCAACACCAGTAATGGGTATTCAGCATTAAGTTGGGCTTCTGTTATCATATTTAATGACTGATCGATCACTTGTTTAGTTTCTTTTATCGAAGCCAATAATTCTTGCCTGGGTATCTTTTTAAGACTAAATTCTAATTCGCGATCTCTAACATAGTTCGTACCGCCTATGGTTGCGCCTATGTAAGTGTTGAGATTACCGATGAGGTGCAAACATAAATTTCCTGCAGAATTGGAAATCTCTTTATCGGTGATCCAGATGTTGTCTTCTTTTTGATATAATTCTATTTCGTGTATAAGTTTATCAAGGTCTCTTTCGAATAGTACTTTTAATGTTTCTATTAGCATAATGATAAATGGCTATCTGTAATTTTTTCCTGTAAAATAGAAATAAAGGTTTTTAATTGAGATTTAAAACGAAATAAAATAAAAAAACGCCCCGAATTTCTCCGGGGCGTTCAAATAAATTATTTTTACTTAGATTTTTCTTACTCTTCCAGAGCCGATAATTGTACTTTTATCAACAGTAGCATTTCCTGAATAGTTTACATTTCCAGAACCACTGATTAATGCTTTAATAGAACGATCTGCTTTAATATTTACCGTTCCAGAGCCACTGATGGTTGTGGATAAGGTATTTGAAGTAAAGCCTTTTCCTTCGAAAGAACCAGAACTACTGATTACAATTTTTGCTTTGTCTGTACTGCCAGTGATGTTTAATGATCCGGAACCACTAATTACGCCATGATAATTATCCACATCAGCATTTGCCTTAATACTGCCCGAACCGCTTAAAGTTGTGGTTAAATCACCCGTGCTGATTTTGCCGTTTACGGTCATGTTTCCAGATCCGCTCATGGTTAAACTGGCAAGTTCCTGAGCAGAAACATAGGCTGTAATTTGTTTTCCATCGTATTTTCTAGACCAGCTTGTGATGCTGTTTTTCGGGCGTATAATGAGTACATTCCCTTTCACTTCAGTTATGATTGATGCGATAGCCTCAGCATCACCTTCTAATCTGCAACTTTCTTTACTCCCTAATGTTACCACTACGTTAATGGGTCCGGCGGCAGCAATACCGTTAAAATCTTTTACTTCTCTATCATCGTTGCTGTGTTTCGATGATACAATATTTATCTGATCTTTTGCAACCGCACTAATAACTGTTGTTAAGGAAAATGCTGCAAATAAAATGGTGAATAATTTTTTCATAAATCTGAATCTTTAGTTTTGTTAAATTCCCTCAATAATATCCTGTGTACTTTATTATTAGACGATGAAAATTATAAAAAGTTGCATAAGCAATCATATTTTGTTTAGAAAATAAAAAACCCATCGAGATATGCTTTCGATGGGTTTAATGCGCTTGCTGAGCTGATTATTCCTTTTGCAATTTGATGTAAAACTGAGGGTCATTTGCAAAATTATCTGCATTTATACTGGCATCAATTTTAACCGTTTTCCAGCTATTTGTTGGTTTCAGTAGGGTATACTCATTAGCTTTTAATGTTACCCGAACTGGCATGTCAAAGTTTTGTACATCTGTGATCCAGCGGTAAGATAAAGTGGTGCCATTAATTTTATATGCCAAAACCGGAATGTTTGCATGTCGAAGATATTGATCAAAGACCTTATCCAGTTTAAGTCCGCTTTGTTTGGAAATATAGTTTTCAATTTCAGCCGTCGTTACGGTTTTGTGGTAAAAAGTTTTATTTAGTCCGCGAAGAATCTGTCTGAACTTTTCATCATTATTAATTAACTGGCGGATCGTATGAATCATGTTCGCTCCTTTTGGGTACATATCGCCGCTGCCTTCTTTATTTACGCCGTAAGGACCAATGATCGGGATATCATTATCTATTCCCTGGCGGATTCCGATTACATATTCGCTTCCCGATTGCTTACTATCAGTACATTCGGTAAATAAGGTTTCAGAATAATTGGTAAATCCTTCGTGTATCCACATGTCTGCAATATCCTTCGAAGTAATGTTGTTGCCAAACCATTCATGCCCGCTTTCATGGATGGTAATGAAATCCCATTTCAGTCCATGACCAGTTCCACTTAAATCCCTGCCCAGGTAACCTTTCATAAACTTATTGCCATAAGCTACGGCACTTTGATGCTCCATGCCTAAATGTGGGGCCTGAACTAATTTATATCCATCCTTATACCATGGATAAGGCCCAAACCAGTATTCAAAACATTTTAGCATCGGTTTCACATCTGCATCCCAATGCGGGCGGGCTTTGGCGCTATCTACTTGCAAGGCCCAATAATCGATACTTAAATTTCCGTTCTCTCCTGGATAACTATCCTGCCAATGCGAATATTTTCCAATGTAAAAGGTAACATCGTAATTGTTGATGGGGTTACTTACAAACCAGTTGTACTGTTTGTACCCACCTGGTTTAGAAACAGTGTTTCGGAGTCTTCCATTTGAAATTTCCTGCAAAGTTTCCGGTACGCTGATGCTGATCAGCATACTGTCTACCTCATCGCTTTGATGATCTTTGTTTGGCCACCAAACACTTGCGCCAAGCCCCTGGCAGGCTACAGAAACGAAAGGGTTTCCGGCAGCATCTTTTTTGAATATAAATCCTCCATCCCATGGTGCATTCTTAGCCACTACTGGATTTCCAGAATAATAAACAGTAAATTTATCCTTACTACCTTTTTTTATAGTCTCGGGAAATGTTACGAAAACAGCATTGTATTCTTTTGTAAACGGTAAGTTTTTATCTTTATAAACTACCTTCTCGATTTTCAGGTTATCAAAGAGATCGAACTGTAGTTTGGTAAAATCTTGCGTAGCGGTGAAGGCGAATTCGTTGCTTCCGGAAACGGATTTTTGTTCCAGGTCTATCTTAACATCTAAATGATAATAGTTAATGTCGTAGCAGGTGCGTAAAGGAGTAAGGGTGCCCCTCAGGCTATCGGCACGGGAATTTGGCTGGTTTTTCCCCAGCATTTGTGCGTTTGCCTGGATTACGCATAGGGCAAAGGCACAAAATATAAGTAGTTTTTTCATTGTTGTATAAATTTCGTCATTGCTTCAGGCAATCTTACCTTATATCAGATGATCAAATTTGTGTTGTTTAAAGCCACCTAATATTATAGCTTCATGAATATGTTATTCTATTTACTTCAAAACTGAAACGGTAATAAATGAACTATTCTTCACATCATGATAAATCTTGTGGGTTGCTTTTTGAAAATCAGCGGGTTCTGCCTGATAGATATCCATAAATTTTTGCGGATTACGATCTGCGAGTGGGAACCATGAATTTTGGATTTGAATCATCATTTTATGGCCTTTCTTGAAAGTATGTGCTATATCAGGCAGCGGATAATTCACTTTTGTAATGGCTCCAGGTGTAAACGGCTCGGGTTTTTCGAAGCTGTTGCGGTATTTTCCACGCATAATTTCACCGCGTACTAGCATTTCATATCCACCCATTACCAGGTTTTTAGGATTTGGTGTTGGGTTTGGCGCATCCTCCGGATAAACATCTATTAGTTTAACTACATAATCTGCATCAGTACCTGTAGTGGACACCACAAGATTAGCGAGTATTGGTCCGGTTAGGGTAATGTCTTCTGTCAAAACATCAGTTTGATATACTTTCACATCTGGTCGGCGAGCAGCAAAACGTTGATCATCAATCATATATTCCCTTGTCCGCCTTGCCTGAATTCCATCCTGGTATGGAACAGGATTATTTGGATCGCTCACATATTCGTCCCAGCTATCTGTTCTCCCAACCTTTTCAAAACTAAGTTTTCCGTTAGGTTGCAAATAGAGATTTTTAGTCTCCACATCCTTAGGTGGCCAACTCTGGAATTTTTTCCATTCGTTTGACCCTGTTACAAAAATATTGGCCTCAGCAGCATTAAAATCGCCTTCGCCTTTTAAATAGTGTTTGAAAAATGGCAACTCATATTGCTGCTGGTAATCTATGCTGGTTTTTTTCTCAAATTGAATATCTCCAAATGAAGAACCATCACTGCGTACCCAACCGCCGTGGAACCATGGGCCGGCAACTAAAATATTGTTAGCGCCAGGATTTTGTTTTTCAATCGCTTTATAAGTATCAAACGTTCCATAGGCATCTTCCGCATCGAAAAAGCCACCAACCACCATTACTGCTGGTTTAACGTTTTTTAAGTGTGGTGTAATTAATCTGGCCTTCCAGAAGGTATCTAAGTTTGGATGGTTTACAAGGTCATTCCAAAATTTAATGCTATCTGCAAAATATTTATCCTTCAGGTTTTTTACGGAGCCTGCTTCGAGGTAAAAACGGTAGTTATCTTCAATAGGAAATTTAAATCCTTTTGGCCCCAGATCTGGGGTAATGGGTTTTGGACGCGGAACACCAAAGCTGCCCATAAAAGAGAAAGCATCCATTAAAAACAATACCCCGCGGTGGTGGAAATCATCACCCATAAACCAATCGGTAACCGGGGCCTGTGGCGAAACAGCCTTCAGCGCAGGATGTGCATTGGGGAGGGAGGCTGTAGAATAAAAGCCCGGATATGAAATACCAGACATGCCTACATTTCCATTATTGCCTTTTATATTTTTAACCAGCCAATCAATAGTGTCATAGGTATCGGTACTTTCATCTGTATCCTTTTTGCCCTTTTTTGTTGTTTGTGGTCGGATATCTTCGAAAGTCCCTTCACTCATCCATTTTCCACGAACATCCTGATAAACGAAAATAAAGCCTTCACGCATCATGGCAGGAAAGCTTCCTAAGCTTAATTTATATTTATCTTCTCCGTAAGGTGCTACGGTATAGGGCGTTCGATTTAGTAAAATGGGGTATTTGCTGGTTTGTTTTTTCGGAATATAAATGGAAGTAAAAAGTTTAACTCCATCCCGCATGGGAATCTGTCGCTCTATTTTCGTATAGTTCTGCCTTACATAAGCAGAATCATTCTCTTGGGCCAGTACCTGATTTGCGATAAACAGGCAGAATAACAGGCTGAAAAATCTGGAAAAATTCATTTGATTTGGTTTTTTTGAATAAAGTTTAAAGATAAGCGATAGAACAATCATTCTGTCAAACTTATAGTAAAACGTTTGTTAGTGATTTAAGGTGCCTTCGTCATTATTTTATCAAAATTTAGTTAAATCTTGTTAAGAGACAATCTTTTAGCTTTTTTTCTCGTCATATGCGTAAATAAAACACACAAAATGAAAAGGTTATTAATTAAGGGAATGGTAATTCTTGCTGCAACAGCAATAATGGCCACTTTAAATGTAGAAATTGTTTCTGCTCAAAGACCTGGAAGAGGAGGTGGCTTTTCTGGCAGCGGTGGCAGATCGGGTTCTGTTTCTTCAAGAGGTAGTTCAGCTTATCGTTCATCGCCTATGCGAGGGCCATCAAATAACAGGGTTTTTCAAACCCCAAACCGTGGTGGATATTCACAAGGTGTAGGTAGATCTGTAGCCAGGTCGGGGCGTTTTGGGTATAATTACAATAGAGTTGGCTATCGCGGTGGAAGTTATTACAGATCTGGTTTCGGCTATCGTCCGGGCTTCGGCCGACCATATTATCGTCCTTATTATAGTTATTATAATTTTTACAGGCCATTTCTGGGGATTAGAATAGGTGTTTTGCCTTATGGGTATTATCCTTTTTACTATGGAGCCAATCAGTTTTATTACTCTGGAGGACTGTTTTATCAACAAAACAATAATCAGTATGAGGTAGTTGTGCCGCCAGTTGGCGCAGAGGTGCCGAATATTCCAGAGGAGGCAAACCTGGTGACCATTAATGGAGTAGATTATTATGAATATAAAGGTGTTTATTATACGCAGGGGCAAAATAAAAATGGTGAAACTGTTTATTTGGTAGCCGGGAAAGATGGTGTTTTAAATACTGCAGACGGATCTGTTGCTACACAAAATATTGGCGAAATTGTAACTGAATTACCCGAAGGTTGTAGAGAAGTAACTATTAAAAATGAAAAGTATTTCGTTTCACCTGATGACGTTTACTATGAAGAAATAGTAGATGGAACCACTATTTCTTACCGCGTAATTGGTAAATTATTTTAGCTTTTATTTAACTGATCAAGACGAGGAAAGATTTGCATATTTCATGTCCTGATCAGTTAGCATTTTTTTTGCTTTAGGATTTTAATCAATATCTCAAATCGTGTTACTATACTCTTGGTAATTTGCATACTTTTATAGCGTAAAATAGCTGGCTTGAAAAACGTAACTTCCAAAATAATTTCTTTTTATTTCTTGCTCGTTGTGCTGTTTTCTTCTTGTGCAACAACTAAAAATGTTGCTGTAAAGCAGAAAAAAGCTACAATATCGTCGATTAAATATTTAAGCGAATACATTCTGCCGTTAAATACTACCTTTAAAAATACATTTGTTGGTGGCTTATCAGGGATAGATTATGATGTGGAAAATGATCAATATTACCTGATTAGTGATGATCCTTCGCAGTTTAGTCCGGCGAGAATTTACACCGCGAAAATAGCCATCAAAGAAAACAAGATTGATTCAATTAACTTTAAAGATGTAATCTTTATTTCGCAGGCAGATGGAAGCCAGTATCCGAAATATCAATACGGTAAAAATTCCAAAGCCGATGGCGAATCCGTTCGTTATGACCCATCCCGAAAGACATTGGTTTGGAGCAATGAGGGCGAGCGTTTGTATCGGCCCACAGATACCACTATTGTTCAGCCTGCATTGACTTTGATTTCTCTGGCAGGAAAATACTTAGATACTATTCCACTTCCAACAGGTTTTCTTATTACAAAGCAGGAATATGGTGTGCGGAAAAATGCTTTTTTTGAAGGGCTGACTTATGCAAATCAATATAAAACATTATACGCTAGTTTAGAAGAACCGCTTTATCAGGATGGAGCGCCCTCCTCATTTCAGTTTGACAAAGCACTCATCCGGATTTTGAAATTTAATGTTGATCAGAAAAAAAATACCGCACAATATGCTTATAATCTTGATGCGCTACCAGTTAAACCGGCTACAGAAAGTGATTGGAATTTAAACGGTGTTTCCGAAATATTAGCCGTTAATAACCATACACTTTTAGTCATGGAAAGGGCATGGGCGAAAGGTCGGGATGATCACTCGTTTGTAAAGCTTTATCTGGTTGATTTAGATGATGCTGAAAACGTGATCAATAATCCATCATTTATCAAAAACCCACCAAAGCCACTAAAAAAGAAATTGCTTTTTAATTTTGATAGTCTGGATATGCATATAGATAATATTGAAGGTATTACCTTTGGGCCTAAATTATCAAATGGGCATAATAGCCTGGTTTTTTGTGTTGACAATAACTTTGGTAAAACACAGATTCAACAATTTTTTCTGTTCGAAGTGATCCCATAATCCCAAATCGGGAGTATTATTGCATAAAGCGGAAGATAGAGAGGAAATTTAATCATCGGTGTATCACTTGGATGAAAACTGTTAATAAAAATAAAATGACTAAAATAAAGGCTTTATTGTTTGATTTGGATGGTACATTAATCGATTCTGAAAGATTTCATTTCGACTGCTGGAATGAGTTTCTGCAAGATTATGGTGTGCAACTGGAGTTCAAGGATTGGATAGCCAACTATGCCGGAATCCCCTTACCAAAAAATGCCAAAACCATTATTGATAAATATAAAATTGATACTGATTTAAGCCTTTTCATTAATCAACGGGAGCAATTAACACTTTACGGATTTGAGCATAAAGACATTGAATTAATGCCGCATGCCTTAGATTTTGTTCGTTTTTTTTATGAAAAAGGGCTTACCCTTGCGGTGGTAACTGCCAGCCCCAGGGCAGATGTTGAAGCCGTATTTAAAAGAAATGGTTTAGCAAAGTATTTTACTTTATTTGTAACAAGAACAGATGTAAGCAAAAGCAAGCCTGATCCGGAAAGTTACAACGTTTGTGTAGATAAGCTGGGTTTTGCAAAAGAAGAATGCCTAGTTTTTGAAGATACAATCAACGGTGTGAAATCTGCAATGGCTGCCGGAATTACTTGTTATGCCATCCAAAGTAACGTAAGGGCGCATCTTAAACTTAAAATAGCAGATGAGTTATTTCTCAGTTTTGCTAATGCAAAAGATTTTATTCTTGAAAAGGGGATTATTTAATTATCCCTGGCTTGTTTTTCCATTCTGTTACATTGTCTCATTCCTATGCCTGATCAGCAACTGATTGATGCGGTCATTTCTAAAAGTTGCATACTGAGATCCTTAATTATCAGGCTATAGGGATTTTTTTTAAACTTGTGTTACGCGTCTTTCAAAAGAAGTGATGCATCATCCTGTCTTCCAAAAATGATTTTCTACCTAATTTAAGGTAGAAAAAAATCGCTTTTATTGGTTATTGTATCCTGAAAAGTTCATCCGTTAATTTGTGAATCTTTTACTGAAACCCATGAGGGAACGCTGGAGCCTGTTTTTGTTCATCTTGAAAAAAATCGCACCAGTTCCTTCAGCTAAAAACAATTTTATACCAATGAAAAACAACAGGATTAAAACAACATTATTATCTTTTTTTGCTGTGCTATTATTTGCAGGCTTAATGTCTTGTAAAAAAGATGAAAATCAGGAACCATCTAAAACCTCGCACAAGGTGGTTTACAAATTAGAAGCATCTGCCGGAAGCGAATTGAGTGTAGTAGTTTATGGTCATGACTCACAACTCACCTCAAATTCGAGCTTAAGCGGCACAACCTGGTCTAGCCCGGAAATCACCGTTCCTGCAGGTACAGTTGTTCTTAGTGTTACGGGCAATGCAACAGGTGCAAATGCAAATTCAACGTTAAAGGCTCAGATTTATGTAGATGGCGAATTAAAAAGGGAGGGACTATCCTCCGGAACGGCATTAAGTGCAATAGCATCTTTTAGTTTATAATTTTAAAAATTATCGCCTCTATATTTTTTATATAATACAATTCTAGAACAGGTTTCTGATAATATCAGGGCCTGTTCTTTTTTTTGTTTGCAAATAATCATGATTAAATTAAAAAGGAATTAGAATAAAAGCCTTACTATACATTTTCATTGTAAAATTGTACTTCTTGAGTTAACCATTCAGTTATTGAGGCTTCACCTTTCAGCCTTTTTTCGTTACATTTGAACAATCAAAATTTTAAAGAAATTATGCAATACGATGTCGTTGTTATCGGTTCAGGGCCGGGCGGTTATGTAGGCGCAATCCGTTGTGCACAGTTAGGACTAAAAACTGCAGTTATTGAAAAATATAAAACTTTTGGAGGTACATGTTTAAACGTGGGTTGTATCCCATCAAAAGCATTATTAGATTCATCAGAGCATTTTCACAATGCTGCTCACACATTTTCTACTCATGGAATCAACTTGAAAGACTTACAGGTTGATATGAAACAAATGATCGCCCGTAAAGACGACGTTGTTGCTCAGAATACCGCTGGTATCACTTATTTATTCAAGAAAAATAAAATTGATTCTTACGAAGGAGTTGGTTCATTTGTAGATAAAAACACGGTTTTAATTACCAAAGCTGATGGTTCTACTGAAACTTTATCTGCTAAAAATGTAATTATTGCTACGGGTTCAAAACCAACAACTTTGCCATTTTTGCCAATCGACAAAAAACGCATTATCACTTCAACTGAAGCTTTAAATATCAAAGAAGTTCCAAAATCAATGGTAGTAATTGGTGGCGGCGTAATTGGTTTAGAGTTAGGTTCTGTTTATGCACGCTTAGGTACAAAAGTATCTGTTGTAGAATTTTTACCATCAATCATTGCTACAATGGATGCTGGTTTAGGAAAAGAACTTCAGCGGGTTTTAAAGAAAAACCTGGGTATGGAGTTTTACATGGGGCATAAAGTTACGGGTGCAACCAATAACGGTGAAACGGTAACGGTTACTGCTGAAACACCTAAAGGCGAAACTATTTCTCTGGATGCTGATTATTGTATCGTTGCAGTTGGTCGTACGGCTTATAGCGAAGGTTTAGGCTTAGATAAAATCGGAATCACAATAGAAGAAAGAGGTAAAAAGATTCCTGTAAATGAGCATTTAGAAACTTCGGTTAAGGGTGTTTATGCCATTGGTGATGTAATTACTGGTGCAATGTTGGCGCATAAGGCAGAAGATGAAGGAACTTATGTTGCGGAAACAATCGCCGGACAAAAACCACACATTAATTATAACCTGATTCCGGGTGTAGTTTACACCTGGCCGGAAGTTGCTTCTGTTGGTTTAACAGAAGAGCAGCTTAAGGAAAAAGGAACAAAATATAAAGCAGGTTCATTCCCGTTTAAAGCGAGTGGCCGTGCAAAAGCCAGTATGGATACTGATGGCTTTATTAAAGTATTAGCTGATGCAGCAACTGATGAAGTTTTAGGTGTACATATGATTGGTCCACGCGTAGCTGATGTTATCGCAGAAGCAGTGATTGCTATGGAATTCCGTGCATCTGCAGAAGATATAGCACGTACTTGCCATGCTCACCCAACGTATACTGAGGCATTAAAAGAAGCTGCTTTAGCATCAACGGAGAACAGGGCAATTCATATTTAATAGGCTCTTTGTGCTGAATATTTCAGCATCTTTTAACACTTTGAAATAAATAGCAAAGGGACAATAGCATATTAAGAAAGCTGATAAGAAATTATCAGCTTTTTTAGTTTAATATTATAATTCTACTGGTCGGTGTCTCCCCAATAAGCTTATGTTTTTATTGTATAATTTCTTTATGATTATTGATTTATGGGTATTGTTTAAGTTAGTGAGACACCAACCGATAGGGTTATTTTTTCAACTAAATAGAATATTACTCCCATTCCTGTATCGATAAAAAGGCTACCAACGGTGGGTTTTTTCGTTTAATTGATTTCCAAATGATAATAGTTCTTTAATTTTTCAATTGATTTAAGGAACTTTGCAACTATTACCCGTTCATAATAAAATTAAATAATTTGGAAGAGATAAAAGCAGATCAGGAAATTTCACTTCAAACAGATAATAAACCTGTATTAGCACAAAGTTCTCCAAATAGAATCCGATTGGCTGTCTCGCTTTTCTACTTCGGTCAGGGTATTGCCTTTGCTTCCTGGGCCAGCCGCATTCCCGATATAAAGCACACTTTAAATCTCTCAGATGGTGAATTAGGGAGTATTTTGCTGGCATTACCACTGGGGCAATTGATCACCATGCCCATTTCCGGAAGATTGGTAACCAAATATGGAAGTAAGAAAATATTAACCATTACCGCACCGCTTTATGTTTTAGCACTGGGCAATTTAGGCTTGGCTACTGCACCCTGGCATTTGGCTGCGTTTCTCTTCCTGTTTGGTGTGGTGGGTAATATGTGTAATATAGCGGTGAATACGCAAGGTTCTGAAGCAGAAAAACTTTTCGGCAGGCCAATTATGACGTCTTTCCATGGCGCCTGGAGCATTGCCGGATTTACCGGAGCACTGGTGGGTTTACTGATGGTCAATCTCCACATTATTCCCTATTACCATTTCTGGATTATAAGCGGTTTGATTTTTATTAACGTATTCTTCAATTATAAACACCTGGTGCCGGGCAAAGGCGCTTCTACCGAACGTAAACCAAAGTTGTTCACCATGCCCGAAGGGGCGCTGATGCAACTTGGAATTATTGGCTTTTGTAGTATGGCTACAGAAGGGGCAATGTTCGATTGGAGTGGCGTGTACTTCAAAGATATTGTGAAGGCACCAACTTCTTTGGTTATCCTGGGCTATGCCTCATTTATGGTCATGATGGCAACCGGCCGTTTTGTTGGAGATAGAATTATTACCCGCTTAGGGCGCAAAAAGACCATTCAAATTAGCGGTTTAATTATGTCGACGGGCATGTTTTTATCAGTGTTTTTTCCTTATATCATCCCTGCAACAATCGGATTTATGCTTGTTGGGGTAGGGGTTTCCAGTATTGTACCAACGCTGTATAGTGTTGCGGGTAAAAATGGAAAGGTTTCACCCGGAATTGCAATCGCGGTGGTTTCCAGTGTAAGTTACCTGGGCTTTTTAATGGGGCCTCCATTAATCGGCTATATTTCTGCGCTATCCAGTTTACAATATTCTTATGGCGTAATCGGGTTTTTTGGTTTGCTGGTGAGTTTTCTGGTTGGAAAGATCAGGGCTATCGATTAGTTTTTCACTCTTTCTTAATCAGTCCGTGCTCTTTAAGAGCAGCTATCGCGATTTCAATTAATTCAAGGTTTTGTTGCTGATGACCGTGTTGCACTTCAACATTAATATAAGGAATATTATTAATCATTGCGTAAACCGATAAAGAACCATCATTTTCAGCAAATTTGGATTGCAGAATCACATTAACGTTTGCTTTTTTTAGGCTGGTAAATAAACGCGGCTCTGTAACGAGTAGTAAATCATCACCATCCATTTCGAAATTAATGTGAACTGAATCTGCTGTGCTTGATAAATCATAGCCGGGTAAATAGGATGAAATTCCGAAGCCGCCATCTCCATTATTATGTAAAGTGAGAAAATATCCGGTTGATTTCGGATCGTAAAAATTAACGATTTGTTTTCCGGCATCTAAAATGTATTTCTCTACTTCACCAGAACTATAGGCATTTTTTTTTAAGCGGGTTTTAACGCCAGTTTCGGTATAAATAGCATTAGGATCAATCCGATAAGGATCATCCATGTGGGTAAAGGTATAATCTCTTACACCGCCATATTGGCTATCAATTAACTCACCACCGCTCCAGCGAATGTAATCAAATCCGGCTTTTACACCAGTATCTTCATTATCGTGAACCACCAAGAAGCGTACGCCATTAGGCTTATAGCTGTATTTTACCAGTGTGATATCCAGATCCGCCACCTTAATAAAGGATGAGTCGCTGGTCATTGCTGCGAAAACTGGTGGGTGTTGTGCCTGAACTAATAGTGAAGCGCTGATTAAAATGAGGGATAATACAACTTTAAACATATCACTAATATACAATGTTGAATATTATTTTGTTTGATAGCGGATGATTATCTATCCAATATGACGGAAAGCTGGAAATTTGGTAGTTTTTATCCCCATAGATAATTGGCCACAAAAAAGGCTGCCTTTTGGGAAGGCAGCCTTATTGATTGTTAATCGGGATGAATTTATCTTAATGTT
Source organism: Pedobacter sp. CFBP9032 (assembly GCF_034045265.1). Lineage (NCBI taxonomy): Bacteria > Pseudomonadati > Bacteroidota > Sphingobacteriia > Sphingobacteriales > Sphingobacteriaceae > Pedobacter > Pedobacter sp. CFBP9032. The sequence goes on along the minus strand of NZ_JAXCWE010000006.1, from coordinate 95,549 downwards.
TAGTATCTAAATCGTATTCTAAAACTTCTTTATGGTCATAAGGTTCAACCATTAATTCATCAATAGTTTTTCCTTTTTTATTGAAACCCAGTTTATCTAAGAAAATATCAAAAATAAGGTATACTACGGGTACTACAATTAAGGTTAAGAATAACGAACTGGTTAATCCACCTACAATAACCCAGGCTAAACCATTTTTCCATTCGGCACCCGCTCCGCTTGCCAGGGCAATAGGAAGCATACCAAAAATCATGGCAATGGTGGTCATTAAGATTGGACGCAAACGTGCATGGTTGGCTAATACTAAAGCTTCAATGGTAGATTTTCCTTCTGCCTTCATCTGGTTCGTAAAATCGACCAGGATAATCGCATTCTTGGCTACCAGACCCATCAACATAATGAAACCTAAAATGGTAAAGATACCAATGGAATTATTCGTTAATGCCAATGCTAAGAAGGCTCCGATTAAAGCCAGTGGAAGCGAGAACATCACTACAAAAGGATACACAAAACTATCATACAAAGCAACCATAATTAAATAAACCAAAATGATAGAGGCTAGTAAGGCAATACCTAAAGTACCAAAACCTTCTGCCTGGTTTTCTTCATCTCCACCCCAGGTATAACTTACACCAACCGGCGCTTTTAATTTTCCGTTCTCTTGCATTTCCAGTAATTTGGCTTTAAAATCTGCCACAATAGTTCCGGTTGGCCTACCAATTGATTGTGCCTGAACAGATACTGAAGTAGATTTATTAAAACGCTCTAACTGACTAGGGCCTGAACCTTCGGTGATGTTTGCAAACTGAGATAATTTAATCTGTGCACCCTGATCATTAATGAAGATGAGGTTACGTACATCATCAATATCTTTTCTGTTGAAATCCTGATATTGAATGTTAATGTCGTATTCGTACTCGCCTCTTCTATATTTTCCGTCAGTATTACCCGCAAATGCAGTCTGCATGGTAGAACCAACAGTTGAAAGGGTTAAACCAACAGAAGACATTTTATCACGGTCTACCTGAACATTAATCTCAGGTGTTCCTTTTTCTACTGATAACTTAATCTCTGTAGCACCAGAAATGGTTTTTAGTAAAGCTTGTGCGCCTTCTGCATATTTTAAAGCGCTATCCAGGTTCGATCCCATTACTACTAAGCTAATCGGCGCATTTTCTGCGATACCTAAAATACTAATCGGCACCGTTTTTACTTTTGCTCCAACCAGTTCTTTCGCTAATGCGCGACTCATTTTCGTTGCAAAAACATCAGATGAGATTCCTTCACGTTCTTTACGGTCAACCAATTTTACGTTGATCTCCGATTTGTATGCAGTTGCCTGCGTACCTCCGAAATCCCCACTGGCCTGACCAACAGTGGTAATCAGCTGTGTAATTTGTGGTTGTTTACTTAAAAATGCTTCCGCTCTTTGGGTATAGAAATTGGTTTGCTCTAATGGTGCATCTTTTGGTAACTCGATCTGCACTAAGAATTCGCCTTTATCCGATTTCGGGAAAAACTCTGATCCGATGAAACCAGCACCTGCCAGCCACATCGCAGCCACAAATAATACCACAACCGCAGCAATGGTACGTCTTTTATGATTTAGCGACCAGTTTAATACCCCGGTAATCCAGATGGTGAATTTTTTAAGTTGTTTCTCAAACCATAAAATGAAACGGCCAAAAATGTTTTTACCTTCAATGTGCTCTAATTTACCGTAACGAGAGAAAAGTAAAGGTACAATGGTAAATGAAGCCACTAAGGATAGTAAGGTTGCAATAATTACCACTACGCAGAATTGGCGAAGAATATTAGAAACTAAGCCGGAACTTACCGCGATTGGGAAGAATACCACCACAATTACCATGGTAATGGAAACTACGGTAAAACCAATTTCTCTTGTAGCATCAGATGCTGCGCGAACTTTGTTTTTACCCATCTCCATGTGTCGCTGAATATTTTCCAATACCACAATTGCATCATCCACCAGGATACCTACCACAAGTGACAGACCCAGTAACGACATTAAGTTTAAGGTAAAGCCAAATAAGCTGATCCCGATAAATGTTGCGATTAATGATGCCGGAATAGATACCATTACAATTAACGCATTTCGTAAACTGTGGAGGAAGAAAAGCATTACGAAGGCTACCAAAATAACGGCAAGAATTAAATCGTGAATTACGGCATCTGCAGATTCTAAGGTAAAGATTGAACTATCATTTACAATTTTAATATCCAGCTTATTAGCTGCATATTCTGTTTTAAGTTTAGCAATGATGGCATGTGTACCTTCACTCACTTCTACCGCATTCGCATCACTTTGTTTAATAATTTGAATTGCAATTGATGCCTGGCGATTAATCCGGGCCAGTTTTTCAGTTTCTTTTTTCGAATCCTGCACATCTGCCACATCCCCTAAACGAACTTGCGCACCATCTTTAGAGGTGGTCAATACCAGGTTCCGGAGTTCTTCTATGCTTCTGTACTTACCAGATAAACGAATTAAAACGTCTTGATTTTCAGTTTTAACACTTCCGGTAGGGAAGTCTAGGTTAGAGGTTAAAATCATTTGCTGTACCTGCGGCACAGAAAGGTTGTATCCCTGCAATTTATCCGCATCAAGCATTACCCTGATTTCTCTTTCCGAACCACCAACTAAGTTTACTTGTGCAACACCAGTTACCCTTGAAATTACCGGTGCAATACGCTGATCAATTAAGTCGTAGAAAGATACATCATCCATATTGGCCGATGCAGTCATGGTAATTACTGGTAAATCATCTAAAGAGAATTTACTTAGTGAAGGGGTTTTAACATCCTCTGGTAAATCTGAAAGGATGGCATTTACTTTACGCTGTGCATCATTCAGGGAGATATCAATGTTGGCCGCATCCGTTAAAGTAATGGTTACTGTTGATAAACTTTCGAACGATACTGCATTGATTTTTTTAATGTTCTCCATAGAGGATACCGCATCCTCAATTTTTTTCGTCACTGTGTTTTCTACCTCTGCAGGTGATGCTCCAGGATAGATAGTGGAAATAGATACTACGTTGTTTGAGAATTTCGGTAATAACTCATAACCCAACGAAAAGTAACTTAATAGCCCCAGAAGGGTAAGTGCGGTAAAAACCACAATTACCAGCGAAGGCCTTCTTATAGAAATGTCTGTTATCTTCATTTTAATTAGATATAGTATTCAGATATTAGCATCAGGCGGGCAGCCTTTTTTCTACATCTGCTAACTGAAAATTGTAAATTGGATTATTTAACAATACTAACGGCAGTACCTTCAGCTAAGTTGATCTGGCCACTGGTAATTACAGTTTCACCTTCATTCAAGCCTTCAAGAACTTCCACATTATCACCTAAAATACGGCCTGTAACCACTTTACGTAATTTCGATGTGTTGTTAGATTTATCGTAAATAAATACCTGGTTACTGCTTACACTCCCTACAAATGATGTGCGAGGAATTAAGATACTAGGTGCCTGTTTAGGGAAGCTAAATACTGCCGTTCCATACATTCCAGCTCTTAAGCTATTTTTAGTGTTATTTGATACTTCAATTTCAATAGGGAAGTTTAGTGATGCATCAGCTTTTGGTGCAATAAATGTGATTCTTCCGCTGAATTTCTCTGTCGGGAAGATAGTTGATTTAATGCTGATCTCATCGCCAACTTTCAGGCTCGCAACCTGAGATTCGTTCACGTTTACTTTAAGTTTTAGTTTGGAAACATCAACCAATTCAAATAGCTGAGTACCCTGAGCAGTTACAAAAGCACCAACTTCGATGTATCTTTTATTTACAATTCCGTTAATTGGAGATTTGATGTTTGCATCACTCAATTTTCTTTGTGAGGCCTGTAAACGAAGCTTGGCATTTCTGGTAGACAGTTTAGCCTGATCCAATTGTTGTTGTGTTACGCCGCCAGTTTGAAAAGAGCTTTGGTATCTTGCTTCATCTCTCACTGCATTTTGGTAAGTAGCTTCAGCAGTTTCTCTGTCTGTATTAATGATTTCAGCATCAAGGCGTGCCAATGGTTGCCCTTTTGATACTTTGTCACCTTCATCAACGTAAATCTTAGTGATCCGGCCAGCATTTTCAGATAAGAAATTTAACTCTTGTTTAGGTGCAAAATTTCCATTTGCTACAAAATCTAAATCAACTACCTTTTTTTCTACAGAAGCAGTACGAACGGCAACAGCGCCACCACCCTCAGCAATGAAGGCAGTTTTAGCTTCATTTTTCTTCTTGTTGTTTGTTAAAACATAAGCTATTGCGCCAAGGGCAACAACAATAACGACAATTACGATAATTATTCTTTTCATTTCTATTGTACTAGCGATTTAATATTTCCGTTTGATTTTATTAATTGTATTTCGGCTACTTTATAATTTAGTAAGGCCTGGGTATAGCTGTTTTGTGCTTCAGTTAGTGCATTTTCTGTATCGATTAAATCAGTTAAACTGGCTAGCCCGTTATTGTAGTTATTTTGTGTGCTTTTATAGATTTCCTGAGCAAGATCAGCATTCTTTCTCTGTGAGTTAATGGTATTCAAATTGTTCCTCAACTGGATTTTAGCATTCTCATAAGCCAGGTTTAAGGAGTTTGTAGATTCCCTTCTGTCTACCTGTGCTTTTTTGATGTTTACATCTGCCTGGCGGATTTTTGAACGGGTTAAAAAGCCATTAAATATTGGCACTTTTAATGTAAGGCCAATGGCTGATGATCCAAAGCCGATAGCGGATGAATTGGAATTCAAAAAATCGAAACCGCCACTTTGACTCGAATAAGTATAATTGCCAGATAAAGATAAACTTGGATAATATTCAGCCACGTAAGCTTTGCGCTGAAGCGATAATAATTTATCCTGGTTATCCAATAACTTAACTTCTGTTCTGTTTGCTAAATTAATAGAATCGGTAAATACCGGCAATTGACTCACTGCTGTTAATTCTGTAATAGGTAGGTTAATATCAGTTGATACTGGCATGCCCATTGAAAACTTCAATTGATTTTCCAATTGGGTAATACCATTTACGGCTTGCTCTCTTTGAGTTACCAGGTTTGTTAGGTTAACATTGATCCTGTCAACATCAATTTTTCTGGCTAAACCATTTTGATATTGGTTGGCCACAATTTTCTCTACTACTTTAACATTTTTAATGTTTGTGTCGATTACATTTAATTGCTGTCTGTTTACTAAAACCTGATAATAATTGTTGGCCACCAGTTCAATAATCTGCTCTTCAGTTAACTGAGAAGTTAAGTTGTAGTACTCTTCGCTTGATCTTGCAGCTTGCAAGCCTGTAAAAACCTGCTGATTAAAGATTTGTTGAGAAAGTGCTACACCCGCGGAAGAGTTCCATTTTTGGCCAAATTTTAGGGTTTGTAACTGACCGCCGAAATCAACAACCTGTTGCCCAATGATTGGATTATAAGTTAAACCGGCGGTGCCATTGATGGTAGGTAAAGCCTGAGCCCTTACCTCTTGCACTTTATATCTCCCACCCTCAATATCCAATCTCGCTTTGCGAATATTCGCATTGTTTTGAAGCGCAAAAGTAAGCGCATCTTTTAAGGTCAGCTGTTGTTGTGCAGCAGCCAGTTGAGGTAAAGCCATGCCGATTATCAGGACGAGCATTAATTTTACCATTTTTACTCTAAGCATAATATATTGTTTTTTGTTTCCTATTAATAATTACCTTCCTACAGGTATTAAATGCATTCGCATCATCTTCTAATTTCAATGCTTGTTTACGGATAAGCCTCTAGTGAAGATGGATGACAAGTCTTTTTGCTTCTGAGTCATTCTATTTACCGTTTTCTTATCCGGTAAAAGGTCTTTTCCAAGCTCCATGATACACATATTGGTTAAACCCATTAAACTTTCGAGATAGAGCTCGGCAATGTGCGCCATGTTTTCATGTTTGATTTCTCCTTTTTCCTGTGCCCTTTCGAAGATTTCTGCATAGAAGACCTTCTCTGAATCTTTCAATGCTGTAAGTTTTTTCTTCATAGCATCATCATTAAAGATATCGGGAAGCCCTTCCGAAATGCGCAACATAAAATACTTCATGAAAAAGCTATTGCGGATTTCGATCGTTTGGAAAAGTATATTTTCTACAGTATCATCCGGATTATATTTTTTCTTTAACAGGTCGAAATAATCTGTAAATACTTTTTCAATTACACCAACAATTAAACTTTTCTTATCTGGAAAATAATAATAAAGAGATGGCTTTGATACGGAAAGATCTTCAGCAATGTCGTTCATAGTTGTTTTACCAATCCCGAAATGGCTGAAACGCTTTATGGCACCTTCTATAATTTGTTCACGCTTTTTATCGGCTACAATCATTTTACTTTTTTACTTTCTGACTTTTTTAATATTTTAGTCAAAGTTAGATTTAAATTTTCATTTCTTAATTAGTTGATTCACAATCGATCAACAACTGACATGAAGATGACAATTTATTTGTCTTTCATTTGGTTTATTTATATTTACCGCTAATAAAACAAAAACAATGAATGTGATTTTCAGTATCCTGATCGTATTAAGCACAATAATTGCTATGGAATGCCTTTCCTGGTTTATTCATAAGTTCCTCTTTCACGGTCCATTGTGGTTTATGCACCAAAGCCACCATAAAAAATCTCATTCCTTTTTAGAGTGGAACGATTTATTCGCCTTGCTTTTCGCCGCATTATCACTCTATTTGATGTATGTTGATCGGAAATACTTCGGCTATCGCTTCTTTATTGGCTTAGGCATTACCCTATATGGCTTAATTTACTTTATTATCCACGATTGGTTTGTGCATCGCCGATTCAAAACATTTAAGAGCAATAATTCTTATCTGAAAGCGGTGAGGAAAGCACATAAAATTCACCATAAAAATCAGGGAAAGGAACAGGGGAAGGCTTTCGGTTTGTTGTTTGTTAATAGGAAGTTACTTAAAAACTAAATTCGATGAAGAAAAACGATCACTTTGTTTTAATTGCAATTTCACTAATTGGATTATCCTCTTGTATGAAAAAAACAGATCAGGATCGGGCTATAGCGTTAGTGGAGTCGAAATTCGAAAAATCAGGTCAACAGCTAAATTTTGATGATTCCAAACTGGATAGTTTATATACTATTGAGCCTAAAGCATACGCTGATAGCCTGAGAAAAGGCAATGAATTAGATTCCGTTCTGGCTGTATTGGAATCTGAGATAGAGCATTTCAGTCAGCAAGAATCAGATAGTGTTGGTCTAATTAGCGCAAGGATTACAAAAGATCGGTATCGTTTGTTGGAAATTGCTAAAGTAAAGCCACAGTTTATAGGATGGAAATTGACTGGTGTTAAAACTGATGAGTTGAAAACAGGAGTGTTAACCTTTAAATTTAATAAGGGCATTACTGAAATCGTTCCTTAACTAATTTTTATTTTACTTTTGCAGCATAATCTCAGATCTGCCATGCTTCAAATTTTAGAAAACATTTCTTTAAAGCCATATAATTCTTTTGCTATCAATGTGAATGCACGTTATTTTGCAGAGATTAAAACAGCACAGGATCTGACTGAATTATCTAAAACCGGACTTTTAACTACGCAAAAGCTATTAGTTGTAGGTGGAGGAAGCAATATTTTGTTTACACATGATTTTGATGGACTAATTGTTAAGATTAGCATTAAAGGTCTTAATTCGGTAGTAGACAGCGATGAGGTGTTGGTTACATCAGGTGCCGGCGAAGTTTGGACTGATTTTGTTAACTATTGCGTAAAGAATAGTTTTGCAGGTGTAGAAAACTTAAGTTTAATTCCCGGTACGGTTGGTGCATCACCCATTCAAAACATAGGCGCTTATGGTGTAGAACTTAAAGATGTATTTGAAAGCTGCTCAGCCTTTGAAATTAAAACGGGTCAGATTAAAACTTTCACTTTCGAAGATTGTCATTTTGGTTATCGCGAAAGCATTTTCAAAGGCGAATTGAAAGGACAGTTTATCATCACTGAAGTTACCTTCCGATTATCATCGCAGCCGAAAATAAATACATCTTATGGCGCAATTGAAGCCGAGCTTCAAAAGAGAGCTATTGATCATCCGAATATTGCAGATGTATCTGCAGCGGTATCACATATTCGTGTAAGCAAGTTGCCTGATCCATCAACAATAGGTAATGCCGGAAGCTTCTTTAAGAACCCGGTAATAGAAAAATATGAATTTGCTGATATTATCGCCCAGCATCCTGATGTGGTACATTACCCAACTCCAGACGGGAGAATTAAACTTGCTGCGGGTTGGTTGATTGAACAATGTGGCTGGAAAGGCAAAAAAGTTGGTGAAACAGGTACGTGGAAAAACCAGGCTTTAGTTTTAGTTAACCATGGAAGCGCAACTGGCACGGAAGTTTTTCAGTTTTCTGAACAAATTATAGACAGTGTTAAGTCCACTTTTGGAGTCACTCTTGAGCGGGAAGTAAATATTTTGTGACGAAAACACGTTTTGGCGCACTTAAATGAGTGATAGACTGTGCCAACATTTTTTGGTATTAAGTTTGATTAAACAAAACAAATGAACATCAATTCATTTGTTTTAATCTATCTAAAGCTAAATATCATGACAAAATTTGAATTCAACCATCTGGTTAACCATCACTCAGTTTCACTTAGGTCTTATGCTTTAAACTTTACTAAAGATGCAGAAGATGCTAATGATCTTGTGCAGGATACGATGCTTAAAGCCATTACTTATTACAATAAGTTTAAAGAAGGTACGAATTTAAAAGGTTGGTTGTTTACCATCATGAAAAATACCTTCATTAATAACTACCGCCGTTTGGTTAAAACGAATACCTTAATTACACAGAGTGAAGATATTTCTTCTGCAAATCTTTCTTATAGCGCGACTAAGAATCAAGCTGAAAGTAAATTTGTATTGGGCGACATTGATAAAGCTCTTGCTCAATTACCACAAGAATATTATGTTCCTTTTATTCGCTATTTTGAAGGCTATAAATACCATGAAATTGCAGATATGTTACAAATTCCAATCGGAACAGTAAAAACCCGTATTCACGTTGCTCGTGGAATCTTGAAAAAATACTTGAAAACATATTCCAAAGATATTGCCATTGCAGAAATGGCTTAAGATACATCTATTGAAAAACTAAGGTCTCGAGTTAAATCGGGACTTTTTTTTGCACTTTTTTTGCAAAACAGATGGTAAGGGAGTGGAAGAGGGGAAATAGGAAAAAGGAAGTAGAATAGCGGAAATGGAAAAATGCGTGCTTGCCTAAATTGGGAATGATGTAGAATAGGTGCCTTAGTTAAGCTGTTCGATGTATTACCGAAGTGGGGAAAGCGTAAAAAGCAAAAGGCCCGGTAAAACCAGGCCTTATTTGCTTATCATATATTTGGTTAGTTGATTCTTATGTTTACTTTCAACAATTCGCCTTCTCTTTCGTTTCGAAACAAATGCAAACCTTGAACAATATTGTGTTTAAAAGGTTATTTGCAGTGTTTTTGTTTTGTGGATATAAAGATAAGGGAAATTTTAAATTTGTCAAGCTTTTTTTAACTTTTTTATTATTTCTTTTGCGACCACTTGTCCGGATATGATTGCAGGAGGCACTCCAGGGCCTGGAATGGTTAATTGTCCTGTGTATAACATATTCGTTACGTTGCTTTTCATCTTCGGTTTTAAAAAAGCAGTCTGTTTCAAAGTGTTTGCCAGGCCATAAGCGTTTCCTTTGAAAGCGTTATAGTCATTTACGAAGTCATTCATGGCGTAACTTCTCTTAAATAAGATCGAGTCACTAATATCGTTACCCGTTAATTTTTTAAATCTATCTACCAGCAGATCAAAGTATTCCGTGCGTTTACGCTCGCTATCTTCCAAGCCTGGTGCAATTGGAATCAAAAAGAAAAGGTTTTCACCACCTTCTGGTGCAACACTGATGTCAGTTACAGAAGGGCAGCAAGCATAGAATAATGGCTTGGATGGCCACTTCGGATCAGTGTAAATTTCTTCAGCATGATCATCGAAATTCTGATCAAAAAATAAATTATGGTGAAGAATATTTTTGAGTTTTTTATTTAAAGCAATGTAGAAAAGCAAGCTTGAAGGCGCCATAGTTCGGTTTTCCCAGTATTTTTCATCATATTTTCGGTTTGGTTTTTCTAATAAATGTTGTTCAACATGATGATAATCAGCATTTGCCACAATGTAGTCTGCAGTGAAATCTCCCTTGTTGGTTTTGATTGTTTTCGCTATCTTCTCTTTTGCTTCTATTTTAGTAACAGTGGTATTAAATAAAAACTTTACGCCTTGCTGTTCCGCAATCTGCTGCATGGCCGAAACAATTTCGTGCATGCCGCCAATCGGGTACCAGGTGCCCATAATCAAATCGGCATAATTCATCAGACTATAAAGTGCAGGAGTATTTTGAGGGGTGGCGCCTAAAAATAAAACCGGAAATTCTAAAAGCTTTCTTAGTTTCTCGTTTTTAAACAGTTTATAAACATGTTTTCGCATGTTACCTAGAAGCTGTAATTTGATCCCACTAACGGCTAATCTGGGGTCGAAGTATTCCATTACGCTGTGAGAAGGCTTAAACACATATTCGTTCATGCCAACATCATATTTGTATTTGGCTTGTTGAAGAAAAATATCAAGGTTTTTGCTGCTGCCTGGTTCTAGTTCTTCGAAAAGCTGATAAAGTTTTTCCTCGGTTGCGGGTACATCAATGGTATCGTCTTTGCCAAAATAGATTCTGTAGGAGGGATCTAATCTTTTTAATTTGTAAAAATCAGCAGTCGTTTTATTAAATAATTTATAGAAGTTTTCGAACACATCGGGCATCCAGTACCAGCTTGGTCCCATATCGAAGGTAAAGCCATCCTTTTTCCAGATTCTTGCTCTGCCACCCGCCATTTCATTCTTTTCGATTACGGTTACATCGCAGCCCTCTTTTGCCAGTAAAGCTGCGGCAGAAAGCCCTGCGAAACCAGCGCCGATAACGATAATCTGTGGTTTTTTATCCATAGTGTAAATAAAAGGATTTTCTTGGATTTTGTTTGGATAATAATGGGGAAGAAGGATATTCTTTTGAGTTGGATTGTTTTATTACTTTCACTTGTTGTGCCTGTTCATTCAGGGCGCAGCAAATATCCTTTGGTAAAGGCGCTGTTTTGTTTTACATCTAGCCAGGGTTATTAAGGGTTATGATCCATCTGTTACGCGTTAATAAAGCATGTTGATCAACCAATGGATTTGTTTTCCTTTTATTACATTTGCAATTAACCATGTTTAAAATACGATTTCTATCATTTCTACTCCTTCTTAGTGTTAATTTTTGTTATGCACAATTGTCATCCAAAGAAATCATAGGGCTTAAGAGCGACCTTGTAAAGGCAGTGGATGATGTGAAATTAACTGAATCCTTATTGGTCAAGCTTAATAAGCTATCAAATAAAACGGCATTGGTAACTGCTTACATTGGCACGTTAGAAGCCCTTAAAGCGAAACATGCCTGGAATCCTTACAATAAAATAAAGTATGTAAAAGTTTCTATGCAAACTATGCAGCAAGCCATTAACATGGATAAGGATAATATGGAAATTCGGTTTATGCGGTTTTCTATTCAACATTATACGCCATCCTTTTTAGGTTTTAGTAAAGAATTAACTTTAGACAGGAGGGAAATTGTTAAACATTATCAAAATGGAAGCTTTGGTGTTGCAGACCAGACCCTGGTGAAAAATGTAGCTAAATTTATGGTAGAAAGTAATCGCTGTACGCCTGACGAAGTTAAAATCTTAAAAAAATTCATTTAATGAACTACATCTATTTATTAATTAATATTGCAGTAATTTTCTTTCCCCTGGTCTTATCATTTGATAAGAAAGTGCATTTTTTTAGTAAATGGAAATTTGTTGTGCCAGCGATCTTAATCACCGGAGTAATTTTCCTGATTTGGGATCTGCTTTTTGTAAAACTAGATGTTTGGTCATTCAATCCGGATTATATTGTTGGCATTAAACTCTGGGGGCTTCCACTGGAGGAGATGTTATTTTTCTTAACCGTTCCTTATGCCTGTATCTTTATTTACGAATGCTTAAACGCTTATTTTCCGAAAGATTACCTTCAAAAATACAGCCTCGCATTGAGCAATCTGTTTTTAGGCTTGTGTATCGCTATTCTTTTCTTCGGCTTTCGCCGTTGGTATACTGTAATTAATTTTGGTTTCCTTTTCGTTGTACTGGCTTATGTAGAATACATTAATGCCAAACTCCGTTTTATGTACAAATTTTACAGGGCGTATCTGGTGGCTTTAATCCCATTTTATATTGTAAATGGCTTTTTAACGGCAATTCCGGTGGTAATTTATAATAACAATGAAAATTTAAACTTCAGGGTGGGTACGATTCCCTTTGAAGATCATTTCTATTTAATGAGTTTGTTATTAATGAATATCTATCTCTATGAGTTATTTAGAAGTAAGGCAAAAAGCTAATGGATTTGCCTGTTTACACTAAGCAACAACTGGCGCTTCGAAATGGTCAGGATAAGCCGCAAATATGGGTAGCTTACAAAGGTTTTATTTACGACATGACAGATAGCCGGCTGTGGCGCAATGGTAAACATTATGAGCATTGGGCCGGGCAGGATTTAACCGATGAATTGGTTGACGCGCCCCATACAGAAGCTGTTTTTGAGAAGTTTATGCCAGTAGCTAAATTGATATAAATAATAATGCCGCAGATTGCATAATGATCATCATCTGCAAATCTGCGGCAAAATTTTATAGCTGTTACAGCCGAAACTTTAACATTAATTAAGCTCGATGTTAAAAGCACTTAAGTTCACAAATTCCTGAATTCTATCGGCAACCTCTTTTTCAGTTAAATTTAATAATTTTTCTGTCCCGAATTTTTCTACACAGAAAGAGGCCAGGGCAGAACCATAGATAATTGCGTTTTTCATGTTATTAAAGTTGATGGTGCCAACTTTAGCTAAGTAACCGATGAAACCGCCAGCGAAAGTATCACCCGCACCTGTCGGATCAAAAACTTCTGCTAATGGCAATGCCGGAGCAGAGAAAATCTGATTTTCGTGGAATAATAATGCGCCATGCTCACCTTTCTTAATGATTAAATATTTTGGTCCCATGGTAAGGATTTTCTTGGCTGCCTTTACCAAAGAATATTCTCCTGATAACTGGCGCGCTTCTGCATCATTGATGGTTAACACATCTACCATTTTGATGGTTTCTAATAAGTCATCCATCATAATGTCCATCCAGAAGTTCATGGTATCCATTACGATTAATTTCGGGCGGTTTTTAAGGCGTTTAATCACTGTTTGCTGTACTTGTGGAGTTAAGTTTCCTAACATCAAGAATTCGCAGTCCTGGTAGCTTTCAGGAATAATCGGATCAAAAGTTTCCAATACATTCAATTCTGTGATTAAGGTATCACGGCTATTCATGTCATTGTGGTATTTGCCCGACCAGAAAAATGATTTTTCACCAGCCTTAATCTGCAATCCTTCAGTTTCAATTCCATGTTCGGTAAAGATATCTATATCGGATTTTGGGAAATCATCTCCTACAACGGCAACGATTTTTGCCTTATTATAGAAGTAAGAAGCAGCTAAACTTGCGTAAGTTGCAGCGCCACCAACTATTTTATCTGTTTTTCCGAAGGGAGTTTCAATAGCATCAAACGCTACAGTACCTATGATTATCAGGCTCATATATTTTTATTTGAATTTTTTTTAAAATTTTTCACTGCAAAGATTGCATAAATAATTTAAAAGCCCTAATATTGCATTCCCAAAACGAACAAGGGTTTGCAAGCTGAAAAGCTTTAAAAACCTCGATTTGGGAAACAACCAGCACTCCTTCTTAGCTCAGCTGGTTAGAGCATCTGACTGTTAATCAGAGGGTCGCTGGTTCGAGCCCAGCAGAGGGAGCAAAAATCCTCACAGTGATGTGGGGATTTTTTATGACAAACTTGCTAAATGATTTTAGCAAAAATTAAATGTTGACCAGATTAAATTCCTTCTTAGCTCAGCTGGTTAGAGCATCTGACTGTTAATCAGAGGGTCGCTGGTTCGAGCCCAGCAGAGGGAGCTCAGATTTTCAAGCCTGAAAATCACCTAAAAACCCCATTCTATTTAATAGGATGGGGTTTTTTATTTCAACAGTAACTTTATTGGTTAAGATTAAAAAACTAAGCAAAATAAAATCACTTAATCTATGAGTTCTGTTAATTATAGCGCCAGATAAACGAAATTTAAGCGTTGCTATCGAAGCACTTTGATTGCCAACTCAATCACTCAAAAATTCTAATCTTTTTTTTCCTACGCTGTTTTCATTCCAGAAATGATGCGATGGCGATGGTTAAGTCCCCAATCTGAAATTGTATCAGTTAATTGTTCAAGCGTTTTCCATATTCAGTTATCTTGTACTCTACAGCGACGGGCGCAGTGTTAAGCATTCGCTCAATCAGTTGATTCATTTCTAAATCTTTTAATTCCCGGCTAAGCATCTTGCCTGAAATACCTTTAACCTCCTTTAATAGTTCTGAGTACCTCATAGGCTGATAGCACAGGCATGCAATAATGGATACTTTCCATTTCCCGTTCAGAATTTCCATGGTATCGCTGGATTCAAACAGGCTAATGAGTAACATAAGGAAATGCCCAAGGCAGCTTAACCCATGGGAAGCGCAATTCCAAAAAAACTTGGATACATCTGTAGTGGCGGAGATAGCGGTGGTGGTCTTTTGAGGATGTTTGATGGCTGGGGGAATTGATCGGGATCTGTGCAAGCTCAGAGGCTGGAATGGACATGTTAGTGAAGAATGGCTATTATGGACTGCTGGTGCAACAACCATAGCTGCCGGCCATCTATTCTGTGTTTCCCGATTGAACCTCCGTTCATCAATTAAAAGATGCCCTGTATTCAAGAGGTGAGATATTCACTTTACTTTTGAATAGTTTGTTGAATGATTGTGGATGCTCAAAACCCAAACCATACGCAATTTCACTTACACTGAGGTTAGTAGTCGTTAATGCCTCTTTCGCCTTTTCGATCAGCTTGTTGTGGATATGCTGTTGGGTACTTTGGCCAGTGGCAATTCTCAGCATATCGCTCAAATAATTCGGAGATAGATTTAATTTCTCTGCAAAAAAATGAACCGTTGGAAGTCCCGATTCAAGTGTTTTGTCGTTTCCAAAATATTCATCAAGCAGGATTTCCATTTTTGTCAGCAAATCACTGCTGGCTGTTTTGCGGGTGATGAACTGCCTATTGTAAAAACGGTTGGAATAATTGAGTAACAGCTCAATCTGCGAGACCATCACATCCTGGCTGAACTGGTCTATCGAATGATTGTATTCTTTTTCGATATTCCTGAAAATCTCTCCCAGCATCGCCTCTTCAGATTCGGATAGGTGCAATGCTTCATTTACCGCATACGAAAAGAACCCATAATTTTTGATGTTCTTTCCGATGGGGTAATTTCTGATCAGGTCGGGATGAAATACCAATAACCACCCGTCGGCCCTTAGATTTCCGTTCTGGGTACCTGATGCAATTTGCCCCGGTTCCATGAATGCCAGAACCCCTTCATCAAAGTCATAATAATTCTGGCCATAATTGAACTTGCAGTCTGCGTTGTGTTTTATGGAAACCGTGTAGAAATTGAGTATTGCCTTTACCGAGTTCTCAATGGCAGCGTATTGGATATCGTTATAGTTGACCAAACTGACCAACGGATGCTTGGGCTTTGGGAGGCCCATTAGCTTATGCAGTTCCGAAACGGAATCTATCTTGATGATCTTGTTTTCTCTTGAACTCATGGTCATTTAAAATTATAAATAATTTGGGTCAATTTTTCAGAAACTTTCCAGAGTTTTCCGGCCAACTCCCTGTCATGGGATTTGTCGCTTGACCTTACCAGTTCTGGATATCCACGCATTTCACCCATCTTGGTCGGTCCAAAGTATTCACCACCGATTACACTTTTATCGGTTGCAGCTCTTAATATTGGCAATGTGCCCATTTCAACGCTCTGTGCAAGTATGTTGGTGATTACGGACTGGACAAGAAATCCAGAGTGCCTAACAAGGTTTGTTTTTGTATATCCGGGGTGTGCAGCAACAACTGTTATATCCATATGGCCCGCCTTCAGTTGCCTGTTCAGTTCATACGCAAATAACAGGTTTGCCAGTTTGCTTTGGGTATAGGCCACATATTTGTTATATCCCTTATTAAAGTTGAGGTCATCAAAATAAATGTCTGGCCTGCCCATCTTTGCCTTGTGCTGTCCGCTTGACTGTATGGCTATACGAGAATTTGAGGTGTTTTTTAAAATGTCCAAAAGCATACCGGTCAGTAGGAAATGCCCCAGATGGTTGGTTCCAAACTGGACTTCAAAGTTTTGCTTGGTCAGTTCCCGTTTTGCCGGGAACATCACGCCCGCGTTGTTGATTAGTACATCAAGTTGGCTATACCTCTGATGGAACTCCTGTGAAAACTGATGTATGGAAGCAAAGTCGGAGAGGTCCAGTTGCATCAGGTCCAGCTTGGCATCAGCGTTTTCCTTTTTGATCAGGGAAATTGCCTCATTACCACTTTTCAGGTTACGAACGGCCATAATCACCTGGGCACCTTTGCTGCTCAATACCCGAGAGGCCTCCAAGCCAAGTCCGCTGTTTGCACCTGTAATGAGGATTGTTTTTCCCTGTTGTGAGGGAATGTCTTCTGCTGTCCAATTTTTTGTTGTCATTTCGATATTTTTAATCTGTAACTAGTAGGGAACTTTAAACTGTAAGGGTAGCCAATTCCATGGATGGTGTACCTTGGTCAAGTTTTTAAGCTTATTTGCCACTGGAGTTCCGGGCGGCTCGGGTACTGATGAGGATGCTGCGCAGCTTTGCGGTCTGCTTATCGATGGCCTGTGGGCCGTTGCCAGTGAGCAGCCTCAGGGTTGGTTCGTAAGCCAGTTTCGGGGCGGCAATGTTGAGAGAGGTCGCGAGTTTGAAGCCAGCTTCCTTTATCGCTTTATCTACGAAGTAGGCGGTTCGGGTCTTCTTGCCACGGACATGGGGGTAGAGAAACCGCAGGGCGAACAGCTCGCCAATTTTAGGGACGGTAGAGATAGATGCGGCCAGAAACGGATTGCCAGTAACGAGATAGGGTTGGCCCTTCATGTTGATGCGTTGCCTGGTTGAGGTCACCGCTATGGGCGCATGGCAGATCAGCGAGATGGCAACGCCATTCTCCCGGGCGAGATGAAGTGTTTCCCCGAGCCATGGGTTATCCCGGAAATCCACCATAGGGGCATGACCGCCTGGGGCGTGGATAAAGTCAAAGTCGGCGAAGGTGAACGGGTCCTTCGGGTCGCGGTGGCGCTGGATGAGTTCCTGGAGCGAGTGGAAATTGATTTCGGGCAGCTTGTCAAGCCGGCGGACCAGTTCGGCGCGGTATTCGGTGAGTTCCCGCTCGCTATTGGGCAATAGTTCAGAGACGGGAATTCGGCCCAGGTAGCGTTCTAGCAACTGGACTTCCTGCTCGCGGCGGGCGACCAATTCGGGGTGGCGCTTGCGGAAGCTGTTGACCTCGTACGAGCGGCGGCACTGTTGCACGCGCAGGGCGATGGTTTTGGTGCCCGTCTTCTCGATGGATTGAATGGCCAAGGCCATGCCGTTGATATCGAGCTGGGGAACCTTGCCGTCAGGAGTGGCGAAGGTGAACTCGTAGTCATTCTCGAATTCCTTGAGTACCTGAGCCAACTCGACCAGAAAAAATCCGATAGAGATCGATTTGACATCGGCCGGCTCTACCAGTGGCAGCTGGTGGCCGGAAGAGATGATAATCAGTGCGCGGCGCTTTGCAGCGGGCATAACCTGGTCCTTCCCGACCTGTTCAGCAGGGATATTTTGTCCGTAAACTGCAGTTTGTGCTGTCATAAGAGCTAATATGAATAATTTTCTCCCTGTGTACTTCAATTTAAGCAGGCCGCCCCTGTCACTTGAGGTACCTGTTATGAGAAATGTTTTTTCTTGCTGTGAGCGGATGTCTCCAGCCGTCGAATTTTTTGTTTTCGCCACCTTTTGATGTATATAAGTATGGTACAAAGATTAATATTACATGGTCTGTCGTAGTAGCCAATTCTCTGCATATTGTATCCCAATCAAGGTTTGTATTTCCTACAACCGTTTAGCTATTGGCAAACGCGGGATATTTTTAGCGGATAAGTGGAATTACAGCGTGGAAACTGGACTTTTGCGCCAATGTTCAATCGAAGCCGTTCAGCCTCGCTTTTGGCGATACCTTGTTAGTTGCTGGGTTTTTTCGGTTCAGTTAAATGATTGCCTAAATTCGAAAGGCGAAAGTTTTGTCTTTGTCTCGAAAAGTTTGCTGAACAATTGCAAATGTTCAAAGCCCAATTCGTAAGCAATTTCTGAAACGGAAAGATTTGTTGTTGTTAGTTTTTCTTTGGCTTTATCCATGAGTTTGTCGTGAATGTATTGCTGTGTAGTTCTTCCTGTCAACGTTTTGAGCAAACTAAGTAGGTAGGTTGGCGAAATGTTTAGATTTTTGGAAATATATTGAACTGTTGGCCAGCCTTGGGTCGCTAAGTCATCGCTGTTAAAATAGTCTGAAAGTAGTTTTTCTAACCGTTCAAGGATGTGATGATTACTGATTTTGCGTGTGATAAACTGTCGTTGATAAAAACGTTCTGCGTAATTCAACAGTGTTTCAATCTGCGAAATAATGATATCTTGGCTGAATTTGTCAATGTTTGAATGGTATTCCCGGTTGATATTTTCAATGATACCATTAATTGTCGTTTCTTCTTTATCTGAAAGAAACAACGCCTCATTTACCGAATAATCAAAGTATTTATATTTCTTTATATTTTTTGCTAATGAGGTATTCCAGATAAAATCGGGGTGTATCATCAAGATCCAACCGGATTGATTTTTGATTTCTTCCTCGAAAACTTCAATGCCAAACGCCGGTGA
This sequence comes from Pedobacter sp. CFBP9032, assembly GCF_034045265.1. Lineage (NCBI taxonomy): Bacteria > Pseudomonadati > Bacteroidota > Sphingobacteriia > Sphingobacteriales > Sphingobacteriaceae > Pedobacter > Pedobacter sp. CFBP9032. Next base: position 76,509 of record NZ_JAXCWE010000006.1, on the reverse strand, counting down.
AATTCCGTAATTGATTTTATTCTGATTGAAATCACGATCACAAATTTAATTTCTTTTTTTTGCTTTGGCCTTTTCGAGGGTTTTCTTTTATCTTAGTTATAATTTTGGTGCAGGGCCAGATATTGGATATCTATAAATTACTTAATCACAATAAGTATAAAAGTATTTATCTGGAAAGGTTATTCCAGTTTCGGTAAGTAAAGGATACAATGGCTGGAGTTGCGCATAAAGCGAAAACACCAAACCTATTAAAATAATGAGTTTGGTGTTTTTTAGCATTGAAATATGTGTTGCTGCTATTTAAGGCCGAACTGTGATTTTATACCACCTATAAATGTAGCGTCATCGTACTGGTGGCGGTTTGCCATAAGCATTTTGGCATCTTCTCCCGCCGTATACCTCAATTGGTCCGTTCCATCTGTTGCGGCCTTAAAGATCACTTCGGCCACTACACTTGCAGGCGAAGAGTTTTCAGCCATTGTGGGCATTGCGGCCATCAGCGAACCAACAAGGTTTTGATATTCGGCCATATTTTCGTCGTTATTAAAAACCAAAGACCTTCCTGAAAAATCAGTTGCAATCATACCAGGCTCCACAATTTTTACCTGCCCTCCAAATTGTGCTACTTCAAAACCAAGCGATTCGGATATGCCTTCGACTGCAAATTTTGTTCCGTGGTATAATGAACCCATGGGAAAAGTCATTTTGCCCCCAACAGAAGAAACATTAATGATCATACCTTTTTTGTTTTCTCTGAAGTGGGGCAAAACGGTTCTGGTAACATCTAAGAGTCCGATGACATTGGTGTTGAACTGTCTTAGGACCTGGTCCCTGCTAAAAGCCTCCAACGGCCCGTATGCACCATAACCGGCGTTATTGAGCAGTAAGTCAATACTGCCAAATTTTTTAACACCATCTGCAAATGCGTTTTGGATAGAATCCACATCCAAGACGTCAAGTTTGGCAACAAGGACGTTTTTCAATTGTTTCAGTTCTGTTTCGTTTTCCGGATCTCTCATCGTAGCGATTACATTCCATCCTTTGGATTGAAATAACCTCGCAGTTTCCTTCCCGATGCCACTGCTTGCCCCTGTGATCAGAATCGTTTTGCCCTGCTCTGAAGGGATGTTGTCTGCTATAAAGTTTAGTGTTGCCATTTTTTTTATGTTTTAATATGGCACAAAGGTCGATAGACTTTGAGCTGTCATCGTAGCCATTTCTCTGAATGATGTATCCCAATCAAGGTTTGCTCATTTGGTTTGCGATTGCTCTACTAAAGAACAATCTTTTTTCGCTGACTTTAATGTTATTATCATCTTCAGCCAAAAAGCACCTTTAATTTAAAATCCAAACCAGCCAAGTTTCAAACCCACTTCTGTCCGCTCCATCTCCATTTTTGTCCCCTTCCCACTCGCATTGTGATTCAACATCCTTAAATTGCTTACTTTTGGATGATGGCGACAAAACTTCCCGTAAAAAGATTGTTGAGACTGAACCTGTTACTAGCAGTCATTGTCAGCAGCATTGTTTATCTGGCACTGTTGCAGGGCGACAAACAGGATAATGCGTTTTTGTTCGCGATAATGGGCGTAATAACCATAGCGCTTATTGGCTGTGCAAATATCCTGATCTTATTTTGGCTGACCAGAACAAATCCAGATTCCAAGAAATTTAAATTCTTTAGATACCTGATCAGTTATCCGGTGAGTGTAGCGGTCTACCTGATGATCTTCCCGGTCTTTGCCAGCCTGTCCGGTGAAAGTACGTGGTCCTACCTGCAGATACAGACCTTACTTACATTTACCATTTCGGGATGTATGATCAATACGCTGGTCATTATCCTTCATGACCTGGTTCTTTTGCAGAATGAAAAATCCAAGGCGGAGCTGGAACTTTCCCGCGCCAAAACGGCCCATGCCGAAGCCGCGATTCTGCTGCTTAGGCAGCAGATCCAGCCACATTTTTTGTTCAATGCGCTGAACATCCTCAAGTCATTATATAAAGTGGATAACAAGCTTGGTGACACCTATATGGTGCACCTGGCCAACTTCCTTAGGGCTTCCATTTCAGATAACGATGCAGAAATTTCTACACTGGAAGACGAACTGAAGCTGCTTGATGATTACCTGGAAATGCAGAAAATCCGTTTCGGATCGGCACTTCACTTTACGGTCAATGTTACCCCAGAAAATGATAAGGCCTTTTTTCTTCCCTCGTTTTCCCTTCAGCCGCTTTTGGAAAATGCAATCAAGCACAACGAGTTCACCGAGGAACTTCCATTACGGGTTGAAATCTACCTTGAACACAACCATGTCTGGATCACAAATAATCTTCAGCCTAAAAAAAACAGTGAACCGTCGACCAACAGTGGTCTGGCAAACCTTGCGGAGCGCTATAAATTGCTCTCTGGCGATGAGATCGTGATCAGTGCCTGGGAGGGGAAGTTTTCGGTCGGTATAAAATTATTAACGAATGAATATAGTAATCATCGAAGATGAGCGTCTGGTAGCAGAAGACCTCAAAAGCAGTATCCAGCAGTTGATCGACAGACCCGTCAATATTACCCAATTGCGCTCGGTAAGGGAGTCCATCGCCTATTTTAAAGGCAATCCGAAGGTGGATATGATCTTTAGCGATATCCAACTTGGTGACGGGCTGAGCTTTGAGATCTTTTCGGACATATCCCCAGCCGCACCCATTATTTTTTGTACGGCCTATAACCAATATGCCCTTGAAGCCTTTAATGCCAATGGAATCGACTATATTCTCAAACCCTTTACCCTGGAAACACTCGAACGGGCACTGAACAAATATGAGCAGCTGAAGCAGCAGCTTTGGGCAGGTGGCAACCAGAACTACGACAAACTGATGGAACTGTTGAGTGGGCGCGACAAACAGGGAGTTGCTTCCATCCTGGTCTATTATCAGGATAAGATCATGCCCGTTAAGCTAAGCGAGATCGCCATTTTCTATCTGGAAAACAATCTTACCTGCCTGGTCACCTTTGGCGGAAAGATCCATTACCCGAACAAGAGCCTGGATGAGCTGGAAAGAATGGTAGGAAGGACATTTTTCAGGGCCAACCGCCAATACCTGGTCTCCCGTAGCGTGGTCAAAGATGTGTCCAGTTTTTTTTCCAGAAAACTTTCGCTAAACCTCACCATACCATTTGAGCACAAAATAATGGTAAGTAAGGTAAAAACCCCGGTTTTTCTGGAGTGGCTATCCAAGGCCGACTAGGCACGCTTAGCAATGTTGATCCTTTTATTTCCGTATAAAATCTTTCGCGGTCCATTTTGTCCGCTTCGTGCAGCTTTTCCATGATACATCTAGCCCTGCTGGCCATCTTTGCTGAACAAATCATCAGTAATGAAGAAAAAGAATATCCTTTTTTGGCTTTGGATGCTTCCGCTACCCCTTTTTGCCCAGCAGCGCTGGACCTTGGAGGAATGTATCGCCTATGGCCTGAAAAACAACAGGACGACCCAGGTATACCTCAATGAAAAGAAAATCGCAGATGCAAAGGCAAGGGAGGCAGTGGCTGCCCACTTGCCCACCGTTAGCTTAACGGGTGCACTGGACGATAACCTCAAAGTGCAGGAGACCATCATCCCTGCAGGTGTTTTCGGACCCACAGATACAAGGGTGGCCTTTACAAAGAAGTTCAGCACCAACTTGACCACACAGCTTGACCAGACCCTGTTCGACCTCTCGCTGATCAAGGGACTAAAAGCCAATGTCTACAGCAGGCAACAGGCCGATCTGAACATCATCAAGAACCAAGAGACCATTATCTTCAACATCAGCACGGCCTACCATCAGATCTTTGTCTATCAGCAGCAGCTTGATTTTCTAAAGTCCAACAGGGAAACCTACAGCCAGCAGATGGAGATCAGCAGGCTGCAGGTCAGCAAAGGTATTTTACTGCAAAAGGAGCTCGACAAGATTACCGTGGACTATAATAACGCCGTTTCGCAAACCGTGCTTGCAGAAAGCAACCTTTCTCTTTCCCAGAACCAACTCAAATTTGAAATGGGCTTTCCCTTTGAACAGCAGCTTGAAGTGGATCCTGCAGGGCCGGTCGCATCGCCGGGCCTTCCGCCGTTGACCAGCATTTCGGTGGAAGCAATAACGGATTACCGGATTTCTCAGACCGATGCCAAGCTACTGGAAATAGACGAAAAAAGAATAAAGGCTGGGATCTATCCCAAGCTAACCGCCTACGTAAGATATGGCGGTGTGGGCTTTGGCGATCAGCTTGGCCAGTCCGTTTCTTCCATCTCCGATTTTTCGGTCATCGGCCTCAAACTTAATTTTCCGCTCCTTGATTTCTTTAAACGGAATGCGCAATACAACCAGGCGAAATATAAGCGCATCAATGCACAGGAAAACCTGAAGATCGATGAAAACAGGTACCAGCTCGACTACCAGAATGCACGAACCAAGGTAACCAAGGAATTTACCAATATGGACAATAACCAGCGGAACATCAGTCTTGCGCAATCGGTACTCGATGTGACCGGTATGCAGTACAAAAAGGGCACGGTCGACCTAAACGAATGGCTCAAGGCCCAGCAATCGTTAAAAGAGGCCCAGAACAACTATCTGGATTCGCTATACAATTACCTACTGGCCAAAATTGAACTGGATAAGGCCTCCGGTACATTAAGGACATCATACGCTACCCAAAAATAAACCAGCAATGAAAACAAAATACATACTTATGGCAGCTGCCGTAATCCTGATCGGAATCGTGGCCTATCAGCTCGCTACCAATAAAAAAGAGATCAACAGTAAAAAAGACAAGGTGACTGCTGTAGCCCTCAGTATTCCGGTAAAAGTGGCCACTGCGACAGAACAGCAGTTGGAGGTAAACATCAACAAGACTGGTACGCTTGCGCCGTTCAAGGAGGTAAAGGTCATGTCGGTTACCGGGGGCAATATCCAGTCGCTGCGCTTCGGTCTTGGGGACAAGGTGGGCAAGGGCCAGGTACTCGCCGTTACCGACGATCGCCTGCTGAGGCTTGAACTGCAAAAAAATGAATCGGCAGCAGCCAAGCTGAAAAACGACTTAGCTACCTATACCGAGCTTTTAAACGGAAAAGCGGCCACACAGGAAAAGGTGAACCAGGTGAGACAGGATTACCTTGATGCCAAAAACCTGTCCGACCAGGCGCGCAAAAACCTGGCCGATGCGGTGATCAGGGCACCAACCTCGGGCACCATCTCGATCAAATCTGTCGAGGAAGGGCTTTATGTGCCAGCTGGAACAGAAATCGCGACCATTATTGATCTTTCCCAGACCAAGGTGCTGGTAAATCTTACCGAAAGTGAGGTATACAAGGTCAGCAAGGGGCAAAAGGTAAAAATTACCACAGATGTGTATCCGGATAAGGCTTTCCAGGGCACGGTGAGCTTTATCAGTCCGCAGGCAGACAAAACCAATAACTACGCTGTAGAGCTCATGGTGGCGAATGCTTCCAACGCGGTGCTCCGTTCGGGTACCTTTGTTTACGCCGATTTTTCCAAAAGAACAACGCAGAAGATTCTGGTGATACCCAGGGAAGCGCTTACAGAGGGCGTAAAAAATGCATCTGTATATGTGGTTTCTGGTAATACGGCAAAGCTGATACAGATCCAGACAGGAAGTGAGATGGGAAATCTGATCCAGGTGATCTCGGGCATCAGTGCGGGAGAGGTTGTGGTTACCTCGGGCCAGATCAACCTCAAAGAGGGAAGTAAAGTAAGCATTTCAAAATAAAAAAAGCGGTAAATGTCAATCTCAGAAATTGCCGTTAAACGGCCACTATTAATCATCGTTATTTTTACTGTGCTCATCCTGTTCGGGATCATGAGCTATTTTAAACTCAACTATAACCTGTTGCCCAAAATTGAAGTGGCAACGGTTTCTGTGAGTACGGTCTATCCCGGCGCATCTGCGGCTGAGGTGGAAACTGCGGTGACCAGGAAGCTCGAAGATGCGTTTTCTTCGGTAGAGGGGCTGGATAAGATCGGTTCCACTTCACAGGAAGGGATCTCACAGATCTCTGTATCACTTAAAAGTGGTACAGACCTGGATGAGGCGGAACGTGCCATCCAGCGTAAGGCAGACCAGATACAGAACGAGCTGCCTAATGATGCAGAACGTCCGCTGGTAAACAAGGTTAACCTGGAAGAGGCACCCGTAGTCCGGGCCGGGGTAACCTCCAACATGGCGCCGCGGACCCTTTATGACATGGTGGACAAGCAGCTGCTTCCCATATTGCAGAACATTGCAGGTGTCGGACAGGTAAATATTGTTGGAGGTGATGAGCGCCAGATCCAGGTCAACATTGATCAGGATAAGCTCAAGGCCTACGGTCTGGGCATTGATCAGGTAACCGATGCGGTAACTAATGCCAATCAATCGTTCCCCGCAGGAAAGATCGAAACCCGCGAACAGCAGCTTTCCATCCAGTACGACGCCAATGTTACCTCGATCGAACAGCTGCGTGAACTGGTGATCAGGCAGCGCCCAAATGAAGGCAACGTATATCTTAAGGATGTGGCCGAGGTGGTTGATGCCACGGCAAAGACGACAGCCATCAACCACATCAACGGCATTCCCGCCATCGGGATCCAGATCATCAAACAATCTGATGCCAATGCGGTAAAGGTAAGCGAGGGCGTACGGAAAAGTTTTGCGGCCATCGAAAAGCAGTATGCCTCTAGCAACCTAAAATTTACCATTTCTACCGATCAATCTACTTACACGCTCGAATCGGCAGATGCGGTAATCTTTGATATGGGACTTGCCATCGTGATCGTGGCGATTGTAATGCTGGCCTTTCTGCATAGTTTCCGCAGTTCGATGTTCGTAATGGTGGCCTTGCCGTCTTCCATTATCCCCACTTTCATTGCCATGTACTTTCTCGGGTTTTCACTCAACCTGATGTCGCTCATGGCCCTATCGCTGGTGGTCGGCATTTTGGTTGACGATTCGATCGTGGTACTTGAAAATATCTATAGGCACCTTGAAATGGGATCCGACAAGCGCAAGGCGGCATTGGATGGGCGTAGCGAAATCGGGTTCACCGCCCTTGCCATCACCCTGGTCGATGTGGTGGTTTTCCTTCCGCTTGCTTTTGCCGGCGGAATCATCGGATCGATATTGAGTGAATTTTCGCTCGTTGTGGTAATCTCCACGCTGATGAGCCTTTTTGTCTCCTTTACGGTTACGCCGATGCTGGCCAGCCGTTTTGGAAAGATCGAAGAACTCAACCCAAATACCTTATGGGGAAGGCTGAACATAGGATTCGAAAAGCTGATCGACAAGTTGAAGGATGCCTACGCCGGGATGCTGGAAACGGTGCTGCGAAAGAAAAGGTGGCTTTTATCGGGCGTTATCCTGCTTATCGTAAGTTCGCTGATGCTGGTAGCAAAAGGTTTTATAGGAGCTGCCTTTATCCCTTCAGGGGATCAGGGAGAACTGATCCTAAAGATGGAACTTGCACCGTCCTCCAGCATTTACCAGACCAACATGACCGTGCAGGAGGCAGAAAAGATCATTATGGCAAAGCCCGAGGTGGAGCGGGTCTTTTCAAGCATCGGTTTTGTTAGCGGAGGGGTGACAGGCACGGGCAACAATGCCAACATGGCCGAGCTAACGGTTACCTTAAAAGGGCTTAAAGAGCGATCTATCAGTTCTGAAGACTTTGCGGTAAAAATAGAGGCCGAACTTAGCTCGTCTATCCCCGGCATCAAGGTTACCGCATCACCCACTTCTATTTCAGGTAGCGGCGCACAGATACCTATACAGATCGCCATCAAGGGAACCGACCTTGCTGCGGTTAGAAAGGTTGCCGACCAGTATAGGGCAATGGTAGCCACAGTTCCCGGCACCCAGTTCGTTCAGCTATCCGTTAAGGACCAAAAACAGCAGATAGAGGTCAAATTGAACCGGGAGAAAATGACCTTGCTGGGCCTGAATGCCAGTCAGGTAGGCGGAGCGTTGCAAAATGCCTTTAGCGGAAACGACCGGGGCAAGTTCAAGCAATCGGGAAACGAATACGATATCTTGATAGGCCTCGATGAGTACAGCCGTTCCGACATCAACAATGTGAGAAACCTTTCCTTTACCAACTCTGATGGGCAGAGTTTTGTGCTGAGCCAGTTTGCCCAGGTAAGCGGCGGAATGGGAGAAAGTATGCTGCAGCGCAGCGATAGGCTGAGCTCGATCACGGTAAATGCGAACGTGGCCGGCCGTCCGGTTGGTACTGTTGCCTCCGATATTATGGAAAAGGCAAAAGAGATGAAAATTCCACAGGGAATTGCCATAGAATACCTTGGTGATGTTAAAAACCAGGGAGATGCATTTGGCAGCCTCGGACTTGCACTCATTGTGGCCATCTTACTGGTCTATCTGGTGATGGTAGCCCTTTATGAAAGTCTGATCTACCCATTTGTGGTGCTCTTTTCTATACCAGTTGCACTCATCGGCGCACTGTTGGCCTTGGCGCTGTCACTGGAAACACTGAATATCTTTTCGATCATCGGGATGGTGATGTTACTGGGACTGGTTTCTAAAAATGCCATTTTGATCGTAGATTTTACCAATCACCTCAAGAGCGATGGACGCAGCATAAAAGATGCTTTGATCGAGGCAGGGAAAGAGAGGCTTCGTCCCATACTGATGACCACACTTGCCATGATACTGGGTATGTTGCCCATTGCACTGGTCAGTGGTCCTGGGGCTGAAATAAAAAATGGAATGGCCTGGGTTATCATTGGCGGGCTGACAAGTTCCATGGTACTGACCCTATTTGTGGTACCTGCGATGTACCTGATCATCGAAAACCTTAAATCAAGGTTCAGTAAAAAAACAGCAGAAAACGACATCAAATTAAAATTAGATACTGCACCCCTTCAATAGAAATCATATGAAAAAATCAATAGTTGCCTTTACGTATATATTGTTTGCCGTTAACTTTTGTTATGCGCAGAACAGACAAGAGCTGAGCAAAAATGCAAAGGATTCTCTTTCCAGGATCCAGCTTGAAAAGGCTGCCATTACCAATCCTATCTTGAGGCAGGTTACGGTGTCTACAGATGTGATCGGCAAGGGCGATATCAGCAGTGAGCTAACGGGCAACCCGCTTTTTAAGGGGAAGACCAGTACCTTGCGCACCACCATTGTGCTGAACCTACCTGTGGCCTCCTGGGGCAAAAATTCCTTTTCGGTTTCCGGGGCTTTTTTTCAGCAGCAGCTTAAGGTAACAGATATGCAAAGTTTCAGTCCGCTCCTGGGCAATGAAGACATTACCTTCAACAAGGGAACCGTTGGTCTGACGGCATCATTCTCCAGAAGGGATTCGATCTTTGGTCGCCCAGTGTACTATATGGCCAGCGCAACCGGGGTAACCAATGACTTTGACAGGATCAAAAGGATCAGCTTCTTGGGAACTGCAGTGATACCGTTAAAGCAAACGGCAAAAACTCGGCTCACGGCAGGGCTTGTCGTTAATATCGACCCATCATTGAAAGTTCCGGCTTTTCTAATCTTTAGCTACTGGCATAAATTTGACAACCAGTTGGAGCTTAACCTGAATCTTCCAAGTGGCGCTGGATTAAGAAGGGCATTTTCTGACCGGTTCTGGACTACCTTTGGTACAACGCTGGGCGGATCGCTGGCATTTTTCGACCTCAAAAGCGCTAGCCTTCCCAACGATGCCAACTATACAACCATCGATCTGAAAACAGGGATAGGTGCCGAATACCGGGTTGGCAAAAAGATGATCTTTGGCATAAACGGTGGAATATTGACCCCGCTTAGCGCAAGGGCCTTTGACAGGAAGGAATCTTCCAGCGAATATTTCCTGAGCAATAAACTGGGCAACGCTCCCTATGTCAATTTCAGCTTTTCGCTACTGCCTTTTCTGCGCAGGAAATAATTCCAGAGCCGGCAGAGATGTAGCTTAACCCAATTCTTAGCTGTGGCTGTTTTGGCAATCTTGGCTTTAGACTATGGCATTCGCTAGAGATGAAAGGAAGAATCATCTGGGCATAAAAGGTAACATCAGGGGATGCAACTTTTCTATAGCCCTTCAATTATTGGTTTTTCAAAACCCACCCATTTCTCGTATCCCAGATCGTTCAAGTGAACGCCATCCTTGGTGAATTTCCCTGGCAATTCACCTTTTTCATCCACAAACTGGTTATACAGGTCAATTGTCTTATAGTAGCCCCCAAGTTCATTTTTCCGGATTAGTGCATTTACTAAAAGAATGTCCTGTTTCAGGTATTCCCTTTGAGTAGGTAAAAGTGTACGTACGTAAATTTTCGTGCCTGGTGATCCGCGATGGATTATCTTCGAAATTCTCAGGATGTTTTTTGCTATGTACTGGGGTGAAGGGACAACCTTGTCATATTTTAGGGCAGGATTATCTTCAAGGTGATGGAGGCTGAAAAGGTCATTGATGCCAATCAGGATAAATACGGCTTTTGGTTTAAAATAGGTGATTTCTTTTAGCCTTTTGATTACCCCGTCGGTAACATCTCCTGCAATTCCCCTGTTGCGGATGTGCGCAATACCGAATTTCCTTCTCCAGTCCAGTCCTCCCTCGGTAATGCTGTTGCCGATAAATACGATATCGCCAAAGTTTAGCGGATCAAGCCTGAACTCTTGAATACGTTTGGGGTAATACTTTTGTGTCCAGTTGTTGTGATAGCGGGATAGGTTTGTCTTGGACGGATATAATTTATCTGAGTGCCCGGATGATTGTCCAAAGGTGTTTATGCCAAGTAAAATCAAAAATAAAACGGAAAATAATTCTTTCATGATTCTTAATTATAGGATATAAACCTATGGGATTGCCCCTTGTTATCCGATGGTCTTTGTTTTTCGTGCGGCAAGCGCTATTGGCGAATGCCCGTATTGTTTTTTAAAGGCATATGAGAAATGCGATAGGTTTTCAAATCCAACTTCGTAGAAGACATCGATGGGCTTCCTTTGTTTTTCGCTCAGCTGATAATGGGCAAGTTGCAGCCGCTTTTTTGTCAGCCACCTTTGTGGGGTGGTGTTGAATGCCTTTTTAAAGTCACGTTTAAAAGTGGTCAAACTACGTCCCGTAAGGTAACCAAATCTCTCCATTGGCAAGTTGAACATATAATTCCTTTCCATAAACTCAGAAATATTGATTTTGTGAGGTTCTGAAAAGTCGGATAAAATATTATCAATATCCCTGTTCAGGGAACGCAGAATGGTGATGGCCTCTTGGACCTTCAAGTTCGATAGCTCCTGGGGCAATTTAAAGTCCAGGTCGAAATAGGGAAGCATGGACGCAAAATAGCTGTCCAGCAATGGACTTTTGGCCAAGGAAATAATGTTGTCGGATTTGGAAACCAGGAAAACCTCCATATTTTTATGCTTGTAGAAACTTCTCAGAACATCGTGGGTCAGCTTTACGATAATGGCTTTGTAGGGCAAACCGTCCTTCTCGGACTTAATTAGCGTAGCCAGCCTATGCCTTGGAAATAGATGGGTTTCACCTCTTCCAAAGACATACGTATCGTTAGATTGAACGACTTTCAGTTCGCCCGATAAAACCCTTACAATGGAATGTTCCTGGGCAATCATTTCGGTATTGTGATGGACTGATTCGCTACAGGTAAAAACGATCTCGGCGTGGTCATTGATCTCTCTTGTTGCCATGGTGCAAAGGTAAAAAATAAATGAGGCCCAGCCAGTAGCACCCCATTTATTCGATGATATTAAAAGTCAAACTTTGTACCTGTCAGTTCTTCACTTATGTCCCAAAGCTTTTGGGCAGCTGCTGCATCCAATGCAAAGGGAGCAACACCAGTTGTTCCAGCCGGATTTTTTTTACCGGCTTCGCTATCATAGAAATGGGGGTTGCAGTCTGCGATTTCAACATCTTCGAGATAAATGCCCCCAATGTTCTGAAGCTGTGGGCTGGTTGCGGCCCAAACGGTGGTTGCCGCTCCCTGTTCTGGGGTCTTCTGTATCTTTTCCAATGCGGCTTGGGCTTCAGTGTTCGGTGTGCCGTCCGGATGTAATGTGCCCATCGCAATAAAATCCTCAAAAGTTAAATATCTGCCCAGATTGGTTGTGAGGATCAGGCCGGGATGTAAGGTATAGGCCCGAACGCCAAACCGTTGCGCCCTTTTGTCCAGCTCTACCGCAAAAAGCACGTTTGCTGTTTTGGCTTGTCCATAGGCTTCAAACTTGTTGTATGCTCTTGCATGGTAATTTACATCGTCAAAGAGCACGGGGGAAAAATGGTGTGCTGAGGATGAAACGGTCACTACCCGAGCTCCATTGGCTTTTTTCAATGCCTGCCAAAGTTTTGCAGTAAGTTGAAAATGCCCCAGATGATTGGTCGAAAACTGTCCTTCATAACCCCGTTGGTCACGTTGTAAGGATGTCCACATCACGCCCGCATTGTTTATGAGCATATGCAGTGGCCTGACTGAAGCCAAAAAGTTTTCGGCGAAATTATCGATAGAAATGGGGTCTGTTAAGTCCAGTGCTTCTACTTCCACATTTTCGATGCCTTCAAGGTTTCCCTTTGCCTTTTCGATATTTCGGGCGGGAACGATAACCATTGCCCCTGCTGAAGTCAATGTTCTGGTGATTTCCAGGCCAAGTCCCCCGTCTCCTCCAGTTACGATTGCTGTTTTCCCGGTAAGGTCAAGTCCCTTGATTACATCTTTAGTTGTTGATGTTGCGTTAAAGCCAGAACCTATCGGTTTTTGTAACGCCCCGTTGTAATTATTTTGTTCCATCTTTTAAAGTTTTAATAGCGCAAAGTTAAATAGGTCTTTGTTATAAAACTTTGTTTAAAAGATCTGTTTACTTTGTTTATAGGGTCGGTCGTTTGTTTATTGCCGAAATTCGTCCCGCTAAAACTTAGCCAATATAAATATAATATGTATCCTCGAATTATTGTTTTGCTTCTCTATTTCTTATGGTATTCTGGGTGGTTTTGAAAAAAATTAAGCCAAAGCCATACGTTCAATAAAAAAATAAATTTGAGTTAATAAAAAAACCGTTACAAATACATTACGGGATTTCTTTGAAGGCTTGTAATTGATTGATAAACATATTTTTAGAAATGGGTAGCTTCCGTCTGTTAATCAGAGGGTCGCTGGTTCGAGCCCAGCAGAGGGAGCTCAGATTTTCAAGCCTGAAAATCACCTAAAAACCCCATTCTATTTAATAGGATGGGGTTTTTTATTTCAACAGTAGCTTTGTTGGTTGAGATTACAAAAAGTAAGGGAAATAAGATCAATTAATCTATGAGTTCTGTTAATTATAGCGCAAGATAAACGAAATTTAGGCGTTGCTATCGAAGCACTCTGATTGCCAACTCAATCACTCAAAAATTTCAACCTATTTTTTCCTAAGCTGTTTTCATTCCAGAAATGATGCGATGGCGATGGTTAAGTCCCCAATCTGAAATTGTATCAGTCAATTGTTCAAGCGATTTTCCATACTCAGTTATCTTATACTCTACAGCGACGGGCGCAGTGTTAAGCACATTCCGCTCAATCAATTGATTCATTTCTAAATCTTTTAATTCCCGGCTAAGCATCTTGCCTGAAATACCTTTAACTTCCTTCAATAGTTCTGAGTACCTCATAGGCTGATAGCACAGGCATGCAATAATGGATACTTTCCATTTCCCGTTCAGAATTTCCATGGTATCGCTGATCGCTAATATTTTGTGGCTGCAGGCCTTTACTATATCGAAGTCTTGTTTCATATCATTCACTTGGTTACCCTTTTGTCACCGTAACTTTTTGTCACCTGGTTACAAATATACACATTGTAGGCTTACCTTTGACAATCAAAATAATTAATAAAAAAATGGAATTAATCAATGATTTAAACTGGCGGTATGCCGTTAAGCAATATTCAGATGAATTGGTAAGTGAAGATAAAATTGATGAAATTGTCGCAGCGATAAACCTAAGCGCATCTTCATGCGGAATACAGCCTTACCGTCTATTCGTCATCACGAACCGAGAACTGAGACAAAAATTAGGTGAGGGTTCATTCAATGCACAAATTCATGCATCTTCTCACTTATTGGTGTTTGCAGCTTTAAATGAAGTAACAAGTGAATATATAACCGATTATGTTGCAATGATGGAACAGAAAAGAAACCTGGAAAGTGGGTCGCTAGGTGGGTTGAAGGACATGATCATCTCCCATTTTTCTGCCCAGACTCCAGAACAACACGCATTGTGGTCGGATAAGCAAGCTTATATCGGTCTTGGAACTGCATTAATAGCGGCTGCAGCAGTAAAAGTAGATTCGACTCCTATGGAAGGGTTTGATGCGAAAAGGTTTAATGAAATGCTAGGATTATCGGAAAAGGGTCTCCATGCTTCAGTAATTTTGTCACTGGGATACCGAGATGCTGCTAATGATTATCTTGCTTCGATGCCGAAGGTTCGTTTATCAATCGATGAATTCTCTACAAAAATAGGTTAGAACACGCTCAAAATACCTATCCTCTAAATAAATCCATTTACTGCGGCAGTGATTGATGGTTCAGACTTTTAGGAATCTGAACCATTATTTAATACTGGCAATAAATTCGCAATTTATTTTTCAACCCTTCTGTGTAGTATTCCTATTGGTTTTTATGCAATAAATTACAAGCACGAAAGATGTATTAGAAAAAAATAAAGATGTTAAACCAGCTATAATTACCATTAAAATCTATAAAACCAGCAAAGTCATTGCTCTTTTAGTATTATTCAACGAACATCATAATTAAGTCAAATATATCAGGAGGAGAAAATTAATTCATTTTTATTGAACACTGTTCAGTACATTTGATCCTGAAATTATTATATCTCTAATAAATGAAAAAAGCAATAATCACAGGAGCAAGCGGAGGTATCGGCCTTGCAGTAGCCAGGCGGCTCGCTGAACAAAATTACGCACTCACCTTAGTGGCGAGAAATGAAGAAAAACTAAAAGAAGTTTTACTGGATTTGGGGGGCAAACATCAGATGTTGGTTGCAGACCTGAGTGAGCATGACGGGTTGGCTATTTTGATTGATCATCTGGCTTCCAATAATTATGATGTGTTGATCAACAACGCTGGAAATGGAACTTATGGCGAATTTCTTAACATTAATTTAGAGAACCAAATCAGTACCATGCGGCTGAATATGGATGCGGTAGTCGCACTATCTTTCGCTTTCCTTAAAAAGGCTACTCCCGGTAGTGCGCTGGTAAATATAGGTTCTCTTCTTGCGCACACTTCGATGCCTGGAGGAGCCGTATATGCCGCAACCAAGAGTTTTGTGGCTAGCTTTTCAGAATCACTTTGGTATGAATTTAAGAAAAAGGGGATTTTTGTAATGGGATTTAATCCCGGAGCTGCAGATTCTGAATTTCATGCTAATGCTGGTCGTCATACCAATGATTTTCCTGCATTTGTGGTTTCAAGCGTAGCCGATGTTGCTGATGAACTTGTTGCCGCGCTTAAAAAAAGAAGTAAACCCCGGGTAGTGCAAGGTTTTAAAAACAGACTCATGCTGTTTGGATTTAGATTCCTAAACAGGGCAATGGCAATAAGAATCATGGGACAAATTAGTCCGGGTCTTGCAGGAGCCTAATATTCACATTCCTCAGGAAATCTAAGATCCAATTTATACCTTTACAAATTAGTTTATCCATGGGCATTATAGAACGAAAGCAGAAAGAGAAGCAGGAAATGCGTAAGCGTATCTTGAATGGTGCAAGAAAAGTATTTCTTCAAAATGGCTATGAACAGACGAGCATGCGTAATATCGCAAGCGAAATCAGCTATAGTGCAGGCGTAATTTATTTCCATTTTAAGGATAAAAGTGAAATCTTTCAGGAACTTCACAGAGAGGGTTTTAGCTTGCTTCTTAAACAGCTCCATGTATTGGATTCGGTAACGGAACCTTTTGAGCGACTGAAGGCTACCGGCCGGGTATTTATCAAGTTTGCACAAGACAATAAAGATTATTATAACCTTATGTTCCTGGTGGATGAGCCTATGAAGGCTCCTGCAAGCGGGGGATTCCAGATTGCGAAGGAAGCGATAAACCTCCTGCATGATCTGGTAAAAGAATGCCAGGAAGCTGGCCGGTTCAAGAATATGGATTCTGAATATCTATCCTTTATGATCCTATCTGCCATGCATGGCATCTGCGCCCTGTTCTGCAAAGACCGTACAACTGTTTTTGTAGACAAAACAAACCACGAACTTATGGAGAACGGCTATGCTAGCTTTGTTGCTTTATTGGAAAAAGGATAACCTTTTTTTAACTTATAACTGAACACTGTTTAATTTTATTACAATGATTAATAATATTATGAAAATATTCACATTTTACCAACTGAATGCACTGCTTCTGCTGGTTATTCTTATACCATCAGGTCTGCAGGCTCAAACCCGTCTGGATGAGTATATCGCGCAGGGGCTTGGATCAAACCAGGGCATTAAAGAACAGGGTTTCTTACTGAAAAGAAATATTTATGCACTCCAGGAGGCAAAAAGTATGTTTTTACCCAGTGTAACCTTTTCTACCACTTATACTAAAGCGGATGGTGGCCGAACGATTGATTTTCCTACCGGCGACCTATTTAATGCAGCCTACCGCACACTTAACCAGCTTACCGGAAGCAATTCCTTTCCTCAATTGGAAAATCAAAGCATATTGCTTAATCCGGATAATTTTTATGATGCAAAATTCCGCACAAGCTTGCCCTTGCTCAATGCAGAATTGGTTTATAATAAAAGAATTAAATCACAGCAGGTAGCGCTTCAAAAAGCAGAAGTACTCTTGTACAAACGCGAGCTGGTGAAGGAAATTAAAACGGCCTATTACAATTATCTTAAGGCTACAAATGCCATCAGCATTTATCAATCCTTTTTAAAACTGCTTCAGGAAGGCGAAAGGGTAAACAGAAAACTATTCGAAAACAATAAGATCAACCGTACAGCTGTGATCAGAAGCGAGAATGAGGTCTCAAAGATCAATGCATCGCTGGTCTCGGCCAGAAAAACAGAAGAATCGGCGCAGTATTATTTCAACTTCCTATTGAACAGGCCACTCACTGATGCTATTATAACAGATAGTGTTCCCTTATTGCCAGCCCAGGATAACCTGCAGCTAAATGATATAAATGGCCGCGAGGAATTGGCAAAACTTGAGATTGCCAGTGGAATCAACAAAAACCTTACTGGTTTAGCCAAATCTTATCTCATACCTAAAATTGGTACTTCACTTGATTTAGGTTCACAGGCCTTCGATTGGAAGTTTAATCAGAAAAGCCGCTATTATCTGCTAGGCGTTTCATTGGAGTGGAACTTGTTCTCTTCAGGGAGAAACAGTTACAAAATAAAACAAGCCATTGCCAGCGAGCAGGCCATAGGTGCGCAAACGAGTCAGGTGTCTCAGCAACTGCTCACCGAGTTGAATGTGCGCAAAGCAAACCTGCAAAGTGCTGCTGCACAATATCAGGCTGCACAATCGCAACTAAAGACCAGCCAAACCTACTATAATGACATGACTAAACTTTATAAGGAAGGTATGGCCATTTATATTGAATTGCTTGATGCACAGAACCAATGGGTAGATGCGCAACTCCAATCTAACATTGCCTTATTCGATACCTGGATATCATTCACCGCGATTGAGCGTGCAAACGCCAGTTTCAATTTACAATAAAAAACATGAAGAAGATACAACTTACTATTATTGCGATAACAACCCTGTTGTTTGCCTGCAAAGAAAAACCTAAATACTCAAAGCCACTTGGCGAATCTGATGTGATTGCCGTGAAAACTTCACAGGTTTCTACATTTGGTGTACCTACTACTATTGTAGTCTCTGGCTTAGTCAGCACTGAAAATGAAGTTAATTATTCATTTAAAATAGGGGGCGTAATCAGTAAGATTATGGTTGATGAAGGTCAGTTTTTTAAAAAAGGGCAAATCCTGGCGACATTAAATACTACTGAAATCGCAGCAGGGTTGGCACAGGCCGAACTTGGTGTAGATAAGGTCAAACGAGACTATACCAGGGCGGTAAATCTTTACCGCGATAGCGTTTTTACGCTGGAACAATTACAAAATACCAAAACAGCTTTAGACGTTGCAGTAAAGATAAAGGAAGCCACCGCATTTAACCAGCGCTATTCTGCAATCTATGCAGCTTCAGATGGTTTTGTAACTAAAAAAGTAGCCGGAGAAGGCGAAGTAATTGGTGGCGGTAGTCCGGTATTGATGACTAACTCCACGCAGAAAAATGGCAGTTACCTACTTAAAGTTGGAGTAACTGATCAGGAATGGGCAGTAATTAAGCCTGGTCAAAACGCCAATGTTACCCTCGATGGCTATCCTGAGCAGCATTTTACGGCTACGGTATTCCGTAAACTTCAATCAGCAGATCAAGAAATTGGTTCTTTCCAGGTAGAGCTGAAACTCAATCTCGGCAACTTCAAACCCGCAACAGGGATGTTTGGAAAGGCAGACATCAAAACCAACGGCGCACAAAACGCCACCATTATTCCCTTCGCCGCATTGGTAGAGGCAGATGGCGAGAAGGGATTCATCTTCACCCTTAAAGGTACAAATCGTGTACGTAAGGTACCGGTGAATATTCTGAAGTTTGATAATAAAAACGTATACCTGAAAGACAAGCTGGAAGGTATGGATAAGATTGTTGTTTCTAACAGTGCTTACCTGAATGAAGAGTCCATTGTAAAGATTATCCAATAAAATCAGCTATGAAGATTACAAATTTCGCTGTTAAGAACTACCAGTTTACCCTGATCATATTTTTATTGGTAGCGGTAGTAGGTGTGCTTACGCTATTTACCATGCCGCGGTCAGAAGATCCAACTACCCATCCGCCGCAATACCTGGTAACCGTAATTTACCCTGGTACAAGCCCTAAAGATATGGAAGAGCAGGTGGTTAAACCTATTGAAAACAAAATCTACGGGCTGGAAAATATTGATAAAATTTTAACTACTGTAGAAGATGGTGTTGCCGCGATACAAATTAAATTTAAATATGGGGTTGATGTAGACAATAAGTATCAGGAGATCTCTACAGAAATTAATGCCCTTAAGAACAGTGAACTACCAAAGGAAATCTATCAGATCAAGACGGAGAAAATTGCATCATCTGATGTGAAGATCTTTCAGGTTGCCCTGATCTCCAATTCTGCACCTTCCAAAGTTTTGAGAGATCAGGCAGATATCCTCAAAAGCAAACTTGAAAAGATTACTAACCTTCGGGAAGTAAAATATACCGGAATGCCCGAACAGGAGATACGGATTGATATGCAATTGGATAAACTTGCACAGCTGAAAATCCCCCTGAATTTGGTAATAGGAAGCTTGCAAAGCGAAGCAGCAGACATACCTGGTGGAAGCATTAACCTGGATAGTAAAGTTTTCAATGTTAAAACCAGTGGAAAATTTAAAGGCGTAGCAGATGTAGCCAATACTGTTATTTATAATGCCAATGGTAAAATTATCTACCTGAAAGATGTGGCTCAGGTAAGCTATAAAGATGGTATTGTTAGCCACATTACCCGCATTAACGGGCACAGGTGCATACTGGTTACCGCGGCCATGAAAGATAATGTAGATATCAGCCAGGTAAAGAAAGAATACACGCCTATTTTGGAGGAGTTTACAAGCAATTTACCAGAAAATATAAAGATGATCAAAAATTTTGACCAGGCAGATATGGTTTCAAAGCGATTGGGACATCTGGGCTTCGATTTTGGGCTGGCAATTCTTTTGGTAATAATTACCTTATTGCCACTGGGTTTCAGGGCTTCATTGATTGTAATGATTTCCATTCCGCTTTCACTGGCCCTTGGCCTGATTGCGATGAACTTATTAGGCTTTTCCTTAAATCAACTCAGCATTGTGGGCCTTGTTGTTGCATTGGGGTTATTGGTTGATGATAGTATTGTTGTAGTTGAAAATATTGAAAGATGGCTCAGGGAGGGGCATTCCAAAAAAGATGCGATATTAATGGGTACTAAACAGATTGGAGCTGCGGTAGTAGGCTGCACCGCCACATTAGTGATCGCCTTTTTGCCTTTGGCTTTTTTACCTGATATGGCCGGAGAGTTTATCCGTAGTTTGCCAATGGCCATTATTACAAGTGTTTTGGCATCTATGATTGTTGCGTTAACATTAGTGCCATTTATTGGGAGTAAAATTCTAAAAACACATAGCCATGGAGAAGGCAACTACTTTCTTAAAAAATTGCAGCAGTTTCTAACCTTTTCTTATCGCGGCATAATGCCATTGGCATTAAAATGGCCGAAGGTAACTATCGGTATATCAATCGCATTAAGTGTACTGGCGTTTCTGTTATTTTCACTTGCCGGTTTCAAACTCTTCCCTACTTCAGAAAAACCAATGTTCCTGATCAACATAAAGATGCCGCTTCAGGCCGATATTCCGGAGAGTGACAGGGTAACAAAATTGGTAGAAAAAGAACTGAAAAAACATCATGAGATCGTTTATTATACTTCAAATGTAGGGAAAGGCAATCCGCAAATTTACTACAATGTTCATCAGCAAGACATTAAGCCAGATTTTGCACAGGTTTTTGTACAGATGGATGAGGAAACTGATCCTAATAAAAAAACGGAGTTAATTAAAAAGCTGCGGAATAAATTTCAACACTTTCCTTATGCTAAAATTGAGGTAAAAGATTTCGAGCAGGGAACACCTATTGAAGCAAATATTGTGGTAAGGGTATTTGGTGATAATCAGGATACGCTAAAGAAGCTATCTTTTAAGGTAGAAGCACTCTTGCGTAAACATCCCGGTACTTTTTTCATCAACAATGAACTGAATACAGATAAATCGGATGTAAAAATCAAAATTGATAAGGAGAAAGCCCGAACCTTAGGCGTGATGACCAGTGACATTGATAAGGTGATTAGAATGGCTGTAGCAGGTTTGAACGTTGGTGATTACATTGATGACAGGGGAGATTCGCGGAATGTAGTGCTAACCCTGCCCAGGGAAAAGTTTTCTAATCTGGATGCTTTAAAAAACCTTTATGTAAACAATATTCAGGGTGCGCCAATTCAGGTTGATCAGATTGCATCAATTGGTTTTGAAACCTCTCCAACAGCGATTAATCATTTTAATAAATCGAGGTTTGCAAAGGTAACATCGTTAACTAAAGACCATGTTTTTGCTAATGATATTTTAAAGGATCTTGTACCTCAGCTTAACCAGATGAAGATGCCGAAGGGTTACTATTATAAATTATCAGGCGAGGCAGAATCAGAGGGTGATGCCCTGGGAGGCAACTTTCTTGCGGTAATCATTTTAAGTACATTTCTTTTTATTGGGGTATTGCTGCTGCAATTCAAAACATTTAAGGGAATCATCATTGTGTTATCCATTATACCGCTTGGAGTGTTAGGGGGTGTGGTATTGCTGCTCATCACCAGAAACCCGATGTCGCTGGTATCTATTATTGGTTTTATAGGTCTCTCCGGTATACAAGTTAAAAATTCGCTCCTGCTTGTTGATTTTACCAATCAGTTGCGAGAGGAAGGGAAAAGTATAGATGAGGCGATCCACATTGCCGGGGAAACAAGATTTTTACCTGTTGTACTTACCTCTATTACGGCAATTTGTGGTCTGATTCCTATTGCTTTAAACCCGAACCCTCAAATTGCACCGCTTGCTATTGTTCTTATTGGTGGCTTGATCAGTTCGACCATATTATCTAGAATTGTTACGCCAGTAATGTACAAGTTGATACCGCCACAATTGGACGAAAAATAGGAGATGGCAAAACTGATCCAGAGAGACTTTTCTAGAATTGCAATTGTTCTTGATTAACCTCCTACCTAAAAATTAACAGTGTGAAAATTAAAAATGTTACTGTATTTGCATCTGGCGCACTGAGTGCGCCAGATCGCTTTTCAAACGGCCTATCATGGCTATGATGTTGTATTATTTAAGGTTACTTATAGAACATTCTGAACTGGAACCTCAAATTTTTGATCATATCGTTGCAGTTTGCCAAAAGGCCGAAAGATTCATACCAGTAAATCCCAATAGTTTTTATCTATTGAGGGGATAAAATGGTATGAGGATTTGTCTATTTATAAAGCGCTTAAAAGGAAATAAATAGTAAGCTATAAAGCAGAAGTAACCATAAAAAGATTGATTTCTTTTAATACCTGTCTTTTTCCACTGCAAACAAAGCTTCAATATCTTTTGCTGATAATGGCTGTTCGTAAACTTTAACCAGATCCATCTGCCCATGAAATATTCTTTCTGAAGGAAATTCTTCATTACGGCCAATTTGCCATCGGCTGGTGTTAGAAAGATTGGCGATGCCATCAACTTTTGTACTTCCGGCTGGTTTTCCATCCAGGTAAATGGTGAGTAAATCGCCCTCACAAACACCAGCAATATGATGCCATTTCTTTTTCCAATCTGCTGGTAGTTTTATGGTGCAATCGCCTCGTCCCCAGCCACCCGCAAAGAACGTTAATGTCTTATTATCTGTAGTCTGGATCACGTGGCTATCACCTTTTGTGAGTAAATCGGTCAGGCCTTTTTCGTCTCCGGTAGGATAAACCCATGCCATCATGGTGAGGTGATTTTCCATTTGATCGAGGCTTGGCGCATTTGGAATTTCCAGATAGGTACTGTCACCCAATTCAATAAGCTGCTTTTTAGCATCATTTGATCCCATCAGCAAGGCATTGTTGTTAAATCCGGAAGCATCTGCAACTTTATTTTTATTTAATTTATGAAGGTCTAAGTCTAAAAGTAAAGCGGTTATAGGTGTTTCATAAACTTTAAATATTGATTGCCGTTTTCCTGTTGTGATTGTTTGCAAGCCGATTTGATTTACATTAAACCGATGATTGATGGTTTTTTGCTGCCCTGGCAAGAGGTATACCTGATCAGTATAAAGCAGGATTTCTTTTTGAAGGGAATTATTAAGAATAACTTCAGGTTTGAAGGTTTGCGCTCTTCCCGTAATGTTTTTAATGCGATAGCTGATTTCCTGTTCAGTGTTTAATTTTACCATTGGTTTTGCCGTCAGTTCAACAATCTGAAAAGGTTGGGCGATCGGTTTATTAGGGGCAATAACTTTAATTGTAGTTTTTGCTAATGGATTTGCACCGATTTTTATACTACCTAATGCATATAGCCGACCGCTGATGGAATCTGTGAGGGTAGCTCCAGGCGCTACTAATGATGATTTAGATAGCCATGGTTTTCCATTGGCGTAAATAACAACCTTTTTGGTGCCGAGGCTCCCTTCATTTTTTAAAGTGAAATATACCTGGAAAAGTTCGTTAGGGTTAACTTGTTTTTTGCTGATGCTATATTTTAAAAGTTTAATGTTAGCATCTTCTTTAGTTGCTGAAAGTGATACTGGGTTTCTGTCTTTTGGCCACATTTGTGTTGCAATCGGACTCATTACAAAATCCAGCCGACCGCCTTTAGCCAATAGCCCATGTGGAATATCTAACTGATTGTAAATTTGTTTATTAACCGCTAACGATTGGATGTATTTATTAGCTGGAGCTTGTTGCTGTGCATGAATTACTAAATCTTTTTTATTGGCCAGGTGCAGGGTTACAGATTTAAATAAGGGGGCGCCAATGGCATAATTTGGGTTTCCGGGACTAATTGGAAAGAACCCCAGCGCATTAAAAATATAGGCGCTCGACATAGAACCAAGGTCGTCATTACCTGGCAAGCCACCTGGAGTTGCAGAGAAGCGATTGAGCATAATGTTTCTTAGCCATTGCTGTGTGCGTGCCGGGCGACCAGCTGCATTAAATAAGTAAGGCAAATGCAGCACGGTTTCATTGTCGTAAAGGATCACATTGTCGGTCATTGCAGCATTTAAACGGTCTGAAAATGCTTCAGCACCACCAAGCAAATTGATCAGGTCTTTGGCATTGTGAGGAACAAAATAAGTGTATGTCCATTTGTTGCCTTCCTTATAACCCGTCATGCCGGGGCTTAATTTAAATGAATTGCCTTGTCTTGGCAGCATAAACAACTCTGAAGGATGTAAAAGGTTTCTGTAATTTAAACCTCGTTTCTCCAGCAATTGCTCATCTGCTTTGTTCTTCACAACGAGTTTTGCAAATTGTGATAACGCCCAATCGTCGTACGCATATTCTACTGTCCTCGTTACCGATTCGGATCTGGAAAAGGGTACATATCCTAGCTGGTGATACACTTCCATGTCGTTTTTTACGAATGGACCACTCAGAATACTCTTTCGCATTGCGGTATAAGCAAGATTGCGGTCATAACCGGTAATCCCTTTCAAATAGGCATCCACAATGATTGGCACGGCATGGTTTCCAGTCATGGTTTCTGTTGGCAAATATCCCGTTTGCTCATATACATCCAGCATGGATAGAATGACATCATTTTGCTTTTCAGGATATAGTAAAGTGAGTAGGGGATGTAAAGAACGAAAAGTATCCCATGGGGAAAAACCACCATATTGATTTTTCCCTTTTTTTTGGTAAATCTTACTGTCAGCTCCTTTGTATTTTCCATCAGCGTCAGAAACTATCCAAGGGATGAGTAGCGAATGGTAAAGTGCCGTGTAAAAGATTTTTTTATTTTCAAGTGAAGGATCTTCGATATCAACAGTAGCGAGTTGCATATCCCATTCTTTAGCTGTTCTTTCCCGAAAAGTTTCGAAGTCTAGTTGGCCAATTTCCTGATCAATGTTCTGTTGTGCACCTTCAAAACTTACTGAAGATGAACTAATTTTAAGTGTGATGATTTGCGCTGCCGTATCTGATTTTTCAAAGCTTAATAAATACCCGCCCTTAACAATATCGGATTCAATAATGTTGGATGACAGGTTAATTGTCGTATTTCCTAAAGTTCCATAAACCAAACGTTTGTTCTTTAGGGTAATATCTCCTGCTTCCCCAATGTAGATCTGCGGGGTTACCTTTGGAGGAAAGGTGAATTTTAAAATTCCGGTTCGGGTACTTGCCGTGGCTTCGGCAATGGTGTAATTATCGTTAAATATTACCTTATAATAACCTGGTGTAGCCTGTTCTTGTGTATGACTAAATGAGCGATTATATTTTCCTGGCTCAAAGTTTTTTCCATTCTCTACCGGGAGGATGAATACTTGTCCTGATGATCCTTCCGGGAAACCGCTGAAGTGTTTAAAACAGCTGAAAAAGAAGATACTTTGATCGCTGTAGTCATATCCTTTTGCCCCCGTTACCCGCGTTTCTGGTGTAAGCTGAATATTGCCCGATGGTGCTACGGCACCCGGATAAGTACCGCCATTGCCTCCCCAGCTGGTTAATACATTGCTTTTTGTGGTGCCAATAAATGGATCCACATCAAGCGTATGGCCAATTGATTGCTGTTGCTGGCTATGAACTGATAGTGATAAAGAAAGCAGCAATAGCAGAACAGAGTGTAAACGGGAGATTTTAGCAGGCATTCGGAATTAGATTTTAATATAAATTTTTCTTTTATCCATCAGGTAACCCACAAACCAGCAGAGCAGCATAAAGCTTACTGCGAATACAAGCGTACCAAATGCACCAGGGAAAATTACCTGGTAAAAAACGTTGTTGATCCAATTGTAGAAACTTACGCCTGGCTGTACATGTGCGAGTTGAAGGACCACTAGTAACAATTCTGATAAAAGATAAATAGCCAAAGAGTTCCTTCCAAAAACCAGGAAGAAATTTGTTCCCCATTTGATGTTCTTCAGTTCGATGGCATAAATCAGCATTCCTAGTATGGCTAAATCCAAGCCAATGGTGAGCAATACAAAAGAACTGGTCCATAGTTTTTTGGCAATCGGGAAAAATTGTCCCCAAAACAAAGCTACTCCGATCAGCAATGCGCCCATCATCAATAGCTTAGCCACGCATTCAAAGTTTTTTCCTTTACGTTGGATGTAAGCACCAGCCAGGTAGCCACCAATCACATTAACGATCCCCGTAATGGTGCTCAATAATCCTTCCGGATCAAAAGCGATTGGCCCGCCATGATCGTGGTATAAATGGGCATCACCTAAAATTAAGATATCCAATTTAGTGCCTGCGTTACCTAACATGCTATATTCTTCTCCTGTGGCACCGAATAGGAGTAAAAATGCCCAATAGACAAGCAGGAGTGCAACCGAAAGGATGATGGCTGTTTTTTTGGAACAATAGTGCACGATAAGTGAACCAAAGAAATAACATAAGGCTATTCGTTGCAAAACCCCCATAATACGGGTGTGGCCTAAAGAATTAAATACCCAGCTATCATGATCCCGATGCATAAAAGGAAACCAGTACATCAGGTAGCCCAGCAAAAAGATGATCACGGTACGTTTAAAGATTTTCGCTAAGAAAGCAGAATTGGTTTCGAGCTTTTTCTTTGAAAAGCTTAGTGCATTTCCAACTGCAAATAGAAAGGATGGAAAAACAAGATCAGTGGGGGTAAAGCCAAACCAGGCCGCGTGATCCAGCGGTGACCACACCGCTGCACCAGAACCGGGAGAGTTCACAATAATCATGAAACAAACGGTCATTCCTCTGAAGATATCGAGCGTGGTAAATCTATTATTTGCTAATTCCATAAGGTTCTATCAATGTATATGCTGGTATTTTACTATTTATTTAAACGATTGCGCCTTCAGTTGATAACTGATTTTGCTCGCTGCTTTTTCCATGGTTATTTTTACTTTACCTGGATTTTTACCATCTTCATCGTAAATCATCATCTCATTTTGCCCTTCTTTTAGCCAGGGTTCTGGAATGTACAGACCGATATCGCCGATTTTCTCCGGATAACGCCCCAGGTTATGTCCATTAATCCAAACTGAACCGTGCCCCATGCCATCAGGATGAACACGCCATATTAGATGCCTGTTGGCTATTTTTTGCTGATTAAATGTAGAACGATAAAATTGTGGGCCATTAAGAGCATCGAGGCCGGCTAGAATCTTCCAATTTACAGAAGCATCTTCAGGATCTACACCATTTTTCATGTTCCATCCGCTTAAAATGGTTCCTGTTCCCATTAAGTTTATCCTAACCGGTTGATCGATGCCGCCCTCGTTACTTACGTTTTCTATAAAAACAGCGAGTTCAATCGGCTTGGCTAAAATAACTGCATCTGTAATTTTATATTCAAAAGGAATATTCCAGCCTTCGTGTCTTAACACTTTTTTGCCATTAATAAACAGGGTTGCATTTTCATCTGTACTTTTAAAACTAATCGTTAGGCTGGAAAGGTCTGGTTGGGCTTTAATTAGGGTTTGAAACCAGCCATAGCCCTCTTTAAGGTTGAAGGCATCTGCACCAATTTTATATTTTGTGATTTGGAGTGTATCAAGTAGCGGTGGGCCATTTTTAATAGCCAGGGAATCTTGCGCTGATGTGAAATACCAGTGATCAAGGGTAAAGATAAATGGTCCGCCTTTTTTAATTCTGGTAATGCCAGAAAGTCCTTTTTTATCAATGTCTGTTATGGGGCCAAGGTAGGCAGCCAGTTTATCCCGGCCATTATGGGCAGTAAAAAAGGCAAGGTCATGCATTCCTTTTTTTAGGTCTAGGGTCAACTCACCACTTCTGATCTTCCAGTGGGTTACCAACTTTCCATCAACAAATACCGTTGCACGGTCGCCCCCGTCAGACTGTAAAGTGTATTTTCCGGTAGAAAGTGCGTTAAATTTTGTGCGGTACCATGCAGAATTGGTCAGGTTTCCGTCTGCACCCATTTGTAAAGGGCTTTCACTGGCTAACCATTTTCCATTATTTGTAACAGAAGCGGCAAAAATCGAAGCATCTTTATTTTCCCATGGAGTTAAATGAAGTAGCGTATCTATTTTAACATCCTGAATAGGGTTAACAATAAGTTTTTTTAGCCCATCTTGGAGATAAAGTATTGCCTGGCTATCTTTTACGGAAGCTAGAGGAAAGGTTGCTGTTGCTTCAAAGCCTGTATTACTTAGTTTCGTTTCACCAAGATAAGAAATACCCGTAATAATCACTCCACCTTCTGTTTCGGCGGTGATCCATGTTTTATTGGTCGCCGCTTTGTCCATTACCAGAATCCGAACCAGTTGATCACCTGTTTTAAAAAGATAAAGGAATGGTTGATCTGTGGATTTAAACACGGTGTTTAAGGTAACATGATTGCCGGTTACTTTTACATCACTAGCCTGAACAGCAGATTTAACCATAGCTTTTGCAGCTGTAGAAAAATTAAGATACAATGGGTCTTCGGCATTGGCTTCAATAATCAAAGTAGTCGTGTTTTGCTGTTTAACCACGCCGTATATCCTGCTTAAGCTCCAATTCAATTCTATTTGATTATTCAGTTTAAAGTGATGTACAATCGGGTAGATCTCGCCTGGTAATAAGTTAACCGTAAAGGGTGGCAAACCTTTAAGCCTAATAGTTTTTGTAAGCTGTTTTTCAGCGGGATTATCGAGGAAGATTAAGGTTCCGGCCTCACTCATTCTTGCACTGATTTTGAGTGTAGTATCTGGTGTTAAATATTGGTAAGCTGCGGATGCATCGGTACTATTTTCCAATATATCCTGGAAACTGCGTGCAAAGTATCCGGCACGTTTAAAAGTATAATAAATTGGGCGTAAATCTCCGGCTTGTCCAACTGCAGCGCCATAATCGTAGGCGGCCGCATCTTCATCATTGTTGGTATAACCAAAATTAGATCCACCATGTGCCATGTAAAAGTTATAGCCGTTGCCGCCATGGGCAATGATTTTCCAGGTACGGCGATCGTAAACAGGTGCATCTTTCGGTTTAGCACCATATTGCGAATACCAAACGCTCCAGAATTCTGTAGAAAACCAGGGATTTGGTCTTTTCGGATCATCCAGTGTGCCTTCTCGGGCAGGATCAGTGGCATGATGTACGCCGCTAAAAAAGTAAGGTACCTCCATACCCATGGCTAAGGATTTACTTTGTAAATGTTTAAAGTAATGGTTAGGTATATCTGTTCCCCAGCCTTTAGGGTGTTCATTTTCGAGTTGTATTAAAATCACGGATCCACCTTTATTAATCTGGTGTTTCATTACAATTGGTAGTAAACGGTCAAAGAAACGGTCTACATATTTTTCAAATTCCGCATTCGGTTCTCTCACCCGTAAGCCAGGTTTAAAGCGCAGCCAGATTGGATAACCACCCTGATCCCATTCTGCACAATAGTATGGGCCAACGCGTACAATTGAATATAATCCCAATTCTTTTACTAAAGCAAGAAACTGATCCAGGTTCTGGTCTCCATCAAACTCAAATTTTCCTTCTGTGGGTTCGTGGAAATTCCAGATAGTGTAAACCTCAATGCAATTAAAGCCTCCGCGTTTAAGTTGCAGCAGGCGTTCCCGCCACAATTCATGTGGCACCCGGGCATACTCCATCCCAGCAGACACCACAAAAGTTCTTTTTTGATTGATCAGAAAGCCTTTGCTGTCGAAATCGCTGAAGTTTTTTGCCGCAGGCAATGCATGGAACATGTGGTCGTTTACAACCTCCTGTGCATCGGCAACAGTAAGAACAGCAAGGGCCAGCAGCAAAGAATATAAAAGTCTCCCGTATTTCATCAGCTGAGAATATGATGTGGCTTTATGCTGGTTTTATTTTGCATGAGCGGCCATTATCTGATCTTTATATTTAGCATAAAGTTTTGTTACTACTTCAAAAGCGTTCCCCTTTATTTTATCAGAGTAGGCATTATTATGAAGATTAACCCATTGCCATTCCCAGTTTTTTACGTTTTTATCAAAGGCTTTTAAATCTACTGCTGTACCTGTTTGCAATGACTGATCAAGTGCTTTAAAGAACATTTCCCATCTTGGTTTATAATATCCTTTAATTAAGCCTGCCCATTGGCGGTTAGAATATTCCCTTAAACCGCTTTCTTTATCGCCCCATAACGTAACGAGGTCTCTCGCATTAAATTCGTATAAATTTTTTTCTTTTTCTGTAATGCCGTTTGCTCTTGCTTCATTGATCCATTTGCCCAGCAAGAAATCTTTTCGGGTAGCTAACAACATATCCATATCGTCTAATAATTCCAGGAATTCTTTGCTGTATTTTTCAAAGGCAGCCTGATCTTTGACCTGGTAAGCAGCTACCATTTTCTGTTGAAGCGGGCTCGCATAGTTGGCTAATACTTGCCTGGTTACATCTATCAGGTCATATTCAAAACCATCACTGGTTTTGAATTCATTTGCACTGGCGGTAAACAAACCCCATGCTTTAACCAATTGGAGGGGATCATAAGATAATCCTGTCAATACCCTGTCTATTTTTTTCTCAAAAGTGGGGCGGGCCACGATGATAGACTCATTTCCACCT
This sequence comes from Pedobacter sp. CFBP9032, assembly GCF_034045265.1. Taxonomy (NCBI): domain Bacteria; kingdom Pseudomonadati; phylum Bacteroidota; class Sphingobacteriia; order Sphingobacteriales; family Sphingobacteriaceae; genus Pedobacter; species Pedobacter sp. CFBP9032. The sequence continues at coordinate 46,113 of NZ_JAXCWE010000006.1, read as the reverse complement.
TCAGTCAAACCACCGCTATAAACGGTATTTAATAAAATATTCCAGGCTTCATCTAGCTGCGGTAATTGTTTGCCATACCTGCGCTTCGCATAGTCTTTCAGCCATGCTTCAGCATCGATTGGCGTATCTCTCCATACGTTTTCGAGCATTAAGCCGAATAGTGCAGGGTTTTGTTCAATTCCTTCGGGAGCCAGGCCAATACCCACCATCTTTTTTGATTCCGGATCGTGCAATGCAATCGAAGGATCTGCTGCCACATGGCGCATTCTGCCAAATAAACTGATGTTGCCACCAAAGTTCTGCAGCATATTCCAGATCCATGGTTTGCCGTAATAGGCATCCGTGCGGTTCCATACCGGGTGCGCATCACTGTATAAATCAAGCACAATCATCTGGTCGTCTGGTACCGCATTCAGTAAAGCTTTCACCTGTTGCGGCTGCCAGAATTTATTGTTGTAATGGAACATCCATCCTTGCATCACCCAAATTGCTTTAGGATCAGCGGCTGTCATGGAATGGAACACCTTCTTACTCATGTCGCTCAAATAAGTAGAGTCGTTGGTAGGTGGGATATTCTCGTTAAAGGTATCGGAAGAATACAGGTGATCTGTTCCAAATTCTTTGGTTTGCGTTTCAATGTATTGTTTTCCGATTTTTTCAAATAAGGTATCTTCAGGATCGAGAATAAATACATCAGGAAAGCCAGCATCCCAGTTGGTTCTTTTTACTTTGGCCGTTGGGAACTTATCTTTGAAGGTTGGCGGCACATGGCCGGTAAAAGCAGATAAAACAGGTTTCATCCCAAATGATCTTTCCCGTTCGAGGATTTTTTTCTGGAGTTCTTTATGGGTATCCATCCAGTGCTGTGGCAGCGGGCCACCCCAGGCATCAATGTTGCCCATCCATAACCAGGAAAAGTAAGCGGGACCACTAAAAAAACCTTCGAGTTCTTTGTCGGTAAAACCCATTGAGCGGTATACATCTCTCCAGATGGCTTCTTCGCCCGTAATGGCTAATGGCATATTAATTCCATTTAAAGCCATCCAGTCGATTTCTTTCTGCCAGCGTTCCCAATCCCACCAGGCCATGCTATAATTAAAGGTGCAGTAGTTTAAGTAGTAACGGTAATTGTAATGCGTATTTTTGTGAATTTTTGCTGATATTAATGGCAAAACAACAGGAATGTTCAGGTTGGTGCCGTTCCAGCCGATATCGCTCTGGCAGTAATTTTTCAGGTAATAGTTTAAGGCAGAGGCAACAGATAAGCCGTTGTTGCCACGCAGTACAATTTTATTGTTTCTGGATTCGACTTCAAACACATCTTTTTCATTTTCCCTGGGTATTTCTTCTACAATGAATTCTCCCGCCCGGTTAGCTACGATACGCTTTAAAAAGGCAGCGGTATTTTGCTGGTCTACTTGCGCCTGGGTAGTTAAACCTGCGGTTACGACTGCCAGAAACAATAAAATGATGTACTTATGCATAGTCTTATTTAGAAATTAGGGTTTTGTACCAACACACCACCAGCTTTGTCTATTTCTACTTGTGGAATTGGATAATAATAATGTTTAGGACGAATAAAAGTAACCGTTTTTCCCTGATCCACCGGTGCCTTTGATACTGCACGGTTATAGATCGTTGCAATGTTAACTATTCCGGTTTTATCCCAGCGCATTAAATCCTGGTGTCTTTCTCCCTCGCCAGCCAGTTCTACGCGTCGCTCATGAATTAACTGAGTCATGCCTGCACCTGCTACAGGAGGTAATAAGGTAGAAGCTCTGCGGCGAACCTGGTTAATGAGTGCATCGCCAGCTCCCGCACCTTGTGTACGAATTCTGGCTTCGGCTACTAACAAATAGATGTCTGCAGAACGCATTAATGGAACGGCATAATTATGGTCAACACCATTTCCTTCTGCCGAACCAAAAGGGTAGAAGACGGCATATTTACGGAAAGCAAAACCGGTAGATGATAGACTGCTGGTAAAGGTCTGATCATTTACACCGTCGCCAATATTGATGTTATCACCAATACTCAAAAGCGTGGCTGCTTTACGGGAATCGTTTGCTTCAAATTCGTCTGCTAAACCTTGTAAAGGCTGACTAAATCCATATCCTCCCCAAGCTCTTGGGATGTAGTAAATGGTATAATCGTTTTGCACAATGTTTTGTAAACCTTGAACAGAGAAGAGGATTTCTGTACTGGTTTCGTTGGCGCGGGTAAAGTTTTGCTGGAAAGTAGTCGCTAAATTATATTTTGGGTTATCAATCAAACGCTGTCCGATAGTGATGGCTTGCGGTAATTTCTCCCAATACATATATAATTTGGTAAGCAATCCTAAAGCTGTGCCTTTGCTTACTCTACCTCTATCGGTAGCACCGTAAGATTCTGGCAGTAAATCAACAGCCTTTAATAAATCGGCCTCAATTTGTTTCCTAACTTCCTCTATGCTCGATTTTGGCTTATTAAAGGTTTTATTCGTGAAATCTGATTCTGAAATAATGGGAACATCTCCATAAATCAACATCAATCGCCAGTAACCAAAAGCACGCATAAAGTATGCTTCACCCATGCTTCTGCTTCGTACGGCTTCATTCATTACCGGTATTTTAGGGATATTGATAATTGCATTTGTAGAACGGTTAACCGTTTCATATTTATATGTCCAGCTATACCTTACTTGTGCGTTGGAGGCATCGTAAGTTAGGTTTTCTATCGCTTCATCTTCAGAATGATCTCCCGAACGCCAGTAATCATCCGAGGCTACATCAAACGTGGTTTCTGCGTGGCTGATATAGTCTTCCTGTTCGAGCAAGTTATAGATTCCGGTAACTGCGTTTACCCCATCTGTTTCATTTCTAAAATAATTGTCTGTATTATAAACACCTTTCTGGTCTAGATCCAGATTCTTTTTACAGGACGCACTTAAAAGTACAATCGCTGTTAGTACAAGAAAATTTATTTTCGTTTTCATAGGATTATAATTTAAGGGTTAAACCAAATGTAAATGAACGTACAGAGGGGTATTGTGCTACATCAACACCTCGTTGCCTGTTGCCATCTGTATACCCTAATTCTGGTGTATAACCGGTGTATTTGGTAAGCATAAATACATTCTGACCAGTTACGTATAATCTAAGGCTGCTAAATGTTGCTTTTTTAACCAGTGATGATGGAAAGGTATAGCCGAGCGTAATATTTTTTAAACTAAAATAACTGCCATTTTCAATAAACAGATCTGATGTTCTGTAATTATCATTAGAACGATCCAGCGACATTCGAGGGATTGTATTACTCGTTCCAGGGCCAGTCCACCTGCCTAAAGTTTCTTCATACAAATTGAAAGAATACGTAGGATCAATCCCCTGCATCCTGTCTGCATTGTACAAATCAATACCAAATACGCCCGTGAAATTGGCCGACAGATCAAAGTTTTTATAAGATACACTTCCTTGCAGGCCCAGTGTTGCATCAGGATTCGGGTTGCCGATATAAGTACGGTCTTTTCCATCAATTAAACCATCACCATTGATGTCTAAGAAACGTACATCACCTGGTTTAATAGAACCCCTACGGGAATCATTTGCCAATGCGGCATCATTATTAATATCGGCCTGCGTTTGGTATAACCCATTCGTTTTCCAGCCATAGAAAGATGAAATAGACTGTCCTTCATATGTTCGGGAGATTTCCTGACTAGAACGGCCGTAAACTTTTGAAGAAATATAAGCACTTTCTCCATAAAGTTTAGTGATTTTATTTTTGATAAATGAACCATTTATCCCAACAGAATACTTCACCTCATTGCCCGAATTATAATTGATTTCTGCCTCAACACCCCGGTTGTTCATCTCCCCTGCATTTACATCTGATGCAATGGTGGTACCTGCAGTTCCTACCTGCACGGCAGGAATTAGCATATCTTTCGTATTCTTATCGAAATAAGTTACTGTAGTGTTTAATTTATTTTTCAAAAATCCAGCTTCCACACTAATATTGGTCATTGCCGAACGTTCCCAGGTGATATTGGAATTGGCTATTCTGGTGATTGCTGCGCCATTATATCCTGCTCCGCCGAAAGTATAACCATTTGTTCCATAAGTATTTCCAACCAGTATAGAGCTTACATACTGAAAAGGCGGGATGTTTTGGTTACCCAGTTCGCCCCATCCACCCGTTACTTTCAAATTGCTGATCCAGTTCACATCCTTCATAAAACTTTCATTGGAGATTCTCCATCCTACAGAAAATGCAGGGAAGTATCCCCATTGTTTACCTGGCGCAAATCTGGAAGAACCATCGGCTCTGAAGGTTACAGTAGCCAGAAACCTGCCATCATAATCATAAAACCCTCTGGCAAATACAGATTCTAGAGCAGTGGGATCATCGTTCGTTCCAGCAGCCGTAAGTAAAGTATTGCCCTGACTTAGCACCCGTTGATCAAAGGCCGTGTTATCATAGCCGATTCTTGCTGCACTGAAATTGCTACCTTGAAAATCCTGTTTAGAATAACCGGCAGTAAAGGTGATGTGGCTCTTGTTAATCGTTTTATCATAAGTAAGAAATAAATCCAATAGATTAGAATGCGATTCCAATTCTGATTGGGTAAGGCTCGAATTGGTGGTTTGCCTTGCCTGGTTTACATCCAGCACACTGAAATTGTAACCCCTGGTAATGGTGCCATCAAAACCATAATTCGCACGGAATTTCAGGTCTTTCATTAAATTCACTTCTGCAAACACATTGGCAATCACTCTGTATTTCCGGGTATAAGCGTCAGTTTGCTGGATGGTTGAGTATGGGTTATTAATATCGCCCAGCTGGTTGGCAAATGCTTTTGAAGTGCCAAAAGTACCATCCTCATTTACTGTAGGTATTGCAGGGTTAAAGCGTAAGGCAGAAAATAGTAAGCCAGTTTGAGAATCATTATTATTGAATGAATTGCTTTCTGTATAAGTTCCCTGTATATTTTCTCCAACTTTAAGCCATGGTTTAATTTTATGCTCCGAATTTATACGTGTACCGAAACGTTTAAATCTTGCTTTATCAATAATTCCTTTTTCATCATACATGGAAGTGGCGAAATAATAGGTGGAGGTTTCATTACCACCCTGGATATTTACATCACCACTGGTTACTTTACCTTTACCCAGAATGGCCTTTTGCCAGTCTGTACGCTGTGTGGCGTAATACGGATCATCCCAAGGTGCCTCTATTGTAGCGCCGTCATTTGTATATCGCTCTCTTTTAAGCGTGTATAGATTTGGAGCCGTTAACAGATCAAGGTAACGCGTAGTGTTAGAAAAACCTGTGTATGCATTTATCGAAGTGGATAATTTCTGACTAAAGTTTCCTTTTTTAGTAGTTACCAAAACCACGCCATTTGCCGCACGTGTACCGTAGATTGCACTGGAGGAAGCATCTTTTAAAATTTCAACTGAGGCTATATCGTTGGGATTTACATCACTCAATGCATCGGGGTTGCTGGAAGGAACGCCATCGATAACCACCAAAGGATTGGCATCATTTATAGTTCCAGTACCACGGACTCTGATACTTGGCGCAGCACCTGGCGAGCCATCGTTACGTACAATATTAACGCCAGCAGCACGGCCATCTAAGGCCTGCGTAACTGAAGCTACCGGTAAATTCTGCAAATCTGCCCCTTTAATACTGGAGATAGATCCGGTTACATCTACTTTTTTAGTGGTACCATAACCAACTACCACTACCTCATTCAGGTTTTGATTATTTTCTGAGAGGGTTGCGGTAACTACCGACTTACCGCCAATGGGTAATGTCGTTTTCACGTAGCCGATATAAGTAAATTCGAGGATGCCATCTAATGGCGCATTAAGTGAAAATTCTCCGTCATTGTTGGTTGTGGTTCCGGTTGTAGAACCTTGAAGCTTAACACTAACACCAGGAAGTACACCACCCTTTGCATCTGTAACTTTTCCTTTAACAACCGACTGCGCGAAGGCGGTTTGCAATTGCGAAGAAAGCAAGGTAAGTAGTATGATGGCTACTTTAAATGCCCTGTTAAACTTAAACGAGTGGCGTGCATATAGAAATGCGAAAATCGTTTGTAAATTTTTCATCAAATAATTTGGTTTTAATGTTGCACAGCATTACAGGACCCCTCAAAATGGTCCGGGCATAACATGGTCAGCACAAATGAAAATAGGTTTGTTTTGCTTTTAGAAAGCTTAAAATCTTTCTACCGTTTCTAAAAACAGTTAAGAATCTGAAGTGTAAGTTTTCATCTTGGTTTGGTTTAAGTTTTGTTATTGCTATCTGGTGTATTCTTAGCTCAAATGACTAGTGGTAAGTTAGTCGTACGCCATGCTTTTAGTAAATACGCTTATGGTTCTTATAGATAAATAGTTGTTATTTTAAAGTTATGCAAAAAAGTTACAATTAATCAAGTTATTTACAATTTATTTTATAAAACGCATTATAATTAATAGTATTTTTATAAAAACGAATTAACTTATCTAAAATTTTTATATAAGTTAATTCGTTTTTTATCTTTACATCTATATTTAAATACGCGATCAATGGAAATGACACTTCGGCCCGATTACTTTTCTGCAAATGAGAAAAAACTCAAGAAGTTAAGTAACGTGGAGAGAAAAAAATACTTGCAGAAAATAAAGATTCTTAAATATATATACGAGAATGAAGCCGCTACGGTTAGTGAAATTTTCACAGCGGTAGGAATTAGTTCTCCAACCTGCCTTATCCTGCTCAACGAATTAATTGCAGATGATGTTTTAGAAAGAAAAGGCAAAGGTGAGTCTATGGGTGGTAGAAAACCCGATTTCTATGTATTGAAAGATGCCACATTTTATATCGTGAGTATTGAGGTAGAAAAATTCAGAACAAGGGCCGCTATTCTTGATAACAACAATAACTACATTACCACCATCGGTACTTTAGTTAAAGGAATCAGCAAAGATCAATCAGCTGTGCCAGAATTGCTCACCTTTATCGATGCATTAATTACCGCTGCTAAAATTGATAAAACCAAGCTGGTCGGGATAGGTATATCCATGCCTGGCCTGGTTAATGCAGAAGCAGGTGTAAATTATACGTATCTAAAATCTGATGATAAAGAAAAAACATTGCAAGAGGTACTGGAGGATAAGTTCGGCTACCCTGTGTTCTTGCAAAACGATGTTAAATGTGCCGCTATTGCCGAAAGTAAACATGGATTAGCAAGAGGGATTAGTGATGCATTGGTCGTGTTGATGGATTGGGGCGTTGGCTTAGGGATTATTATGGATGGCAAAATGCGCAAAGGCAGCAGAGGCTTTTCTGGAGAAATCGGGCATATTCCGCTAATAGACGAAGGTGCATTGTGTTATTGTGGTAAAAAAGGATGCCTGGAAACGGTTGCTTCTGGTATTGCACTTGCAAGAATGGCTAAAGAAGGTATAAAATCTGGTCAGCATTCTCTTCTCAATGAATTATCAGATCATGAAATTGATAAAATAGAACCCCATCTCGTAATTGATGCAGCTAACAGGGGCGATCAATATGCGATTAGTATTCTTTCCATTGTGGGCAGTAATTTAGGCAAAGGGATTGCAACATTAGTGCAACTCTTTAACCCTGAGGTGATTATTCTCGGCGGTAAAATGGCGGAAGCAAAGCAATATATTACCATTCCCATTATCCAGTCAATTAATACTTACAGCATGACAGAAATTAGGGAGAACACGCAGATTGTAACCTCTGAACTTGGTCAGGATTCTTGCATTTTAGGCGTAGCAAGTATGGTAATTAATAATATTTTTGAAAGACAAATAAGGTTTGCTGAGCTTTAGATTATAGATTGACCGCTGATTGGTTTTGCGCCCCGTAAAGCAAATTTCTCACTGTATTTAACGGTGAATTTTAAATATCATGCTGAACCAGGAGGTGCTTCTAAATAAATATAGCTATTGATCTGCCAATGCCAACAGACCCATCGTTTCGGCAATTTTACAAGCCTCCAGCGCATTGCTTACATTAAGTTTTTGAAAGATATTTTGCCGGTGTCGGTTTACGGTATTGATGCTCAAAGCCAGTCGATCTGCAATTTCTTTACTTCTTTTGCCGTATTTGATCAGTTGGAGAATTTCCTTCTCTCTTATAGAAAGAAGACCGTTAAACCGTTCTTCATTGTGCTCAATAATCTTTCCGGTCCGCTTATTCATAATGGCACCCTGCGGAATCGAAAACTCCGGATGATCGTAAATCAGGTTATACAGGCAAAGCGCCAGCCAGATGCTGCCATCGTCTGAGCTGGCAATGTATAATAAACGGTGTTGCACTAAAACGTATTTCCCGGCCTTATTTTTCACTCTGAGTTTGGTAATCATCTCGTAATCCATTCTTTCTTCGGCAGCAAGCGTATTCAATAGCTGAAAGAACTGAAACTCCAGCCGATACTTCTTCTGCAGATCTTCTGTATGGATCTTCTGCAATAGCTGATCTTCCCAAATCGAGTTAATTTCCTGCTCTTGCACTAAAACACCTAAGTTTTCGGCAATAGCACCATAATAAAGATAACTTTTCCTGGCTTTTAAATCACTCAACACACTAATGCCGTTTTCAATTTTGCTGTACATCTCGGCAATAAGCCTGGCCTGAAGCAATTGTTGATCAGCATCTAAAATAGTCTCAAAAGATTGAGAGAAGAGTTTAATGTCAAGCAGGTCTCGCATGGGTTCAAAATTTAATGGTTATTTATTACCATTGAATCTGGTTGGAAGCTTAAATAACTTTGCGAACTTACACATTCGGGTGGTTATTTTAGAGAAAGAAAAGTGGTGATGAATTTAACATTTAATCGGTGTCCAATAAAAATTAATTAATGAGTAAAATGAAAAAAATATTTTTAGCATTAAGCATAATATGTAGTATGAATGAATTAAAGGCGCAGAGCCTGGATAAAATGCAGTGGTTTAATGAACCTGAGAAATGGGAAATTAAGAACAACAGTTTGAGCATGCAGGTAACGCCAGCAAGCGACTACTGGAGAATTTCTCACTATGGTTTCACGGTGGATGATGCGCCATTCTATTATGCAACTTATGGTGGAGAGTTTGAAGCTAAAGTTAAACTTACGGGTGCCTATAAAGCCCGTTTCGATCAGATGGGGTTAATGATTCGCATTGATCATAAAAACTACATTAAAACCGGGGTCGAATTTGTAGATGGAAAATTTAATGTAAGTACAGTTGTTACGCATGATAAAAGCGACTGGAGCGTGCTGCCATTAACTGAATTGCCACCTTTTATCTGGATTAAAGTGGTGCGCAGGCTCGATGCAGTAGAAATCTTTTATTCTTTAGATGATAAAAACTACATCATGACCCGTAATGCTCCGTTGCAGGATAATACTCCTGTGATGGTTGGCTTAATGGCCGCCAGTCCGGATGGTCAAGGTTTTGAAGCGAAGTTTGAACATTTTAAAGTGAAGCACTTGCCAGATCAAAGGCGGTTGGAATGGTTGAAAACACATCAATAGAGCGATCTATATTCCTATTCAAGTTAAGCAGAATAAGAAGCATAAAAGAACTGTGCTGCTAATTTCAGGCAGCGCAGTACACTTTTAAGCTCTTATTTAACAGTAGATTTAAGAAATTCATTAGAGATAAGCAGTAGAAAAAAGCTGATATTTGCAGCTTTAATTGCGAATAATGAAATCTACCCTACAGCTTTTCGATTTTTCGAAAAGAATCGACTATAAAACAGAAATCTTAGCGGGCTTAACGGTAGCCATGACGATGATTCCTGAATCACTATCTTTTGCTATTCTTGCTGGTTTCCCTCCCTTAACAGGTTTATACGCCGCCTTTATTATGGGTTTAGTTACTGCTATTTTGGGGGGCAGGCCCGGGCTGGTATCTGGTGGGGCGGGAGCAACCGTAATTGTACTGATTGCTTTAATGAAAAGCAACGGCATTGAATATGTATTTGCTGCGGTGGCGCTCGCAGGTGTTATTCAAATTATAGTCGGGCTTTTTAAACTGGGCAAATTCGTTCGCCTGGTGCCGCAACCCGTTATGTTTGGATTTGTAAATGGACTTGCTGTAATCATTTTTATGTCGCAGTTAGAACAATTTAAAACCCTTGTTAATGGTCAGGTAACTTGGTTAAGTGGCACAGCGCTTTATGTAATGCTGGCCCTGGTGGCCCTAACAATTGCAATAGTTGTTTTACTGCCTAAGTTTACCAAAGCCATTCCGGCTTCATTAGTGGCTATTATTGTGGTATTCCTGGTGGTGTTCTTTTTTGGAATTGATACCAAGTTGGTGCGAAATATTGCTTCGGTGAGCGGTGGTTTTCCACCATTTCATATTCCAAAGATTCCATTCAACCTGGAAACCCTTAAAATTATCTTTCCTTACGGATTAATTATGGCTGGTGTAGGTTTAACTGAAGGCTTGCTTACCTTAAACCTGGTAGATGAAATTACAGATTCTAAAGGGAACGGAAACCGAGAAAGTATTGCACAAGGCATTGCCAATATGCTGAATGGTTTTTTTACAGGTATGGGTGGCTGTCCGATGATTGCGCAAACTTTAGTGAATCTATCTGCTGGAGCCCGGGCCAGGCTTTCAGGTATTATTGCGGCATTAACCATTTTATTAATTATTCTGGTGGGTGCGCCAATTATAGAAAGGGTGCCTATGGCCGCTTTGGTTGGTGTAATGATGATGGTTGCCATTGGCACATTTGAGTGGATGAGTTTTAAGGTAATCAATAAAATGCCTAAACAAGATATTTTCATCGGCATTTCTGTTGCGGTAATTACGGTTTGGTTGCATAATCTTGCATTGGCCGTGCTGATCGGCGTAATTATTTCTGCTTTGGTATTTGCCTGGGAAAGTGCAAAACGCATCAGGGCAAACCAATATTTAGGAGCGGATGGCGCTAAATACTATGAAATTTATGGACCATTATTCTTCGCGTCGGTGGCTAATTTTAATGAAAAATTTGACGTTTCCGGCGACCCCGAAAACGTAATTATCGACTTTAAAGATAGCCGGGTGTATGATATGTCGGGAATTGATGCCTTAAATAAACTCACTGAAAGATATAAAGCTGTTGATAAAAAACTTCACTTGCGCCATCTGAGCGATGATTGTAAAAGGTTATTGCGCAATGCAGATGGTGTAATTGAAGTGAATGTAATGGAAGATCCGGACTATCGGGTAGCGGAAGGCATTAGTTAAAAATCAAACTCCAGTTGATTACTAGTTAGGTTTTCCAACGGAATGTCATCATAAAAACGAGATAGCGTAATGCCGAGCAAACGAACTTTTGCGGTACCTAAGTTGGCTTCTTCAAGCAGTTTTATGGCTTCCTGAAACATGTTCTCTGCCTGGTTTATGGCTGCGGGAAAAGATCGGCTTCTGGTAATGAGCTTAAAATCTTCGAATTTGATTTTAAGCGTAACCGTTTTTCCTTTTAACTGGTGCTTCTCTAACCGGGCAGCCACCGTTTCGCTAATTTGTTTTAATAAATCGTGCATCACCGCCAGGTCGTTCGTGTCTTCTGAGAGTGTATCTTCGGCGCCAACCGACTTGGTTTCGCGATGAGATTGCACAGCTCGGTTATCAATTCCACGGACGATTTTATAGTAGAATTTTCCTGATTTTCCGAATTGTGCAATTAACTGAGACTCGCTTAGGTTTTTTAAATCGGCACCAGTATTAATTTGCATGGCCTTCATTTTCGCCGCGGTAACTTTGCCAACACCAAAGAACTTTTCTACGGGCAGCTTTTCCATAAAAGCCTTTATTTTTGAAGGGCCGATAAATGTTAAGCCATCAGGTTTATTCATATCTGAGGCTACCTTCGCTACAAATTTGTTGATCGAAACTCCGGCAGATGCGGTGAGGTTTAATTCGTTTTTAATGGCATCTTTAATTGATTTTGCGATATCAATGGCAGAACCGATGCCCAGCTTATCTACTGTAACATCGAGATAAGCTTCATCAAGAGAAAGGGGTTCGATTATATCCGTATAGCGGCTAAATATTTCCCTGATTGCTTTTGATACCGCAGAATAAGCATCAAACCTGGGGTACACAAATATGGCGGTAGGGCAAAGCTGGTAAGCTTTGCTGCAAGACATCGCCGAGCGAATGCCATACTGCCTCGCTTCGTAACTTGCTGTTGCCACCACACCGCGACTATCCGGCTTGCCCCCAACCACAAGCGGTTTCCCTTTGTATTCTGGAAAATCACGTTGCTCTACAGACGCATAAAAAGCATCCATATCAATATGGATTATCTTTCTTATGGCATTTTCGGGCTGATCAGACATTGTAATTAAAGTGCATTAACTTCGGATAGGAAGAATTAAAATGCTTCCAAAGGTAAGAGGTTAAATTTCGGAAATTTATAATGATATAGAAGAGGTAATTCTCTTTATTTACAAAAGACGGAAGATTAAGTGTAGCTTTTAATCACAAATACTTGCAGTACCTATCCACTGAAGCAAGATAAAGTGATTTGAATTGATAATAACTGATGATTTTGATCAAATTTCAAATAATAGAATCGTTATAAATATAGGGATTAGTAAGGCGCAATAGTGTAAATTCAGGAAAGGATTACAAAGAACATCAATGTAAACCTTTAATCGGATTAAGAAGCTATTGTAAATAACATATAGTATTAACAGCTCCCAACTGTAAAGACTTTTCAGGACAAGACAAACACTTTAATGGTGATGATGTTATACATACTAAAGGTGATAATGATAATAATAACATATATTACTTATATTTGTGTTGCATTAGAAAGGAAACTTTTAATATGAAAATCGCAGAAAGTAAAATAAAAGCAATCGGAGTAACTATTAAAGTAGATAAGTCTCTTGATAAGTTTTCTAATGTAGTACCTGATAAGATGAAGGAAAATGCGAAAATTTTAGCTAATACCAAGTTAAGCCATTAAATCAACTTTATTTTTTTGGTGAATAAAAAGGCATCATAATTTGTTCCTTTTCTGAGTTCCTCCAATTTATACTTGACTACTACTCCATTTTCTTTTATAGCTTTATAAGCTTGTATCTTGAAATTTTGACATAATTCAAGATAAGAATCATTAATAGCCATCTGGTATAATCTGGTTTTTGCAGGGATATCCCCACTAAGGAATATTTTTTTATCAGGATAAAATTCACTGAAAATATATGCAGTAGAAGCAATAGTTGCTAGTATTTTATTTCTATCTCCATTTTTTGATGAGGTTTTGTAATCAATGGTACCATCATCAAGAATTGTCCCTAATGCAAGATTATAGATATCTTCATTATTATCAAATGGCGTATATTGAACAAGCTTCTCTAAATTACCTTTTACACCTGTGATTACAAATTTAAACTCATGGCGATCTGTAGAAGTAGAGATGTTTTCATACTTGTCATAATTCATTTTATAAAACTATGAAATTTAAATAATTAATCTTAAGACGGCTTATTCAATAATATTGACAACTAAACTATATGCTAAACAAGTCAGTTTTTTGAAAGTTTATAAAGAAGAAAAACACATACTAATTATATGATTTTAAGAATATGTAATTAGGCAAATCTTTTCACCAGCGATTAAATTACCTGAATTAATTTAACAGAAGACCAACCTTATTTAAAAGAGAATCCATTTCGAAAGGCTTTTCCATAAAGTCATTTGCACCCGCATCCATGGCAGACTGCCTGATATCACGACTGGCAGAAATCATTAAAATGGGAATTTCTTTAAATTCAGGATCGCTTTTCAATAATTTACAAATGTCGCGTCCATCGTGGCCACTCATCCAGATGTCGAGCATGATTAAGTCAGGTTTACTTTTTACGGCATCAATTACTGCACCACCATCATAAGTAAATTCAACATCATAACCCATCACTTCCAATATCATCGTTACCGCATCCACAATTCCTTCGTCATCATCGGCGATGAGTATTTTCTTAGTTCTCATTAAAGTAAATTTTTATCAATATAATTGGTTTTTGATGAAAAGCAGATTTTATAGTCCGTTAAATATAAATACTTAAAGACTAATTTTTGTTTTAAAAAATAAAAATTAAATTATGACGTATCCTTTGTGTGATAGGTACATATTTTTTTTCCAAAAATAAGCTTATCATCTAATAAATTAATCATGTGGTTGATGCAGATGTATAAATACGTGGTTAAATACGATACTTTTTTTCTAGCAATACCATTAAGCCCATTAAAAAGTGTTTTTATAATCTATATTTACAGCGAAATTAAACAATCTAGCGTTTAACCAAATGGACAGTATTAATATTAAGAAATTAGCGGAAGCCTTAAATCTATCCACTTCTACAATTTCGCGTGCTTTTAGAGATAACAGCGATATTAATGGCGCCACTAAAGAGCGGATCCTTACTAAGGCGAAGGAGTTAAACTATCAGCCTAACCATTACGCCAGCAACTTAAGAGAACAAAAAAGCAAAACGATTGCGGTAATTGTACCCGAATTAGCCAATAATTATTTTTCACAGGCTATTCACGGTATTGAACGTGTGGCCCGGGAAAACGGCTATCACATCCTAATCTATGTTACAGATGATGATTACAATAAGGAGGTTACTTTCATTAGTCACCTGCATAACGGGCGAGCTGATGGCATTATCATGTCGGTATCAGGTGAGGCAAATGATCATAATTACCTGAATCAGTTTGAGACAAAACGCCTGCCTTTGGTTTTTTTCGATAGGATTTATGAAGATATAGAAACGCCCAGGGTTATTACCAATGATTACAAAAGCAGCTTCCAGGCAACTGAACATTTAATAGCGCAGGGCTGTAAACGCATTGCTTATTTAGTGGTAAACAAAAGTCTTTCTATTGGTAAAACGCGGATGAAAGGTTATCTGGATGCACTTTCAAAGTATAATATAGATTTTGATGAACAGTTGATTGTAGACTGTAGCAACAGTTATGAAGAAAATAGCATCATCATTAAAAATGCATTGGTAGATTTAAAACCAGATGGCATATTTACCTCTGTGGAGCGTTTGGCTTTTGCCACTTACTATGCCTGTTATGATTTGGAAATCGTCATTCCTGATGATTTGAAAGTTATCAGTTTTTCGAGTTTGGAAATTGCCCCGTTACTCAATCCATCTTTAACAACGATCACTCAGCCAGCGGTAGAAATTGGAGAAGAGGCAGCAAGATTGTTATTCAAAATTTTAGATCACCATCAAGATAAAAATTGCTTTAGTGAGGTCGTTTTAGACTCGAAAATGATCATTAGAAATTCCACCGCTAAACACCTGGAAAAGGGCAAAAAATAGCCTGCTTTTTTAGGTCTAAAAATCTCAAAAAATATCTTCACTTAGTGTAAAATACGCAGAATTCCGACCAAATTTCGGGAACGTTCCCGAAAACACACCGACTTCTGGCTTGAATTCTTCGGGAACGTTCCCGAAAAACGAGTAAAAAATCACTTAGTGTAAAAAATACACCTTAAATTCAAATTTTGCATTTTTAATTCGCTGTTTATTAGGTATTTAATTTTGAATTGCTGACCTTTTTAAATCTTGAGTTTAAATTAAAGTTAAGTTTTCCTGGTATTTTCTTTACATAATTTCTCATCCGGAATATATTTTTTAAATAAATTTTGAAATGTAATTATGTGCTGTAAATTAGCCCTGTGTGTAATTCACTATAATATTTAACCAAATTTTTATACTTAAAAGAGCTTCGAATATGAGAGTATTTTACCTGTTAAAACAGGGGCTTTTGATGCTGTTAGTTTTTTCAGCATTAATCGTAAAAGCACAAACCGGATCAATTTCCGGAAGAGTGCTTGATGAAACCGGCCTGCCATTACCTGGTGCTTCAGTAGTTGTAAAAGGTACAACCAGAAGTACATCAACAGATGCAGACGGAAATTTCAAAATGTCAGGTTTATCGAATGGTTCGGTAACCTTATCTGCCAGCTTTATCGGCTATCAAACATTAGATAAAGCCGCAAGCGTTAGTGGCAACACGACACTAAACTTTCAGTTGGTGCCAGATGCGCAAAAATTAAATGAAGTAGTGGTAATTGGCTACGGTACGGCAGAAAAGAAAAACTTAACTGGTTCAATTACGACGGTAAGTTCAAAAGACTTTCAAAAAGGTACTATTACCACTCCTGAACAATTAATTCAGGGTAAAGTTGCCGGTGTAAACATCATCTCGGGTGGTGGTGCGCCGGGTGCCGGAGGACAAATCCGTATTCGTGGCGGAGCATCGCTAAATGCCAGCAATGATCCGTTAATTGTTGTAGATGGAGTTCCTTTCAGTGGAAACAGCATTGGGAATGCACCAAGTCCGCTTTCTTTAATTAACCCGAATGATATTGAAACTTTTACCGTATTGAAAGATGCAAATGCAACTGCCATTTACGGTTCAAGAGCGTCTAACGGGGTAATTTTAATTACCACTAAAAAAGGTGCTTCAGGTGCACCAGTAATCAATTTTAGTACCAACAACTCTATTGCTACCGTAGCTAAAAAGGTTGATGTATTTTCAGCTGATCAGGTTCGTGCATATGTAAATGCAAATGGAACAGCTGCACAAAGAGCACTTTTAGGTACTGCAAATACCGATTGGCAGGATGAAATTTATCAAAATGCATTTTCAACAGATAATACGTTAAGCATCGCCGGGTCATTCAAAGGTGTGCCTTACCGCGTATCTGCAGGTTATTTAGATCAGGATGGTGTGTTGGTTACGGCTAAGCTTAAAAGAGCAACCGGTGGTTTAACCTTGTCTCCACGTTTATTTAACGACCACTTAAAAATCGATTTAAGTTTAAAGGGAACATTGAGTAATTCTCAATATCCTGATGATGCTGCGATTCAAAATGCCATTCAGTTTGATCCAACTCAACCTGTTTATGCAGATAATAAATTCGGAGGTTACTTTGAATGGATTTCTGGAACGGGCGCCGCTGGCGTGCCAAATCCAAATGCGCCGCGTAACCCGCTTGCTTTAATCAGACAACAAAATAACGTAGGTAATGCAGAAAGAAGTTTTGGTAACGCAAGGTTTGATTATTCCTTCCACTTTCTTCCGGAATTACACGCAAACTTAAACTTAGGTTACGATATTTCTAAAGGTTATGGTTCTAAATCAGTGCCTGTTTATGCGGCACAACGTGCTTCAACCAATGGTTATTTTGAAAGAAGACTGAACAATGGTTCGGATAAATTTTCAGAGTTCTATTTAAATTATGCGAAAACAGTAGAAAGTATTAAAAGTAGATTTGATGTAACGGCGGGTTATGGTTATTACGACAATTCTACCACTGATTTTTACTTCAACAACTATAAAGGAACGGGAGAAATTTTAACAAGTCCGGTATTCCCTAATGCCGTAGAGAGACAAAAGTTGCTTTCTTATTATGGAAGATTTGTTTACACGTTGGCTGATAAATACATTCTTTCCGGAACGATGCGGGCAGATGCTTCTTCAAGATTCTCGGAGCAGAATCGCTGGGGATATTTCCCTTCAGCTGGTTTTACCTGGAGAATTATTGGCGAAGATTTCTTAAAGGATAGCAAGGTGGTATCTGATTTGAAATTGAGATTAAGTTATGGCGAAACGGGTAATAAAGACGGCGCAACCATTGGTAACTACAATTACATCTCCCGGTATTATGCCAACACCAACCAGGGACAATACCAGGTAGGAAACTCTTTTTACAACTATTACAGCCCGGCTGGTTATGATCCTGATATGAAATGGGAAACGACAACCACCTATAACGCTGGTTTAGATTATGGTTTCTTAAAAGGAAGATTGTACGGTAGTGTGGATGTTTATTACAAAAAAACAAAAGATTTGTTAAGCACCATCAATATCCCGGTAGGAACTAACTTCAGTAACTTATTAACTACCAATGTGGGGAATATGGAAGTAAAGGGAGCAGAGGCCAGCTTAAATTTCGTAGCGATTCAAAAAGATGATGTAACCTGGGAATTTGGTGTGAATGCTGCCTATAACAAAAGAAAAATCACCAACCTAACCTTAAACCCTGATGCAGGATCGAAAGTAGGTGCCGGCGACATTACCGGTGGTACAGGGAATACTTTGAAATGGAACGCGGTAAATCAGATTCCAAGTGCATTCTTTGTTTACAAACAAGTTTACAATGCTAATGGATTACCTTTAGAGGGTGTTTATGAAGATTTAAATGGCGATGGCGTAATCAACACCAATGATCAGTATTTCTACAAATCACCAGATCCAAACTTTACTTTTGGTTTCAATACTTCATTCACCTACAAAAAGTGGACGGCTACAACCGTGCTTCGGGCAAGCATTGGAAACTATGTGTATGATAATATCTCATCCAACTTCGGGATCAGAAATAACATCCTGAGTACACAAGGAATTCTAAACAATGCGGGTGTTGATTTATATAACACCAACTTCTCTGGTAGTTCTGGTACACAGTATTTGAGTGATTATTTTATCAAGAATGCATCGTTCTTAAAAATGGATAACGTGGGTTTATCATACAATGTAGGTAAGCTCTCTAAAAACAGCAATGCCAGCATGCGTATTTCTGCCAATGTTCAGAATGTATTCATTGTGTCTAATTACAAAGGTTTAGATCCGGAATTATCTTCAGGGATTGATTTTAACTTATACCCAAGACCAAGAACTTACACGTTGGGTTTAAATGTTGGTTTCTAATATCAAAGAAAATATAAAATGAAAAATTCATTTAAAATCATATTAGCATCAGGGTTATTGCTTTTTAGCTTAAATTCTTGTAAAAAAGAGGATTTGAACTTAACGCCAACCAATGATGTAACTGCCGAGAATGTTTATGCAACTCCGGCCGGATATAAAAATAGCCTGGTTAAACTATATGCTACTTACGCATTAACCAGCCCATCGGGTTCTGATAACAGCGATGTCGGCGGACTAAATGCAGGTTTTGCAGATTTCTTCAGGTTATTCTGGACTTCTCAGGAGCTGACAACAGATGAAGCCATTTGTGCCTGGGGCGATGTTGGGATTCCGGAATTAAACTTCGGTACACCAAGTAACGATAACCAGTTTTTAAGAGGTTTATACTCGAGAAGTTTATTACAGATTACTTTTTGTAACGAGTTTTTAAGAGAAAGTACGCCAGAGAAATTAGCAAGTCGCAACATTACCGGAGCAGATGCTTCGGCCATTACCAAGTACCGCGCAGAAGCTCGTTTTCTCCGCGCTTTCCAATATTGGGTATTGTTAGATGCTTTTGGTAATCCACCTTTCGTAACGGAAGAGGATAACATTGGTAAAGTTGCACCAAAGCAAATCCAGCGGGCTGCATTGTTCAGCTATGTTGAATCTGAGTTGAAAGCCATTGAAGACGATTTAGCTGAGCCGCGTGCAAACGATTATGGTCGCGCAGATAAAGGTGCAGACTGGGCTTTATTGGCAAGGTTATATTTAAATGCACAGGTTTATACTGGTACAGCCAAATACACCGAAGCGATCACCTATTCAAGCAGGGTAATCGCAGCTAATTATCAGTTGAAAAACAATTACCTGGATCTTTTCAAATCGGATAACGATAGAAACAATACAGAAAACATCTTAACCATTAACTATGATGGCGTAAACGGCACCAATTTCGGGGGTACAACCTTCTTAATTAATGCAGCGATTAATGCAGATATGAATCCGGCAAGTTTCGGTGTTCCAAATGGCGGATGGGGTGGAAACAGGACCCGCCAGAATTTACCGGCATTGTTTCCTGATGCAAACGGAACACTAGATAAACGTGGTGTTTTCTTCGGTACCAAAAATACAATTGATGATGTAGGTACTTTTACTGATGGTTTACGCGTAACCAAGTTTACAAACAGAACATCTGGCAATACTACTCCGGCCTCCTTAAACGGTACATTCAGCTCTTTAGATTTTGCTTTGTTCCGCTTAGCTGAGCAGTATTTAATTTATGGTGAGGCTGTTGCACGTGGTGGCGCAGGCGGTAATCCAGCGTTGGCTTTAACTTATGTAAATTCTTTACGCACAAGAGCTTATGGAAATACATCAGGTAATGTAACTGCGGCGGCTTTAACTACCGATTTTTATTTAGATGAGCGCGGTCGCGAATTATACTGGGAAGGTCACCGCCGTACAGATTTAGTCCGTTTCGGTAGGTTTGCAGGTGCTACTTATTTGTGGCCTTACAAAGGTGGCGTAAAAGCTGGTGCATCAATCCCGGCTTACCGCAACATTTTTGCCATTCCAACAGCAGATTTAATTGCCAATCCAAATTTGGTTCAAAACCCAGGTTATTAATCTTAATTTTTAATAAGAGATGAAATCAACAATATTCAAATCCTTAGCGTTGGGCTTAATCGTCCTATCGCTTTGGTCTTGCAAAAAAGACGAAACGCAAACCGTTTCCAATATTGCACCTGCAGGAACATTGGCGGCTTCGGCCACTAATTTAAATTTAGTGCAGACCAATGGTACACAAACCGCACTAACCTTAAACTTTCCTATATCTAGTGCAACAGGTTATGTTGTGCCTGTCACTTCTACTTTACAGTTCGATTTAAAAGGGAAAAACTTTAGTACGCCAACTGAAATAGTAGTTACAAGCGGTACTTATGCACCAACGGTTACCCAGGTAAACAATATGATTTTAGCTTTAGGTGGCAAAGTAGGCACGCCTGCACAGGTTGAAGTACGGTTAAGATCCGGCGCAGCCGTAAATGACATCAGCTTTTCGAATGTAGTTACCTTAAGTGCAACACCTTATTTATCTTCCTCGTGGGTTTATGTTCCTGGCGCTTATCAAGGTTGGGCGCCTGCTACTGCAGATAGTTTAGTTTCGTTATCAAGCAATGGTATTTATACCGGAATGATTGCCTTTACACCAGCTAAACTTGCCTTTAAAGTTACGCCGAAGAAAAACTTCGATCTTGCGTATGGAGATGCAGGTGCGGGTACGATTAGTACTTCTGGTGGCGATATTAATTCTCCGGATGCGGTAGTGAAACAAGTTACAGTCGACTTAAATAAATCAACTTACACCATCACTACGCCAAAAGAATGGTCTATTCTTGGTGATGCGACTCCGGGAGGTTGGGTTACTGATACCGATTTGAAAGTAATTAACGATGGCAAGGCTACAGTTTACACATTGGAAACAACACTGGTTGCAGGAGAATTTAAATTTCGTTTCGGTCACGACTGGGCGATTAATTTAGGTGGCGGTACCACGCTTGCTTTGGGTGGTGGAAACATTAAAGTGGAAACCCCTGGCATTTATACCATCACTTTAACGCTTACGAAAGCGGGCGATGTGGTAACAGGTGGTAGCTATACCCTGGTTAAAAAGTAATTAATTCTTATTTCGCCCTGCCGAACGTATGTTCCGCAGGGCTTTATCCTTTAATGTTTCAGCATGTTCAGATCCAAAAACTTTTCGCTCTTTCCTTTATCATCCAATGCTCAAACAAACTTTCTGCAATCTGCAGGAAAAAAAATAATACTTCTGGCTTTGCTGATTTCACTTTCAGCAAGTTCTTTATTTGCTCAGAAATTAGAGCGGATAGAACCGATGTTCTGGTTTACCGGAATGCACAATCCTGAATTGCAGCTCATCGTACATGGCGAAAACATTGCAGCAAGTACCGTTTCATTAACTTACCCGGGTGTGAAACTGGTAAAGGTTAATAAAGTGGAAAACCCGAACTACCTGTTTTTAGATTTAACCATTGCAACAACTGCTAAGGCAGGAAAATTTCCAATTAACTTCACTGTAAATGGAAAAAAGATATTGAATTACACTTACGAATTAAGGAACCGCGATAAAAGCGCAACCAGAATTCAGGGCGTAACACAAAAAGATTTTATTTACTTATTGATGCCGGATCGTTTTTCGAATGGCAATAAAAGTAATGATGTGGTGAAAGGCTTAGTTGAAACTGCATTAAACCGTGATAGTATGTATTACCGTCACGGAGGCGATATTGAGGGGGTAATGAATCACCTGGATTACCTGAAAGATTTAGGCATCACCACTGTTTGGATGACACCAGAGATTGAAAATGATATGCAGAAAGCTTCTTACCATGGCTACGCAGTTACAGATCATTATAAGATTGATCCACGTTATGGCACCAACGAACTTTTCAAAAAATACGTAGAAACTGCTCATGCAAAAGGCATGAAGGTAATTAAAGACATTGTTCACAACCATATTGGTACCGGACATTGGTTTTTTAAAGATTTGCCAATGAAAAGCTGGGTACATCAGTGGCCAAAATATACACAAACCAGTTACCGCGATCAGGCGGTTATGGATACACATGCCGCTCAAGCCGATCGAAAGAAAATGTTGGATGGCTGGTTCGTACCATCTATGCCCGATCTGGATCAGCAAAATCCTTACGTGCAAAACTACCTGACTCAAAACCACATCTGGTGGATTGAATATGCAGGCATTGATGGCTTACGTTTAGATACTTACCCTTACAATGATCCGGCTTATATGGCAGATTGGGCATTGAAATTGAAAGCTGAGTTTCCAAACCTTTCTATCTTCGGAGAAACCTTTGTAAGCGGTGTGCCGAATCAGGCTTATTTTACCGAAGGAAATACTGTTAATCGTGGTTTCAATACGCACCTGCCAGGGATTACCGATATGGCCGTGAAAGAAGGAATTTATGAAGCGCTAAACGGAAAAAATGGCTGGACTGATGGTGTAAATCGTTTATACGACATTATTGCACATGATTTTCTATATAAAGATCCTACTCAAAATTGTATTGCTTTGGATAATCATGACATGAGTCGCTTTTACTCTGTGGTGAATGAAGATTTCGAAAAATATAAAATGGGTATGGCTTTATTGCTTACCATGCGGGGCATCCCTCAAATGTATTATGGCACAGAAATTTTGATGAAAAACTTTTCTAATCCTGATGGTTTGGTGCGTGCTGACTTCCCAGGTGGATGGTATGGAGATAAAAAAGATAAGTTCATCGCTAAAGGCAGAACAAACAAAGAAAACGAGGCATTTAATTTTGTGCGAACATTAGCAAATTATCGAAAAAACAGTGTTCCTTTACAAAGCGGAAAATTGATGCAGTTTGTACCGGAGGATGATATTTATGTTTACTTCCGCTATAATGAAAATGTGAAAGGCACAGTGATGGTGATCGTAAATAATGCTGAAAAAGAAAAGACATTAAAAACGGATCGTTTCGCAGAAAGAACCCTCGGAACAACCTCGGCAAAGAATATCATCACCAACGAAAACATTTCATTCAACGAAATTAAAGTGCCAGCCAAAACAACACTGGTTTTAGAATTAAACTAAAATCAAAGCTAAATAAGGTTAAAGCGGAAAGCTTAAAGACTAAAGCAGAAAGCCGTGCATGCGCCCTATCTTGATACTTAATACTAATTACTTGATACTAACTAGAAAGCTAAAGGCCAAAGCGAAAAGCCATGTATGCGCCCTGTCTCGATACTTGATACTAACAGAAGCTAAAAGACTAAAGCAAAAAGCCATGTATGCACCGAGTCTCGATACTTGGTACTAACTACTTAATACTACCTAGAAAGCTAAAAGGCCAACGCGAAAAGCCATGTATGCGCCCTGTCTCGATACTTGATACTAACTACTATATACTTACTACAATGCAAAAAGAACTCCAAACTCCAAATTCCAAACCAAAAAGTCAGATCAAAGCTTGCCTGTTTGACCTCGATGGTGTACTGGTTGATACCGCTGTTTACCATTACCAGGCCTGGAAAAGATTGGCGAATACCATGGGTTTTGATTTTACAGAAGAACAAAACGAACAGTTGAAAGGAGTAAGCAGAGTGGAAAGTTTAAACAAAATTTTGGCCTGGGGTAACGTAGAAAAAAACGACGCTGAAAAAGAAGAACTGGCTACCTTGAAAAATAGCTGGTATGTAGACATGATCAATAAAATGACACCTGCAGAAGTTTTACCTGGAACGGTAGATTTTCTGACTGAAATCCACCAGGCAGGTTATAAATTGGCACTAGGTTCGGCAAGTAAAAATTCAGGAATTATTTTAGAGAAAACCAATCTTGCACATTTTTTTGACGAAATCGTAGATGGAAACATGGTAACCAAATCAAAACCAGATCCTGAAGTATTTTTGAAGGGAGCAGAACTTTTAGGTTTCAAATCAGACGAATGTGTAGTTTTTGAAGATGCTGTTGCAGGCGTAGAAGCTGCAAAAAGAGGAAAGATGAAAGCCATTGGTATCGGTGAAAAAAGCGTGCTTACCGAAGCAGATCTTGTCGTGAGCGGATTAGATAAATTAACAATTAAAGATTTAGAGGAGTTGTAAAGGAGTAGCAAGTATCAAGTAGAGAATTTGTCTTGATACCTAATACTAATTACTTGATACCAACTACTTGATACTAGAATATGAAAAACTACATTAAAGCAGATGAGTGGAGCATTATCGAAGAAGGCTTTGATCCACATTTAAATAAAATTTCAGAAAGTATTTTCAGCTTAGGCAACGGCCGGATGGGTCAGCGGGCTAATTTTGAAGAAACTTACACTGGAGAAACTTTACCAGGTAACTATGTTGCAGGCGTTTATTATCCAGATAAAACTCGTGTGGGCTGGTGGAAAAACGGCTATCCGGAGTATTTTGCCAAAGTTTTGAATGCAGCAAACTGGGTAGGCATTGAAGTAAAACTGGATAATGAGGTTTTAGATTTGGCTACTACAGAAGTAAGCGAATTTAAACGGGTGTTGAATATGCATGCGGGTGTTTTAGAACGTACGTTCACCGCAAAGCTGAAAAGTGGTAAAACTGTAAAAGTAAAAGCAACCCGTTTCTGCAGCATAGCTGATGATGAAGTAGGTGCCATTCGTTATTCCATTACCTCAGTAGATTTTGATGGGAAATTAACTTTAATGCCATTTATTGATGGTGATGTTAAAAACCAGGATAGCAATTACGATGAAAAATTCTGGGATCTGGTTGCGGATGAATTTTCTGGAACAGAAGCTTACCTTAAACTGAGAACGAAAAAAACAGCGTTTGAAGTTTGCACAGGCAGTAACATCGAATTATATAAAAACAATGAAAAGCTCGATGTTCAGTTAGAAGAACTTCGCAAAGAAAAATTTGTTGGGCAAACCGTAACGATTGACTTTAATGCTAATGAAGAAATTACGCTAATCAAAATCGCGGCAAATCTATCTTCGGAAAACTATCCAAAAGAATCGCTTTTAAAGGAAACAAAGTCAGTAGTTGCGAAAGCAACCGCTAAAGGTTTTGAGACGCTATTATCAGAACAAAAAGCTGCCTGGGCAACCAAGTGGGAAGAAAGTGACATCATTATTGAAGGAGATGTATCCGCACAGCAGGCCATCAGGTTCAATATTTTTCAGTTGTTTCAAACCTATACCGGTAAAGATGATCGCCTGAATATTGGTCCGAAAGGCTTTACAGGTGAAAAATACGGAGGCTCTACTTACTGGGATACCGAAGCTTATTGTGTACCATTTTATCTGGCCACAGCGCCTCAGGAAGTAAGCAGAAACCTGTTGATTTATCGCCATAAACAATTAGGGAAAGCGATAGAAAATGCTGCTAAATTAGGTTTTAAAGATGGAGCGGCTTTATACCCGATGGTAACCATGAATGGCGAAGAATGCCATAATGAATGGGAAATAACCTTTGAGGAAATTCACCGTAACGGAGCGATTGCCTTCGCTATATATAACTACATCCGCTATACGGGTGACGAAAGTTATCTTGCTGAATTCGGGTTAGAAGTATTAATCGGCATTGCCCGTTTCTGGAAACAGCGTGTAAACTGGAGCAATGAAAAACAGCAATATGTAATGCTTGGCGTTACCGGTCCAAACGAATACGAAAACAATGTTAACAATAACTGGTACACGAATTTACTCGCTACCTGGTGCATGAAGTATGCAACGGAAGCTGCGGAAATTGTAAAAACGCAACAGCCTGAAAAATATGCCAGGTTATTGGAAAGCCTGAATTTTAAAAATCAGGAATTTACAGATTGGGCAGCCATTATCGACAAGATGTATTATCCGGAAGATCTGGAGAAAGGTATTTTCTTACAGCAGGATGGATATCTGGATAAGGAGCAAACGTTAGTAAAAGATTTGCCAGCAAGCGATAGACCAATTAACCAAAAATGGAGTTGGGATAGAATTTTGCGTTCACCATTTATCAAACAAGCTGATGTTTTACAGGGAATATATTTCTTTGAAGAGGATTACGATCTCGAGACCATCAGAAGAAACTTCGATTTTTATGAGCCGCGTACCGTTCATGAAAGTTCTCTTTCGCCCTGTGTACACAGTATTTTAGCTGCGAAACTAAATGATGAAGCGCGTGCTTACGAATTTTATCTGCGTACCGCCCGTTTAGATTTAGACGATTATAATAACGATACAGAAGATGGTTTGCACATCACTTCAATGGCCGGAACCTGGATGAGTGTGGTAGAAGGTTTCGCCGGAATGCGTGTTCGAAACGGGAAATTACAATTCAATCCGTTCTTGCCAGCACAATGGAAATCGTTCTCGTTTACAATTGGTTTTAGAGGGGCAACACTAAAAATAAACATTACGGAAAATAGCATCAGCATTAAAAATAATAATGACGTAGCTCTGGAAATTGACATCAAAAACCAGTTATACAAATTAGCAGGTAACGCTGAAATTGACGTTAAAAATGCAGCGTTAGTATGAGTAAGGATGAGTGTTTAATGGTTGAAGGTGGAGGATTTAAAAATCTAACTTCTGCAAATCAGAAAGGGCTTTCGGCACCATGTTTGTCGCCTTTTCGATGGAGCAAAGTAAATCTTCATATGCTTATTTTGATCTTAACGATGCTCTCTTTATCATCTTTCGCACAAAAAAGGAGAAAAAAAATGAACGATCAACAAATCGTGATCTATCAGTTATTGCCTCGGTTATTTGGAAATAAAAACACAGCAAATATCCCTTATGGAACCATCGAACAAAACGGTTCGGGTAAGTTTAACGACATTACCGATAAGGCTTTGGATGGAATAAAAGAGCTTCATGTAAATTACGTTTGGTACACCGGAGCCATTGCTCACGCCAGTTTAACAGATTATTCTGCCTATGGAATTAAGGTTGATGACGCTGATGTGGTGAAAGGCCGCGCGGGTTCGCCCTATGCCATCCGCGATTATTATGATGTAAACCCTGATTTAGCAGTTGATGTTAAAAAAAGGATGCAGGAATTCGAAGCGCTTGTAAAAAGAACACATGCCAAAAAGCTGAGGGTTATTATCGATTTTGTACCTAATCATGTGGCAAGAAGTTATCATTCTTATGCGAAGCCGAAGGATGTAATTGATTTCGGTGAGCAAGATGATATGAGCAAAAGTTTCAGTCCGAAAAATGATTTTTATTATGTTCCAGGTCAGCAGTTTGTAGTGCCTGCCAATGGACAGAAAACACCGCTTTCAGTTTTGCAGGATGGGAAATTTGACGAAAATCCGGCAAAGGCTACAGGAAATAACGTTTTTTCTGAAGCACCAAAATACGACGACTGGTACGAAACCATTAAATTGAATTATGGTGTAGACTATCAGAATGGGGAGAAACAGTATTTTGATCCTATTCCACCAGTTTGGTTAAAAATGAAGGATATTCTAATCTTCTGGACTAACAAAGGAGTGGATGGTTTCCGTTGTGACATGGCCGAAATGGTGCCGATTGCATTCTGGAACTGGGTAATTCCACAGGTAAAGAAAATAAATCCGAATTTAATTTTCCTTGGTGAAGCTTACAATCCACAGGTTTACAGGCAATATCTGGAGGAGGGTAAATTTGATTATTTATACGATAAAGTTGGATTGTACGATGGCTTAAAGAGACTGATTAGAAACGAACCAAATGCAGATGTTAAGGATATCCGTCACGTATGGCAGGCAGAAAGTGCTGGTTTTGGCAAACACATGTTGCGCTTTTTAGAGAACCATGATGAGGAAAGAATTGCTTCTGCAGGCTTTGCAGGGAAGGCCGAACTGGCTTTACCTGCAATGGTGGTTTCAGCAACTTTAGGTGCCGGGCCGGTCATGTTATATTTCGGACAAGAAGTGGGCGAACCAGGTAAAGGCGCAGAAGGGTTTGGGGGCGATGATAACCGCACCACGATTTTTGATTATTGGGGCATACCTTATCACCAGCAATGGATGAATGGTGGCTTATTTGATGGATATGGTTTAAATGGAGATCAGCAGTCATTAAGGACTTATTATCAGCAATTGCTAAAAGTGACCACTAGCAGTGATGCCGTTTTACACGGTGAAATTTATGATGTTCCACAAACAGGAAACATGAATAACCGCATGTATGCTTTTATTCGCTACTCGGGCAAGCAACGTTTATTAATAGTTGCTAACTTCGATAGGAACCAAACTTTAGAAGCAAACATTGAGATACCGGATCATATTCTGAAAGTAAAAAGTTCTTCGCCAGTTACTAATTTGCTAACCGGAACAAAATTGAATATACCTGCAGGAACAAGCATCCCTGTTACGCTTGGGCCTGTGTCGGCGCAGGTGATAGAATTTTAAATTAAGGAACCGCAAAGAATGCAAAGATTTTCGCAAAGAACACAAAGCATAAATAACCGGCTTTGCGCCCTTTGCGTTTTTAACTATGCGTGCTTTGCGGTTACACAAAACCAAATACAATGAGCTTAAAAACAGTTTTCGAGAACCCGAAATTAACACTGGTTCAGATCATCAATATGAGTGTTGGGTTTTTCGGAATCCAGTTCGGCTGGGATTTACAACGCGCCAACATGGGGCGTATTTACGAAAATCTTGGTGCTAATCCAGATCAGGTTCCCTTATTGTTTTTAGCCGCACCGTTAACCGGACTATTGGTTCAACCGATTATTGGCTACTTGAGCGACAGAACCTGGCACCCTAAATGGGGGAGAAGGAGACCTTATTTCATGATCGGGGCAATTGTAAGCAGCTTGGCACTTATTGTTATGCCACATAGCAGTGTGCTGTGGATGGCTGCAGGTTTGCTTTGGGTTTTAGATGTTTTCGGAAACATTGCCATGGAACCTTTCCGCGCTTTTGTTACGGATAAATTACCTGATAGCCAGGTAAACAGAGGTTTCATTATGCAAAGCATGATGATTGGCTTGGGTGGAAGTGTAGCTTCGGCTTTGCCGTGGCTGATGAACAATGTTTTTCATTTGCAAAATACAGCAGCAAAGGGAAGTATTCCGGAAAATGTGAAGTTTTCATTTTACATCGGTGCTTTTTTCTTTTTTGCAGCCGTATTGTGGACGGTCTTCACTACGAAAGAGTATCCGCCGAAAGAGAATGAACTTCCGGAAAAGGGTAGTGGCGGTGTCAAAAATGGCATAAATGAAATTTTCAGTGCGTTGAGGAATATGCCAAAACGCATGCAAATTGTTTCATTAGTTCAGTTCTTTACCTGGCCAGGATTATTCCTGATGTGGTTTTACTATACCACAGCGGTTGCGGTAAATGTATTCGGTGGTAAAGATGCTGCAGATCCCATTTATGCTCAAGGTGCTGATTTTGGAAGTTTAACCTTAGCCTATTATAGCGTTATTACATTCCTTTTTGCATTGGTGTTACCCAAAATTGCCGATGCTTTGGGCAGAAAGACCACCCATGCCATTTGTCTAATTTGTGGTGCGATAGGCCTCATCAGTGTGGCTTGGGTGCACGATAAAAACATGCTTTACCTCTGCATGACGGGTGTTGGTGTAGCATGGGCTAGTATTCTTTCGATGCCTTATGCCATGCTGAGCGGTTCTCTACCAAAAGATAAAATCGGAATTTACATGGGGATTTTTAACTTCTTCATTGTTTTGCCTGAGATCATTGCTTCACTGGGGTTCGGCTGGTTAATGCGGAATGTGTTAAACAACGATCGCCTTCTGGCAGTTCAACTTGGTGGTGGTTTGATGATCTTAGCCGCGATAATCTGCTATGTTTTCATCAAAGAACCTAAGAAAACAAATGAAGTTCTGGCAGCTAAGCTTGGCGTTGAAGAGAATAGATCAGTGTAACTTTTTTACTTTGATCGTTGTTCGTGTTTTAGGCTTCCGAAAAAAAGATCCTTAACCAAATTCAGCAAGACGTCGTATTAAGCCATTTTTCATACTAATGTGAAAGCCGCCTAACCTAGAAAGAAGGTTTATAAATTTAATTTTGCACCTCTTGTGCTGCCGAAACAAAGCTTTAACGAATTTATCCGACAGCAGCTGCCGGCCTTTATTTTGGTTAAACTCTTCATAACAAAAAGTTTAGAGACCTTTGGAAGCAAGCCGAGTCAAGCCGAGGCAACGGTATAGCCTCTATCCGCTTGTCGGTACGTTTAGTGATAGGGAAAGTGTTTGTAATAAGGATTTTTCGACACTGGCGATTAAAACAATAGGTTCGGTTAAATGAAGGCTGTGGTAGATAGCTAGGGTCATTGCAGGGTTAAGACAAAACAGTTAGCGAAGAAAGAATAGTGATTATTGCACAATTAGTTATTGAATCAAGTCTGGGTACAGGTAAGGTTCAGTAACATTTCTACAACGATTTTTTGATTAACGGTTCCTAAGTTTGATATTTAAGCAATCAAACCAAACCTTCAATGAAATTCAAACTTATACTCAGTACATTATTATGTGCAGGCTTTTTCGTTCATGCACAGCAAGCGCCAAAGAAAAACCAATCTAAAGAAACAAAAACCACTACAGAAATCACTGTTAAAGACGAACCGAAGTCTGTGGCAAACGAAAGAACTATTAAAGTGGAAAGCACTGTAGTGACTAATCATGCAGTTAACATTAATGGAAAATCCGTTCCCTATAAAGCTACAACAGGAACACTACCTGTATGGGATGAGGAAGGCAAGCCAATTGCAGGCCTGTTTTATACTTACTATGAACGCAGTGATGTTTCTAATAGCGACAAAAGACCACTTGTAATTTCATTCAACGGCGGTCCTGGCTCAGCATCTGTTTGGATGCATATTGCTTATACCGGTCCGGTGGTTTTGAACATCGATGATGAAGGCTACCCGGTACAGCCTTATGGTTATAAAGAAAATCCATACTCAATTCTTGATGTGGCAGATATTGTTTATGTAGATCCGGTTAATACAGGTTACTCTCGTGCCACCAGTAAGGAGGTACCGAAGGAAAAGTTTTTCGGTGTAAAAGCTGACATCAAATATTTAGCCGAGTGGATTAATACTTTCGTTACTAGAAATAACCGCTGGGGATCTCCAAAGTTTCTTATAGGAGAAAGTTATGGTACTACCCGGGTTTCCGGTTTAGCATTAGAACTTCAGAACAACCAATGGATGTATTTGAACGGTGTGGTTTTAGTTTCTCCAACCGAGTTAGGAATTGAGCGCGGTGGCCCTGTTGATGCAGCCTTGCGTTTACCTTACTTTGCGGCTACAGCCTGGTACCATAAATTGTTGCCAACCGATCTACAATCTAAAGATTTAACTGCCATGTTGCCTGAAGTGGAGACTTTTACCATCAATGAATTGATTCCGGCGATTGCACAGGGGGGCATGTTAAGTGCAGAGAAAAAGAAGGGAATTGCAAGCAAAATGGCGCGCTACTCTGGGTTATCAGAAAAAGTGATCATGGATTACAACCTTAATGTGCCCACAGATTTTTTCTGGAAAGAACTGATGAGGGATAAAGGTTTTACCGTTGGAAGATTGGATTCACGCTATCGTGGCATTGATAAAATGAGTGCTGGCGAAGGTCCGGATTATAATGCCGAGTTAACTTCGTGGTTACACTCATTCACACCTGCTATTAATATGTACATCCGCAATGAGCTCAACTATAAAACAGATTTAAAATATAACATGTTCGGTTCTGTCTACCCATGGGATAAAACAGGCGATCAAACCGGGGATAATCTTCGCCAGGCGATGGCGCAAAATCCATACCTCCATTTACTGGTGCAATCTGGTTATTACGATGGTGCCTGTGATTATTTCAATGCTAAATATAGCATGTGGCAGCTAGATGGTGCGGGTAAATTACAAGATCGAATGACTTGGGAAGGCTACCGTAGCGGACACATGATGTATCTTCGTAAAGATGATTTGAAAACGGCAAATAACCACATCAGGGATTTTATTAAAAAAGCATTACCAAAAGAAGGAGCGGCAGCGAAGTTTTAGCTATGATGGCTGGGATTATCGGATTTTAAGATCAGAATGCAGGTTAAGTTAGAGTTTGTCTTTTTTAGGTAGCGGCAAAGCAGTGCGAATCGTTACGTTCGTCCTGCTTTACGCTATATTCCCGATGAAAAATCGGGAGATGCCGCTTCAATCAGGGCTAAATTGGTTAGACTGTGGCTTGGAAACCCATCATAGAAGCAACAAACCGTTGTAATCTAAACCCGACCGGAGTGAATGCTCCCCAATTTTTCTTTGGGAGCAGAAACGGGGGCGGGACTGCCGTAACCGAAATGCCACCACTATTGCTTTCCAAATTCTTAAGATTCAATTTGAATTTAATTTTCTTTTTTTATCTTGCGTAAAACCGTAACCATGCAAGTTGCTCTCCAGCTTATTAGCGTAATTGCTGCAATTATACTCATCACTTTTGGCGTAAATAATATCAGTGAGCCATCTAATCTTAAAGTCTGGATTGGGGTAGCCGAAATTATGCTGGCAATACTTGTACTTTATCTCTCCATTAAAAATCTATTTAAAAAACTTTAATGCTCATGGAACAGGATTCCCCAAAAAAGTCACTGATTAAAAAACTAATTAAGGCTGCTGTTGGCTTAGTGCTGCTTATTATTATTTATGCGGTACAACCGTTTACTTATGAAAATATTGATGCCGGAAATGTGGGGATCAAAATTAATTTGTACGGAACGGATAGGGGAGTAGATAACATTACCATTGTTACAGGCAGGGTTTGGTACAATACCTGGACTACCAAAATTGTTGAGTTTCCAACTTACACGCAATCGGTAGATTACGAGCCTTTTGTAGTAACCACCAGAGATGCAGCGGAGTTTAAAGTAGATCCAAAATTGAATTACCATGTAAATTCGACAATGGTGCCACAGATTTACAGGCAATACAGAAAACCGCTGGCAGAAATTGAACAGCAATTTATGCGCAATACCATTTATGATGCTTATCGTATTGTGGCCAACTCTTTCAGTTCAGATTCGGTGATGAGTAATCGTGAACGCTTTGAAGACAGGATTCAAACTATCCTGACTAAAAACTTAAGTAAAGATGGCTTTGTGTATGATCAATTGACATCAGCGATTACACCGCCAGAAAGCTTAAGACAAATGATTGATGAAAAAAATGCATCCATCCAGGCACGTTTAAAAGCAGAAAACCAGGCTAAGCAAGCTGATGCCGAGGCGAAAGTTAAAGTGGCTACTGCTACAGGTGAAGCGCAGGCTTTATTGGTAAGGGCAAAGGCAGAATCGGAAGCCAACCGATTAAGACAACAATCACTCACACCACTATTGGTGCAACAACAATGGATACAAAAATGGGATGGTAAGCTGCCCACTACCCAGGCTGGCGGTAACTCAAGCTTTATGCTCCCTTTAAAGTAAATAAAACTGTTGTCTGCAAACTAAAAATAATTACTTATTTTTGTGGTTCAATTATGCAGCAAATAAAAACATCATTCGATTTTGAGAAACCTATTGCAGATTTAGTTCAGCAAATAGAAAAGGTTAAGCAAGTTGCCGATAAAACTAAGGTAGATATGTCTGCCACTTTAGAAGAGCTTGATGGTAAATTAAATGAAACCACCCATAACTTATATAAAAATTTAACAGGCTGGAATAAGGTTCAAATGAGCCGCCACCCGGATCGTCCGCAAACGCTTGATTATATCAGTATGATTTGTGATGATTTTATTGAGCTTCACGGCGATAGAACGGTTAAAGATGATAAGGCGATTATTGGTGGTTTTGCTACGATAAATGGCCAGACTGTAATGGTTATTGGGCACCAGAAAGGTAAAAATACTAAAGAGCGCCAGTTCCGCAATTTTGGTATGGCAAACCCCGAAGGTTACCGCAAGGCTTTACGTTTAATGCGACTGGCAGAAAAGTTTAATAAGCCAGTGGTTTCGTTTATTGATACCATGGGTGCTTATCCCGGTTTGGAGGCTGAAGAACGCGGACAAGGAGAGGCAATTGCCAGAAACTTATTAGAAATGTCCGTACTTCGTGTGCCAATTATTTGTATTGTGGTAGGGGAAGGTGCATCCGGTGGTGCATTAGGGATTGGTATTGGCGATAAAGTTTATATGCTTGAACATACCTGGTATTCGGTAATCTCTCCAGAATCTTGTTCTTCCATTCTTTGGAGAAGCTGGGATTTTAAAGAGAAAGCGGCAGAATGCCTGAAATTAACATCAGATGATATGTTTGGCAACAAACTAATCGATGGAATTATTCCTGAGCCACTTGGTGGAGCACACCAGGATCCGGAATTAATGGGAAGTACTTTAAAAGATTATATTATCAAAGATTTGGCCTCGTTGGGTAAGCTGAAGACCGATAAACTTATCGAGCAAAGAATTGAGAAATTCTGCGCAATGGGTGTAGTAAACGAATAATCATTAACTAACTATATTTTTTTTGTCCCGTTTGGCCTGGCTGAGCGGGATTTTTTATTGGCCGCGCCACCGCGTCCGCGCTCACGCTCGTTTCTAACGAGCGTGTAAATAGTATGTCGTATTTACGACTTGTATGGTAAACTAATTTTTCGGTACCTTTTACGATAAAATCGTAAGGCTATTATTGCACTCGTTAAAACCTCGCTCACGCTCGTTTCTAACGAGCGTGTAAGTAGTATGTCGTATTTACGACTTATATGCCAAGCTAATATTTAGGTACCTTTTTACGATAAAATCGTAAAGCTATTATTGCACTCGTTAGAAACGAGCGCAAGCATTCTATACTGCTCACGCTCGTTTCTAACGAGCGTGTAAGTAGTATGTCGTATTTACGACTTATATGCCAAGCTAATATTTAGGTACCTTTTTACGATAAAATCGTAATGCTATTATTGCACTCGTTAAAAACGAGCGCAAGCATTTTGAACTATTGCTCACGCTCGTTTCTAACGAGCGTGTAAATAGTTTGTCATATTTACGACCTATATGCCAAGCTAATTTTTAGACACCTCTTTACGATAAAATCGTAAGGCTATTATTGCGCTCATTAAAAACGAGCGCAAGCATTTTTGGCTATTGCTCACGCTCGTTTTTAACGAGCGTGTAAATAGTTTGTCGTATTTACGACTTATATATGCCAAACTAAGCTTTAGGTACCTATTTACGATAAAATCGTAAGGCTATTATTGCGCTCGTTTTTAACGAGCGCAAGCATTATACTATTTATATGGCAAACTAATCTTTAGGTATCCTTTTACGATAAAATTGTGGGGCTATTTTGCGCTCGTTAAAAACGAAAACAAACAAATATTAAGCACCGCTCAATCAATGTCTAACAATTCAATGTCTATTGGGCCTCCTAAATTACAATAATTGGATGCTGAACTATAAGTATAATGTTCTGGCTCAGAAACTATTCCAGCTCTAACCGGATTTTGATGAATGTAATTCAACTTTTGAAATGTAAAATTCGGACTGATTAATTCAACCGCATGGTAACCATCTTGCCAAACCTTGTAATTCTCAATTCTTGTAAGATATTTCCCAGCAAATTCAAATTTATTAAGCATCCATTTCCTGCGACTTTCATTTTCAGAAGCAACCTCTTTAATAAGAGCCCTGTTCGTGAATTTTTTAAAATCTCTTATGATTTCAAAAAGCCTAACATCTGTATTGGTAGATGCAATAAGATGTATATGATTAGTCATTAAACAGTATGCGTAAAGTACAAGGCCTTTGTTTAATTGGCAATACTTTAATGAATCTACGATAATTTCTTTATAAGACTGACGGGTGAATATATCCACCCAATCTACAATGGTAAAAGTTAAAAAGTAGATACCTTCTGGATCCCTGGCTTGATACTGATCTGACATACAATAAAAATATTTATTTATACTGAAAAATCATAATTGCTCACGCTCGTTTCTAACGAGCGTGTAACTAATAGTTTGTCTTATTTACGACTTATATGCCAAATTAATCTTTGGGCACCTTTTACGATAAAATCGTAAGGCAATTATTGCACTCGTTAGAAACGAGCGCAAGCATTTTGAATATTTATCTGCGCTCACGCTCGTTTCTAACGAGCGTGTAAGTAGTATGTCGTATTTACGACTTATATAACAAATTAATCTTCAGGTGCCTATTTACGATAAAATCGTAAAGCTATTATTGCACTCGTTAAAAACGAGCGCAAGCATTCTATACTGCACTTCTCACGCTCGTTTCTAACGAGCGTGTAAATAGTTTGTCGTATTTACGACTTATATGCCAACTTAATCTTTAAGCACCTTTTACGATAAAATCGTAAAACTATTATTGCACTCGTTAAAAACGAGCGTGTAAGTAGTTTGTCGTATTTACGACTTATATAACAAATTAATTTTTATATACCTTTTATAATAAAATCTTAAAGCTATTATTGCGCTCGATAAAAACGAACGCAAATGCAAAAAAAAAGCAGCTACAAATAAATGCAGCTGCTTTCATATCGTTTTAAATGGATTATTGTGCAGGTCCTTGCTGACCATAGTAACCAGAGAATTTAGCTTCTAGAGACGCAAAGATCTTCTCCAGTTGTGTACTCACCTTCTCTTGTCCGGCAGCTTTACTTGCTTTGATCATTCTATCAAGATAGTACAAACCAGTTTGAATATTTTGCGAACCCGTTAATGAACCTTTTGATTGTGATATATCGCTTAAGAAGATAAGCTCTTTATTGATATAATCTCCAGATTGAGTTAAAATCTCATTTGCCCTTGCTGTTTCGCCAAGTTTATAAAGATTTTCTGCCATGTAGTATTTTACCACTACGGTACGAATTCCGAAGAAACGTTGAGGCATTACCTCGTAATATTTGTCTACTACTTGTTTAGCTTCCGCATTTTTACCTTCTTTAATCAGGCTCCCTGCTAAGTTGCTGAAAATATTAGTAAAGATAAAGGTATCATCAGAAGACTGGGGATCTAAATAAGTAGCCGTTTTCATGTTACCCCATTTAAACTTCGTCATTACATTTTTGTAAAGCACTGGCGTATTCAACTGTTCTGCCCGCTCTTCAGTTGATGCTGTATCGGCTTTAAACGGTACTAAGCGCAAGGCCAATCCTTCACTGTACAAATACTTATCTAGACCATTATATTGTTCAGAAGGTACAGTTGAGGCAAAATAAATCGGACGTTTCCAGTTATTGTGGGCCAGAATATCCAGCATGGCTAAAGTGCCTTTGGTTACATAGCCTTTGTTAAATGTCCAATCCATTTCTGGTGTAATCTTCGCAGCATCTGCTGCTGAAACTGTCCCTGTGCTGATTACCTGTTGTGGATCGATGGTGATTTTGAAGTTTTTAGTAGGAAGGAAGTTTGATTTCGTACCATCCTGCATCGCAACTTTATCATTATCATCATTCGATAAGAGTAATTCTACAATGTTTTTAAGTTCCACACTGCCGGCAATTTTATAATCATCAAACGGCATTACATCACGTTCTCCCTGTACGTATTGTTCAGGTTTCATGGTGATTGGCAATGGTTCAGATTGATTTTGTTTTTGTCTTAAGCCATTAATGTACCAATCTGTATCAAATAAACTTAAATTCACAATCCGTACATCAGGACGAACATTTTCCACCTCCTGAATATACCAAAGCGGGTAGGTGTCATTATCACCATAGGTAAACAAAATTGCATTTGGTGCACAAGATTCTAAATAATCAAGCGCAATATCATGGGCAACCATTTTCGTAGAACGATCATGATCATCCCAACCTTGCTCGGCCATAATAACTGGCGCCACCAATAAACCAAGAACAGTTGCCGCAACAGCACCGGTAGTTGGCGTTAGCTTCTTGAGGAGCCACTCTCGAATGGCAAGTACGCCAAGTCCGATCCATATCGCAAAGGCATAAAATGATCCTACATAAGCATAATCACGCTCGCGTGGCTCTAAAGGCTTTTGATTTAAATATAATACAATCGCAATACCAGTAAAGAAGAACAATAGGGCAACTACACCTGCATCTTTTTGATTGCGTTGAAAATGCCAGATGGCACCCAATAAACCAATAATTAAGGGAAGGAAGAAGAAACGATTGTAAGCTTTGTTATCTACTGTAGATGGTGGCAAATGACTTTGATCGCCAATTTTCCATGAATCAAAGGCTTTGATTCCGCTTAACCATTCGCCTTCATAACCGCTTCCCTGGCCTTGTTCGTCGTTTTGGCGACCAATAAAGTTCCATCCAAAATAACGCATGTACATGTAGCCAATCTGGTAACTGAATAAGAAACCAACATTATCTACTACATTCGGTTTTTTTGCGTCATCCAGGTGCATCCATTCTTTATAAAAAGAAGCATGGCGTGCATCGTCGCTGTACATACGAGGTAATAAGGTATTGTTATTATATTCATAATCAGTCTTTGTGCCAGCTTTTTCGTATTTGTCAGCACCTTTTCTCCAGATCGTTTTTCCACCTTCTTTGATGCCCACACGTTCCGAATTATAGTTAGGTCCATAACCTAAAGGCCTATCGCCATACTGCTCACGGTTTAAGTAACTTAAGAAAGAGAAAGCATCTTTTGGCGCACTGTTATTTAAGTTAGGATCTGCTTTAGCCCTGATGATGATCATAGAGAAAGAAGCATAACCGAAGATAATTAATACGGTAGAAATCAAACCAAGATTCAATAATTTTTTCTGGTGTTTGATGGAATATCTGATCCCCCAAACTAATAGGCCAATTACAATAATGGCGAAAAAGAGCACACCAGTTCCGAAACCGAGGCCTAAAGTATTTACGAAAAATAAATCGAAGTAAGCACCAAAAGATACCAGGTACTGAATAATACCATATTGGATCACCGCCAAAATTAAGATCCCAGCACCAAGGGTTTTCATAATGCCTGCTGTAGTAGCTTTGCCAGTTCTTTTGAAATAATAAATGAAGGCAATGGCAGGAATCGTTAATAAGTTTAATAAATGGATTCCGATTGATAAACCCATAATATAGGCAATAAACAATAACCAACGGTCTGCTCTCGGTTCATCTGCATGAGATTCCCATTTCAAAATTGCCCAGAATACAATCGCAGTAAATAAGGAAGATTGTGCATAAACTTCAGATTCTACTGCAGAAAACCAGAAACTATCAGAAAACGTATAAGCCAAGGCACCTACGGCACCTGCACCAATAATACTGATTAAGTCGCTTTTAGAAACTTCCTCGCCAGCTTTTACCAATGTTTTCTTCGCCAAAGCAGTGATGGTCCAGAACAGGAATAGGATGGTGGCACCACTTGATACTGCCGAGCCAACGTTCATCCAGTAAGCAATTTTCGTCACGTCGCCAAAGGCGAAAATGGAGAAAAAGCGTTGAAGCATTAAAAATAATGGCGCACCTGGTTGGTGAACAACCTGCATTCTGAATGCTGAAGCTATAAATTCGCCACAATCCCAGAAGCTTGCAGAAGGCTCAAGAGTTAAAACGTAAGTTATTGTTGCAATTAGAAAGCAGATCCAGCCGACTATATTATTGACTTTAGAATAATTCATTGGTTCTTTTAATGATATTAAAAATTGTTTTACATAAAAATGCAGCCGAAATTAACTATTCTAGACGATAAAACTGGTAAATTTTTGGATTGATTTAACAAATCTTAACCATATTAAGTTATTACTCACGCTTAATTATAGTGTTCAAAACCGTATTCAAACAGCAAAACCTATAAACAGAAATTAGTCGCTGCTTATAGGTTGAAATTTAAATGTTCATTCACTATCCAGCCACAAAAGGTGAAAAGCGATTTAAAAGAATCATATATTGAGTTTCGATTTTCTTGCTCAGTTCTCTTTGCTTAAAGGTTTCAGTCAGTTTAATCATCTGGCTCATCACGCTCATGTACATCCTTACATTTTGTTCAGATGTCAGATAACCCTTACTTTCGGAAACATCCGCTAAATGAATCAGTTCTTTATCAAAATAATCTGCTGATTTAATAATTAATTCATTCGCACGCCTGAAGTCGTTTATGCGATATAAACCCTCGGTGAAATAAAAAGTACTCATTGCTTGTCTGGACGTGTAAAACTGATCAGGAATTACCTCAAAAAACTTGTCGGCCACTTTTTTGCTTTTAATGATATCTTTTTCATTTACCAATCCACTTAATAAACTGGCAAACATATTCGAAAACATGGCGACATCATCTGCAGATTGACGAGCCAGATGTTTTGCCTGCTTAATATTCCCAAAACCGTAGGTGCTGATCAGGTTATTGTACATCGGTTTTAGGTTTACAGGCTCTGATTCATCCAGTATAGGGTTCGGTTTAAGTGGTAGCAATCTTCTGTTTAGCCCTTCTGTGTAAAGGTATTTGTCCAGCCCCAGATATTGTTCCGTTGGCATAGCTCCGGTAAAGTAGATAGGCCGCTTCCAATTATTATGCGTCAAAATATCGAATAAGGCCAATGTTCCTTTGGTTACATATTCCTGGTTGAAGGTCCACTGGATGCTATCCGCAATTTTTCCCGCGTCTTCCTTAGGTACCGTTCCGGTATCGAGCACTTGCTGAGGATTTACCGTTAATTTAAGATTCTTCGTAGGTAAAATATTATACTTTGATCCGTCACTCATGGTCACTTTATCTTCGTCATTATCTGAAAGAAGGACATCCAAAATCTGCTGCAGTTCCACATGCTGTGCGATTTTGTAATCCTGAAAGTACATGATATCCCTTGTGCCTTCTACGTATTGTTCGGGTTTCATGGTAATAGGAAGAGGAGACGATTGATTTTGCTTTCTTCGCATGCCATCAATGTACCAATCGGCAGTAAATAAGCTTAAGTTGACTACCCGCACATCCGGACGTATATTTTCTACTTCCTGGGCATACCAAACCGGGTAAGTATCATTATCACCATAGGTAAACAAGATAGCGTTTGGCGCGCAGGCCTTCAGGTAATTGATAGACATATCTCTGGCAACATGGCTATCCGAACGTTTATGATCATCCCAGCCTTGCTGAGCCATAATTATTGGCGCGGCAAATAAGGCCAGGACTGATGCAAAAATACCAGCATGTTTGGGTGTGAACTTGGTGAAAATATATTCCTTTAAGCCAAAAACACCTAAACCGATCCAAATAGCGAAAGCATAAAAGGAGCCAACGTAAGCATAATCCCTTTCTCGCGGCTCTACCGGAACGGAATTTAGGTAAACTACAATTGCGATACCTGTAAAAACAAAGAGCAAACCAATAATGCCCGCATCTTTTTGATTTCTTTTGAAATGCCAAACCGCTCCGATTAATCCAATAATGAGGGGCAAAAAGAAAAAGCGATTATAAGCTTTGTTTTGGATAATAGAAGGAGGAAGATTGTTTTGATCCCCTAAGCGAAGGGCATCAATGGGTTTTATTCCACTTAGCCAGGTGCCGTCAGTTCCGCCGTGTTGTCCATCTTCATTGTCTTGCCTGCCCACAAAATTCCACATAAAATAGCGTACATACATTTGCCCGGCCTGAAAGGAAAATAGATATTTTAAGTTATCAGTGAGCGATGGCTGATGTTGATCACCAAAGCCCATGTAATTTTTGTAGAACCTGATGTGTTCAGGTTTATCACTATACATTCTTGGTAAAGGCGTTTTATCTGCAAAAACATAAGCGGACTTTTTGCCTGCCAACTCGTACTTCCTTTTACCTTTGCGGAGAATTTCTCCCGTTTCTTTAATATCAATTTTTTGCGAATTGTAGTTCTCTCCAAATAACAAAGGGCGGTCGCCATATTGATCTCTGCCAACATACCTGGAAAAAGAATATACATTATCTACATTATAATTGTTGAGATTCGGTTTTGCTTGTGCCCTGATGATGAGTAAAGCAAATGAACTATAGCCAAAAACAAGCAAAACTGTAAATAGCATGATCAGATGAAGTAGTCTTTTGTTTTGGAGGATTGAATACCGGATGCCGTAGACTATCCCCGAAATAAATAAGATGGCGAAGCAGATGATGCCTGTTCCAAATCCAAAGCCTAACGTGTTTACGAAGAAATAATCGAAGTTTGCGGCAATGGAAACGAGGTATTGGATGATACCAAACTGCACAACAGCTAACGCCATAATCGAAATGATGAAGGCTTTCAGAATGCCCTTCCAAGTTGGTGAGGTTACTTTCTTAAAATAATAAACAAAAATGATTGCTGGAATAGCCAAAAGGTTTAAAATGTGGATGCCGATGGAAATCCCCATGATGTAAGCCACAAACAGGAGCCAGCGATCTGATCGTGGTTCATCAGCCAGTGCTTCCCACTTTAAGATTCCCCAGAACACTACAGCGGTGCAAAGAGAAGAAAGCGCATAAACTTCAGCTTCTACGGCAGAAAACCAAAAGCTATCAGAAAAAGCATAAGCCAATGCGCCAACTACGCCCGCACCAATAATGCTAATGATGTGCTGATTCGTGAGGGTTTCATTGTTTTTAGAGATTGTCTTTTTAGCTAAAGCGGTAATTGTCCAGAATAAGAACATGATGGTTCCGGCGCTTGCCAGTGCGGAAGAGATATTAATGAAATAAGCAACCTTGGTTTTATCGCCAAGAGCAAGTGTAGAAAATAACCGCTGAATCATCGAAACCATTGGGGCACCAGGTTGGTGAACAACCTCTAGTCTATATGCCGAAGCAATAAATTCGCCACAATCCCAGAAGCTTACGGATTGATCTAAAGTGAGGATATAGGTAGATGCAGCGATGATAAAACATAGCCAACCGCCAATAGTGTTGATCTTCGGATAATTCATAGTGAAAATTTAGTCTTTGATAATAAATGATTTAAGTGGTTCTTGACTAAAAATGTCGTAGAAAAAAATAAAATGTTGCATACCATATGATGATTTTTTTATCTTTGCAATGCAAAAAGGAAGAGCGGGAAAGAAATTAAAAATATTTTAAAATCACTCTTGCATATTTCAAATAAGCTTCCTACATTTGCATTCCCTTTCGAGGGGTTACCTCGAGAAAGTTTGTCCGATAGTATAAGGGTAGTACGACAGTTTTTGGTACTGTTTGTCTTGGTTCGAATCCAGGTCGGACAACAAATTTATCATCGGATCGTGTTTTTAAATAACATGATCCGATTTTTTTTAACCGTAAACTACACGGATTATGCCATTGCAGTTTAACCCGGTAAAATTATTTTCCGGAACAGGTTCTAGAGGATTATCGCTAAAAAT
Source organism: Pedobacter sp. CFBP9032 (assembly GCF_034045265.1). Classification (NCBI taxonomy): domain Bacteria; kingdom Pseudomonadati; phylum Bacteroidota; class Sphingobacteriia; order Sphingobacteriales; family Sphingobacteriaceae; genus Pedobacter; species Pedobacter sp. CFBP9032. The sequence continues at coordinate 2,625 of NZ_JAXCWE010000006.1, read as the reverse complement.
TGCTGAAAGTTACGGCAAGGCACTTGGTGATGTTACAATCCACAAATTTAGCGATGGAGAATTCCAGCCTTCTTTTGACGAATCAATCCGCGGCTGCGATGTTTTCTTAATCCAATCTACTTGCCAGCCAAGCGATAACTTAATGGAGCTTTTGTTAATGGTTGATGCGGCTAAAAGAGCATCGGCACATTATATTACAGCAGTTGTTCCTTATTATGGTTTGGCCCGTCAGGATAGAAAAGATAAACCTCGTGTAGCAATCGGAGCTAAATTGGTAGCAAACCTGTTAAAATCTGCAGGTATTCACCGCATTATGACCATGGATTTGCATGCGGCTCAGATTCAGGGTTTCTTTGATATTCCGGTAGATCACTTAGATGGGTCGGTTATTTTTGTACCCTATATTAAAAGCTTAAATCTACCAAACCTTACCATTGCATCACCAGATATGGGTGGCTCATATAGAGCGCGTACTTTTGCAAAGTTTTTCAATGCCGAAGTAATTATCTGTGATAAACGCCGTAAACGTGCCAATGAAATCGAATCAATGTCGATTATTGGTGATGTAACCGGACAAGATGTAGTATTAATAGATGATATCTGTGATACCGCAGGAACCTTATCTAAAGCGGCAGCTTTAATTATGGAGAATGGTGCTGCAAGTGTAAGAGCTGTTTGTACGCATGCTGTATTATCTGGCAAAGCCATAGAAACAGTAGAAAACTCAGTATTAACAGAGTTGATCGTTACAGATACCATTCCATTGAGAATGGAAAGTGAAAAAATTAGAGTGCTAAGTACAGCTAGTTTATTTGCAAGGGCAATTGCCAATGTAAACGAACACGGCTCAATTAGCGACTTGTTTAGAGTATAATTGTGATGGAAGGTATAGGCTTTAAGGTCTAAACACCAAATACTTGATACTTAATACTAAGTTCTAGATACTTAATACTAGATGCTTAATACTAAGTACTTGATACTAAATACTAATAAATAAATAAATATAAATAAAATGAAAACAATCGCAATTAGCGGTTCTCCAAGAGAGAACGTAGGGAAACGCGATGCCAAGGAACTTCGTTACGAAGGTAAGGTTCCGGCGGTATTGTATGGTGGAAAAGAGCAACAACACTTAGCTGTAGTTATTGCTGATTTAAGAGATGTTATTTATACCCCGGAAGTAAATTTTGTGGAAATTGATGTTAATGGTGCTAAAACTAAAGCAATTGTTAAAGACACTCAATTTCACCCACTTACTGACGTGTTAATGCACATCGATTTTCTTCAGTTATTTGATGAAAAAGAAATCGTTATGGAGATTCCGGTTAAATTAGTTGGAACTTCTCCAGGTGTTAAAATGGGGGGTAAATTAATCCAGAAATTACGTAAGTTACGTATCAAGGCGTTACCAGCTAACATGCCTCAAAACGTAGAAGTAAGCTTAGAGAAATTAGAAGTAGGTAGTTTATTCCGTGTTCGCGACCTTAAAGTTGAAGGTTATGCCATCACAAACACTCCTGAAGATACAATCGTCTCTGTTGCAATGTCTAGAGCATTAAAACAAGCAGAAACTGAAGCTGCTAAAGGTAAAAAATAGTACAAGAATCACAGATTAATGTGATTTCACAAATTAAGCGGTGCAAAAGCAATTTTGTACCGCTTTTTTGTTTTTAAGCTAACCGCCATGCTGAATTATTTTTTACGCGCGTAATTCGTTTATCGCCTGACCTTTTTCGTTTTAGCATCACACCTTATAAACTTCTCGCTTTGGTCTTTAGCCTGTCCGCTTTTTGCTTTGGTCTTTAAGCTTTTACCTTTCCGCTTTAATCTTTCTGCTTTAACCTTTCCGCTTTCTAACCTCTCCCTTTCCGCCCTCAACCTTTTTTTCTACCTTTGCGGCTATGAAATATCTTATAGTTGGCTTGGGGAATATTGGTCCGGATTATGCGCATACCAGACATAATATCGGGTTCGACATTGCTGATGAACTGGTGAAAGGCTTAGGTGGGAGTTTTGACAATATTCGTTTGGCTTATTATGCTGAAGTAAGTTTTAAAGGAAAAAAACTTCATGTAATTAAACCAACCACATTTATGAACCTGAGTGGTAAAGCCGTAAACTATTGGATGAAGGAGTTAAAGATTGCCCCTGAAAATGTTTTAGTAGTAGTTGATGACCTGGCGCTGCCATTGGGTAAACTGCGTTTGAAACTTCAGGGATCAAGTGCAGGCCACAATGGTTTAAAGAGTATAGAAGAAGTTTGTGGTGGACAAAACTATGCCCGGTTGCGTTTCGGAATCGGAAGTGATTATCCAAAAGGAAGACAAATAGATTTTGTATTAGGGTTGTTTGATAAAGATGAACAACCGGAACTTCCTGCACTAATAGATAAAAGCGTTGAGCTGATTAAAAGTTATGTCACAATTGGCCCGGCGCATACCATGACGGCCTTTAATAAATAGATATATAAAGTAACTTTTGTGCTGGGTACCCCACGGGTCTGTGGCTCAAGGAGCATTCAAAATATGACTAGTCCTGAAAATTTGATACAGGATTAATAATTAAATAAAATTACGATTTAAATAGCAGTTGGTTCATTCCGGCTGCTATTTTTTCGTTTATAAG
>NZ_JAXCWE010000059.1:0-260 GCF_034045265.1 Pedobacter sp. CFBP9032 | reverse complement strand
GAATGCAAAAGGAACGAACTGGATTCCATCTGGCAGTTTTACGCCGAGAATTACCAAAGAAACATATCAAAAACTCATCAAAGATTGTAAAGATGCCAACATGAATATGATTCGTGTTTGGGGTGGCGGAATTTATGAAGATGACGAATTTTACAAAGCCTGCGACGAAAACGGTATTTTGGTTTGGCAGGATTTTATGTTTGCCGGAAGTTTTTATCCGCCAGATGAATATTTTTTGAATAACGTCAAAGAGGAAGTTA
>NZ_JAXCWE010000058.1:0-262 GCF_034045265.1 Pedobacter sp. CFBP9032 | reverse complement strand
TGTTATATCTCAAAGATACTCAAAAATGAAAGCAATTCACAACCACATTTTGAACAATCCCATGTTTTTCGAAGTTGTGTTATATCTCAAAGATACTCAAAAATGAAAGCAATTCACAACAAAATTCATCATCAATTGAAGATAGTAAATGTTGTGTTATATCTCAAAGATACTCAAAAATGAAAGCAATTCACAACAGTATTTATGGTTATTTTATGGTTTTATGGGTTGTGTTATATCTCAAAGATACTCAAAAATGAAA
>NZ_JAXCWE010000057.1:0-263 GCF_034045265.1 Pedobacter sp. CFBP9032 | reverse complement strand
ACCCGAAGGGGAAATTCGATGGACAGCTGGTTAATATTCCAGTACTTTTTATAACTGCGATGTGGGGACGGAGTAGTGACACTGCCGCGATCTGACGGAATAGATCGTTAAAGGCTGTAGGTATATCGATGGTAGGCAAATCCGCCAACGATGCTGAACGCTGATAGTACCGCAAGGCTTCGGCTAAGTGGATAGCGCAGGTAATCAGACTTCCAAGAAAAACCGCTAAGCTTCAGGTTATAAAAACCCGTACCGCAAACCGA
>NZ_JAXCWE010000056.1:0-267 GCF_034045265.1 Pedobacter sp. CFBP9032 | reverse complement strand
ACATTAAATTAACGAGGACAAATATAAAATTTATTTTATAAAATATCAACTATTAATTAAATATTTTTTTCTACTGTGCCTGTGACTGGATTCGAACCAGCACATCCTTAGGAAACCACCCCCTCAAGATGGCGTGTCTACCAATTTCACCACACAGGCAACAAAATTACAAAAATCTAGTAATTTTTCGCTAGTGACCCGGCTGGGATTCGAACCCAGGACCCATACATTAAAAGTGTATTGCTCTACCAGCTGAGCTACCGAGTC
>NZ_JAXCWE010000055.1:0-267 GCF_034045265.1 Pedobacter sp. CFBP9032 | reverse complement strand
AAAGTCATTATATTTATTTAACTGTAAAGATACTAAACTTCAATTACTGTTTTTCCTCAAACCAAAAACTAAATTCAAATCCAAATAGGCATAGATCTACAACTATTAATGAAAAATGGTAAAATATCTATTCATCCAGATCAAGATAAAAGCGGGAAAAAAATTTTACAGAAACCAAGTTTTATTATAACTTTAGGCTAAAGAATATTCCCTGAAATAAAGTCCATCTTCAAGAAATGGATTTTAGCATCAATTATGATACAAAGT
>NZ_JAXCWE010000054.1:0-269 GCF_034045265.1 Pedobacter sp. CFBP9032 | reverse complement strand
AGTGAGTGAATGTTAAAGGCGATTGTTTCATTCTCTAATTCAATCCTTCTCTAATTAAATAAAATGATAAAGTGAGAGAATTTTGAATGAGTGAATGTTAGAGGCGATAGCCACATTCTCTAATTCAATCCTTCTCTAATTAAATAAAATGATAAAGTGAGAGAATTTTAAGTGAGTGAATGTTAAAGGCGATTGTTTCATTCTCTAATTCAATCCTTCTCTAATTAAATAAAATGATAAAGTGAGAGAATTTTGAATGAGTGAATGTT
>NZ_JAXCWE010000053.1:0-282 GCF_034045265.1 Pedobacter sp. CFBP9032 | reverse complement strand
AAAGAATCTTGTACATTATTTATATTGGAAGGTAATTTTATCCACTTATTACCACCATCTGTTGTTTTGTAAATGAAAATCTCGTTTACAGCTTCATTAGTACCAACAATATATCCTGTATTATCATTTATGAAATCAACTGAAGTAATGAATTCTCTTCCATCATTTCTTAAAGATTGATATTCCCAAGAGGCCCCTTTATTGTTCGTTTTTAGAATCCTTCCATTATGCCCCACTATAATTGCAGAATTACTGTTTATTATATCAGTATCCATTAGTGGG
>NZ_JAXCWE010000052.1:0-290 GCF_034045265.1 Pedobacter sp. CFBP9032 | reverse complement strand
CATCCCAAGAAACTCCTGACTGAGATCCAAGCTCATTCATTTTCTTATTTGCATCAACAAAAGCATATCCTTTTGAAGCTGCTGCTGCTTTAATTGTCACATTATAAGCATCAATAGCCGTATTGATTTCTGTAATTTCAGATGGAATTAAAATATATTTATCTGCAAATGGATAAGAAACCCCTTTTGCCGAAAGAGCAGCTAATGCAGTCGGTTCTGTTTTACCAATTTCAGACTTAGTTGTTAGAGGAACCAAGTCTCCTGCTTTTGCCTGTCTAGCCTGCCCATAA
>NZ_JAXCWE010000051.1:0-291 GCF_034045265.1 Pedobacter sp. CFBP9032 | reverse complement strand
GAAACAAACACCCCATAAAACCAATTGTATTCTCATCAATTATATCAATAATTAACTGTCCACCATCTGGGTTATCTATTAAAATTTTATCATTTTCAACTTTAAATGGAAATCTCAACGTTGATTTAGTTATACCATTGTAGTAATATCCATCTTTTAATTCAAGAAAACCTACTATAGAACATCCGCTTTCATAATTATTGTTGTTGTTTTCTTTATTCTGAACATATTCGTAAATTCCATCTAATGATTTGCTGTCTTTGCACGAAAACAACATTGTTAAAACAAAAA
>NZ_JAXCWE010000050.1:0-296 GCF_034045265.1 Pedobacter sp. CFBP9032 | reverse complement strand
ATTTCTAGTCTGCTATTCAATGCAATAGTGCTAAAAAGCCGCTAGTAATTATAATAGGGAAAGCTCGTGTGGGCTTATAAATTTATGTAATACGGATTGAAAATCCGTAATTAGATCAGTCGGGATTATAAATCCCAACTAACTATCTCGTATACCTAAGTTGGTCGGGTTTTCTATCCCGATCTATATAACTGCAGATTTCTAGTCTGCTATTCAATGCAATAGTGCTAAAAAGCCGCTAGTAATTATAATAGGGAAAGCTCGTGTGGGCTTATAAATTTATGTAATACGGATTG